>NZ_JBITEN010000017.1:0-192864 GCF_044455165.1 Streptomyces sp. NPDC051315
TCCAGGAGGGCGAGGCGGGCGGTGATGCGTTTGCCGACCGGTTCCCGCTGCGCCTCGAAGCCCTGGGCGACGGCCAGGACGATCTCCAGGCCGTGGCGGCTTCCCAGGCGGGCTGGCGGCCACCGGGAAAGCGGCCCGGGAGCAGGGGCGGTTTGCCCAGGGCGACGAGAAGGTCGTGGGCGAGGCCGGTTTCGCTGGTGGTGCCCGGGCCGGGGTGCAGGGTGATCCGGCCGGACGGCGGATGGTGGGCGGCCAGAGCGGTGTGCGTGTGCAGCGTGTCGTCGTGACGGTCGAGAACCACGGTGACGGACGGCAGCGGCGGGGCGGGAGGCATGGACGGTGTGGTCAGGCGAGGCGGCTGAAGGCCCAGCGCAGCAGCTCTTGGTCGACGCGGGGGCGGCCGGTGCGTGCCAGGGCGGTGCGGGTGTGGGCGGTCAGCTGGGCCCAGGCGCGGAAGTTGCCGTGTGCGGCGTGGCTGTCGGCGAACGTGATGTCCTCGGGGTCGGCGTCGGCCCAGACCGGGTGGAACAATCACCTCGAGGACCTCGCCGGGAGTCAGGCGGGTGAACTGCTGCCAGATGAAGACACGGGAGGACAGCATCGGTTCGCGGCGCAGCACGGTGTGGCAGCCCGCGCCGCCGACGAAAATGATGGCGAGCTGGGTTGAGGGTTCGTCCCAGAGGTAGCGGAAGTATTCGAACGCCTCCCCGTTGAGCCACTGGGCCTCGTCGACGAGGAAGGTACGGGGGCGTTCGGCCAGGGCCGTCTTCAGCAGTCGGTCGAACTCGCTGGGGTGGCGCGGTGGCTCGCCGGCCAGGTCGAGCGCGGTGAACAGCTCGTAGCGCACCGCTCGGGCGCTGGGGCGGGCCCGGAAGGTGATCTTGCGGACGTCCTCGCCGCCGGGTTCGAGTGCGCGCAGACAGGTGTTGACGGCGAGGGTCTTGCCGAAGCCGGCGCCGCCATGGATGCACATCATCGCGCGGGCAGCGACCGTGTCGGTGATGTTCTCCCGGGCAGTGAGCAGGGCGCGGGTGGTGACCACGGAGGCGTCGGGCAGGTCGACGTACTGGTAGGTGGCCGCAGTCATGAGGCGTCTCCGTCTTCGTCGCTGGAGGGAGGTGCGGCCCGCCCGCCCGGGCCGTCGAGGGCGGAAGCCCCATAACAGCCAGACTGGAGCGGGGCGGGCGGGCCTGTCGTGGTCAGCGCGGCCAGGGAAGCAGGGGTGCGCCAGTCGGCCGGTGGCGCGGCGGGCGGGATGACGTCCGGCAGCGCGAGCTGCGCGAGGTCGGAGTCGGCAGTCTGGGCGAGTTCGGCCTCGGCCTGCGCGGTGGTCAGCGCGCCGAGCCGCCGAGGGGGCTCGGCCTGGGTGGCGGCGGCGTAGCGCTCGCGCTGCGAGGCCTCCAGGTCCTTCTTCAGGCGGCGCGCACGGGCGGACCGTGCCCGCCGTACGACGCTGACCTGTTCCTCGGTGGCCTGATCGGCCAGATCCGCAGGACCCAGGTAGCGGCCGGTAGCGGCGTGGTAGACCTCGATGCGGTGGTCGGGGTGGGGCATGAAGCGGATACGGACCTGGATCCCGGCCTGACCGGTCATCCACGACCCCACGTAGTCGCGTTTCCTGAAGCGGATGCCGCGGGTGGTCAGCGTGCGGGTGCCGGCGTCCTCCAGGGTGAACGTCCACAGATCCGCCGCGGGCACGTCCCGCAGCGGGGTGGGATCGTCCTGCCACGCCTCAAGCGGAGTCCTGCCCCGCAACGGCGCCGGGCGGTGCTCGGTGTTCCACCACAGCGTCCAATCCAGCAGCCGAGCGGTGAAGTCCTCGAAGCCCAGCAGCACTTCGTCCTTCGGACGAGAAGCCCGTTTGCCGGGGCGCGACTGGCGGGCGTAGCCGGGCAGCGAGGCCAGGAACATGCTCTCCACCGCCCGGTTCAGCCCCTCTACGGTGCCCTTGAGGTGAGGGGTGTAGGCGGGCAGGTCCTCCACCGTCACTTCCAGGAGATCGAACGCGGCGGTCACCGTCCGGGACAGGAAGTCCTTGCCACGGTCCACCCGCACCTTCTCGGGCACGCCGCCGAACGGGCCGTAGGGTTCCTCACGCAGGACCGCGGAGCGCAGCGCAGCCAGCACCGACTCCCTCGACGGATCCCCCGGCGTGACCGCGACGCCGGTGACCGCGTTCGTCGCGCAGTCGGTAAACCAGGTGATCCACGGCCTTCGGGCCTTGCCCTCGACGTCGACCAGAACCGGGGCCTGCATGTGGTCGGTCTCCCACACCTGGTTGCGCCAGCCCCGCGGCCGGGCCAGGAACACATCATGTTTGCGCGCCGCCCGCTCCCCACCCGCAAGCCCCGCCCGCTCCCCCGGCGCCAGATCACGGCGGATCGCCCGGTGCAGCGTCGTCAACGACGGCGCGTCGGCAGGCGGAGACTGCCTGGCAGCACGCAGGACCAGCTCGCGATGGACCGCCCGCACGTTCCCCTTCCACAGCGCCAACAGTCCACGGACCTCGGGCGTGACCGTGAACCTCGCATCGACTCGAGAGCGTGCGCCGGGGTGGGCGGCCGCGGTCTCATCGCTCTGAGCGGCGACCAGCCATCGCCACACCGTGCGCTCTGACACCCCCAGCGCGTCTGCAGCCACTCGTACATGTCCTGCTGTCAGCTTTTTCCCTGCCCGCAGTGCGAGCAGCCGCCGCACGGCCGGACCGCGCAGTGCCGTCCTCGACGCCGCAGGCAGCCCGCCGCCTGCGCGGACCGCGTCACCGTCCTCCATGTCAGCTCCCCTCACGCGGGTGGGACGTCGTCTATTGCCAGGTGCCGGGACCGTACGATCGCCCTCCCGTCCGTGCAGAGCGCTCCGGTCACAGCGGCGGCGCGACCCGCTTAAACAGCCGCCCCAGCAAGGCCCGGTCGATGGATGCTTCAGTGGTGGTGAGCAGAGCGTTCTGCAGGTGCGCCGTCAAAGCGGCCCATGTGCGGAACGTGCCATACGCGCACGACCGGTCGATCCACGTCAGGTCCGGGGCCGGTACGGTGCGCCACAGCGGATGGAAGCCGGTCACCACGGTCGCCACTTCCGCTCCGGCCAAGCGTGGAACTTCCTGCCACGCGCCGATCCGTGATGCCAGCTGCGGCAGCCGGGACAGCGCCCGCTCGCTGCCCGCCCCGCACCAGCGTGATCCGCGTATCTGGGTGGTCCCACAGGCTCTGCAGGTACTCCAGACACGGCACCGGCAGGCGCTGTGCCTCATCGACCACCAGCACCCGCGCCTCACTCAAGGCGTCCGTGACCGCGGCGTCGGCCAGCGCCGACGTGTGCGGGAAGCGGCCCGCCAGCGCCAGAGCGTCGAATACCGCCCGCCTCATGCCGGCCACCGACGGGCGCACCGGCACCGGCACCCACGTCACCTTCCAGCCCGGAGGCACTGCGCTGAGCACCATCCGCACGGCGACGGTCTTGCCCCGGCCCGGATTGCCAAAGACACACACCGCGCCCTGGGCCGCCATCGCCTGCCCGACCGCCTCGGCCACCGCCCGCACCGACGACGTCCGCACCAGCTGCGCGCCCGCCGACAACGCCACACCCGCCACCGCACCGTTCTCCCCCACCGGCAAGCTCCCGGTCGCCTCTGGTACGAGACGCGGCAGCCGGAGCGCAGCCACTTTCGCCGCGCCTGCCTCACTCGGTCCGGCCAGAGCGAGGTCAGCCAGTGCCTGCCGCGTTTGCTGTTCTTCCCGCTCCCGCCGCGCCACCGCGCGGTCCGGCAGGACCCTGCCGACCTGAAGGTCCCGGCGCACCGCCCGGTGCAACGACGCCAGGGAGGGCACCTCGCCCCCGGCCGCCTTCAGGTGCCGGTGCAGCGCCGCAACGTTCCCGCCCGCCTGAGCCAGTGCCTCCCACATCTGGTCGGACAATTCCAGCCGGGCCCGCGGCCTGCGCTCGACGCGGCCCTCCGTCCGCGCCGCATCCAGCCAGCGCCACACCGTGCGCACATTCACCCCGCCGACCTGGGCGCCCGCACGCACATGCGCCGTGGTCAACGCCCCGGCCGCCTCGAGCTCCAGCAGCCGCGCAACCAGCACCGGTCTGGACACCCTTAACCCGCCGTGACCTCACCCCACGCGCCCGACTCCCCCACCCCGCCCCCTTCCGCCCGCGCAAGACCGACACCGGCCACCGTGCCGCCGCGCAGCCCTCGAAAGGATCAGAAGTGCCGTTCTCAAGACAGTGGAGCGGAGTGGGGTGTACCACCCCATGACAGCCGCGGCCGCCGCACGCACCGCCCCACGTCAGTGATCCCGCCCTTACTCAGCACCCCACCAGCGAAAACGCCCAGCTCTGACGTGCCGTCACTGACACCCACCCACTGACACCAAACCGGCACATCGCAGGAGCGAGCACGCTTGGGCGAGGACCAAGCCCGCCTCCTTCGAGACCTTGCCGAAGGAGGAGCGCTGGAGGCTCTGACGGCCCTGCAGACAGCCCTCGGGCGTGAAGAGGCCGCTCTCCAGGCGCTGCGTCACCGATTCGAAGCGGCGCAGACCCTCGAAGCGAGCGCCCGGCAGATCACCGCGAAGAGTGTGGAACTGCAGCAGGCCGTTGACACCGATCTCCAGGAGCGCCGCCGACAGACCGACGAAGCCATCCTGCTGTTCTCTCACTACGCCCAACGCCTCTACGGAGAAGGGCGCGAGGCCTACCTCGCCATCGAGGCCGGCCGCAACAGCCTGACCATCACGCCGCGCATCGACAGCGACGGCAGCCGCGGCATCAGCAACATGGGTCATCTTCTGCTTCGACCTGACCCTCGCGGTCCTGGCACACCGACACGGCCGTGGCCCCGACTTCCTCATCCACGACAGCCACCTCTACGACGGCGTCGACGACCGGCAAGTCGCCGCTGCCCTGAAACTCGCCGCCGAAGTCACCGAGGAAGAGAACCTGCAGTACATCGTCACGATCAACACCGACAGCCTGGGTATGGCCGCACAGCGCGGCTTCGATCCCGAGCCCTACACCCGCAGCCCCCGCCTCACCGACGAACATGAAACCGGCGGCCTCTTCGGCTTCCGCTTCAAAACCACCGGCAAGAGATAGACGAGGTGGCCGACACCAACAGGATTGCCCCCGGCTGCAGTCCCGCACCGGGGATCTTCCGTGTCGCTCCCCTCTCCGGGGAAACGACGTCGTCACTGATCTTCCGTATCGCGCGCCGCTACGGGCTGGAAGCGAAGGTGCTGCGGTCCTGCTGGCACTGGCGCAACTACCAGCCCGGGCACGACGGCGGGGGCGCGCGAGCAGATGCCGAGGTGCTGCTGAACACAGCCGGACGGCAGCTCCTGGCAGGCCTGTGCGGCGTCAAGGAAGACGTGCTGGCGCGGGCACTGCCGTCCTGGGGACAGGAAGACGCCAAACTGCCCGCCGAAGAGGACGGAGCGCCGGCGGCGGCGTGGCGGATTGGCGGGGCGCGCCGGGCCGGTGGCGTTCGGCTGCCGCCTGTGCGCCGCCCGGCGTACCGGGACTGCCGGGCGGGTCATGCAGTACGCGCCGCTCTGGTCCCGGGTGTGCGTCCGGCACGGACGGTGGCTCCTGGACGCAGACGCCGACCAGCCCCTCGAGTATCTGGACGTGCGGCACCTGCCGGAGGTGGTGGCGGCGCAGCGGCGGTGGGCCGGTGTGGCGCGGCGGGCGGTGCGGGCCGGGGCCGAGCCGGAGCGGGTGTTCGCGCTGGCGCATGCGGTGGTGGCCCGGTGGTGGGAACGGCCCTGCACTGGGAGCAGGAGAAGGTGTGGCCGCGGCGGCTGCACCAGGTCGCGGGCGGCGATGCCGGGGGTGATCTGGAGCGGTGGCGGATCGTGGGGCGGGACGCGGTCGTCTTCCCCGAGGTGGTGGCCGTCGCCGACGCGCTGCTGGACCCGGCCATGGCTCACCTGGTGTGGATGGACAGCGGTGCCGGGCGGCCGCGGGCACTGCCCGCCGACGGGATGTTCTGCCGCCGCCTCGGTGAGCGACTGGGGCGGGGATGGCTGGGGCCGCTGGCCGCGACCGACTACGGCGGCCCGCTGACCTCCTGGATGGGCGCCGTCATCCGCATCCGCCGCGGCGCGGGCGGGCCGCCCGGATACGACAACGACCCCTGGTGGCTGCGCCAGGAACACCAGAGCGCGACCATGGCCGGACAGCTGCGGGTGCTGGGCAAGGAGAAGAAGGCGCCCGGCACGGGCAGGATGTGGCGCGCGGCGGTGCCCGCCGAACAGTGCACGCTGATCACCCGGACGATCGAGAGCGCCGAGGAACAGCTGCTCCAGCTGCGCGGGGTGCAGACCGGGCCTACCGCCGACGTCGCCCAGCAGCTCCTGCGCGGGCTCGGTCACAGTGCCGACCTGATCGAGAACGCCTGGAAACGGACCGCGGTGGCGGCGGTGAACGGCGGGGTGCCGCTTGAGGAGGTGGCCCAGTGGGCGGACATGCCCGTCGAGGTACTCCGGGAGATGCTGACCGCGACCAGGCGGGAGAGCGGCAGCTGAGCACGATGCGCCAGGGAGGGGTCGGCTGTTAGCTGATACGGCACTCGTTCGTGGCAGGAACACTGAAAACGGCGGTCCGGACGAGCGGGAGCGGCTTGGCTGGCGCGGGTGACCAGCACAGGAGCGGCCCGGCCCCGCCGCCGGGCAGGGCGAGTGGCCATTGACCAGGGCGGCGGGTTCGAGGCGGTGTTCCTCGACCCGGTGGGACAGACAGTGCAGCAGCGGTGGGCGGATGCCGCCATGACCGTGGCGTTCGAGGGCTTGCCGCCGGTGTCGGCGTTCCCGGTGGTCCCGGGCAGGCGCTGAGGGCCGGGCCTGTGGTGGTCGGCGACCACAGGGCGGCACGTGGCCGCCGGGTCGAACGCGATGCGTGTCCAGCTGATGGTCCTGGACCGCGATGCGGACGTGACAGGCCTGGCGGGGCGGCCGGTACGGCTGCTGTGGCGTGATCCCCGCGGCCAGGTGCGTTCCTGGGTGCCGCAGCTCTTCGCCCGCCGTGCCGACGGCACCGCGCTGCTCGCCGACTGCCCCAGCCACCCCGACGCCGGCGGCGAGCGGGCGGTGACGGCCGCCGTGGCGGTGGCGCAAGCGTGCGCGCACATCGGCTGGACCTACCGGCGCCTCCCACCGCTCGACGACGTCCTGGCCGCCAACCTGAAATGGCTGGCCGGTTACCGCCACCCTCGCAACGCCGGCCGCCTGGGCCTGAAGGCGGCGGTCATCGAGGCGTTCACGCGGCCGCGGCCGCTGATCGAGGGCGCAGAAGCAATCGGCGACCCGGTCGAGGTCCTCCCCTGTGTCTTCCACGCCCTGTGGCACGGCGAGCTGACGGCTTGCCTGGACACGCCACTGCACGAACGCGTCCCGGTCGGCCCGCGGGGCTGGAGCGGCCCCGAGACGGGAGATGCTGGGTGACCGCGCGACGGAATGCCCGGCCGGCCGTGAAGGTCGGTGCTCACGTCCGGTTCCGTGGCGTGAAGTGGCAAGTGGTCGCCCTTTCGGGGCAGGACATCCGCCTCGTCGGCCCGGACGGCGGGGGTGAGGCCGTGCTCGCCGGGCACCTGTTCGCCGACCCCGGCTTCACCGTCATCGGCGCCGATGCGCTGCAGGCGGCCCCGCAGTGGGGGCTGTTCGAAACCGCCCCCGCTGCGGCACGCGAGAAAGCACTGGCCTGGCAGCGGCACATCAGGGAAGTCGAATGTGGCCTGCCCGGCGGGCCCGGCAGCGAAGGAGCCGTGCGGCCGCAGTACGACCCCGAGCAACACACGCTGGCCGAACGGGAGCAGGCCAAAGCCCAGGAGCTAACCGCGCTCGGGTTCGGACGAGTCTCGCGCACCACGGTGCAGCGCATGCGCCTGGCCTACCGCAAGCAAGGCCTGTGGGGGCTGCTCGACCACCGCACCACCCGCACCTCCAGCCCCACCGGGCGTTCCGACGAGCGGGTCGTCGCCGCCGTCCGCGAAGCGCTGCGCCGCCGCCGAGGCCGCTCCAAGGGCACCATCAACGGCCTGTTCCCCCTGATCAACCAGATCCTTGAAGACCGACACGGTCCCGGGACGGTGCCGGTGCCGTCCCAGGCCACGCTGTACCGCCTGGTCACCACCCTGGCCCGGCCCGGCGAACTGCCCTCCGGGCCCGTCCGGCAGGTGCCCGCGAGCGTCGACGGACGGGCCTTCACCCCCGCCACGGCGCTGCGGCCCGGCGAGCAGGTCCAGGTCGACACCACCCGCCTGGACGTCCTCGCTCTCTTCGACGACGGCCGCCTCGCCCGCCCCGAACTTTCGATCGCCGTCGACGTCGCCACCCGCGCCATCCTCGCCGCCGTGCTGTGCCCCAGCGCGACCAAGGCCATCGACGCGGCCCTGCTGCTGGCGGAGATGGCCGTCCCGCACCCCGCCCGGCCGACCTGGCCGGACATCCTGCGCATGGACCACGCTCCCGCACTCCCCCACCAGCGGCTGGCCACGCTGGATGAGCGCCTGGCCGGCGCGGCGGCCCGGCCCGTCGTCCTGCCCGAGTCGATCGTCGTCGACCGCGGCAAAGTCTTCGTCTCCGCCGCTTTCACCGCCGCCTGCGAGCACCTCGGCATCAGCGTCCAGCCCGCCCCGCCCTTCGCTCCCACCGCCAAAGGCATCGTCGAGCGCGCCTTCGGCACCATCAACCACCTGTTCTGCCAGCACCTGCCCGGCTACACCGGATCCGACGTCACCCGCCGCGGCCCCGACACCGAGAAAGATGCCTGCTACAGCGTCCCCCACCTGCAAGACCTCCTCGACGAATGGCTGGTCCACTACCACCACCGCCCCCACGAAGGCCTGCGCCACCCGATGATGCCCCGCAAAGCCCTCACCCCGAACCAGATGTGGGCCGCGCTCGTCGCCGTCGCCGGACACGTCCCCGTCCCGCTCACCCGAAGCGACTACCTCGAACTGCTGCCCGTGCGCTGGCAGGCCATCACCGCCTCCGGCATCCGCATCCACCACCGCACCTACGACGCGGACCTCCTCGCCCCCTACCGCGGCCAGCCCTCCCCCGTCGCCGGCCGAGGCGGCAAATGGGAGATCCACTACAACCCCCACGACGTCCGCCAGATCTGGATCCGCCTCCCCGACGGTGACCTCACCGAGATCCCCTGGATCCACCGCGACCACGTCCACCAGCCGTTCAACGACCACACTTGGCAGCACATCCGCACCCTCGCCGTGCACGGCAACCACAATGATGCCGAGCACTACGAAGCCGGCCTCGCCGACGCCCTCGACCAGCTCATGCGCCGCGTGACCACCGGTCACGCCACCAAGGCGGAACAAGCTCTCGTCGCCCGCGCCACCACAGCGCCGATCCCCGCCGCCCGACATCTGCAGCACGACACCGACCCCACCACCGGCGAGTCGGCGCAGCACGGCGAGGACGACAGCATCGACGATCTCGACGACGCGCCCGACGGCGACTTCAGCCCCGCCCCTGCCACCGGATTCGGGCTCTACGACGCACACGAGGAAGCCGACAGATGGTGAACCCGAACCCGCAGAGTGCGGGCAGCACACCAGTCGGCGCCGGCGACAGTGATGCGGCCGAGCCGTCCTGGCCCCTGACCACCTGGCAGGGCTGGCACCGCTTCGCCACCACCGACCCGCCCGCCCCGCCCCAGCCCGACGACCCGCCCCGCAGCACCGAAGAACGCCTGGCCTACCACTCCGCCTTCGTCACCATCCGCACCCCCGCCATCAGCCAGCTCGCCACCCAGGTCCGCACCCTGATGATCCTCGGCCGCCACCAGCAGACCACCGCACGGCCCTCCCTCATCGTCACCGGACCCGCCGCAGCCGGGAGAACCACCGCCTTGCTGAACGTCGGCCGCACCTGCCACCTCGCCCACATCCGCAAAAACCCGCCCCCGCCCGGATCAGCCCACGCCGCGGCACCCGTGGCGTACGTCCTGGTCCCGCCCGCGGCGCCACCGCGAAAACCCTCATCACCGAATTCGCCCGCTACCTCGGCATCCCCGTGGCCACCCGCATGACCCAGACCCAGATCACCGACGCCGTCTGCCACACCTACACCCAAGCGGGCGTCCAACTCATCCTCATCGACGAAATCCACCGCCTCAACCCCCGCACCACCACCGGCGCCCAAACCGCCGACCTGCTCAAAGACCTCACCGAACGCCTGGCCGCCACCTTCGTCTACGCCGGCATCAACGTCACCGACACCCTCTCTTCAGCGGGACACGGGGCGCTCAACTCGCCGGACGCGCCACCCTCATCACCTGCGGCACCCTCCCCGCCCGCCACGGCACCCGCCAACCCTTCCGCGACGTCATCACCGACATCGAAAACGCCCTCGACCTCGAACAACACAAACCCGGCACCCTCCCCCGCCACGCTGCTTACCTCCACCAGCGCACCGCCGGCCGCATCGGATCCCTCACCCGCCTCATCCGCCAAACAGCCATCACCGCCATCCACGACGGCACCGAACGCATCACAAAAGCTGCCCTCGACGCGGTACAACTCGACCACCTCGCCGAACAACACAGGCGCCCCACCCGCAGCCGCTAACCCCTGCCCGCCGACCAGGCAAAACAGCGCTGACCAGCACAAACACCAACCGAGCCTTTACACGCTAGCGAAACCCACAACGAGCCCGGTCCCACTCAGCGCACATGACACAACCCCAGCTCACACCCCGAACTGCCCGCTGGAACCATGCACCCGGCCTCTCTCAACGAACCCACAACACACCAGGCCAGCAAGCCCGCGATACACCAACAAGCCCCCCTCCGAGCGTCATCCTCGGCCACGCCCACATCGGCGTCACAGCCGGCATCTACGCCCATGTCCGACTCCGCCTCCAGCGCCAGGCCATAGACGCTCTGGGCGATGCCCTCGGCCGGACCGAGGACGACCCACCCGCAGCAGTTGTTCGCTGACGTTGCCGTCAGCGTTGCCGTCAAGGTACCCGAAAGCCCCACCGGCGCCAAAACCGGTAGGGCTTTCGAAATCCCACTCTGCAACTACCCCCGCGGCATCAGGAGAACATTTCGAACGCCTTCATCGGAAAACCACTCCTCCGCTTCGTGGAACTCCACGAGTGCGCGCATTTCTCCTTGAACACTCGACTCGGATGCCTGGATGGCCTCGTTGAAGCTATTCACGGCGACGGCACCCGCACGCGCCAGGATCAGGAGAACGTTACCGCTGCCATCCTTCGGGATGGAGACAAGCCCTCTCGCCGCCAACGCCACCCCCTTACCGAGGTCCGAACGAGGGAAGCGGGACAGGGCCGCGTGTGCCGCCTGGTATGCCCCGTAATCCTCTTCGGCCTTCAGCGAGGAAACGATTGCAGCGACGCCTTCCGCTCCTTCCTCTCCGGTCACGGAATCGGCCAACTCGACGTACCGATTCCAGCGCCGCGCAGCCTCCTCCGGGGGTGTGGCCTCGTCATCGTCTTGCACGAGGTCGCCGCACTCGACGATCTCAACTTTCCAATCCGCCGACATGTGACCCTCACTCTGTTTCCGCGCCAAATCTACTGACTCCGCTCCGCCGCCCATTTCCGCAGGGCCTTATTCGAACTGAGACTCATCCACATCTCTACGATCGCCTCGTCATACCGTGGTGCCCGTTCACGTGCTTACAAACAGATCGGTGTCTTCGCGGCCCTACGCCGCCGGCCATGGCAGAGCCCGCGTCGACCGCGAGCTACCTGCCCAAGTCCTGGACCAAGGATCGAGAGCGGTGCCGGGAAGCGAAGGTCCCCGACGAGCGCACCTTCGCGACCAAGGGCGAGCTGGCCAAGGGCCTGGTCCGGCGCTGCCTCGCCGCGGGCCTGCCCGCCGCGTGGGTGACTGCCGACGAAGCCTACGGACACGACTGGTCCTTCCGCCGCCTGCTCGAGCAGCTCGACGTCGGCTATGTCGTGGCGGTGCCGAAGTCCCAACAGATCAAGTCCCTGGCCGGGATCTGGCGCATCGACCAACTCATCGAGGAAGCACCCGCCCACGCCTGGCAGACCCTCTCCTGCGGCGACGGAGCCAAGGGCCCGCGCGTCTACGGCTGGGCCGCGGCCAAACTGCCCGCCAACATCATCTTCGACCCGGACCTACCCACCCATCACCGCTGGGTGATGGCCCGACGCAGCCTGTCCGACCCCAGCGAACTCGCCTACGCACCCGTCGGCGTCGAGATCGCCGAACTGGCCCGCGTCGCCGGCTCACGCTGGGCCATCGAAGAGTGCTTCCAGGCCGCGAAGAGCCAGTGCGGCCTGGACGAGTACGAGGTCCGACGCTACGTGGGCTGGTATCGCCACATCACCCTGGCCATGCTCGCCCACGCCTTCCTAGCAGTCCTCGCAGCCCGGGCCCTGGCCACCGCAAAGGGGGGCAGCAGAAACGACACCACCAACCTCATCCCCCTCACCGTGGCAGAGATCCGGCGCCTACTGGACACTCTCCTGCCCCACCCCCAGACCCCACCAGGACCGACAACTGCACGCTCTGAACTGGTCCCACTGGCGCAGACACCACCAAGCCATCGCCCGCCGCTGCCACTACCGAAGAAGAACCAGCTCAGGACACGATTAATGACTGGAGTACTAAGCCTGAGGAGACCCTCGTCTTCGTAGTCGACCTGCTCGCAGTCAACTGACCCGCCCGCCGCCGTCGGCTCCTAGCCGACGGCGGCCACAGGAGCTCCTCGGAGCAACTGGCCCATGGCCGCGCCATGCCCCATCGCAGGCCCGGGGGACACCGGCGCGCCTCGCCGGGGTGGCTCTCGAATCCGTTGCCGGACTGGCTCCCGAACCACCCGCCAAAAACAACCCGACCCAGGCATGAACACTCGGAACACCGGATAATCCCCCTCGGGGCAAGCAACACAAGCACGAAGGCCGGAAGACCGAGACCTATCCCGGACATCCGGCCTTCTGCTAGAAGCCCGTGGTTCCTGACGCAGACCGCGGGCTATTCGACGTTGATGTCCTCGAAGGTAAGCGTGATTTCCTCACCCTCCGCATCAACCGATGCGTTGGCGAGCTTGAGGACATGCACCGCCTCGCCCTCACCGTCGGAGATCGTCAGGACGGCGTCCTCAGAGCCGCCCTCAGCTGCCGCCGCAAGAGCCTGAGCCTGATCGGGCTCCAGCACCAGCTTGATCTGCCCGGGCTGCACAACCCCGGACCTCACCTGACTGATGGGCAGGTCCCTCGGACCCGGGACCTCACGGATGAGAAGGTCCCCCTTTGGAGTGTTCTGCTTCACCTCGATTGACTCTTGCCCGGATGCAATGCCGCTGACCGACTTGATGGTCCCCACCCGGAGATTCCCGAACTCAAGTGCGAACTTGTCGGCACGCGAGGCGTCACCAAGCATTTTCGTTCACCGCTCTTCCGTCTCATGCCCAGGGGGAGATCAGTCCCTTCCTGGACGCCGCGAAGCAGTCGAGGCCGGCCATGCCCGCCTGGCATCTGGCCATAGGGCCCTGTCATCGTGCATAACGCGCGAGCGTGTCCTGTGACACGAGGCTTGTGGACTGCCGCAATCGAGGCGCCGAACCCATCGCATCTGCGGCCTCAGAACCCACGGCCACCGACTGGTTCCGAGACGAACGGGCTCAGGAATCCAGGAACCCGTCGGCTTCAGGTAGGGCCGACTTCGACTGGATGGTGCGGCTCGGCTGGGGCCGCTCCCCGTAATCGATCGAGGTCTGCTTCGGCACGAGCTGGGCCGGGGCCGTCGACGTCGAGCTCTACACCACGGTCCGTCGACAAGGTCATCCCCGCACACCCGGAGGTCGACTGGAAGCACTTGTGCGCGGTGGAAAATGGCTGGCGCTCCCCACTCGCCGCGCTGGCGAAGCAGGCCGCCCCGGCCTGTCCCGGGCCGCTGCCGTCGGCGCCACCTCTCCCCCGTGTCCGGCGGGAGGGGCAACGTCGCCTGTGGGTTCAGCCGCGGCGGCGAAACAGACTTCGAAGCTTGCACGGCTCCTGACCGTGGTCGTGCTGCTATTCCAGTGGCGTGGCGGCCTGGAATCGAGCGGCTTCGGCGGCAGCTTCCTTGCAGGCGATGTCGTCGGCGCGACAGTTGCCGCACACGGCCCGCCTCCCCGGCCGTCCAGGCGCCACCGCACGCGGTGGTCTCTTCCCAGTGCTGGCCAGTGCACTTCTGCTCGCACCGCTTGTACACCAGCCGCCGCGCCTCCCGCTCAGCGGCTCGGCGCCGTTCTTCTTCCGCTTCGGCGCGGGCGGCCTTGCGGCGGTAGAGAGCGTCGCCGTCGGGGTGGTCGGGCGCGGCGGTCGGTATCTGTTCCTCCGTGTGCTCCGGGCCCCGCCATGCCGCCGTGTCCGCGCCGCGCTCCTGGAGCTGTTCCAGGGTGATGAAGACGACCGGCACAGCCTGGCTGTAGTACCTGGCCGTGATCGCATGGTGGTAGTAGGTCTCGTACTGTTGCGGCGGCCGGCTTCCTTGGGGACCTTCACGGTGTTATCGATCCTGGTTTTGGGGGTGTCGGCAAACAGGAACGCCACCGGCAGCAAACCCTCCGGCCAGTCGGCGGGTAGCCCCGGCTTCACAGCCGCTTCTCGTGGTCGATGCTGGCGATCGCGTCCGGGTGCCCAGAATCGGGCCGGGCCGGCCGCGCACCCGGTGGCGGCTTCCTGCGCCAGACCGGTGCAGTCGGCGAGCAGCCGTTCGCGCTGTGCGCGGTGCAGACCGCGCCGGGCGAGCAGCGGCAGCAGATCGACGGCCGTGGCCATGCCTTCCACGGCCGCGTCCCGTTCACGCCGAGCCGGATCGCCAGCCCGCCGCACGAGATGGCCGCCGCGATCCGGTCGGCCGCCGCAGCAGTGGACAGCCGCGGCGCTGACATGGCTGGTGAGGGGAAAAGAGCTGGAGGTGGTGCGGGCGCAGGTGAGAGCGTGACCCTTATGAGCATGATCGATGACGTCATCGCCCTGGCCGCTGCCCACGGCCCGCGCCTGTCCGCGCAGGGCGCCACCGTGAACGAAGCGGGTCTGGACTACCGCGTCGTCATGGCCTCCGACGCGACCGGCCAGAGGTGGGTGCTGCGCATACCGCGCCGCGCCGACGTCTCCGAGGGCATGGCCGCCGAGACGCGCGTCCTTGACCTGGTCGCTCCCGTCCTGGCCGAGGACGGTGTCGCGGTCCCCGACTGGCAGATCCGCTCCCCCGAGCTGATCGGCTACCCGGCCCTGCCCGGCTCCCCGGGCCTGACCCTGACCGACGCCGGGGAGCCTGACTGGCACATGGACCCTGCCAGCCCGGACTACGCCGAGCGCCTGGGGCGCCTGCTGGCCCGTCTGCACTCCATCACCCCGGAGCAGGCCGAAGCCGCGGGCGTCGAGGTCCGCACCCCGACCCAGGTGCGTCAGGCGTGGCAAGACGACATCGCCCGTGTGAGCGAGGCCTTCACCGTCCTCCCCGCCCTGACCGAGGCCTGGCAGGACTGGCTCGAGGACGACACCTGCTGGCCTGAGCAGACCGTGATGACCCACGGCGAGATCTACCCCGCGCACGTACTGTTCGACGAGAAGGGCACGGTCACCGGGGTCCTGGACTGGACCACCGCCCGCGTGGACGACCCCGCCCGTGACCTGACCGCCCAGTACGGCGCCGCGGGCGAGGAGATGCTCCAGGCCACACTCACCGCGTACGAGCAGGCGGGCGGGCACGTCCACCCCGGCCTGGCAGCCCAGACCAAACACCTGTGGAACGCTTCCCCGATCGGGTACGCCCTCTACGCGCTGACCACCGGCGCCGAGACCGACCTGGCCACCGCGGCAGCCATGCTCAACCCCCAGGCCTGATGCTCAGCCGCGGGCCCGACCCGCTTCACCCGGCCGCCATCATCGGTATCAGCGCTGGCTCCCCCATCCACTACATGGACGCGGCGCGCTCTCTCCTCGAACAGGACCAGAGGGTGCAGATCGCACATGGGTGAAGGGAGCTGCAGGGCCGACGGCCGCCGAAGACGGTGTCGGAACGGACGGCGGCGCGGCTGCGTGCTGGAGCACTTGGCCGCCACTTGGCGCCTACCTCTGCCCCCACGCTCATGTTTCCGCTCCCAGTGCCGGCGCCGGGAGTGCGGCAACAGTTCGCCGGGCAGGCAGGAACTGCAGAGGGTGGCTGATGCCCGGCCGCGGAGCGCAGGCGCTTACTGGCGCGACACGGCCGGGTGAGTGACACGGCCGTGCCACCCGGGGGTCGCGCAACGGTGCCTCGTGCGCTAGGGCCTGTTGTGAAAGTGCTGGTCACAACCACTCGTTGATGGCTGCGACCAGCACTGTCGCTTCGTAGCGGACGGCGAGTTTGTCGTACCGAGTGGCAACGGCCCGGTGGCGCTTGAGCCGGTTGATCCCGCACTCGACCGCGTGCCGTTGCTTGTAGTCGTCCTTGTCGAACTTCGGCGGCCGCCCGCCACGCGATCCACGCTTGAGGCGGTTGCGGACTCGGTCCGCCGGAACTGGAATGGTGGCTTTGATCCCGCGTCTGCGCAGGTAGGAGCGATTGCCGCGGGAGTCGTACGCCTTGTCGGCCCGCACACAGTCCGGGCGCTTGCGCGGCCTGCCGAGCCCCAGCCTCGGAACCCGGATGGCTTCCAAAACCGCTTCGAACTGCGGGGAGTCGCCCCGCTGCCCGGCCGTGATCACGACGGACAAGGGCTTCTGCCCCTGTTCGACTGCAAGGTGGATTTTGCTGGTCAGCCCACCGCGGGAGCGTCCGAGGCCGTGGTCCGCCGGCTCGACGAAGATCCCGCCGGGCGGTTCCTTCTGGAGGTCCCCTTTTTCGCCGCTCCCGCGGCGTGCTGATGAGCCCGGCAGACGGTGGAGTCGACGTTGACCTCCCAGGTGATCAGGCCCTTCGCGTCCGCCTCGGCCTGGAGCTGGGTGAGGATCCTTGCCCAGGTGCCGTCCCGCTGCCAGCGCCGGAACAGGTCATAGACCCGGTCCCACGGCCCATAACGTTCGGGCACGTCCCGCCAGGGAGCACCGGTCCGGGTCCGCCACCGTATGCCGTCTATCAGCTGCCGCCGCGTCCACACCTGCGGCCGACCCGGCTTGATGCCCGTCGGCAGCAGAGGCTCCAGCCGGGCCCACTGGCTGTTCGTCAGATCCCCACGTCCCACAGGAGGTGATCATCAACGAACAAGATCCACTTTCGCAACAGACCCTACCGGAGTCACTTGCTGTCAACCGGAGTCGCCGGTTTCAGGAGAGGATGCGGCCGATCACGGCGCGGGCCCTCTCCGGCTGTTCCTCAAGCCATGTGCCAAGGTGTTCTCGGACGGCCGCTGTGACGCAGTAGTGCACCACGGTGCCGCCCAGCCTGCCGCGCGTGGCTCCTTGAAACTCGAGACGCTCCAGCTTCACCGACACGACCGCCGTCAGGCCTTCACCGATACGGTCGGTGGACAGATCAGGGTCCTCCTCTGTCAGCAGCCCCCGCTTGCGGGCATAGGCGTTGACTGCGGCCGCCAGCCCTCCGCGAAACCCCGCCTCATGCGTGCCGCCCTCTGGGGTGGGCCAGCTATTGGCGAAGCTACGCAGTCGTTCCTCCTGGGAGCCGTACCACCGCAGGGCCACGTCGACCGTCCCCGCCATCCGCGCATCCGCCCGCTCGAAGCCGATGACGTCGTCCTGCTCGATGGACGTCCCCGGCATCCCTGCCCCCGCCGCCGCTTCCTCGTCGAGGAAGGTAACGAAGTCCCTTACCCCGCCCGGGAACCGGAAGCGTTGCGACCGCAGCCGACCCGGTGTGCGCTCGTCGGTCAGCGCGATGTCCAGTCCCCGGTTGGGAAAGGCGAGTTCCCGAAAGTAGCGCTCCAGTACATCGTAGGAGAGCTCCGTCGTGGTGAAGATGTCGGCGTCGGGCTGGAAGGTGATGGTGGTCGCGTTTGCTCTCGCCGGCCCTGCAGCAAGACCCACAACCTTGGCGAGCGGCTGACCGACGAGGAGTCCCTCGCCGCGGTGGCGGCGGAGCAACTCTTCCCCCCCGAACTGTGATGACACCTTCTCGACCCTGAGCATCCATGTTGACCGGTGTTGTCCTTGCGGGCCCACGTGCGCAGCGTCTCCCCGGTGATCCCGAGTTCCGCGGCCACCGCCGCGTGCATGCGTTTCCAGGCTCAGCCTCAGTTCACGGCGGCACGCGCAATGAGCATCGCCACCAGTGGGGCCGTGTCGGTCTGACTGTTGTTCTCCATGCCTGCTCCCCTTTCCTCGTAGCGAGGGGAGCCGATCCAGCCGTATCGTCACGGCCCGTGCTCCCGAGCAGGCTATGCTGCGGTACCCCAGCGAGAGGCCCTGACATCAGAGCAAGACAGCTGCTGTCTCAGCTCAAGCAGTAACCGAGCAGCGCGAGGCCGGCGGGCAGCGTCATCACCCTGCCTGGTTTTGTTCATGAGTTGGGGCAGCGGTTGTTCAGCTCTCTGGGAGGCACCCGAACTCTGCCGTGTTCGATGTTCACGAGAAACGACAGCATCCTGGCTCAAGGCATCCGACGACTGCTCGAGGCATGAGGGTGACGCCTACGGAGCCGGCACGGCCAGCCAGTACCTCGGCCACCGCCCAGTCGGTGACCGCGAACACCATGTGACCCAGGCCGCGTTCACCGGTCGACCCGATATACATCCCAGGCCGCCTGTGGACAGCTTCCCTCCCGTCCAACACCTGGATGCATGTGGCGTCGTACTTGATAGCTTCCTCACTCATGAAGTCCCCTCTCGATGACGTCTCGCAGCGCTTCCAGCGTAGGAGACCAGTCGGAAAACACCAGGTCAGGGCCCACTTCACGACGGGCTGCGAGAGGGTGTGGGGTGCTGGCCGGGACACGGGTGGCCCCTTGGGGCAGACTCCGAACAAAGTCGCAGCCGAGGGCTTGCCAAAGCCATGCAGAAGGGCGCTCCCGGCAGCCCCAAGGTCCCCAATTTCGGGCATTCAACTTCTTCAGCACACGACGTCCGGGGCCAGGTCGGGCGCGCCCGGTGGGCGCGTACGAGGTGACGCCAGCGGCCGGCAGCGTCGTGGGCGACGTCCACGGCGACCTCCACCACCAGCTGCGGATCGATGAGCGCGACGTCCAGGACGCCGCGGCTGCCCCACCCTGCGGTGAACCTGCGCCCCGCCCACGGATGCCCGCTGACGGCCGGCGCCAGCGCGTCCGCACGGGTGGCCGTCACGGTGCGCGTCGGTGTCAGACTCGGCGTCGCCGGGCCGTCGACCACCACGAAGCCTGCTGCCTAGGTCAGCCCCGCCCGGCACACGCCGGATGCGGCGGGAGTGTCCGCGAGACAGATCCCCAACTAGACCCTGGGCTGCGATAGGACCATCCACAACCTGCCCGTCCAGCGCCTCAAGACTGCGCGGGCCCGCAGCGGTTACTGAGCTTGAACTCGTGAAGTCTAAGGGCTGACGAAGCCTCGCCCCTGCGGTATCACCGGAGCATGCGGTATTCACAAGGGGGCGGGCTGACCGCCGAACGGCAGCACCGCGAGGAGTTACGGCTGAAGGCGGCCGAGAGGTTCGCCCAGGGCGAGGCGAGCTCGTTGATCGCCAAGGACCTGCGGGTCAGCGTCCGTATCACATAGGACACGGTCTTAGGCTCCGTCTGATGGAGACGTTCTGGATCATCACTGCTGCGGTGCAGGCTATGCTGCGGTACCCCAGCGAGAGGCCCTGACAACAGAGCAAGACAGCTGCTGTCTCAGCTCAAGCAGTAACCGAGCAGCGCGAGGCCGGCGGGCAGCGTCATCACCCTGCCGGAAGATCAGTCGTACCTGCGCGGCCAGTCATCCCGTGAGCTTGATAGATGTCTTAGCTGTCGGCCTGGGCGCCTCGGACCGACGGTGCCGGCCACCGGACCGTGCCGCTGATGCGCATCCGGGCGCACGACCTTTCAGTCCTTCCTCCCGGGTTCCGGCGAGGCAGAGCACGCCTGTCCGGCACGGAGCATGGCTTTGTAAAAGGCGCGGGGCTCGGGCGAGTCGGGCAGGGGGCCGCGGGCGGGGGCCTCGAAGGACTGGAGCAACAGGGCGACGACGCGTTTCCAGGCGTCGGGAGCGGCGTCGCCGGTGGCGTTGACGACGCCGGCAGTGGCCATGTGCAGCAGCACCAGGTCCTCGGGGCTGAAGTCCTCACGCAGACGTCCTGCGGCCTTGGCGCGGCCGATGAGCTGGACGACGCCCTCGTACGCCTGGTCTCGGCGCTCCTCCAGAGCCTTGGCTTTGGGGAAGGTCATGGTCAGCACGTCGGCGAAGCCGTAATCGGCGGCCTGCATCGCGCAGGCGGTTTCGATGAACCCCGCGAGACCGCGCCAGGGATCGGGGTCGTCGAGGGCGACGCCGACCGCGTCGACGTATGCGTCCATACGGTCGGCGAAGACCGCGGCGACCAGTTCCTCCTTTGTCGGGAACCGGCGGAACAGGGTGGCGATGCCCACCCCCGCCTCGCGGGCCACGGAAGCCATGGAGGCATGCAGGCCGTCACGCCTGAACACCGTGCGCGCAGCGCCGACGATCCGCGCACGGTTGCGCTCGGCATCGCTGCGCAGAGGTTGTGCGGCAGGGTCATTGCTGGGTCGGGCGCCAAGGTTCATGACACTCAGTCTATCGAATCGGAACGCCCTATCCAGTTTCAGTGTTATCGTGGGCGGCACGGAACCGGACAGGCCTTTCCGAATCGTGAATCGGATGCCCCTTTCTGAATCGAGCGATACCGATGCCATGGAGTTGATGATCAGTGCGCGCTGTGACATTGGCGCAGGTACCCGGCAGCCCAGAGGTGACCGACGTGGAGGTGCCCCGCCCGGGCGGCCGGTGAGGTGCTGGTGAAGGTGGTCGCGTCCTCGGTGAACGGGTTCGATCTGGCCACGGCGGCCGGATACCTGCAGGTCCGAGGCCTCGGAGGACCGCAAGCTGCACACCGCCGTGATCCGGTCCAACCCGACCGCCGGCACCCTGTCCACCCTCGCCGGGCAGGTAGCCTCCGGCGCCCTCAAGGTGTCGGTGAACTCAGAGTTCGACCTTGAGCGTGCCCCCGAGGCATTTGCCGCGTTCGACGCCGGCACCGTCGGCGAGATCGCGATCACCGTCGCCTGACCAGTCCGTATCTCAGACGCTTCCCCCACGAAAGGACTTCACCGTGCCCAGCATCGCCATCGTCGGAGCCGGTCCCGGCATGGGCCTCGCCATCGCCCGCACCTTCGGCTCGCGCGGCTACGACGTCGCTCTCATCGCCCGCAACCGCGCCAAGCTCGACGACCTCGTCGGCCGGCTCGCCGCCGAGGGCATCACCGCCGCCGCGTTCCCGGCGGACGTGCTCGACCACGACGCGCTGACCCAGGCCCTCAAGGACGCCGCCACCCGCTTCGGCGGCATCGATGTCCTGGAGCACTCCCCCTCTCCGGGCAACGGCTCCATAAGCTCCATGACCCTCACCTCCCCGTCCCAGACCAGCCCGTCCGATGTGCAGGGATGGATCGATTTCCTGCTCTACAGCGCCATCACCGCCACCCAGGCCGTCCTGCCCGCGATGTGTGAGGCCGGCGCGGGCACCCTGCTCTTCACCAACGGCGCCGGCTCGGTCGACCCCATCCCGATGCTCGGCAACGTCAACCCCGCTCAGGCGGCGCTGCGCAACTGGGTGCTCAACCTGCACAAGGAGCTGGGCACCGGTATCCAGGCTGCGCACGTCGCCATCGGCGTGTGGATCGGCGCGGGCGGCCCTCCCGAAATCCCGACCGCCGAGGCCGAGGAGATCGCCCCTCTCTACTGGGACCTGCACACCCAGCGCGACGAAGCCGAGCGCGTCTTCACCGTCTGACGCCTCCCAGCTCTCCCCCGTTGAATCGTGATCCGCTCAATCCACGTCCGCCGCGGCGATCCCCGCCGCGGCGGGACCGAAGAAGAAGGTTTCCGCTCCGATGAACGTGTTCCTGTGGATTCTGCAGGGCATCCTCGCCGCACTGTTCGGAACCGCCGGCGTCACCAAGTCCACCCAGCCCCGCGAAAAGCTCATGTCCCAGCTGCCGTGGGTCAGTGACGTCTCAACACCCGTGGTACGTCTGATCGGCGTCGCCGAACTCGCCGGCGCCCTCGGGTTGATCCTGCCGGGTGCTTTCGACATCGCCACCGTGCTCACCCCCCTCGCCGCCACCGGCCTGGCTGTGATCATGGTCCTGGCCATGGGCCTCCACGCCCGCCGCAAGGAGCCGCAGGCCATCGGGTTCAACGCGATCCTGCTCATCGTCGCCGCGGTCATCATGTGGGGCCGGTTCGGGCCCTACTCCTTCTGAACCCTTAGACGCCGTTTCTGATGGCGTGATCGCTCGTTGAGCCGTGCATGACGGGTCTGATCGAGCGGTTGGTACCGGACGAGTTGTGGGTGTTGTTTCGGCGGGTGGTCCCGCCGACCGAGGTCATACGTCCGCAAGGCGGCGGGCGGCGGCGGGCCGGGGACCGCGAATGCCTGGCCGCGATCATCTTCGTGGCCACGTCGGGCTGCACCTGGCGGCAGCTGCCGCCGGTGTTCGGGCCGGCCTGGCCCACCGTCTACCGGCGCTTCGCCCAGTGGAGCCAGGACCGGGTGTGGGCCCGGCTGCACCGCCTGATCCTGGACGAGCTCGGCACCCGGGGCGAGCTGGACTGGTCGCGGTGCGCGATCGACTCCGTCAGCGTCCGGGCGGCAAAAGGGGGCCCCTGACCGGACCGAATCCGACCGACCGTGGCAAGCCGGGATCGAAAATCCACCTCATCACCGACCGGAACGGGCTGCCGCTGTCGCTGGGCGTCTCCGGCGCCAACCTGCACGACAGCCAGGCTCTGGAACCGCTCGTGCGCGGGATCCCGCCCATCCGCTCCCGCCGCGGACCGCGCCGCCGACGTCCGGCCAAGCCCCATGCCGACAAGGGATACGACTACGACCACCTGCGGAAATGGCTTCGCGAGCGTCGCATCCGCCACCGCATCGCCCGCAAGGGCATCGAGTCCTCCACCCGGCTGGGCCGCCAACGCTGGGTCGTCGAAAGAACGGTCTCCTGGCTGGCCGGATGCCGAAGGCCGCACCGCCGTTAGGAGCGAAAGGCCGAGCACTTCCTGGCCTTCGTCGGCATAGCCGCAGCCCTGATCGCCTACCGCCGACTTACCAACTGAAACGACGTCTAAGAAGGCCGGCAACTACCACGGTTTCACCGAGGAAATGGTCACGGAGATCCTCAAGAAACCGGACGCGGTGTACCACTCGACGGCGGACAGCGGAAACCTGATTTGCCGTCAGGGGGAGGACATCGTGGTGGTCCGGGCCGACCGTCAGGGGGCGGGCAACGTCATCACGGCATACGGTTCGTCCGGTATCAAGGGTCCTTCCGGGGCCGAGGCACTGGGCGGCTTGCCCACCGATCCCGGTGCACCGATTACGCACGCGGACGTGGTGGAGGGCAGGATTCCCGCCAAGAGCGGCTACATGGCTCCCGCAGTGCAGGTCAGATAGAGGTGGCGTTCACCATGAGAATCACCATCGACGACAAATGGACCGCGACGGTGACGGGCGATCCGCTGCACATCACCCCGCGTTTCGATTTTCGGGACTTCCGTGTGCGCATCGCGACGTACGCAAACGTCGAGGAACGCGGGCGGTTCCTTCTGGACACCTTCGGCAGTCAGCCGTGGCTGTGGGACACGCCTGACGAGCTCCGGTTCGATCGGGCGAGCCGGCAACTGGTCGGCGCCGAGTTCCAGATCGCGGGTGAGGCCGCCGATGCCGCGGACTCCGCACGCGTTCCCGCCGCCCCCCTCGTCCACCCGGGCGGCCTTCGCGCGGACGAGGCCCAGGACTTCCGCCTGGAGGTGACCAGTGAGCTCTGCCGCGCCCCCGGGGACACCGTGCTGACCTGCCTGCGCGATCTCGACGTCCTCGACGAGCCGCTGGAGGCCCGCATCGGCATCGCCCCCGACGTGGCGCTCCTCGTCCAGCACGGCACCGTCGTCGGCTGGAGCCTCACCGACCCCGCGCAGTACCTGACCACCGGCTTCGCCGCCCCCGACCCGGCTCCCCCCGCCCCCGCCACCCGTCTCCTGCTCACCGAATGCCTGGACCTGGTCACCACGGAGCTGCTCGACGAGGTCAGGGACCGGGCCCCGGCCGCCCTGGACCGGCTCCGGGCACTGGACCAGGCCCTGCGGACCCAGCCCGAGGACCGCCACCGGGCCGACGCCCTTCTCTCGCTCATCGCCGACCTGGTCGAGGACTACGCCGACCGGCCACCCGGCCAGAAACCGTGAACCACCGACCTGCCCCACCCATGGCGACGACACGCACGGCGGGAGGCACGACGCGCCGTCCGGAGCCGCGGAGGGTACGCGCACGTGAACCTGCTCCTGAAGACCCCGAGCGCCCAGCTGACGGACACACCACTGCCCTTCACCTCACGCCTCGTCCCGACATCTCCAAGATGATCGGCGGGTACTTCGCGGACCGGGCGGGATTCGGGAAGCCGCGCTCCTGGAGTGCGCTGACGCATGAGGCCGCCATCGCCGCGGCCCGAGGCAGGCTGTGCGCCGCCGCCCCCGGCCACGCCATCACCGACGAGTTGCAGCACCTCACGCGCCTGGCCACGACGCAACGCGGCGAGCAAATCTGCCGTATGCAGAGAGACATGCACGCCCGCTCACAGCCAAGGCGGCTCGGCAATGCCCGGGTCACATAGCTTGTGACCTGGGCTTTTTGCTGCTGTCGAACTGATTACAGTGCATGGTCGGTGATGTGCTCGGCGTCAGGCTGACGCAGCGTCATTCCACGAACTTTTAGGGGGACTTGTGGACGACCTACCGCTGTCACCCGCCCAGATGCCGCACCGTCTGCTGGCCGACCCCACGTTCGTGAGGGCCCTGCGCGAGCGCGACTTCACCACGGTGTTCGCCATGGCGCACGACGAGGGGATCTCCTACAACCGGATCGCGGAGGCGTGCGCGCTCAAGTCCGAGCGAGTCAGCCAGATCGCCCGGGGCACCGCAGCTGTCACCGCGCTGGCAACTGTCGAGCGAATCTCCGGCGGTCTGCGCATTCCCGGTGCCCTCCTGGGGCTCGCTGCGCAACCCTGGGAGGACACCGCCGCCCTCGGCACGGAGTCCGACCATGGAGATGACCCGATGAAGCGCCGCAACATGCTGCGTGGCGCGCTCGCCGCCGGCCTCACCGCCCCGGCACTCGCCGCCCTCACCGCCGCCCGGACCGACGTCGACCAGACCCTCTGCCCCGACACGCCCCAGGACCTGGCCGACCTCGAGGCCGCAGCCGAGAGCTACGGGTACGGCTACCACGGCCAAGCCCCCACCCGTGTCCTGGCCGATCTGGTCTCGGACTTCGCCGGTCTGCGCCCGCTGCTCACCATCCCGCAGCCCGCACCGGTCCGGGCCAGGTTGTGCCGGACGGCCGGGCAGATGGCCCGGGATGACCGCGATCGTCTTACACGACCTGGGCAGCCGGAAGGAGTCCCGCGCGTGGTTCGCCACCGCCGCCCGGGCCGCCGCCGAATCCGGCGACCAGCAGCTGCACGCCTGGGTCCTCGCCCGAGAGGCGATGGTGCCGCTCAACTACGGCGCTCCGAGGGCAGCGGCCAGCCTCGCCGAACAGGCCCGCCGCATCACCGGCACCCGGCCGACCGCTGCGGCGACGCTGGCGGCCGCGGTCGCCGCCCGCGCCTACGCCCTCAACCACCAGAGCGAGCAGGCCCGCCAGGCGCTCGCCGACGCCGACGCCCTCATGGAACGGCTCCCCGAGGGCGAGCGGTCGGACACCTGGCTGACGTACGGCGAGCAGAAACACCACGTCCACCTCAGCCACGCCTTCACCACGCTCGCAGACACCCGCCGCGCAAACGAGAGTCAGCAGCGCGCCCTGGAACTGTCCGCGCCGACCAGCACCATGACCCGCACCCTGCTGACCATCGACGCCGCCGCCTGCTCCCATCACGACGGCGGCACCGAGCAGGCGTGCCGTCGTACGGTCGACGCCCTCACCGGACTGCCCGGCGACTACCGCACCGGCCTGGTCCACCGCCGCGCACTGGACCTGTACGAAGCGATCCCCGCCCAGCACCACCGCGAGCGCGCTGTACGGGAACTACGCGACGTCGTGGCCAGCTGACAACGACCGCTTCCACAGCGGGGACCCGACAGCCAGATGGGCTGGGCGGGTGAATGACAGGCCCGTGGCGTACCGGGGCTGGTGGGCTGCCGATTGTGGGTTCAGCGGACCAATCGGCCCGCGCACGGGCCACGTCTGCGAGGCACATCATGGGACGTCACAAGCAGCACAAGCCGCGCCGCCCACGGGGCGAGAGCGACCGGCCGGCCACGGAGTGGTTCGGCACGGCGTTCCACGCCACCGAGGGAATGCAGCACCTGGACGTTCGCCAGTCCGGCAACGGCATCCTGATCACCTCCTCCCCTGCGGAGATCGACGGCGCTCCGGCCTCGTGGGCGCTGCGTGTGCGCAACGATGACGACGGCCAGGGGTTGAACGAGCTGGGCGCGGCCCTGGCTTCCGGGCGAGGGCACGGTCAGGTCATGTCCGAGGGGCCTGGACACAGGACCGTCCTGGCGTTCATGCCCAACCACCCCCGAGGACGGCGTCGGTACGCTGGCCCGGGTCCGCACGAGCGACGGCGCGGACGGCGACGTCGTCTTCGAGCGGAGCGCGGAACGGCCTATGGGGCTGTGGGCCGAAGCCGGGGAGGGACTCCTGCGGATCGTGCCGCTGCTCGGTCCGGACGCGCAGCCGGCGGACGAACTCGAGGACTGCCGACTGTGCCCCGGCTGCTACCGGCCCGTCTACGAGAGCTCTTCCCCGCACACCCTGATCGGGGCCGGTCCGATGCCGGTGATCGGGCTGTGCAGGCTGTGCGCCGAAGGCACCACGCTTCGCTCGCTGCGCCAGGCCGACGTTCCCGTCGACCCGCAGCAGCGCGCCGTTCTTGAGACCGTGGCCGCCGCCATGGCGTAGCCGGGTCTTCGGTGCCCGCTCCGCCCACCGGGCCGGGCGTCGGGCAGCCCCCTTCGTGGCGGGGGCGTGCCCGGCGTCGCGCGCCGTCAGCGGCCAGCGGGTTCGGGGTAGCGTCGGCGGCGCCGGTCCGGGTCGTCGACGCCGATCTCGTACCAGGGCTCGCCGCGCTGGAGCCGGGGCAGGGTGTTCACCCAGACCGCGACGGCGATGCCCTTCACGTCGTCGGCGAGCGCCTGGAGGCGGTTGTCGAGCAGGTGTTCCTCCTTGCCCGCCAGGACGACGTGCAGCCGCGGGAAGGTCTGGGAGCGGGTGTAGCGGTGGCGCTGCCAGAACGGGAACGTGTTGCCAATCGTGCCGCGGGCGCCTTCCCAGACGCGGTGCCCGGCGTAGCGCTCGTAGTCCCAGACCTCCTTGGCGAGCCGGGCCTGGGACATGGTGCCGTTGTCGAGCTCGAAGAGGCGCACCTCGCTGGTCTTCGTCGGCAGGGCCAGGACTGCATCGGTGTTGAAGCTCAGGCCGGTCTCCTTGATG
Organism: Streptomyces sp. NPDC051315; assembly: GCF_044455165.1. Lineage (NCBI taxonomy): Bacteria > Bacillati > Actinomycetota > Actinomycetes > Kitasatosporales > Streptomycetaceae > Streptomyces > Streptomyces sp. NPDC051315. The sequence continues at coordinate 27,573 of NZ_JBITEN010000017.1, forward strand.
GCGTGGTTGACCTCCACCTGCCAGTCGGTCAGGTGCTTGCGGCCGCCGAAGGCCAGGATCATGTCCGTCACCGCGACGCCGTGCGGACCGAACCCGGCCTTCACCGCCTTCGCTCCAGTGCCGGCCTTCGGTCGGGGAGGCAGCTCGTTGCCGTCGGCCAGAGCCTTCTGTCCCGCCGGGGTCAGGTTCCAGATCGGGTGCTTGCCCGCCTTGCCGTTCGTCTCCGCCAGCCCGAGCCCCGCCAGCTTCTTCATCGCCCTGCGCACGTACGACCGGCCGTCCGACTCATCCTTCGTGATCACCTGAGCCATCTGCCGCACCGTGGCTATCCGCACGCACCCCAGCATCCGCAGCGCATCAGCCCGCACCTTCCCGGCCGTGGGAGTGGACTTCTTCCCCTTCGCTGACGTCTCAGGGGAAGGGGGAAAGGTGTCAGCGTGCCGGAACGTCCCGTGGCGGGCAGTGTGAGCTGCGGTGATGGGCACGACGTTGGAATCGTTCGCGGCACCGTTCACGGCACTGGATTCCGGGCCGCCCGGCGGGCGTTCAGCACCCCTTGTCCAGGTCGGACGTGGCTCCGGTTCGGGCTGCCGGGCGCTGCTGGTGTACGTCATGACAAGGCTCCTCACGCAGGTGACGCGGGGGTCCGGATGGAAGTCCCCCGTCACCTGGTAGAGGTGTGGCGAAAGTCGACGGTGTGACACTCCACTGAGTGCCGTTACCGAGCCGTGATCGTCAAGCAGGTGCGGCGGCTGTCCTCTGACGCTGGAGATGGACCCTGGGCACTGCGCCGACGGAAGATGCGCCGGTCACGCCCGCGCGCCAGTGCGTGCGCACGAGAACGGATAGTGTTGATTCGTGCGCTCTGGGTAACTAGGGCGAGTCAGCCGCGCTTCATGACGCGGCTGGCCGACGACATCCACTGGAGAACTCGTGTCGAACGCCTCGGGGCTGCTGCCCCCGATCGGTCTGGAAATCCCGATGAGCTGTTACGCGGTCAACGTGCCGCTGAAGGTCGAGAGTGCAGGAGACGTCAACCTGGACCTGAAGGGCGGGATCAGAGTCCGGGTCGAGGCGGACCTCGACAGTGGCCTTGGCGGGAGAAAGCTCAAGGTCATCGGCTTCGAGATGAACGCCGACCACCCCCAGCTCGGCAGGGTCACCCTCTCCCAGGCCGACGTCGACACCACGCCGCTCAGCTCGCTCGAGCTCCGCAGCAACCTGCCCCCGACCTTCCGCAGCACCTTCCTCCTCGACTGGACCCTTTCCATCGAGACGACCCCCGACGGACCGCGGGTTCTGTCCAACCCCCAGACGGCCACCATGCTCCAGGACCATCTCACCCCCTTTCCCCCGCAGGGTGCGATGTACCAGCTCCAGCAGCCCGTCGACTTCGCGATCATCGGCTCACCCGACCAGGTCCGCGCATCGCTGCTCCAGCTGCCCACGACAGTCAGCCACAACCCCTGAGTCGCAGACTCCGACAGCGGGCCGCAACCTCACACCAGAGCGGCCCGCTCCGCTGCTGCCACTCCGTGGGAGCCGGGCAACCCGCCTGAACCCGCCCGGTCAAACTTGAGTGGCAATCGGTCAAGGTTCGGTGTCAGAGGACAGCCGCGCAGAGCTCGAAGACGATCGCGAACAAGGTCGTCACCATCGGCACCGCCATGGCCAGTGGCATCACCGCGTGCGTGGTCTGGCCGTGCGCCATCCCCTTGCGGATCTGCCGGCCATAGTCGAGGTACTCCGCCTGCCTGGCCGTCAGAATCCCATCGGCCGCACCCTGCTTGATGAGACCGTGCAGTGGCTTCTTGCCCGCCTCCGGGATGCGGTCGCGCAGCACGATCTCCACCGCGATCAGGGAGTGCATGACCGCCACGGTGGAGAATTCGTAGCAGTAGTACGACTGGCGCAGCAGCTCGCGGGCCGTCCGCAGGACGGTCGCTGCGGCCTCGGGAACACCGGCGGGCACGACCAGGTCCTCAACGAGGTCGTGCATGTCGGCTTAGCTGTCGACGAAGAGGTGGGCGCGTTCGACCGGGACCGGGAACGGCAGCCGCTGCGTGGTCATCCCCGCAGTCTCCCAGCGGCACGCCCCGGACGGCAGCGGCTTTTCTTCCGACCGTCGCGCAGTGTCCCGGGACAAAGATTTCTCCCCACCGGAATGCGCGGAATGTCGCAGGTAGCGGAACTGGACAAGGGGCAAGGCAGGCGCCTGTGACGTTGCGCGACACATGGCGGACTGGCCCCCCGTCTCCCTGGTCAGGGGGCCCTACTAACTCCTATCGGGCGAGTTTGCACGATGGTTGGTGAGCCACTGGTCGGGAGACCAGTGGCAATCGCGATCAGGACCGTGCCGCTGCCACCAGCACGGCGAGGATGGTGACGATGAGCGTCATCGCCGCAAAAGCGCCGACCAGTGGAGCGGACAAGGCAGGGTGCGACATCAGCAGCGCCAGGACACCACCGCCGACCAAGAGCACGATGAGGGCGAACAGGAAGAGGATGACGAGTGCGGTGAGAGTCACGCGCGGTCTCCTTCTGAGTGCGCCAGCCACTGCCCACCACTCTGCTCGCGGCGCCGATGCTGCTCGGCGAGAAGGCGCCTGACCTTCCGCCGCACACTTCTAGCGACGATTTTGGCGTCGCGGGCGCCCGCATGCCATGCGGCGTCCTCCCAAGTGGCAACTTCAGGGTGAGCCCAGGCCAGGACCACCATGCGTTCGTCCGGCCGTAGATTCCGGAGCAGCGCTGCTGCCCGGACATCTTCCGGCTCCTCCCCAGCGACGCGACCGCCCTCGGGCTCCCTTCCCGCAACCAGGTCGTACAGCGTCATGTCCTCGCCCAACGGCATGTCGAGCATGAGCACCCGGGTTCGGTTCACACGGCGTCGCCAGACAGGAGTCAGATGCCGGTGGATCTCCCTCACCTCGGTCTTGAGGTGGTCTAGAGCGGCGGGCCCAAGCACGCCCTCGTCCTGCAAGGGGGAAACCCACTCACCCAGCAGCGCGGTCGACGCCGCCTCGCGCCATCGTCCTCCCCGCCACAACCCGAGCACGTCGGAGACGAATGAATCCAGGCGTGCTGTGTCATTCGCCAGGGCCGCCCTCCGCGCATCCAGCGCCTGCACCACGTCAGGGACGTTCATTCCAACGCTAAGGAGTCCCGTGCTCAGTAGGGGACTCATCGGATCCGAACTGGTCAGTGGAAGCCTGCGTACCTGGCTGTTTTCATCAGTTATCGACCAAAGAGCGGGCCCCATGGGGCGTGCAGCCACGGTGCCGTCGGAGTGAACAGCAAAGAAGCCGCTTCTCCCGGTCCGCCAGTCGGCGTGCACCAGGTACTCCAACTGCACGTTGGGCGATTCGCCATGGTGACACCCCCACTCCCGCATGAACTGCGCGGCCTGGGCCATGACGTGACTATGGAGAGTTACTGGGTCGGTCGCCTGTAGCCCGAGCTCTTCGGCAGCTGACGTGTAGAAAATCGACGTCGCGTCGTTGGCCATGAAGTCTCCTCGCGGAACTGAGTACAGGTTCTCCTCTCGGTCCTGGTCGAGCTCAGTTGCGACAAAAAATCTGGCCAGCGATCACGTGACGTGCATCACAGATCTGAAGTGTCGTCACTCCTACGAGGCTGACGAGCCGGTGGCAAAAGTGGCCAACTGCTGCGCAACGTCACAGCGCCGGCCAGGCGAGTCCGCTCACCGTCGGTGCGCGGACTCTATCCACAGGCATCTGCTCTGAAGATCGCTTTATGCGGCCGCCGCGATCGGCTCGGCGCCCCGTACGTGAGGAGCCATCATGCCCACCACCAACATGCCGCTCGCCCCGATGACCCCGGAAGCTGCCATCAGCGCGTTCAGCTACCTCCGGGCCGCCCAGGCCGACGACGTCGAAGCCGCCGGCGAGTTCGCCAACGGCGAGCCGCGGATGCCCGAGCTGCTCGTCGACGTCGTCGAACGGATCGTCGTCCCCGTCACCGCGCTGCCCGGCCCGGAGGCGGGCAAGCCGTGCGCGGACACCTTCGCCCTGGAGGCCCTCGGACGCGTCTTCGTGACCTCGCTGCGGACCTGGGCACAGGCCGGACCGGACACGGCGGAAGGCATCGCCCGCTCCGTCATCGACTTCGCCGCACAGTTCCTCACCGAGGACCACGAGGACGTCGCCGACACTCTGCGCCAGCTGGAGGCCGTCGGAGTGGGCCAGGCCCTCGACGCCCACCTCACACCGTCCGGCTCGCACCCGGTGCGCCTGACCGTCGTGTAGGCGCACTCATGCGCGCCACCGCCGCACGCCCCACCGCCCATCGTGGTGCGCTCCATCGGCAGCGCCGCACCGCACCGGGCGCGCGCCACGGCCGGGCGGGCTCCTCTATCACACACCCCCTTGACCACGACCTGATCGCCAGCCGAAAGGGGCTGTGTCAAGGGGAAACGTCCTCGGTGGCGGACCTGGTCAAGGGGGTAGCGCACGCCACCGACCGCACCTGGTCAAGGGGGCGGTCGGCGGTGGGCGCACCGGTGCGGTGCGGGACATCGGGTGCGGCGCACCGGGCGCGCGCGAGTGCCGGGCGTCGTCGGGTGGTGCGCCGCCGGATGCGGTGGCGGACATCCCGGTGCGCACCGCGTGGCGTGCCTCGTCATCCGGCGCACCGGAGTGGAGTCCACTCGGTTGAGCCCATCGGACTGGGGAAGAGTCGGTGTTCCAACCCTGCGCTATTCGGCCCGGAAGCTAGATGATCAATTCCAAGGGGTGCCTGCGGAGGGTGTGGGGTGGGCGGTGGCCGAAGCCACCGCGAGACGGTCAGGCGGCGGGCTGCAGGCCCTGGTGGTCGAGGTGGCAGCGGGCGGTCAGGCGTCAGGGTCGACTTCGGGGTGCGTGAACCGCACGGGCTTGCCCAGCGACCGGGCGTAGGCGATTTCGGCTCGGGTGCTGTCTCCGATGTAGTCGCCGACCACGAGCGCCTCATCAGCGAGTCGGATCTTCGCCCGGTGCAGACCGTCGAGTCGAGCCTTCAGCGCCTCGGCCTCGACAGGATCGGACCAAAGTTCGTGCGGCGACTTCATGTCAATGCCCGGTTTGACGACGATCTTCCGGCTTTGGTCTCCCGCAGATCGGCCTCGTTCATCTCGGTCATGAAGCGGGTGGAGCCGCAGATCGCGACGATATGCGGGAGGCTCAACAGCTTCTTCGCGTCGGCGAGCTTCTCCTCGGGGGTGAGCAGTTGCGGGTATGACACGGGTTCCTCCTGGCGGTGCGGTCCAAGGGGTGCCTGCGGAGACGAGAACGAGGGTGCCATAGTGGAGTACGCGCGGGTTCCTTTGGAGCTCTGACAGTCCGGAAACCTGCTCTGAGCGCACCGCGAAGTTGCCCCGGTAGCGCCAACCGCGCGCTGGGCGGAGCGTGCGCCGTACGGCTTCTGCCGCCGGGCACGGGGTGGTGTTCAGGTGTCGGCCGAGTGCCAGGGTGCGTCAGGGCTGGTACGGCGTGCTCCGACAAGAAGCGGCGACGGACCTGACCAGTGACAGCGGCCGGCACGGTGCCGGACCGGCCGGGGCCAAACCATGGCCGACCGATCCGGCGCCCGGCCGACGACCCCGACGCCGACCGTAGAAGGCTCGATCCACCCACGCTTCCGCGGCAACGCTGGCCTGCGTGCGATTGGCGTTGGCACGGAGCTCCCGTAGCCGCAGCCCGAACGCTCGACGGCGGACCACCAGGGCGGGCTTGGAAGAGGAGGCGGGAGACGCGTTCGGCATGGTCACACCGTCTTGGACGAGAGAGTCCGTTAAGGCCGGGGTGTGAGGTGGAAGACGCGGATGTCGCGGGTGGTGCGGGCGGTGTAGGTGTCGTAGACGGGCAGGGCGGCGAGGATGCGGTGGCGGTGGGTCGTCTTTTCCTCGGGGCTGAGCAGCCGGGCGGTCACGTCGTGGGAATGCCTGCCGGTGGTGATCCTGGCGGTGGGGGTGTGGAGGAGGTTGGTGCTCCAGGTGGGGTGGTGTGCTCTGCCGAAGTTGCTGGCGATGACGAGCCAGCTGCCGTCGGGGCTGTGGTGGGCGCACAGGGGAGTGCTGCGGGTTGTGCCGGTGCGGTGGCCGGTGGTGTGGAGGATGACGGTGGTGATGAACAGGCGGCTGGGAAGCAGGCGGCCGCGGGTGAGGCGGTGGACGGCTAGGTCGCAGGCCGGCAGGACGTGGGGGGCGATACGGGTGAAGAGACGGGTGCGGCCGAGGCCGACGATGAGCGGGTGGTTTGGCACGGGAGGGTGGGTGCTTTCAGCGGGGGCAGGGCTTGGTAGGGCTCGTCCTGGTGCGGTCGGGGGTCACGGGTGCCGGCCGGGGGCCAGGCGGCGAGGGCTCGTTCGGCCATGGCGGTGATGGTCAGCGACGGGTTGTGTCCCAGGTTTCCCGGGATCGCGGAGGCGTCGGTGACATGCAGGGTCGGGTAGCCGTGCACGCGGTGGTAGGGGTCGATGACGCTGCGGGCGGGATCGGTGCCGAGGGGACAACCGCCCATCAGATGGGCGGTGATCGGCACCCGAAGCAGCGTGGTCCACAGGCGGCGGGCACGGCCTCGGATGGCCGCCGCGTACGTGCGCGTGACGGTTTCCGCGGTGGGGCTGCGGACGGGTTCCGGGCGGGTGGTGCCGGGGCGGAAGACGAGTCGTCTGCCGAAGGGCCTGGGCCGGTAGTGGCTGGTGAGGGCGGAGTTCCGCAGTTCCATGGTGAACAGCAGTGCGGTGCGTCGGCCGAAGCTGCGGAACGGCAGAGGGAAGGTCCGGATCGCTGCGGCGAGGGGGTGTGTGCCGGGGCCGACGCGGCACAGCTGCAGGAGGGTGGTCGGGTCGGGGCGGATGGCGGAGGTGATGGCGGGGCCGGGGCCGGTGTCGAGGCCGGGTGCGGTGGCGGCGGTGATCACTTCGCGGTTGGTGCAGGTCCTGGTGCCCAGGGCGGGAGAGAGCAGGGGCAGGTCAGGCCGGGAGCGGTGGAGCAGTTCGGTGGTGCCCCAGGCGCCGGCAGCCAGTACCACCTGGCCGGCTGTCAGAAGTTCGCGTCGACGGCGCGGGATGCCGTGGTCGAGCACGGTGCGCAGGGTCTGGACCTGCCAGGTTCCGTCCGGCTGCGGGTGCAGGGCGACGGCGGTGGTCAGCGGGCGGATCCTGACGCCCGCGCGTTCGGCCAGGTAGAGATAGTTCTTGGTCAGGGTGTTCTTCGCACCGGTGGGGCAGCCGCTGGTGCACTGCCCGCACTGGATGCAGCCCTTCCTGGCTGGCCCCTGCCCGGCGAAGTAAGGGTCACCGGCCAACTGACCGGGCAGTCCGAAGTGGATGCCGACCCGGGTGGGGTGGAAGGTCGCTCCCACGCCGAGCTCGACGGCGGTCTGTCGCAGCAGCAGGTCCCCCGCCGACATCCCCGGGACGGTCGTTGTTCCGAGCATGCGCTCGGCCTCGTCGTAGTGCGGGGCCAGTTCGGCGGCCCAGTCGACCGCCGGATCCCAGCCCTCCGCATCGAATGCCTGAGGGGCGGGGCGGTAGTGGACTGCGGCGTAGGCCAGTGATCCTCCGCCGACTCCCACCCCGGTCAGCGCCAGGAGCCGGCACCGCAGATGAACCCGCATGATGCCGCGCAGCCCCAACCGGGGAGCCCACAGCAGGCGCCGAAGTTGCCAGGGCGAGGTGGCAAAATCCTCATCGGCAAAGCGGCATCCGGCCTCGATAACGGTGACGTCGTAACCCTTCTCGGCCAGGCGCAGCGCTGCGACACTGCCGCCGAAACCCGAGCCGACCACCAGGACGTCGAGCGCGGCAGCCGCTGTGATTGAAGGCTTGGGCATGCTGAAGCCCTATCCGGTAGGGGAATCGTGACGGCCGCAGCGCTCTGCCGGCCGCTCGTCGCAAGGGACGCTGCGTGGGCCGGTGCCGGGCCGGGATCCGGCGGCAAGGACAGCTAGGCCGGGCACGCCCACGCTGCCGTCATGCAGGCGATACATGCGGTCCAGGCGGGAGGCATCGTAGGCGAGGTGGGACACGACCAGCGCTGAGCAGCCGCGGTCCCGCAGGTTCTGGGCCAGGCAGAAGCGCAGGTAGGTCTCCCGGTCGAAGTCGGTGCTTTTACCCGCGCCGTTCTCGCCGACGATGCCCGCCAGCTGCCCCGGGAGCAGATCGAAGTTCACTCCTTCGAGTACCCGGCGGCGCCGGTAACTCTTGGGCACATCCCGTACGCGCAGAACCGGTTCGCTCCCGCTCATCACTGTTCTTGCAGGCCCGTGAGGGCGTAACGCCGCAGCGCAGCGGGCGGCAAGGCTGACGAGGCAGGACAAAAAGGGTTCATCACGCAGGGCACACTATGTGTCACCCGCTGTGATAGTCCATTTTGGCGTCAACGACGAGGACCCATGACCAGACCAGTCACCACCCGCCCTGTCCCTACCGCCCCGGGCGCGCTACCGCTGATCGGCCACGTACACCAGATGCTGATCAGACCCCTGGCCTTCACCGCCTCACTCCACGAACTCGGTCCCGTGGTACGCATACTGGCCCCCGGCCCCGACATCTACCTGGTCACCTCACCCGAACTGCTCCACCGCATCCTGGTGACCGAAACGCGCGACTACGCCAAGGGCCGGCTGTCAGAAGGGGTCGGATCGCAGTTTGGTCCCAGCGTGGGGATGGATATGCGGTTCGAGGGACTGACGCTCTTCGAGTCCCATCGCCGTCATCGCCGTGCCGTCCAGTCCGGATTCCACCGCCGGCGCATCGCCGCTCAGATTCCCACCGTCCGCCAAGTCACTCAAGAACAGGTCGCACGGTGGCAGCCCGGGAAGACCGTGCGGGTGGACCAGGAGCTGAAACGGTTGGCCTGCACGGTCAATGCCCGCACCCTGTGCGGTGGAGGGCCCACCGCACAGGCGGTGTCCGACGCCCTGGCCGCCCTCGTCCCGCAGGTCACCCGCGGCCTGTACTGGCGTGTGGCCCTGCCCCGCTGGGCGTACCTCTCCCACGTCCCGGGCACCGGGTCCTTCAACAGGGCCAGAGCCCGTCTGCAGCAGGCGATCACCGCCTCGATCGAGGCCCGCCGCGCCACTGACGACCAGAACACCCCCGACGTCCTGTCCCAGCTCCTGGCCGCCCGCTACGCCGACACCGACGAGCCTCTGGAGGACACCCAGATCGTCCGCGAGGTCATCTTCTACCTTTTCGCCGCGGTCCACGGCATCAGCGACGTCCTGCCCCACACCTTCCACGAACTGGCCCTCAACCCCCATATCGAGCAACGCTTGCACGACGAGCTCGACACTGTCCTTGCCGGGCGCCCCATCCAACCTGAGGACCTGCCCCGCCTTGATTACACGCGGCGTGTCCTGCAGGAAGTGCTGCGTCTGTACCCGCCGGTGTGGATGCTCGCGCGCCGCACGCTCGTCCCCGTCCAGCTGGGCGACGCCCACCTGCCGTCCGGTGCCGAGATCGCCTTCAGCCCCTACGAACTGCACCGCAACCCCCAGGTCTTCCCCGACCCGGAAGTCTTTGACCCAGACCGCTGGTTGCCCGAGCGCGCCAGAACCCTCGCCCCCTCCTCCTACCTCACCCTGGGGACCGGGCCGCGCAAATGCATCGGCGACAACCTCGCCATGACCCACATGCTGACCGCCCTGGCCAGCATCAGCACCCGATGGCGTCTGCGCCCCCGGCCCGGTCGACGAATCCGCCGGCCGACGCCCCGGATCTTCCTCTCCCCCGGCCCCCTGCCGATGACCCTGGAAGAGCGCAGTGGGTCATGACTCGATGCAACGACCAGGTCACTTCCCCTGCCCGCACAATCCTGGTCGCGCCGGACCTCACGGCAGAGCTCCTGGCCCTCGTGGCAGCTGGCGGAAGGTGAGGGCCGGTGAGCGGCGTCGCCGACGGTCCGCACCCGCTCACTCCGGCCGGAAGTCCGGCCGGAGTGAGCGGGTGAGAGTGCCGACCTGCTGCGGCTGTGGCGCCTGTTCGGCATCAACGAGCAGACCGCCATGCGTGGCGCAGGTGTTTCCACGCCGGCGGCCAGCCCTTCGCCAGGTCTCGCTTCCCTGTGCGTTTACCAGCCTGCCTTGGCGGTGTTGTAGGACGTGCGGCAGGCGGGGTCGGCGGCCGTGGTGGAGAGCTTGGTCATGACGTCCTTCCAGATCCTCTTGGCTAGCGTCTGCTGTGCCGCGTACTCGGCGGGGAACTCCGGGGCGTGCTTCTTGATCGTCGCAAGGGTGGATACGGCCCACTTGTTGCAGGCGGGAGCGGCGGCGTTGCGGTAGCGGTTGTCGAGTTCGGTGGTCACAGCGGGGCCGTTGGTGACGGCCCACTTGTTCCAGGCCGCGCACGCGGGCTCGGTGAGCAGGGCCTGATCTTGCTCGCTCAAGTTGCCCAGGGCGGCCAGAGTGGCGTTCCACGGCTCGTCGGGAATGGCGTAGTGGGTGGTGGGGAACTTGTCTCCAGTTTTGAAGATCGCCTCCTGGCAGGCGGGCGGCAGCGGGGCTGCCTGCAGGCGCGCTCCCTTGGCCAGGAACTGAGAGGTGTCCAGAACATGGCCGGGCTGGGCGCTCGCCTGCGTGGAGGTCATGGCGAGGGAGCATGTGCCCAGGAGGGCTGCGGAGAGGACCGTTGCGGCGATGGCGGGGCGCTTGAGGATACGGGTGGGGTTCATAGTGGTCAGCAGGCTCCTTGGTGGGAAGGACAGGGCGAGCGCCGGCCCGTACAGACCACTGCTCGGTCGGAGAACGGCCGCCGTGCTGCACAGGACACGGAAGATCACCCGGAAGAGGAAGGCCCGGTCACTGCGGGTGCCTTCTGGGGACCCGGCGGGCGGTTGCACCGGGGTACTGCCGCTGGTGACGTTCACGCGGCAGTACTGAAGCACCCATGTGGGCCAGGGAGACGCGCTTCTAGGGGTGGCTTGCAATGTGGGCGTCGTGGTCGAGTTCCCCGGCCTGCAGCCCAGGGACCGCGCCGTAGCGGCGGGCGCGATGGGTGTACTGGGTCATGGCGTGCCACAGGTCGCGGCGGTCGACGTCCGGCCAGAGTTTGTCCGAAAAGAGGATCTCGGCGTAGGCAGTGTGCCAGGGCAGGAAGTTGGAGATGCGGTGCTCACCACCGGTACGCCACAGCAGGTCGACGTCGGGCAGGTCACCAAGGGGCAGGTGGGAGCGCAGCAGATGTTCCGAGACCCTGCTTGCGTCGAGCTGTCCGGCGCGTACGTCGCTGACCAGGGAGTCGGCGCCTTGGGTGAGTTCGTTGCGGCCGCCGTAGTTGAGGCAGACCGTCAGGCTGAGACCGGTGCGGTCCTTGGTGGCCTGTTCATTGCTGCGCATCAAGTCGACGAACTCGCCCGGCAGGCCGTCAGGGGCGCCGGCCCAACGAATCCGCACGTCGTGACGGAGGAGCTCCCCGGACAGTAGCTGTTCCCGTGCACACGTCAGCACGTAGTCGACTTCCTCCCGCGGACGCTTCTCCAGGTTCTCGGTGGACAGCACATACACGGTCAGGTGAGGCAGTCCGATCTCCAGCGCGCCGTGTACGACATCAACCAGCATGTCCCCGCCGATCTTGTGACCGTCGCTGCGCATGAGGCCGCGCTCAGTGGCCCAGCGGCCGTTGCCGTCCATGATGATCGCGACATGCCGAGGCATCCGCTCGGCACGGAGCTGCGGAGGGCGGGCCCCACTGTGATGGGGTCGAGGTGGCAAAAGTTCGGAGGATGCCGCTCGGGGCGCCGGGAGCACCACGGGAGTGGGCGGGGCCGTGGTGGGGAACGCGGGAAGAGGGAAGAGACGCCAGGCCGCGGCCGCCAGGAATCGGGCCTGGCCGGCGGTGCGCCAACGTGTGAATCGGGACGGGCGCACCACGGTGTGGTGCAGCAGCGTGGGTCCGGCCTTTTCGGCGGCGCGCAGGCGGGCGTGGTAGAGACTGCAGCCCGTACGCAGCATGATGGCAGGACCGGGGGGCAGGCTGCCCCAGATCTGGGGTTGGTTCAGCCAGCTTCGGGCTTGGCGGAGGTGGCTGTTGATCAGCGCTTGGACTTGCGGGGTCCAGCGGCGCTCCAGGAGGTCTTCCTCGGTTACGCCGAAGCGTTGCAGTTCCTCTGCGGAAAACCTGATGTCGCCTTGGTCGAGGTCCTCGGCGAGGTCGGTCAGTGAGTCGGTGAGGAACAAGCCGTCGGACAGGCGCTGGTAGGCATCCAGGCGGGTGAGGTGGAGAGGGACGTCCAGGCCGGCGTGCCGCATCATCGTCAGGCACTGCTCGAGGAAGGGCAGGTAGCTGTTTCGGCTTCTGGCCCGCCACTCCTGCCACGGCGCCGCGATCGAAGCGGTCCGCAGAGCATCCAGGTGGTAGGCCGCGAACGTAGCGTCCAGCTTGCGCATATCGAGGTTCCAGTGGCGGGCGGCATGGATCAGCGCCCGGCGGGCCGGGTCCTTGCTGGTGCCGCGCAGCAGATCGATCGCCAAGGCGTCCTGCCACGCGCGCAGACGCTCGGAGCCGTTGCCCTCGCTGATATCCGCCAAGTCATCGGTGATGCTGATAGCGGCCAGCACAGCCCAGCACGCCGGGCGCAGCATCGAGGGCATCAACAGCGAGGCCAGGAAGTCATCAGCCCTGGTCGACCGCACATAGTTACGGCAGACCGCGTAGGCGGCCTTCAGTTCCGGATCGTCGATTCCGGCCCGCGCGCAGTCGGCAGCGAACACGGTGCTCCTTGGGTAGGGGGTGGGGACTGGCCGGTCACCGCGGACCGGGTGCGCCAGCGAAAGGCGAGCAGACTCAGGGCAGCGGCACCGGTGAACCACGCCAGCTGCACGCCCAGGCAGCTGAGGAGCACGGAGTGGGAGAAGCCGGCGGCCGAGGCGGACTGCATGGCGCCGTAGGAGGGCAGCAGGCGCACCATGGCGCTGCCGGCCCCTTTGCTGGCGATGGGGTTCTGCAAGGCGAGATCGATGACGCTGATCATCACGATGAGGAAAGTGCCCTCCAGCTCCCGGCGTACCACCGTGCCCAGGACCACGCCGACGGTCCCGTAGGTCATCGCGGCGCTGAACAGCGAAAGTGCCAGCACGCCGGGCTGACGGGGCGACCAGTACACGCACATGACGGCCGTGGCGTAGCCGCTGACGACGGCCGAGGCCAGAATCAGGGAGGCGACCTTCGCCAGCAAGAGCTGAGGGCGGGGATAGCCGGCCATGGCCAGTCGCCGGTCGAAGGTGCCCGAACTGAAGGTGGCCGAGAACATCGCGAAGCCAACGATCAGCGTCACCGCGTTCAACGCGCCACTGATCTGCGTGAGCTCGTTACCGGCCGCGATGAGATTCTGACCGGTGGCCCAGAGCCTGAACGACACCCGCACATCCACGATCATGAACTGCCCCAGCGAGATCCACAGGGGCACGAACAGAATCACCAGCGCCATCGCGAACTGATTGCGCACCTGCTCAACCGCCGCGAACCGTGTGGCAAGGACGAACCGCGCCACGGAGGGGGAGGGGCTCACGGCGCCACCACCGCTCCCGGGCGCAGCACGCCCTCCTCCAGACGCCACAGGACGTCCAACCGATCGACATCGTAAGCGAGATGCGAGACCACCAACACGGACTGGCCGGCGGCACGCAACTGGGCGGACAACTCCCAAAAGCGCAGATAGGTTTCCCAGTCGAAGCCCTGGTAGGGCTCGTCCAACAGCAGCACATCCGGATCGTGCATCAGCGCCAGGGCCAGGTTGAGCTTCTGCCGGGTCCCGCCGCTGAGCACCCCGACCCGCTCCTGCGCGAACTCGCGAAAGCGCAGCGTCTCCATGATTTCCTCGGCCCGGCACAGGTCGGGCAGCGAGTAAGCGGCCTTGAACAGTTCGAAGTGCTGGTGGACGGTGAACGCGTTGTTGAGTACCACTTGCTGCGGGCAGTACCCGAACCGTCCCTCGTGCCGCACCACCCCACGGTCGGGGCGCAGCTCACCGGCGAGAATCTTCAGCAGCGTGGACTTCCCCGCCCCGTTCTCCCCGACGATACCGACCAGGGCGCCCCGCGGCAGCTCGACGTCCACCCCACGCAACACAACCCGGCTGCCGTAGGCGTGATGGATACCTGCCACCTTCATCAACGCCCCCTGTGATCAAAGCCGTCTCCCACCAAGAACGCCGCAGACAGCGAATGGTCACGCCGGACGGCAGATACGCGGTCGGAACAGGCGGCGTGAACCCACGCGTCACCGCACTCAAGCAGCAGAACGTCGTGCCGGTTCTGTCACTCCTAGGTTCGGGAATCGAGGAACCCGTGCGCTTCCGACCGGGCGGCACAGAAGATCCGCCGCGCGGAGCAGGGCCACGAGTACGCCGCTGCTCAGCTCCTTGCGCTCGGAGCTCCGCGGCCGCAGCCCGGCTGCGACCCGGCCCTGTGGCTGCGTGAGGCCCTGGCCGCGGTTGGCGCCCGCAACGTCCGGCACCGCGGTGTGCACCGCTTCTGCGATCGGTTGTTGCGTGTTGCCGCTCGGCTGACGACGCTACCAGGGCGACGGGCCTGCGGCTGATGACTCCAGTCCAAGAGACCCTTCCGCCGACTTGGCCGAGTTCCCGGCCGCCTCCGATTGGTGCCAGCGGTGGAACGGCCGACGGCACTCCTTCCGTCTCGTCGGTGAGGGCGGGGTCGATGCCCGGCGGCACGCGGTCGAACTGCTGCCGGAGAAGGAGGTGAACGAGCACATCGAGGCGGCCCGCCGTCGCCAGGACCGCGCGGTGAGAAGTGACTCGCGCTGGCGCTAAGGCGCCGTTTCTGATGGCGTGATCGCTCGTTGAGCCGTGCATGACGGGTCTGATCGAGCGGTTGGTACCGGACGAGTTGTGGGTGTTGTTTCGGCGGGTGGTCCCACCGACCGAGGTCATACGTCCGCAAGGCGGCGGGCGGCGGCGGGCCAGGGACCGCGAATGCCTGGCCGCGATCATCTTCGTGGCCACCTCGGGCTGCACCTGGCGGCAGCTGCCGCCGGTGTTCGGGCCGGCCTGGCCCACGGTCTACCGGCGCTTCGCCCAGTGGAGCCAGGACCGGGTGTGGGCCCGGCTGCACCGCCTGATCCTGGACGAGCTCGGCACCCGGGGCGAGCTGGACTGGTCGCGGTGCGCGATCGACTCCGTCAGCGTCCGGGCGGCAAAAGGGGGCCCCTGACCGGACCGAATCCGACCGACCGCGGCAAGCCGGGATCGAAAATCCACCTCATCACCGACCGGAACGGGCTGCCGCTGTCGCTGGGCGTCTCCGGCGCCAACCTGCACGACAGCCAGGCTCTGGAACCGCTCGTGCGCGGGATCCCGCCCATCCGCTCCCGCCGCGGACCGCGCCGCCGACGTCCGGCCAAGCCCCATGCCGACAAGGGATACGACCACGACCACCTGCGGAAATGGCTTCGCGAGCGTCGCATCCGCCACCGCATCGCCCGCAAGGGCATCGAGTCCTCCACCCGGCTGGGCCGCCACCGCTGAGTCGTCGAAAGAACGGTCTCCTGGCTGGCCGGATGCCGAAGGCCGCACCGCCGTTATGAGCGAAAGGCCGAACACTTCCTGGCCATCGTCGGCATAGCCGCAGCCCTCATCGCCTACCGCCGACTCACCAACTGAAACGACGTCTTAAGCTCACCGTGCATGTGCGGGCCATGCACGCGTTGGTCAACGACCGCTTCGAGAAGAACGGTCGATGGGACACCGACCAGTTGGGACTGCCCATCAACCGCAGCGACCAGGCGGCGACCCTGGGACTGTTCAACTCCACGCTGCTGCTGGGTGCCCGCGCCTCGGCTGGATGGTGAGCTCAGACGACTCCCTTGCCGTGATGCACCTGTGGAAGTACGTCGGCTGGCTCCTCGGAATCGACGAGGACTGGCTTTTCGACACCGAACGAGAACAGAACCGCTTCAACTACCACGCGTTGCTGTGCCAGGACGGCCAAACGCCGGCCGGTAGCGCACTCGCCACAGCGCTCGTCGACGGCGAACGCGCTCTGGAGCAAGGCCGGCCGCAGGCTATGCGCGCTCGGTACTCGCAGCTTCGCATGCTCAGCCTGCTCAGGTACTTCCTCGGCAAGGAGAGCCTGCGCGACTTGCAACTGCCCGTGACGCCCATCTGGGCAGTGCCACCCCTCATCGTCAAGAACCTGATCGTGTCGACCACGATCAATCGCACCGAGGCCGGCCGCCGCTACCTCGACCGTACCGGCGTCGAGTGGCTCGACAATCGGGCCGAGAAGCTTCTGGAAGGTGAGCTGAACCGGATTCTGTAGCGGGCCTGACCAGGCGTGATCGCCTCGGCAGATGGGAAAGCACGAGTCCGCTGCCGGCACCACGTAAGTACCCCAAGACCACGGAGTTAGAGCGGGTTCGCGGTTGTCAACGGGATCGAGGGGGATGATCTCCACTCAGGGGTGGTCGGTCAGCCAGGCCGCGCACGTCGCCGACTCCCGGTCGGGCAGCAGGTCAACTGGAGCGTGGGTCTCGCAGTCGACCAGCACGGTGCCGTACTTGTGGCCCTTGCGGGTGGCGAACTCATCGACCCCGAGCACCCGGGGCGTTGCGGCGTACGGATCGGGCAGGGCCATGACCAGGGCCAGCAGGGTGGTGCGGCTGACCGGCGCCGGCAGCCGGGCCGCGAGGCGCTCCCCGGCCCGGCCGGCCAGGGACACCGCGATCGCGCTCAACAAGCACCCCAGCTGCGGCGTCCGACGCCCGTAGCGCACAGTCAGCCCGTCGACCTGTTCGGCGAACGTCACTCGCGGGCACCCTGGGCCGTCACAGAACAGGCGGCGGATGGTCAGCTCGATGGACACCTGCCGACCGTCGGCCGTGCCGTCGGCGACACGGCGCTGGTATCCGCTGTGCCGTCGCACCGACGGCGTTGCGCAGTCCGGGCACGGCATCGGAAACCGACTCCGCCGTCCTCGCCACTATGCGCAACACCCCGCCCTCGGGGCTCACTTCTTCCACCAGCGCCCCTTCGAGGTGCGCAAACACGGCCTTCAGTAGCTCCTCACACGCGGCAGGCATCGCGCCGAAAGTGACGGAACGTCACCGGCGCACAGGGGCAGGATCGGCTTCACGGAAATCTTGACTGAGCCAGCGTTCGGCCGTCGTCGAGAGACGCGAAGGCAGAACCGGTGAGGCGCTGTCGCGCCTCACCGGTTTTGCATCATGCTCCTGTGGTGGAGGTCAGTTGCGGGTCCATTTCTGGTTGTTCTGGCCGTTGCAGGTCCACAGGATCAGCTTGGTGCCGTTGGCTGTTGCCGCGTTCGTGGCGTCCAGGCAGAGGCCCGAGAGGTTGTTGGTGATGGTGCCGTTCGAGTTGGCGGTCCACTTCTGGTTGGTGCCGCCTGTGCAGTCCCAGATGATGACCTTGGTTCCGTTGGTGGTGCCGTTGTTGTCGGCGTCGAGGCACTTGTTGCCGTAGACGACGAGTTCGCCGCGCGAGGTCTGGGTGAAGGTCTCGTTGCGTCCGCCGGAGCAGTCCCACAGCTGCGCCTGGGTCGCGTTGATGTCGGTGTTCTTGTCGATGTCCACACATCGGTTGGAGGCGGAGCCGACGAGGGCGACACCGTCGGTGCCGGGGATGCCCTGGACGCGGAGGGCGTCGACGTCGGGGGCCGTGCTGCCAGAGACCGTCGCGAACTTCACGGTGTTGGCACCCTTGGCCAGGTGTGCGAGCACGGACACGGTGCGGTAGGTCGTGGCCGAGCCGGTCGGCGGGAAGGCCACGACGTACTTGTACTGGCCGTTCACCTGGATGGTGGCCTTGCGGGTGGTGCTGCCGCCGTTGGCGTAGGTGATGTCCACCAGCTTCGTGCCCGCCGTGGAGGCGGTGATGTTGCTGAAGGTCGGGGTGGTGGCGGTGGTGGCGTCCTCGAAGGTGGAGCCGGGGGCCTCGGTGCCGGAGACGGTCAGCAGGACCGCGTCGTTCGCCGGGACGGTCGTGGTGTGGCTGGTGGCGAAGGAGCCGGCATCGGTGCCCGTCCAGACATTGCGTACGGACGCGGTGGCCGAGGTGAGGCCGAGGTCGGCCCAGCGCACGGTCATCGATGCCGCCGAGCCCGTGCGGTTGAGCAGCAGCACGGCACGCTTGCCCGTGCCGGAGAGGACCTTGCCGTACACCTGCAGGTTCCGGGTGTCCTCGGCGACCTTGACACCCTGCAGCCCGCGCGGGTCCTGGTCGATGGCGATCATTTCGCGGTTGGTGAGGATGTCACGGGTCTCGGTGCTCATCGTGGCCAGGTTGTTGCCCGCCAGCAGAGGGGCCCCGGAGATCACCCACAGGCCCATGTGCAGCCGGTTCTGGGCGGCGGTCAGGCCACTCATCCCGGTCATCAGCATGTCGGGGTCGTTGTAGTAGCCGGTGTGATGGGCGGCCGGCTGCAGGCCGCGGTCGAAGTTGGTGAGCATCATGCCTGTGGTCGGCTTCTGGCCCCACAGGATGACGTCGCCGCTGGTGCGCCACAGGTCGCCGTAACCGGTCGCCCAGTTCCAGGGCAGTCCGGTGCCCCACTCGCAGAAGGACAGCACGAGCCTGCGGCCGGTCACGGCCGAGGCGGCCTCGTTGGCGGCGGCGATCTGCTTGTACTGGGTCTCCTGGTCGAGGCCCTCCACGCGGCCGCCACACCAGTCGATCTTGACGTAGTCGAAGCCCCAGCGCTGGAAGGCCTCAAGGTCCTGCTGGTAGTGGCCCTCCATACCGGTGTTGGGGGCGGCCGGGCGGGTGGTGGGGTAGTAGTAGCCGCAGCCCTGTTTGCCGGCGTCGGTGTAGATGCCGGCCTTCAGGCCTTTGCTGTGGATGTAGTCGGCCATGGCCTTCATGCCACCGGGGAACAGGTTCTCGTCGACGACGATGTTGCCGTTCGCGTCGCGGTCGCCCTGCCACCAGCCGTCGTCGAGGTTGACGTACTTGTACCCGGCGTCCGCCATGCCGGAGGAGACCAGGGCGTCTGCCTGCTGTTTGATCACGTTGTAGTCGATGCTGCTGGCGAAGCTGTTCCAGGACGCCCAGCCCATCGGCGGCGGTGTGACGCCGATCTGGCTGGTGCTCACGGCGGCCGGTTCGGCGGACAGGGGCACCGAGGGTTCCTGTCGGTCGAGGGCCGCCAGACCTATGACGCCGAGTCCGACGGCGAGGACCTGGGCGGTGACGCGTCTGGCCCATCTGCGAGCAGGGGTGTGCGACATACGGCTCTCCAGCGGGAAGGGAGGGGGAAAACTGACATCGCGAGGACACTGGGTCCCGTCCGAAATATCGCACGGGGTTCGCTGGGTCGGTCAGAAAGTAGAGGTGGGGCACCGACAGGTCAATGGTTCTGTCGTTTCTCATAGGTTTCTGTGTGGCTGAATCAGCTGGAGGCTTCCACGCGCTGTGGCGAGGCCGACGATCCGGCTGCCGGATGGGGGCCGCATGCTGCGGGCGCCGTTCGAGGACTCACGCGGACTCCGCCTGCCCGTGCCCGATCCATCCGCCATTCGGCTGAGGGTCCACCTGTCAGGGCCGGTTGTTCAGGCCGTTCGACCGAGGCGGTGGTCCCCGCGGCGCGGGAAGACTGCAGCGCGGTCTCCGCCCCGCCTGCAGGAGCGCGGCGATGTCGCCGCAGCCACGCTTACGCGCCGCGAGGCGACCGGGCCGCACCAGTTCGTCAGAGGAGCCGGAAGAGAGAGATGGGCATGACTATCCGAGTGGTCGTCGTGGACGACCAGCCATGGTGCGTTCGGGGTTCCCCGCGGTGCTGTCCGCGTAGAGCGACATCGACGTGGTGGGTGAGGCGCCCAACGGCCGGCTCGGCATCGACGTCAGTGGCAGCACGTACCCCGACGTGGTCCTGATGGACGTACGGATGCCGAGATGGACGGGCTGGAGGCCGCGCGGCGGCTGCTCGACCCGCCGCCCGGTGTGGTCCACCGCCCCAAGGTGATCATCCTGGCCACCTTCGACTGTGACGACTACGTCTACGAGGCTCTGCAGACAGGAGTCAGCGGTTTCCTGCTCAAGGACGCGCCCATCGCCGAACTCGTCCAGGCGGTACGGGTGATCGCCGCCGGAGACGCGCTGCTCGCCCCGTCCGTCACCCGCCGCCTCATCGAGGGCGTCTCCCGGCGCCGCCCCGCTCTCAGCCGGAACGCCCGCCTGCGACTGAACGGCCCCACGCCACGGGAGAGGGAGGTCCTGCTACTGGTCGCGCAGGGCCTGTCGAACACCGAGATCGCCGCGAGGCTGGTGGTGGCCGAGCAGACCGTCAAGACCCACATGACCCAGCTGAAACGTGGACCATCGCCCATGCCCGGGACCATGAAAGCGGGGACTCGGGCTCACCGGGCTGAAACAGTCTGATTCCAAATTCAACGACTTTCCGACAAACGACGGTTGGCGCCGCAGGTTACCAGCGAGGATGCGGCGGCCCCTTGCCGGACGGATCGCCGTAAAGCGCTCTGCCGAACTCATCGCCACGGCAGCCCGCCTCTCTTCCCCCAGCCGTCTTGACACCTTCTTACCATCCGTATAGCGTCTGGCCGAATTTCCGAACGGCATTCTAAATTTCGAACCAAATGGGCCCGCTGCTCTCACCTCGCTCGCGTATCCGACCTACGCAAGCGACTGCGTTGGACGGGTTCTGGTCGTCCGCCACCACCTCAATCGGACGAACGGCACAACCACCCCCGACATCCCGGGTCGTGACAGAAACGCGACAGCGTCCGAGCGCACGGCCCGGCACGACAACGCGTTTGGAAAGAACACCACGCTTACGCTCCCCGACGCGAACAAGGATGTTTCTGTCATGGGCAGTTCAAATAATCGGGTGCGGAAAAGCTCTTCTCTCCTCCGGCCGCTGTGCGCCACGGCGACGGCTCTCGCCGCCCTCGTCGGTGGTCTGACGTTCGGGACGGTGGTGACCGCACCCGGCGCGCAGGCGGCCACGGCGACGTTCACGAACCCACTCAACAGTTCCGGCGCGGACCCGTACATGACCTACTACAACGGCAACTACTACCTGATGACGACGCCGTACAGCGGGGCGTTGACGATGCGGAAGGCGCCCACGATCGAGGCGCTGAAGGCAGCGGCGCCGGTGCCGGTGTTCAGTGCCCACGCCGCCGGCCGTGACCACTACATATGGGCGCCGGAGATGCACCTGCTCGACGGCCCCAACGGCAAACGCTGGTACATCTACTACTCCGCCGGTACGGGCGACATCGAGGACCAGCGCGTGCACGTGCTGGAGAGCGCCGGCACCGACCCGCTCGGCCCGTACTCGTACAAGGGCATGATCTTCGGTGCGAACGACTGGTGGGGCATCGACGGAAACGTGGTCACCATCAACGGCCGGCTGTACTTCACCTGGTCGGGGGTGCCGACGCCGCAGTGGGCCGGATCCGATCCGAGCATCTACATCGTCGAGCTGAGCAATCCGTGGACCGTGAGCGGATCCCGTACGCAGATCTCCACCCCGACCTACTCCTGGGAGAAGCAGGGCACCCCGATGAACGAGGGCCCGGTCGCGGTGCAGCACGACGGAAAGACGTTCCTCACCTACTCGGCCAGCGCCTGCCAGGGCCCGGACTACAAGCTGGGCCTGCTCACCCTCACCGGCAGCGACCCGCTGAACGCGAGTTCCTGGGTCAAGAGCACGGAGCCGGCCTTCCAGCGCAGTGACACGAACAGCGTGTACGGTCCTGGCCACAACGGCTTCTTCCGGTCCCCGGACGGCACCGAGGACTGGATCGTCTACCACGCCAACTCCTCGTCGTCCCAGGGCTGCAGCACCACCCGCACCACCCGGATCCAGAAGATCACCTGGAACGCGGACGGGTCACCGAACCTCGGCGTGCCGGTGGCCACGGGCACCGCGCTGACCGTTCCGTCCGGCGAGCCGGTGGTGACGTACTACCGGCTGACCAACCGCAACAGCGGCAAGGTCATGGACGTCCAGGCACCCAACACCGACAACGGCGCGAAGATCGGCCAGTACACCTCGAACGGCAGGCCCTGGCAGAAGTGGCGCTTCGTCGACGTGGGCGACGGCTACTTCCAGATCGAGAGCCTCAACAGCGGCAAGTGCCTGGACGTGAACAACGTGTCCACCGCCGACGGGGCCAACATCATCCAGTACCCCTGCCACTCCGGCCGGAACCAGCAGTTCCAGTGGGTCGCCGTCGACGGATACAACCAGCTCAAAGTCCGCCACAGCGGCAAGTGCCTCAACGTCGTCGGCGCCTCGACCGCGGACGCCGCCCTGCTTGAACAGCGAACCTGCGGCACAGCCGCCAGCTTCCAGTGGTCACGAACGTGAAAGCCACACACGCGCCTGGCCGCCGTCATCACTGATCCCCCGGGCAGACCCAGACGTCCCTGGAAACAGCACCGGCCGCCTGCTGGACGGTCCGCTGAACCTCACTCTCATGTGATCAAGGCACTCGAAGAAAGACAAAAAATGTACATATCCGCCCTGTTCTCACGGCTGGCGACCCTCTTGGTCGCCGTCGGCCTTCTCCTCACATGCCAAACCCTGACCGCACCGCAACGGGCCGCCGCCGCTGATCCGGGCTACCTGATGGTGCACTTCACCGGGGAGGGGTCGACCAATCAGCAGATGTACCTCTCGCGCAGCACGGACGGCGTGAACTGGAACGACCTCAACGGCGGAGGCATGGTTCTGCGCTCCACGGTCGGTACGAAGGGGGTGCGCGACCCCGCACTGGTGAGATCCCCCGACGGGAGCAAGTACTGGATCATCGCGACCGACCTGTGCATCGACTGCGGGCAGACGTGGGGCTCCTCCCAGACCGATGCCAGCCGCAACCTCGTGGTGTGGGAGTCCACGGACCTGGCCACCTGGTCGCAGCCGCGGCTGCTCAACGTCGCCGGCGCGATCCCCGACGGGCGTAACGCGTGGGCGCCCGAGGCGATCTGGAACCCGGAGACCAACGACTACGTCCTGTACTGGGCGACGAACGCGACCCTCAACGGCGTGCTGAAGCACCGCATCTACTACGCCCGCACCACCGACTTCCGCACCATCACCACCCCGCAGCTCTACATCGACCGCGCCGGCACCCAGGGCATCATCGACACCCAGATCATCGAGGTGCCGTCCGGCGTGGGGAACTACCGCTACGTGCGGGCCTCCGGTGACGGCCAGATCACCCTCGAAGGCAGCAACTCGATCCTCGGGACGTGGACCAACCTCGGCAACCTCTCCGGCATCGGCCTCACCGGCTCTCAGGTCGAAGGCCCGATGTGGATGAAATTCAACGGCACCAACAAGTGGGCCCTCTACCTCGACCAGTACGCCACGGGCGGCGGGTACATGCCGGTCCTGACGACCAACCCCTCCGATCCAGCCAGCTACCAGACGCAGGCGTCGGGAAGCTACAACATGGGCGGCACCAAGAAGCGCCACGGCTGGATCCTGAACATGACGGCTGCCGAGGAGAGCCGCGTGCTCGCACGCTGGCCCAACACGACGGCCAACAGGCTCCAGTCGTACAACTTCCAGGACCGGTACGTGCGGCACACCAACTTCGACGTGCGCATCGACCAGAACATCACCAGCGACGACGCCAGGTTCCGGATGAGGACCGGCCTGGCGGGCACCGGCACCGTCTCCTTCGAGTCGGTGAACTTCCCCGGATACTTCCTGCGCCACACCGACTTCGACTTCTCACTGGCCTACAACGACGGCACCACCGCGTTCGCCCAGGACGCCACCTTCCGCCAGGTCGCCGGACTCGCCGACTCCACATGGTCGTCGTTCCAGTCGTACAACTACCCCGACCGCTACATCCGCCACTACGCCTACCAACTCCGGCTCGACGCGATCACCACCGCGACGGGCCGCAGCGACGCCACCTTCCGCGTGACGAGCTGACCCGCGCCGACAGGGATGCAGGCCCCCTCACGGCGACCTCCCGCCCGCCGCCCGCCCCCCAGCGGGCAAGGCGCCGGCATCCCACCCACAAGTCATCCCGCGCGTCACATGTGGCGCGCGGGATGGCTCACGTTCACGAGGCGGCAGCCCCGGGCGGTGAGCGTGCGCAAAATCCGCGGGACGGCGCCGACCGACGTGACGTGGATGTCGTGCATGAGGACGACGTCGTTGCGCTTGGCCTTGTCGAGGACGCTCCGGGTGACCTTCGCCGCGTCGGGGGACTTCCGATCCTCGGTGTCCAAGGTTCACGGCACCGGGAAGAGGGGGGTGCAGCAGACCGGCGATTTGTGCCGGACCCCACCGCCGTAGCGGCCGTGCCTTGATGATGCGCCGCTCGGTGCGGGTCGGCGTGCGACGCGGACTGTGGTGCGGTCGGCTGGAGCGGTAGGCTCACCGCTTGGCGGTGGTGACCGACGCCGGGAGTGTCGTCGAACCTCCCCGTTTCGGTTGGGAGGGGTCAGACGGGCGTTGTCACGCCCATCCGCAGCCTCTACCCGAGGCACGCCCCCGCTCGTGCAAGGGTCGAGGCCAGTGAGGCTCATTGGATCTGCACCCAACGGCGTTCGTGGCCTGGGGTTCGTTCATCCGCCGCGGTTCAGCCAAGAAGGTGGTTGACCAGCCCTGAGCGGTAGGCAAGGACGACAAGGCCGGCGCGGTCGTGGACCCCCAGTTTGGCCATGGCGCGGTTGACGTGGGTCTTGACCGTGAGGACGGCGAGGTTGAGCCGTTGCCCGATCTGCTCGTTGGAGAGCCCTTCGGCGGCGAGCGCGACCATCTGCAGTTCGCGTTGGGTGAGCTCTTCCAAGCGCGGATCGACGGCCGTGGTTGTCCCATCGGGTGTGGCGAGGAAGTGCTCTACAAGCATCTCGGTGGCGACCGCGGACAAGAGGGGGCGACCCTGTGCGGCTCGGCGGATGCCGTGGACGACCTCTTCCGGGTCGGCGGTCTTGCCAAGGAATCCGGTGGCGCCGGCGCGCAGCGCCTCGGTGACGTACTCGTCGGTCTCGTAGGTGGTCAGGATGAGGACCTTCGCCGGGGTGCCCAGACGGGTGATCTCCCGGGTGGCTTCGATGCCGTCGAGACCGGGCATGCGGATGTCCATCAGGACAACGTCGGGCCACCGGGCCCTGACCTGCTCGACGGCCTCCCGTCCGGTGGCGGCCTCGCCGACCACTTCCAGGTCCGGTTCGGAGTCGATGAGCATCTTGAACGTCGCTCGCAGCAGTGTCTGGTCGTCGACGAGCAGGACGCGGATGGTCACGAAGCCACCTCCAGCGGCAGGTGGGCCTCGACCAGGAAGTCTCCTCCGTCAAGGCCGGCGTTCAGGGTGCCGCCGACGGCAGCGGCGCGTTCGCGCATGCCCGCGATGCCGTAACACGCCGGATCGGGTGGGGCCACCGGCCCGAGGAGGCGGTTGCGCACGGTCAGATGCAGGGCGGTGTCTCGGTACTCGACCGTCATCCGCGCCTCGGCGCGCGGTCCGGCGTGCTTGGCGACGTTGGTGAGCGACTCCTGCAGGATGCGGTAGGCGGCCAGCCCGACTCCGGGCGGTGGCCGGCGGGGCGCTCCGGAGTGCTGCGACCGTACCGTGATGCCCATTGCCTCGGCCGAGGTGATCAGCTCCGGCAACATCGTGAGCTCCGGCAAGGGCGTGCGCGGCGATTCACCGCCGGATTCGGCGCGGAGAAGCCCCACCGCGGAACGCAATTCGCGCATAGCGGCCTGGCTGCTGCGGTGCGCCTGGTCGATGGTCGGCGGCGGGACGGCCCTGCCGCGGGCGAGTAGATAGCGGGCAACGCCGAGTTGGGCGGTGATCGAGACGAGTTGGTGGGCGACAGAGTCGTGCAGTTCACGGGCGATGCGCAGCCGTTCGTCGAGGACCCGCCTGCGGGCCTCCTGCTCGCGGGTGGCTTCGGCGTGGGCGGCGCGTTCCTGCAGTGCTTCCACGTATGCCGTGCGGTTGCGTGCGGAGTCGCCGAGGGCGGTGGCCAGACCGATCCAGCCGATGATGATCAGATATCCGGTTCCGAAGAGGGGTGCGGGGCGTCCGATTGAGGCGCAGGCGGTCAGGCAGAGCGCGGCCGCTGCGGCCGCCGTCCAAGTCCTGTGTCGTGAACTGTGCAGGGCGGCCGAGTGCAGCGCGCACATGGTGGTGATCGGAATGGGAAAGACGAACGGCAGCAGTGCCATGTAGGCGGACTCGATGGCGGTGGTCGCGGCGACCGTGGCCAGGGGCGCACGGGTGCGCAGGACCAGCGGTGCGAAGGAAAGGATGACCATCGCGGCCAGCGCCAGCAGCTGGCGCCAACCGCCGTGCGGTGGCAGTGCAAGAAGGACCAGGACGACGGCGAGGAGGGCGGCGCTGGCCGGTGAGACATTGTTGATCATTCGGTGCAGCACAGGACCCGGCCGGCTCCTGCCGGCTGGTGTCGTGTGCCCGGTGTCACCCCGGCCGTCGTCCATCCATCACTTCCCGATGTGCTTGTTGAGGAAGCCGACCATCTTCGTCATGTAGAGCACGGTGTTGAAACCGGCTGCACCGTGCCCTTCGCCCTCGATCACATAGCGGTTGCTGCTCACCCCGGCCTTGCGCAGGGCCGTGTGCAGGAGCAGGGTCTGGCTGGGTGACACGATGTTGTCGGCGCTGCCGTGCGCCAGCATGAAGGCGGGATCCTCACCGTCAATGTAATTGATCGGATTGGCGGCCTTGGCGGCGGCAGGGTCGGCGGCGATGGTCTTACCGCTGTTCTTGCCGTTGACGAACTGTGCCTCGGTGATCGTGGCGGTCTGGTGCTCCTTCTCGGCCGCCTCGTCGAAGTCGGCGCCGACCTTGGTCAGGTCGGACAGGCCGTACTCGTCGACGACGGCTTGCACGTCACTGCTCTGGTCGAGGTTGGCACCCTTGTCGAACTTCTTCACCCCGTTGGTGGTGCCGACCATCGCCGCGAGCCAGCCGCCGGCGGACTGACCCCACACGGCTACGTTCGCGGCGTCGTAGCCGTACTCGTTCGCGTGTGCGCGCAGGAACCGGATCGCGGACTTGGCGTCGACGACCGCGTCGGAATAGATGCCGTCCTCCAGGCCGCGGTAGACGATGCTCGCCACCGCGTACCCCTGCTGCGCGAGGTACGTCTGCACGCCGGTCGCGCCGCCGCCCTTCATGGGGGTGTGGAAGCCGCCGCCGGGAATGTACACGACCAGCGGCTTGTCGCCGCTGCCCTGCGGGATCAGCAGGTCGAGCTTGAGCTGCTGCTTGTCGCCGTAGCGGGTGGTGACCGTAGAGAACGTGACGTCCTTCTTCGTCGTCACCTTGACCGACGACGTCTCACACGTGACCAGCCGCTGCCCCTTGGTGTCGAGCACCGTACTCGTGCTGTCGTCGATGGGCTTGACCGTCTTGCCGAAACCTTTCATCGCCTGTGCCAGGCCGCCCGGGCCGACGCTGCTGCCGGGGGCCCCGGCACTCGGCTCCCCCTGCGAAGCAGCGGCGGGCGGCGCTGCGGGCGGCTGGCTGCTTCCCGTGTCCGTGCAGCTGTCGCCAGCCGACGACGACGCGGTGGCCTTGGATGCCGCGATGCCGGACGACGTGGACGAACACGCGCCTGTGAGAGTGATCGCCAATGCCGCGCACACCAGGGCCGGGACCCTTCCGAGCCTCATCTGTACTCCTTGAAATCGACTGCTGGGCCGGCAGTGTCGCAAGGATCACCGGTTGGACTCGTCCCTCATGCGCAGGCTCTCACCTACCGCATCAGCAGGCTGACGGCCGTGTCCTACTGCGGATGCGGTAGGACACCGTCTCAGCTGCGACCAGGGCCGTACGAACATCACCTACACCGCAAAGCGCTGACTGCGAGCCGCTGCTCCCGCACGCAGGTCGTCGATGGTCTGGTCGGTGCCGTCGTCGCGCCACTCGGTGAAGCAGTGCATCACCGCGCCGCGCGGCGGCAGCCGTGCGGAAGCAGTCCGCCGGGCGGCGCCGCCGTTGCCCTCACTTTCTCGCGCGGTTGCGGGCCGCTACCACGAAGTCGCCGGCGCTCGGAGCACCGCGCCGGTCTGTGCGGTGACGGCGAGAGTATTCACCGAAGGGACGAATCCTCCCCGGCGGCGGATGCCGACGACGGTGAAGACCTCTCGTGTTTGTCCGGCGGTCGGACGTACCAAGCGTCCGCGAGCGGCTGCGAGTCGCCGAGCCGGAAAGAAATGGTTCGACCTGTCGGACGCTGTTCGAAAACTATTGACGCTGACTCATGCCCCAATTCACACTCACGCAACGCGATGTCATACGGGCGGAACGTCAGGGCCTCGGCCGAGGTCTCCAGCCCCCTCCTCAGGCATGTCTTCTTCTCTTCATCAGGGGATGTGAACCCATGCACAGCGTGAGACCTCAGGGCCGCCGAAGTTTCCGGCCCGCCGCTCTGGCCGCCGCGGCCGCCGCCTCGCTCCTGGTGGGCGTCGTCGGCCCGGCGGCCCCCGCCCAGGCGGCGGAGATCACCGACGGCCTGGCCCTCTGGTACAAACTCGACGCCACCTCGGGCACCGTGGCGGCGGACGCCTCCGGCAACGGCCGGAACGGAACCGTCAACGGCACCGCGGGCTGGTCGGGTGCCGAAGGGCTCACCTTCAACGGCTCCGACACCTACATCAAGGTGCCGGACAACATCATGAGCGGCATGAACTCGATCACCGTCTCGATGGACGTGCAGATCGACGCCGCCCAGGCCACGCCGTACTTCCTCTACGGCTTCGGCAACACCGCCAATGGCGTCGGCAACGGGTACCTGTTCACCACCGGCAACTCGTCCCGGACCGCCATCGCCTCCGGGAACTTCTCCACCGAACAGAACACCCAGAGCTCCGCCCCGCTACCGCGCTCGGTCTGGAAGCACGTCACCTACACCCAGACCGGCACCACGGGCGTCCTCTACCAGGACGGCGTGGAGGTGGCCCGCAACACGTCGGTCACCCTCACCCCCGGCTCCATCGGGTCCGGCATCACCACGGCCAACTCCATAGGCAAGTCGCTCTACAGCGGTGACAAGCTCTTCAAGGGCAAGATGCGCGACTTCCGGGTCTACAACCGCGCGCTGGCACCCGGCGAGGTCCTCGAACTCAGCGGGAACACCACGGGCATCGCCACGGCCACCCACCCCTCGCTGAAGATCGCCGCCATCGTCGACGACGCGGGCAGCAGGATCACGCTGCCGATGAAGGAGGGCACAGACCTCACCGCGCTCGCCCCGCGGTTCACCCTCGCCCAGGGCGCGTCCATCAGCCCGGCCTCCGGCACCCCGCGCGACTTCACCAAGCCCGTGACGTACGAGGTGACCGGCTCCGACGGTGCGAAACGCACCTGGACGGTCTCGGCGCTCATCATGAAGAGCCCGGTCCTGCCCGGGCTCAACGCCGACCCGAACATCGTGCGGTTCGGCGACACCTACTACATCTACCCGACCACCGACGGCTTCGCGGGCTGGAGCGGCACGCAGTTCAAGGCCTACTCCTCCAAGGACCTGGTCCACTGGACGGACCACGGCGTCATCCTCGACCTCGGTCCCGACATCAGCTGGGCCGACAGCCGCGCCTGGGCCCCGACGATGACCGCGAAGAACGGGAAGTACTACTTCTACTACTCCGCCGACACGAACATCGGCGTAGCGGTCTCCGACTCCCCCACCGGCCCGTTCAAGGACCCTCTGGGCAAGCCGCTGATCACCCGCGGCGCCTACACCGGCCAGATGATCGACCCGGCGGTCTTCACCGACGACGACGGGCAGTCGTACCTCTACTGGGGCAACGGCCGGGCCTACGTCGTCCCGCTGAACGACGACATGGTCTCCTTCGACTCCTCGAAGGTCACCGACATCACCCCGAGCGGCTACAACGAGGGCACCTTCGTCATCAAGCGCAACGGCACCTACTACCTCATGTGGTCGGAGAACGACACCCGGGACGAGAACTACCGCGTCGCCTACGCCACCGGCTCCTCCCCCACCGGCCCGTGGACCAAGCGCGGCGTGATCCTGGAGAAGGACCTCTCCCTCGGCATCAAGGGCCCCGGTCACCACTCGGTCGTCCAGGTGCCGGGCACCGACGACTGGTACATCGCCTACCACCGGTTCGCCATCCCCGGCGGCGACGGCACCCACCGCGAAACCACCATCGACAAGCTGGAGTTCGACTCGGCGGGCCTGATCAAGAAGGTCGTCCCCACCCTGAGCAGCATCGACCCGGTCTCCGGCGGCACCGCCCTGCCCACGAACACCACCCGCTCGCTCCAGTCGGTCAACTTCCCCGGCCGCTACGCCGTCGTACGGTCGGACAGCCTGGGCTACCTCGACCCGGTGACGTCCTCCAGCACCACGGCGGTCAAGCAGAGCGCCACCTTCACCGTCGTCCCCGGCCTGGCCGACGGCAGCTGTTACTCGTTCCGTGACTCGTCCGGTCGCTACCTGCGCCACCTGGACTTCCGGATCCGCTTCGACGCGAGCAACGGCACGACACTCTTCAACAAGGACGCCACCTACTGCGCCCGGCCGGGTTCGGCCCCCGGCTCGGTCGGCCTGGAGTCGTACAACTACCTCGGCCGCTACCTCCGCCACTTCAACTACGAGCTGCGCGTCGACCCCTTCCAGGACAACGCCACGTTCCGCGCCGACAGTTCCTTCAAGGCGGTCAGCCCCTGGGCCTGACCGCATTCCCTCGCCCGCCAGGTGACCCGTACGGATCTGCCGCGCGGGTCACCTGTCTTCCGTCACCCCGGCCCGCGCCGGAACATGCTGCGCGGCCATCTCCTCGGACGCCATCTCGTGGAACGCCACCTCACAGAGCGCCCCGAGACCCTCGCGGTGTGAACGATGCCCGCTATCCGACGGCCCAGTCGCCGGAGTACCCGAGAACCGGGAGAGGCAAGGCGAAGGCCGCGCACCATCAGCCCGTCGCGGTGCGCGGCCGTGCCTGTCGCAGGTCGAGGTCGGTCGACGAGCACGCCGGTCCGAAGGAGGCCCATGGATAAGCCACCCGTGTTCACACCGGAGAAGATCGCCCGCTTCCGGGCCGAGTTGGCGGTCCGACGGGCGCCCGGTGCGTACGAGCCGGGGCGCTGGTCGTGAGCCCGCTCAACCGGCGTGCGGACGTGGTGGGTTCACTGCCTGCGACGGTCCGACTCGGGACGCCACCCTGCGCCGCGGGCCCGGTACACGGAGCCCAACGACAGGGAACCGCTCAGGAGGTCTGCAGCGGCGTTGTCTCCAGCAGTTCGGCGGCCACCCGGCGGGCAGGCTCCCTCGTCTGTTCCGCGATGCGCCGGAAGGTCTCCTCCGCCGATCGGGCGGGCCAGTCGGGCGGCAGGTGCCGGGCGGGCAGCCGGGGATCCGTGCGGATGGTGTCCAGCCACTCGGCGACCAGGCGCAGGTGGGTGGCCAGCGGATCGCCGTACTGATTGCCGACGTGGGTGATCCATCGGTTCTCGAAGGCGGTGTGGCGTGCGGCGATGGTCTGAAGGTCCCAGGTGTCGCGGATCATCACGTCGATGTCGGTTGCCGCGTAGGCGCGCGCGTGGAAGATCTTGACGTGGTCTGCGATGCCCAGCTCGGCGACTATCTCGGAGACGTCGACATCACCCGGCGCGATCCACAGCCCGCTGTAGAGGGAACCGAAGCCGGACCAGGTGAGATGTGAGCGCAGGTCGTGGCGCTGACGCTGCCAGGCTTCGGGCAGCGAGAAACCGAACAGGGTCCAGGTGCCGTCCCAGTCGTCGTTGACCGCGCTGGTGTGCCAGATACGTTTCCGGCCGTTGTGAAGGATTTGCGCCGCGTGCGGGGTCAGGCCGAAGTACATGCGCCGTCCTTGCCGCCGGCGCTGCAGCAGGCCGCGGCCCACCATCCGGGTGAGGGTGGAGCGGACGGCCTGCTCCCCGACTCCCACCCTTCCGAGGACGTCGATGATGCTGCCCGAGTACACGCACAGCGGGCCCTCTTCCAGGACGTGGTTGCCGAAGAAGGCGAGCAGCAGCGACTGGGGGCGCAGCTGCGGGCCGGCCGGGGAGTCCGGGGCGGCATCGGGGTACCTGTCGTCCACGTTGAGGGAGTTCACCGGGGAGAGGGTCACCTTGGCAAGGGTATGGCCGCCCGCCGTGGGCACGGCGGGCGGCGTGGCGTCAGGGGCGGTACCGGTCGGTGGGGTGGGCCAGGTCGTAGGGGCGCGGGTACTGTGCCGGCTGGTAGCTCACGTAACGCGCCGGTTCGGAGGGATCGACCTCCGTGGCACGGGCGTTGAGGGAGGCTGGATCGGTGCCCTGCCAGTGGCCGGTGGTGATACGGGTCTCCAGGGTGTGCAGGGCGGCGACCCCTTCGACACTGCTGAACGTGCAGTGCCCCGCGTTCTTGACGAAGGCCTGACGCAGCAGGGGGGCGGCGCCTGCCGCGGTGACCGCACGGTTGTAGGCGCTCGCCGACTGTACCGGGATGAGGCCGTCGCCCGTGGTGTGCACGGTCAGTTGCGGCTTGGCCAGCCGGCCGGTGAAGGAGCTGGTGAGGGCCATCTTGTCGACGGCCTGGGTGTCGGCGGCGATCCGGGGAGCGCTGTTCAGTGTGGTGAGGTCCTTGGTCAGGGACAGACCGGCCTTGGCATAAAGCTCGCTGACCTCCTTGTAGAGGGGGGAGTTTTGAAGCATCGCGGCGTAGTCGACGCCGGTGTTCCAGGACATGTTGCCCCCGACCCGGCTTTCGGCTTCCTGACGCCAGGAGAAGGCAGGCATCTGCACCAGGCCCATGACCGTCTGGAACTGGTTGGCCTGCTGGGCGTCCCAGTCAGTCGGTTCCGGCTGGGTCTGGGAGGTGTCGTTCCAGCCGGGGATGTTGTGCAGGGCGGCGGCCAGCGCGATACGGGCCCGGCCCGAGGCCGTGTTCTGCGCCTCGCCGACGGCCCCGGCCAGAGTGCCGGACGCCTCGGCGGCGGCCGCCTGGCTCCCCAGACCGGTCAGGGGGATGTCCGCATCCGGGGCAAGCAGTGTCTTCAACGCGAAGACCGGGTCGAGGGTGCTGTTCCAGTTGGCCACGCCGCCTTGGAGCAGGCCGCACATGGACAGTGATCCGCTGATGCGGTCCGGGTGGCGCTCGGCGATCATCGAGGTCACGAGCCCGCCGTAGGAGGCGCCCCAGGCGATGGTCCGCCGGGCTGTGCCGAAGCGCGAGGTGAAGGCGTCGAGCGTGGCGAGCTGGTCCGGGACCGCCTCGCTCACCGCCCACCCGTTGCTCGCGTAAGAGGAGCCGATGAGCGCGTAACCCTCCTTCAGCAGAATGGACTTGGTGGCGTCGTCGGGGGCGTTCCGCGCGGGATTGGGCAGGCCCGCCGGGGTGTAGCCGTGGCTGAACAGCAGGACCGTGCCGTTCCAGGATTCCGGCTTGTCCATCACGTAGCTCGCGCCGGACGGCAACGTGCCTTCGACGTGGGTGTCGGTCTCGGCCGCCTGGGCGGACGGGGCGAGGGGTGCGGCGAGCAGTAGTGCCGCCAGGGCGACGACCGTACGTCTGCGGATGCGGGGCTTCACGATGCGGACTCCTTTGTCTCGGTGAAGGTGGCGGGAACAGCACTGCGCGTGGGCGACAGGGGAGTCCCGTCTCCTCCGGGGGAGGGGCGCAGCCGGAGACCGGGAAGCCGGGGCAAGCCTTCGCGATCCCTCTGTGCTGGGGCATGACATCGCGAAGTTAGGCGTGTAGATTGCGGCCGTCAAGAAGCTGCACAACATACACAGCTTCGGCCCCGACGTGATCCGCCTGACTCCCTGCGGAGTCACAGCGGGAGGCCCAGCCACAGCCCACAACCCACGCCGGCGGAAGCCAGGCGCCCTTCGCGGAACTTCCGCGACTCTCCCATTGACGACTTGTTCAGAAACGCCATAACGTTCGCGCAACTCGCTCAACTCGGCGCATAAATGCGCAAATTAATCATTTTCTCATTCACGCTTCCGTCAGGAGGAGCCCTATGCGACGGCGCATTCTCGGGCTTGCGATAGCAGTGGTCACGGTCGCCGGTGCGGCCGGATGCGGGTCCTCGTCCGATGGGACGAGTGGTTCGTCGTCCTCGGGCGACGGCAAAACCACCCAGGTCAAGGTCGGCATCATCCCGATCGTCGATGTCGCGCCGCTCTATCTGGGCCAGACGAAGGGCTTCTTCAGCAGGCGCGGCATCCATCTGGAGATGGTGAGCGCCCAGGGCGGCGCAGCGATCATCCCCGGTGTGGTGAGCGGACAGTTCCAGTTCGGGTTCAGCAACACGACGTCGCTGATGATCGCCCAGACCAAGGGAGTTCCGGTCACGTCGGTGGTCAACGGAGCGGCCACCAACGGCAAGGTCGGCGCCGACGTCACCGGCGTCGCCGTCAAGAAGGACAGCCCGGTCAAGTCCGCCAAGGATCTCGCCGGCAAGACGGTCGCGGTGAACACCCTGCAGAACATCGGTGACACCACCGTGCGCGAGGCGGTCCGCAAGGACGGCGGCGACCCCTCGAAGGTCAAGTTCGTGGAGATGGCCTTCGACCAGATGCCGGCCGCCCTCGACGGCGGCCAGGTGGACGCGGCCTGGATGGGCGAGCCCGCGCTGACGATCGCCAAGTCCCAGGGGGCCCGGGTCGTGGCGTCGCCGTTCGCCGAGACCGACCCCAAGCTCACGGTGGCGACCTACTTCGCCTCCACCCAGCTGACGAAGGAAAAACCCGACCTGGTGAACAAGTTCGCCGAGGCGATGACCGAGTCACTCACCTACGCCTCCGCACACCCGGACGAGGCACGCCAGATCCTCACCACGTACACCAAGATCGACGGCGCGGTGCTGAAGAACCTGACACTGCCCTCCTGGCCCGCGCAGTACGACATGGCCTCCTTGGAGAAGCTGGCCGCGCTCGGCGAGAAGGACGGTCTCTTCAGCGACAAGAAGCCCGACCTGAACGCCCTGTTCTCATGACATCGGCCATCACGTCCGTGAAGACGAGGCCCGCCGGGACCGGTACCGGTTCCGGCGGGGCCCCCGCCCGGCGCGGCCCGGGCACCACCGTCGCACTGCGCGGGCTCGCCGGCCTGGCAGGTCTGGTGGCGGTCCTGGAGGTGCTCCCCCGCACCGGCGCGGTCTCGGCCGACTACCTTCCGCCCGCGTCGGAGACCGGCCGCGCGCTGTGGCACCTGCTCGCCGAGAGCGCGTTCTGGACGGCGCTCGGTGACACCCTGACCGGGTGGGGCCTGGGCCTGGCCATCGCGGTCGTGGGTGGTGTGGTCGCCGGCGTGGTGATCGGCTCCGTTCCGGTCCTGCGCGCGGTGACCGCCTCCACCATCGAGTTCCTGCGCCCCATCCCGTCGGTGGCCCTGATCCCGGTGGCGGTGCTGCTCTACGGCACCGACCTGGAGTCGAAGCTGCTGCTGGTGGTGTACGCCTCCTTCTGGCAGGTGCTCGTCCAGGTGCTGGCAGGCACACAGGACGTCGACCCGGTCGCCGAGGACACCGCCCGCAGCTATCACATGGGCAGTTGGGGGCGGGTGCGGTACGTCGTATGGCCCACCGCGCTGCCGTACGTGATGACCGGCGTGCGGCTGGCCGCGACGGTGGCACTGGTCCTGGCGATCACCGCCGAGCTCGTCATCGGCGCGCCCGGCCTGGGCAACCAGCTCGCGGTCGCGCAGACCTCCGGCGCCGTACCGCGGGTCTACGCCCTGGTCCTGGTCACCGGACTCCTCGGGGTCGCGGTCAACCTGGTGGCGCGGGCGGTCGAGCGGCGGGCACTGCACTGGCACCAATCGATGCGCAGGGAGGGACAGTGACGAACGTCCTCATACTGGCCAGGCGGACCGGGCTGGTCCTGGGCCTGCCCACGGTCCTGTTCGCCGTGTGGTGGTTCGCCACCGCGGACAGCACCGACTTCTACGTCCCCCCGCTGTCCACCATCCTGGGCAGGTTCGGGGAAGTGTGGACGGGCGAACGGCTGCTGTCAGACGTCGTACCCAGCCTGGCCCGGCTGGTCGCCGGCTATCTCCTCGCCGTCGTCGTCGGGGTGGGGCTCGGCCTGGTGGTCGGCATGAGCCGCCTCGTGCGGGATGTCCTGGAGCCCGTCCTGGAACTCTTCCGGGCCATCCCGCCCCCGGTGCTCGTGCCCGTCATCATGCTGTTCGCCGGCATCGGCGACACCATGAAGGTGATCGTCATCGTCAGCGGCTGTATGTGGCCGATCCTGCTCAACACCGTCGAAGGCGTCCGCGCCGTCGACGAGGTGCTCAGCGACACCTGCCGCTCCTACGGCATCACCGGCGTCGCGCGCCTGCGGCACCTGGTGCTGCGCTCGGCCAGCCCGCAGATCGTCACCGGCATGCGCCAGGCCCTGTCCATCGCGATCATCCTCATGGTCATCAGCGAGATGTTCGCCGCCAGCAACGGCCTCGGCTTCACCATCGTGCAGTTCCAGCGCTCCTTCGCCATCCCCGAGATGTGGAGCGGCGTCCTGCTGCTCGGCCTGCTCGGATTCGCCCTGTCGCTGCTCTTCCGCTTCGCCGAGAACCGGGTCCTGGCCTGGTACCACGGCCTGCGCCGCGCGCAGCGCAACCCCTGACGCCGCGCCCGGCGCAACCCCCGACAAGGAGACGTCGATGCTCGACGTACGCAACCTGCAGAAGATCTACACCGGCCGGCACCGCAACGTCGAAGCCCTGCGGAACCTGACTTTCCACATCGGTGCCGGTGAACTCGTGTGCCTGGTCGGCCCGTCGGGATGCGGCAAGACCACACTGCTGAAATGCATGGCGGGACTGCTGACCCCTAGCGGCGGCGAGGTAACCCTGGACGGCCACCCGGTCACCGGGCCCCCGCCCGGCATGGCCGTGGTCTTCCAGGAGTACGGCCGCTCCCTGTTCGCCTGGATGAACGTACGCGACAACGTCGCCCTGCCCTTGCGCCGCAAGAAGCTCG
Source organism: Streptomyces sp. NPDC051315 (assembly GCF_044455165.1). Taxonomy (NCBI): domain Bacteria; kingdom Bacillati; phylum Actinomycetota; class Actinomycetes; order Kitasatosporales; family Streptomycetaceae; genus Streptomyces; species Streptomyces sp. NPDC051315. The sequence continues at coordinate 64,469 of NZ_JBITEN010000017.1, forward strand.
GCAAGGCCCGCGAGAAGGAGCTGGTGGACCACGCCCTGGAGGTCGTCGGCCTCGCCGACGCCCACCAGGCCTACCCCTGGCAGCTCTCCGGCGGAATGCAGCAGCGCGTCGCCATCGCCCGCGCCGTCGCCTTCGAACCGAAGGTGCTGCTCATGGACGAGCCCTTCGCCGCCGTCGACGCGCAGACCCGCGCCGAACTGGAGGACCTCATCCGGCGGTTGTGGCAGGAACTGGGCGTCACCGTCCTGTTCGTCACCCACGACATCGACGAAGCCGTCTACCTCGGCCAGCGCACCATCATCCTGTCCACCTCACCGACCGTGGTGCAGGAGGACCTGACCATCGACCTCCCCGACAAACGCGACCAGTTGCACACCCGCTCCAGCACGCGCTTCGCCGAACTGCGCGCCCACGTCTACGAACAGATCCAGCGCGCCAAACACCACAACGGCGACACGGCTTCGGGCGACGTGGCCCAGGATCTCGGCCTGGAATTGCAGGGAAGCGAGGCTCATGGCCGCCGCACCCCGTAGCCCACGGTACGCACCGTGTGGATCAGGTCGGGCGCGCCGGCGTCGGCGAGCTTGCGCCGCAGACAGCCGACGCAGCACGCCAGATTGTTGGTGTGCGGCCCGCAGTCGTAGCCCCATATCCGGCTGGAGACCGTCGAGGGTGCCAGCAGGATCCCCTCGTCGCACCATCAGCTCCAACAGATCGGACTCGGTCCTCGACAGCTGCAGTTCCTCGTCGGCCCACCAGGCTCGGCGAGCGTCCGGGGCGATGCACAGGGAGGCGGTCCCCAGCAGGCCGCCGGCCGGTATGTCCCCCCGGGCTTGCGGCGAAAGCGCGGCCTGGCACCGCAACGCAGGCAGGCGAGCGAGCAGATCGGGGAGGCGATTAGCGCGGCCCGTCAGTAGTGGATGGGTCCGCGCATTCCTCCGCTGGCGACGACCGGGTCGCCGTTGAGGGCGACGCCGCGGGGGCTGGCCAGGAAGGCCACGACGTCCGCGACCTCCTCGGCGGTCACCATGCGGCCGATCGAGACTGTCGACGCCGCCAGGCGCTCCGCCTCCTCGACGGAGATGCCCCGGGCTCGGGCCAGCGACTGAACGTGCTGTTCAAACGCCTCGGTGCGGGTCGGACCCGGGTGTACGACGACCACGTTCACCCCGTGAGGGCCGAGTTCGTCGGCGAGGTTCTTGCTCATGGCCGCCACCGCGATGTAGCGGACCACTTGCAGCCGCCACCGACAACGAGAGCGTGAAGACGACGGTGGGCCCGGCCTGGGTGGAGGCCGGGCCCACCGTGCTCACCGTGCCTTCGGCAGCGCGGCCAGAGAACAGCGGTCCTCGCCGCGGCCGTTGCCGACGACCCGCCACACCGGCCCATCGGCGCCGTGCCGGGTCAGCAGGGGCAGGGTCGTGGTCGCCACGGCGGGCCGGTAGTTCACGCTGCCAACGCGGCGGGCGCGGTCGTGGAAGGCGGCCTCCCTCGTTGCCGGGGCCGCGCGGCGCGGGGCGGGAGCGAAGACGAACAGCACCGGCGGGAAGGGCCGCTCCAGGGCCGGCCCGGCGTAGGTCTCCTGCCAGTGGCTGCGCGGGGCGCGGGCTGCGTTGCCGCGCCGGACGGCGGCGCGTTGCGCTAGGCGTCGTAGCGCTCCAGCTTGGCGACCAGACGGGCGTAGGACATGGTGCGGTCGATCTCCACGAACGCGCTGGAGCCGTCGGCCAGGAGCACCACGGCGTCGGGGACCAGGGAGCCGGCTGGGGTGGGGTGGGCGACTTCGAGTTGCCAGTCGGCGTGGTCGGCAGCCTCCGCCTGGTGGAAGGCGATGACGGTGTCGACCAGGGCGAGGCCGTGCTCCCGAAGGCCCGTCTTGCTGGAGGCGATGCGCTTCCCGGTGGTCCGGCCGACCGTCGGCGCGAGTTCGCCGGAGGCGGCGGCTTCGGCGAGGCCCGCCGGGGTGCAGTACCAGTAGCTCTGCTAGAGAGCGACGATACTGCAGGGTTAACCCAGCTCACAGACCTACTGACCGAACACGGAGACAGCGATGTCGCCCCGATCCCCATGGCGATCGAGACGTCACGCGGGCTCCTCGTCGCCTGCCTGCGTGCCACTGGGCGGCCGGTCTTCGCGATCAACCCGATGGCAGTTGCCCGCTACCGAGACCGCCACTCCATCGCCCGCGAGAAGTCGGACGCCGTCGACGCCGCGGTTCTGGCCAACATCCTGCGAACCGATATGGCCGCCCACCGACCGCTGCCTGCGGACTCCGAGCTCGTCCAAGCCATCGCCGTGCTCGCTCGGGCCCAACAAGACGCCGTCCGGGCCCGCGGCCAGGCCCACAACAAGCTTCGGTCCCAGCTCAGAGAGCTCTACCAGGCGATCCTCGACGCCTTTGCCCAGCACAAGAACGGATTGTGTTCGAGGGAAGCCCGCGCCATACTGGCCGCGGCACCCACTCCTGCCATGGCCGCGAAGCTGATGCGGCGACGCCTGCAGACACTGCTCAAGCAGGCCGGCCGGATCCGCCGCATTCAGGCCGACGTCGAACGGCTCCACGAGGTCTTCACACGCAACCGCCTCCACCAGCTCCCGCAGGTCGAAGCAGCTCTCGGACACCAGACCTCCGCTCTCCTCAGACAGCTCAACACCGCCTGCGGCAACGCCGAACAGCTCGATGAAGCCGTTACGCAGGCTTTCGACGAGCATCCTGATGCGACCGTCATCCGCAGCTTTCCAGGACTAGCCGCACTGACCGGTGCGCGAATCCTGGCGGAGATCGGCGACGACCGAGCCCGCTTTGCCGACGCCTGTCGGCGTACGCCTGAACGTGGTAACCCTGTACAGGTGAACGTGCTCAGTTGACGATGCGCTGACCACAGGCTCTCGGCAGTCCGCAAGGGATCGTCGACGGTGTTGGGCGGCCGGGCACCTCTCACGCCACCTTGATGACCACCTTGCCCGCAGTGTGGCCGTTCTCGACGGTTGCGAGGGCGGCCGGGGCGTCGGAGAGCGAGTGGACCGCGGTGATCACGGGTGCGAGGACTCCGTCGAGGGCCAGCCGGGCCGACCGCTCCAGGTTCTCCCGGTCGAGGCGACGCTCGACGAAACGCCCACCGAGATCGGGCACCGACATATCACCCACAGCGATGACCTGGCGTGGATCCCGGGCCAGCGGAGCGACCGTCCGCAGCGGGGTGCCTCCGACCAGGTCGACGATCCCGTCGAAGCCGTCCGGAACTAGCTCGCGTGCCGCGGCGACGACGTCCTCGGCGGTGTAGTCGATGAACCGCACCCCGATGGCCTCGGCGTGCTCGCGTTTGGCGGCACTCCCGGTGCCGATCACACGCAGCTCGCGCCCGACGGCCAGCCGGGCGACGGCGAGGCCGACCCCGCCCCCGACCCCGTTGACCAGGACCGTGGCATCGGCCGGGAGACCGAGCTGGTCGAGCACGTCCACCGCGGTCGTCCCGGCCACTGGAAGGGTTGCCGCCACGGTCGCGGACAGCCCTTCCGGGATGCGCGCGGTGTTCGGCGCGGACAGCACCGTCGTCTCGGCGTAGGTGCCGCCACCGGTGAGCGCGAGGCCGAAGACCGCGTCACCCACCTCGAGCTCGTCGATGTCCTCGCCCAGGGCGAGAACGGTTCCGGCTGCCTCCACGCCCAGCACGCGGGGAAACGGACGCCCGCCGTCGAGCCCGTCGACCAGACCCGAGCGCAGCATGTGGTCGAGGGGATTCACCCCGGCGACGTCCACCCGGATCAGCACCTCACCGCGGCCGGGTACGGGGTCGGGTCGTTGGAAGAACTCCTGCACCTCGGGCCCGCCATACCTGCCGAAACCCCATGCCTGCCCCATCTTCCGCCGCCTCTCGGTGACCGACCCGGTGATTCCGGGCGTTGTCGCCATCCTCACCTCTGACATTGATGTAAGGGGCAACCGGATGAGACGCAGATCACAGCATCAGGTCTGCTGTGCCACCGGTTCCGCGCCCGTGGACAGCTCCGCCCGGTGCCGACTGTTGGCTCTGATCAGCACGTCAAGTGCATTCCGGGTCTCGATCAGGTGGGCGATGTCGGCGTCGATCCGGTCGCGCTCGCGCATCATCGCCGTGTACGTCTTCTCGGCGACGCCCAGGTCACCCGGAATGTCCACGCATGGCAGCACCGTCGCGATCACCCGGCTGGACATACCCGCGTCGAACAGTTGTCGGATGAGCGACACGCGCTGGACCGCCGCAGCCTGATAGTGACGCTGCCCGGTATCGGAGCGTGAACTGGTCAGCAGGCCCTGCTCTTCGTAGTACCGCAATGAGCGCGGACTCACGCCCGTGCGCTTGGACAGCTCGCCGATCCGCATTCCTCAAAGCCTACGCTCGCGTGCTCCAGGTTCAGACCGCCGGCGAGCGATGGGCACCCACGGACACCGCCACGGCCGCGGGGTTGTCGTCCCGGTTCCACGACTGAGCAGGTTTGTCTGTACACGCCTGAGCACTTTTCTCAGTACGCCGACAACGCCGGATCCTTGAAGGCATACGCGGGAAGCGCTCCGGTCACAGAACCAGCGGCAAGAGCTGCAAGGTCATGAGCCGGAGGGTCACGAACCAGCGACTGGCCGCCGTCGGCTACGTCTGGGCCTTCGTCTCTCTCACCAAGTCACCAGGCGCCAGAGCCCACTACGACCGCAGACGCGCAGTCGGCGACCGCCACGTCGCGGCACAGCGGCACCTCTTCAATCGTTTCATGGGCATGCTGTTCCACTGCCTCCAGAACGGTCAAACCTACGACGAAGCGATCGCCTTCCCACCGCCTCCGGACATACCGCAGCGGCAGCTTGACGCTTATCCGCGTAGGATGTCTTGTCGGCAAGGACTACCTCCGGCCGGGGCCGAGGTCGTCCGACACGGCGGGGGACGCGCAGTCGTGGCATCACGTCAGAGAAGGCGGGTGGGTGGGTCGCCGGCCTGGCCTGCCGTGAGTACGACTGCCAGAGGTCGGCAGTTGCCGTCGGCGGCGAGATGGATCTTCGTGGTCAGCCCGCCTCGGGAGCGGCCGATGGTGTGGTCTTCGGGCTCGTTGGCCGGAGCCTCCTTTTGCGGGCTCCGGCGGCGTGCTGGTGTGCTCGAACGACCGTGGAGTCCACGGACACCGCCCAGTTCAAGTCCTCGTCGGCGTCTGCCTGGGTCAGCAGGGCGGTGAACACCCGTCCCAAGTCTCGTCGATCGCCCAGTTCCGCAGACGGCTGTAGGCATCCTTCCACGAGCCGAACTCCGCAGGCAGGTCTATCCACGGAGAGCCCGTCCGGTACTTCCAGGCGATGGCGTCGATCACCTGTCGGTGATCACGCCACTTCCACCTCGGCGAGGAGTCCGGTCCGGCAACAGGGGCTCGATCCTGGCCCACTGGACATCGGTCAACACGACCGATACAACGACGGGCTCCCCACAGAGTGTTTTACCCGGCGGCGGCTCTGTTCATGAGAACAGGTTCTGGCTCAAGTTCCGTGACCTGCGCACGCTGAGTCACGGTTCGTGGTCGTGTTGGGCTCCTGAAAGTCGCCCGAAAATGATCAGGGGTGACCTCGGGTGCCTGACAGTTCGGGACCGTGGAAGAAGTGGTCCTCCAGCTGGAGGAGTTGCTGTTCCCGTCGATCGCGGACGTGACGGTGGTGTCGGTGGACGTGAGCAACGAGACGATACGAGTCGAGGCCCGCAGCACAACGGCCGGTTCGGCGTGTTCGGGCTGCGGGAACTGGTCGATCCGGGTTCATAGCTCCTACCTGCGGTTTACTGCGGATGTTCCCGGCGCGGGGCGCCGTGCGGGATTTCGGGCGCACGATGCGTCCCCACCCGCCGAAGTGACCGAAGCGATGGGTGGTGGCCGGGGCGATCGGCCACCACCCACCGTTGCGTCACCATGGGACACGAAGCACCACAGGGGACGGCGCGCACGGTCACGGCCGGGTCCCGACCGGTGGCCCGGACCGGCTACCGCCGGACGTGTGGCCCCGGAGCGGCTACCGCCTCGGTCCTGAGAAGGCGTAGACCGTGGTGCCGGTGACCGCGAGGACCAGGGCCGTCCAGGTGCCCGCCGCCGTGTCGGGCGGCAGCAGCATCCAGGTCGCCACCTGCACCGGCGCACTCGTCGGGGGCGGGGCGAAGAACGAGAACGAGAGCCAGGCGAACGGCAGCGTCCACCCGAACTGCCCGCCGGCGAGCGCCGCGCCCAGAGCGGCCAGTCCCATCAGGCCCGCGCTGTCCCGGACGACGAACGCGGCGGTGGTCATGTCCTCGCCCATCGTCTGCACTGCCAGCGGCACCGCGGCGACGACCGCGCCGCCGAGCAGCACGTGGGCCGCTCTGCGGGGCACCCAGCGGATCGCGGCCGTCCGGTCCAGCGCGAGGTCCTGCCCTCCGAGCCCGATGGAGACCGCCATCGCCCCGGTAGCGAGAACGAGCGCGGCCGGCCGCGGATCCCCGGACCCCGCACCGCCGTCCCGGGCGAGCGCCCACATCGCCACCGCGCTGATCACCACCATGGCGAGCGACGCGGGCACTTGACGCGAGCGCGCGTACAGCGTCAGCCATCTCACCGGGACGCACCGCCGGACAGCGCATCGAACGGGTTGCCCTCGCAGGAGAGCGCGGCGGCGCGCATCGCGTTGATCCGCGAGAGCTGCTGGGCCCGCGGAAGCGCCTTGAGTTCCTTCCACACCGGGAGGGTCGCGGCGTCGACCTCGCGGCGCACACCTGCTGACTGTGTGCCCGGAAGCGGCCTGAGGTCCCCGAGGACCCAGCCCGCCGCGACGGTCTGCGCGAATTCGTCTCCCCCGAAGCCGCTCCAGCCGACGGGGGTGCACCCCGGCACCATGCCCTTGGCGATCAGGGCCCGGGTCAGCTCCTCGCCCTTCGCGGCGGCGATGACACCGTCGTCGAAGTCGAAGAGCACGGTCTCGCGGGACCACTGCGGCGTGGAGCCCTCCGGCAGTAGGGCGGTGTTCTCCCGGACCGAGACCGGCGCCCTGCCGCCCAGGGCGCCGCGCAGCAGGCGCAGTGCCTCCTTGCCGGGGCCCGCCAGGTCGGCGAGTCGCGCCTGGTGCGTCTTCGTCACGCACACCGGGCCGTCGCACACCAGCTCCGCGGCGGCCTCGTCGACGACGTACATCCGGCGCGGGTCTGAAGGGAGGACGAGCAGGGCGATCACCGCACCCGCCAGGACGGGCGTCAGGGCGAGAAGCCGGGCGCTCCAGGTCGCGGCGACCAGCAGCGCGAAGCCGGTCGCGGCCATGCCGAGCAGCCAGATCGTCTGCCCGACGTGCACGGAGGCGGAGAGCGTGACGAGCACATCGCGCACCTCCTGCACCGCCGGTGACAGCAGGGACACCCGGTTGGGCTCCGAGATGGGGATCCCCGTCGCCGTGGTCGTCTCCGTCCGGCCCAACGACATGTGCATGAGGGCTGTGAACACGAAGGCGCTCATGGCCAGCGCCGGAGGGGTGAGCGCGGACGGCAGGGCCCGCCCGGCCCCCATGCCCAGCACGGCACCCGCGACGAGGAAGAGCGCCCCCACCAGCGAGACGGGCAGCCACCCGAGGTGCGTGTACCCGGAGTTGGCGAACACCTGTGCCCCGCCCGCGAGGACGAGGAGCGCGAAGGCCGAGGCCAGCGCGATCGCCGTCGTGCCCGCGAGCGTGGCCGCGCGGTGCCAGGCGGGCCGCGGCGTGCTGGTGAGCAGCTCGTCCATCTTCGAGCGTTGGTCGCGCAGGCCCTGCATCGCCCCGAGCCCCACGGCCAGCGGCCACAGGTAGAAAAGCAGGGAGCGGGTCCACATCGCCAGGGGCGTCCACTGGGCCGTCCATGCCGTGGTGCCGCTCCACCACTTGGCGTCCACCAGGTACAGGAACGCCAGCGCGCTCGTCAGAACCGCGACGCCGGCCCACGGGGCGACGGAGCGTCTCAGCTCGATGCGCAGGATACGGACGTTCACCACGTGCCCCTTTCCCGCGCCGGACCCTGGAGCAGTGCCGAGTAGCCGCGCTCCAGCGGACTGTCGCCCACGTGCCCGGGGCCGCCCGCCGCGGCCAGCTCGTCGGGGGTCCCCTGGAAGACGAGCCGGCCCTCGGCGAAGAGCACCACGTCGCTGCAGGCGGCGGCGACGTCCTCCACCAGGTGGGTTGAGACCAGCACGCAGGTGTCCGTCCCCAACTCCTGAAGCAGCTCGCGAAATCGCAGCCGCTGTGCCGGGTCCAGGCCGACCGTCGGCTCGTCCAGCAGCAGGATCGACGGATCGTTGACGATGGCCTGGGCGATGCCGACCCGCCGCACCATGCCACCCGACAGGGCCTTCATCCGCTCGTCGGCGCGGTCCGCCAGACCGACCCGCTCCACGGCACGCTGGACCGCCCCGGGGATCTCGGCCTTGGGCACCTCCTTCAGCCACGCCATGTACTCCACGAACTCGCGCACCGTGAAGCGCTTGTAGTAGCCGAACTCCTGCGGCAGATAGCCGATTCGGCGGCGCAGCGCACGGTGCTCGCCCATGCCGACCACGGACTCGCCGAGCAGCTCCAGATTGCCCTCGGTGGGGCGCAGTACGGTGGCCAGCGTCCGGATGAGGGTGGTCTTGCCCGCCCCGTTGGGGCCGAGCAGACCGTGCACGCCGGTGCCCAGCGACAGGTCGAGTCCGTCGACCGCCATCCGTTTCCTGCCGACCCTGACCTTCAGTTCGGTGGCCTTGATCTGCCAGGCGTAGGCCGTCGGCGCGATGGCGGCCGCGCTCACCGCGGTCCTCATGTGATGCTCCTTTCCGATGGTCATTCATGGGCTCCCAGCACCGAGTACGCGCCCCTGCGGGCGATCAGGACACCGATGCCGAGCGTGAGGACCAGCCCCCACACGGGCAGGCCGCCCGTCTGCAGGGCGAAGGTCGTACGGCTGGTGGCCAGCGTCGGCGCCACGATGACGGCGGCCCACACGGCCACCAGCGCGACGGCGGCACGGGTCACGCCCATGACACCGCCGAGCGCCAGAGTCGTCGAGGTGAAGGCCAGACAGGGCAGCAGCCACTGCGCGGCCGTCACCCCCGTCACCCATCCGCCCACCAGCAGCGCGGGGACGGTCACGGCGAGCACGGACGCGGTCCGCCGCAGCACCAGGTACAGCCCCGCCCTCGGCACGGAGGCCGTCAGCTCGTACGCCGGGTCGAGGCCCCGTGACCAGGACGCCGCGACGCCGAGCACGGGCAGGACCGGGGCGAGCAGCAGCACCGGCGACACGTCACCCAAGCCGGTGCCGGCCAAGTCGAGCAGCAGCGCGATCAGCGTCACGCCCACGGCCATGGCCAGCCACGGCACCATCGTGGGCGTCAGCCACCTCGACAGCCACGCCGACCGGCGCCGTCGGCGCGGCACCGAGGTGGTGGCGGCCAGCCGGGGTTCGAGGCCGGACCACACCGTGCCGACCAGTTCCGCCACGGTCGGCACCTGCGCCGCGACGGCGGCCGACAGCCGGTCACGGCACGCCCGGCACGCCTCCAGATGGGCCTCCAGGGCCCACACTTCGTCGGCGGCGATGTCCGTATCGCCGCGCGCGTAACCGTCGATGATCCGCATCGACGGGTGCTCCACGCTCATGCCAGCGCCTTCCGCATCGCGATCCGGGCCCGGCGGGCACGGGTCTTGACCGTCCCCTCGGGCAGCCCGAGCAGGACCGCGGTCTCCCGGACGGACAGTCCGTCGAGCACCATGGCCTGCAGGACCTGTCTGAGCTCCGGCGCGAGGCGCTGCAGCGCGACCCCGACGTCACCGCCGACGGTCGCCGCGAGCGCCTCCTCCTCGGCGGCGGGCGCCACGGGCGGCGTGGCGGCCGCGGGTGGCGGCTCCGCGTGGTGGGCCCGGCGCCGGAACGCGTCGACGAGACGGCGTGCCGCGATCGTCCACAGCCAGCCGACGGCCGTACCTCCCACCGCGGTTCCGGCGAACGCCCCCGCCGCGCGCCACACCGCCAGGTACGTCTCCTGCATGACCTCGGCGACGATCTGCTCGTCCGCGCAGCGGCGGCGCAGCCGCACCGCCATCCACGGCGACGTACGCCGGTACAGCTCCTCGAACGCCGCCCGGTCACCCCTGGCCACCAGCCGGACGAGGCCCTCCTCGTCCATGTCCCCCGGTGCCTTCCTGGCTGATCTCACACCCGCTAGACGCCCGGCGCGTACGGCGGGTTTTCCCCTTGGTGTGATCCCCGTCATACGCGGCGGCTCCGAAAGTTGTGGTTCGACGGCGTCCCGCCGTCCCTACCGGTGTCACACGGGAGACAGCGTTGCCGCTGCGGCCGTGCCCAGCGAACCGTGTACGTGGACAGGCGGGTCGTTCTCCGCCGGGTGGGACAGTCAGGAAAAGCTGGTCGCGTTCGGCCGGGGGGAGCCGCAGCGTGCGGGCGATGGCCGAGGCCACCTGCGCGGAGGGATTGGTGGCTCGGTCCTGCTCCAGGCGCAGCACGTACTCGACGGAGGGGCCGGCGAGCTCGGCGAGTTCCTCGCGGCGCAGGCCAGCGACCGGAGTCCCGGCCAGGTCCGCTCGGTTCTGGCCGCGTTGAAGGACCAGGCCGCCGAGCGGGGCCGGCCCCCGCTGGCCTGGACCCGGGCAGCCGGCTACCAGCTCGGCGCCGACCGGCCGGTGCTGGGAGGCATACGAACAGGCGGTGGTCAGGGAGAAGCTGACCGAGTTCCGCCGGTTCATCAGCGGCACCGTCGCCCCGCACGCCGCCGCCCACCCGAATGACAAGTGGGTCAAGCACATCGTCGCCCAGCTCAACTCCATCGAAGCCACCCTCGACCTCATCGCCAGCTCCTGACCCGCGGCGGACCGGCCCAGCAGAGCGGTCCCGCCGCGCTCGAAGGCCGGCCGGAGAAGCACCCCGGCCGCGAGATCGTCGACGCCATCCGTTACGGGAGGCGTGCGGGACCTCCTACGACACCCGGGCCTGGACCCAGGGGTGGCACATCCGTGAGGAGACCCTGGCGAGGGCGAACGCCGCGGTCGTCAACTATCACCACCCACTGCCGCTGACCCAGGCGTTCGGCGCAGGCACGCTGTCTTCCTCGGACGGGCAGCGATTCCCGGTCAAGGGCAAGTCGACGACGACGCGGGCGATGAAGAAGCACTTCGCCGGTCAAGGCCTGTCGACGTAACACGAACGTCTCGGACCAGCACACGACGTTCGGCACGAAGGTCATCGTGGTCACCCGCCGGGAGGTGCACTACGTGCTGGACGAGATCATGGGCAACAAGACCGACCTGCCGATCACCGAGCACGCGACCGATACGCACGGCGTCACCCTGGTCAACTTCGCGCTGTTCGACGTCGTCGGGATGAAGCTGTTGCCGCGCATCCGGGGCCTGGGTCACCCTGTACCGGACGGACCCGCAGCGGGACGTGGGCAGCCTCTGGCCGGTGGCCGGGCCCCTGCTCCCCCAGAAGATCAACTTGGGGCTGATTGAGGGGAACTGGGATGATCTGCTCCGTCTGGCCGGGTCGATCAAGTTCGGGCACGCCGCCACCTCGCTGATCGTGGGCAAGCTGTCCGCCTCCTCCTGGCAGAACACCCTCGCCGCGGCTCTGAAGGAGTACGGGGCGCTACGACGTACCGTCTACGCCGCTCGCTATCTGGCGGACGAGACCTACCGCAGGAAGATCACCCGGCAGCTCAACAAGGGCGAGTCTCTGCACTCCCCGCGCCGCAGCCTGCTGTACGCGCACGAGGGCGCGATCCGCCACCGTCAGCTGGCCGCGCAGACCGAGCACGCGTGGTGCCTGACGCTGCTGACCAACTCGGTAGTGACCAGGACGACGGAGTACTACGGCCTGGCCATTGCCCAGATGCGGGCCGAGGGCCGCGCGCTCGACGACGAACTCCTCACGCACATTTCCCCTGCCCACAGCGAGAACGTGAACTTCTTCGGCACCATCAACGTCGAGATCGACACCGAACTCGCCAAGCTCGACCCGGCCGGCTACCGGCCGCTGCGGTCCCGTCGGCCTGCCCCACCGTAGGGGTGTCGGTGAGGCGCGGCGGCGGGCCGCACAGGCGGCCGGGCCCGGGAACTCCCTGCGGTTGCTGGACGTGTTGACAGGTGAACGGTGCGTGGTTACCTGCCGGGACAGCGGCGGGTGGTCGGTCTGTGGGTGCGAAGGGGTGGGGCATGTTGGTCGAGGCGTTGACGGCGTTGGCGGCGGCGGGTGGTGGCGCGGTGGTCCAGGCTGCCGGTACCGATGCGTGGAACGGGCTGCGGCGCCGTGTCGGGGAGATCTTCGGCCGCGGCGACGCCGCACGGGTACAGGCCGAGCTCTCACGCCTGGACCACACCGCACAGGTCCTGGTTCCGGGCGCTTCGGTGGACGTCGCAGCGGAACGGCTGCGGCAGGAAGGCGTGTGGGCCGGGCGGTTCGAGGCCCTGCTGGAGGGTCTCGACGGTCCCGGGCGGGAGCGCGCGGCCGAAGAACTGCGGGAACTGCTGGCGTTCGTCGCCGCTTCGGCCGGTGATGCGGCCGTCGCGACGGGCCGGGCGGTGGCCCGTGACGGCGGCAGTGCGGTCACCGGCATCAAGAACACCGCCGGCGGCCGCCCGGGCCCGACGCGGGCGGTGCACACCGGGGACGCCGATGCCACGGGGGCGGGCTCCAGCGCCGTCAGCGGCATCGTCAACGAATAACCCGCTCCGGCACCGCCGGATATCACCAAGAAACCCAGGGGGACGGCATGGTCAGATGGCCGTGGGGCAAAGACGGTCACGGTCGAGGGGCCGCGGCGCCGGCGCAGGTGGCCATGGGCAGCAGCGGCCAGACGCCTCGGGGCGCCGATGGCCCCCGGCCGCCTATCCTGCCGGGGCCTGGAGGCACCTGGCAGGAGGTATTCCGCAGCGGGAACGCGACCGGCAGCGACGGCGCATTCGTCAACACCGGCATCTACAACTCCAGCGTGAACCTGCCGCCCGAGGCGCTGCGGCACCCCGCCGAGGTGGACGCCCCTGCGGGCCTGGACGACCTGCCGTACCGGCCGGGGCTGTTTGTGGGGCGCGGCCGTGAACTCGAACGCCTGGATGCCGCCCTTGCCACTCCCGGCGCGGCCCTGGTCCAGGCGGTGCACGGGCTGGGCGGGATCGGCAAAAGCACCCTGGCCGCCCACTGGGCCGCCATCCGCCCCCACGGCCGCGCACCGATCCGGTGGATCACCGCCGACAGCCCCACCGGCGTCCGGCAGGGACTGGCCGACCTCGCCACCGCCCTCCAGCCCGTCCTAGCCACGGCGCTGCCAGTCGAGGCACTCGCCGAGTGGGGCCTGCAATGGCTGGCCAGCCACACCGGTTGGCTGCTCATCCTGGACAACGTCAACGACCCGGCCGACATCGCCCCACTGATCGCCCGCGGCCGAGGCGGCCGGTTCCTGATCACAAGCCGGCTCGCCACCGCCTGGGCCGACGCGGCCACGCTGGTCCGCCTCGACGTCCTCGACCCGGACGAATCCATCGCACTGCTCACCCGCATCGCCACCACCACAAGCCCCCAGCGGGACATGGACGGCGCCGCCGACCTGTGCGAAGAGCTCGGCCACCTCCCCCTCGCCATCGAACAGGCCGCCGCCTACCTCGCCCAGAACGCGCTCACCACCCCCCGCACCTACCTGCACCTACTCGCACGCCACCCCGCGGACATGTACCGGAACAGCGCGGTGACCACGCTGGACGAACGCACCATCGCTCAGATCTGGAACATCACCCTGGACCGCATCACGGAAGTTCAGCCCCAAGCCGCCAACCTGCTGCGCACCCTGGCCTGGTACGCACCCGAGAACATCCCCGCCACCCTGGCAAAAACAGACGGCGGTGCGCCCGCAGTCAACGCGGCACTGGGTGTGCTGGCGGCCTACAACATGATCACCCCCGATCGCAACACCGCAACCCTGAGCATCCACCGCCTCGTCCAGGCCCTGGCCCGCACCCCCGACCCCGAGGGTCCCCATCGCACCCCCGAACTCATCGACCAGGCCCGCGAACAAGCCACCAACAGCCTGAACACCGACCTCCCCGCCACCCGCGACGACCCCGCAGCATGGCCCCTCTGGCGTACCCTGCTCCCTCACATCGACGCCCTCGCCGACCACGCCACCCCGGACACCGACACCCCCGTTACCGCCCGCATCCTCAATGAGGCTGGGCTCTTCCTCGATGGCCAGGGCCTGCCCGCTCGCGCGATTAGACACCTCCAACGCGCCACCACCGCCCATGAGCGGGTGTTGGGCGAGGACCACCCCAACACCCTCGCCTCCCGAAACAACCTCGCCAGCGCCTATCGGTCGGCCGGGGACATGGGCCGGGCCCTCCCCCTGTATGAGCGAACCCTGACGGACACCGTGCGGGTGCTGGGCGAGGACCACCCCAACACCCTGACCTCTCGCAACAACCTCGCCGGCGCCTACGAGTCGGCCGGCGACCTGGGCCGGGCCATCCCCCTGTACGAACAGACCCTCCAAGACCGGACGCGGGTGCTCGGCGAGGACCACCCCAACACCCTCGACTCCCGCAACGACCTCGCCGGCGCCTACGAGTCGGCCGGGGACCTGGGCCGGGCCATCCCCCTGTACGAACAGACCCTCCAAGACCGGACGCGGGTGCTGGGCGAGGACCACCCCAACACCCTGACCTCTCGCAACAACCTCGCCTACGCCTACCAGTCGGCCGGCGACCTGGGCCGGGCCATCCCCCTGTACGAACAGACCCTGACGGACACCGTGCGGGTGCTGGGCGAGGACCACCCCAACACCCTGACCTACCGCAACAACCTCGCCAGCACCTACCAGTCGGCCAGAGATCTTGGGCGGGCCATCTCGCTGTACGAGCAGACCCTCGCCGCCTGCCAACGGGTGCTAGGTGAAGAGCATCCGATCACGGTGACGGTCCGAGACAATCTCACTAGGGCCATTGCCGAGCGCGACGGCCGCGCTGGGCCGTCGTAACCGTCCCGTCGGGCTGCGACCGTGGCCAGTACGTCCGCGGGGTCCTCGCCGTCTCGCTCGATCTGCGTCAGGTGGGCGCGAAGTGCGGGCCAGGCCGGGTCCGCCAGAACGGTCTGTGCGCGAGAGGGCACGGCCTGCTGGACGATGCCCGCCATCGGCCACTCGCACGCGGCCGCCAGCCGCTGTCCGGTCCTGGTCCGGGCTGCGGCCGCCTTCTTCCGGCGCGACTTGTACTCGCGGGCTGCGGCTGCGCCCGCCGTCACCTCGACGGCCTCGCGTAGCAGTCGCGCGGCCCGTCCGGCGGCGTGCGCCTGGGCGCGGTGCTCCTGCGCCTCGTGCCACCTGCGGGAGGCCTCTACCGCGGCCACCAGCAGATCGGCTGCATCTACACCGCCCAAGGCCTCGAATACCACCACGCCGGCGCCATCATCGGCCCCGACCTCACCTGGAACAACGGCCGCTGGCACGCCCACCCCGACCAAAGCCAGGACGCCGCCCTCCGCCACCTCAGCCCCGCCCAGTACCTGCCCTACGCCGTCAACATCTACCGCGTCCTCCTCACCCGCGGCACCCACACCACCCGCATCCACGCCACCGAGCCCACCACCCACCGAATGCTCCAACAACTCATCCCCCAACGCTGAACCGGGGGCAGACACGAATCAGCGCCGGACAGGAGGTCCGGCGCTGATTCTCACAGCGGGTATGAGGTGTTTGCGGCTGCCGTGTTCCCCTGCCATGCAGGTGGCAGCCATACTAGAGTTCTTGCATGGCAAAGACGCCGCGTATGACGCTCCAGACCCAACTGGTGCTGCGGACCCTGCTGGAAAGCCCTGCCAAGGCCCGATACGGCCTCGAGCTCTCCGAAGCAGCAGGCCTTCCCACCGGCACCATCCACCCGATCCTCGCCCGCCTCGAGAACACCGGCTGGCTCGAGTCCTTCTGGGAAGACCCGAGCGCGATCGAGAAGACCGATCCGCCCCGGCCACGGCGCCGGTACTACCGCTTCACCCCAGGCGGTGCCGAGTCCGCCCGCGTCGCTCTCGCCGCCGCCTACCAAGGCGGCGCCACCTCCGCACGCCTTCGACCCGCCGCTGACGGCCTGGGGAGTTGAGGCAGCACGATGCATGACGCCGGCAACGAAGCCAGCGGACTCCCCTGGTTGGTCATCCGCCAGGACGACAACGGCGACCAGTACCGGATCGGCAGATACGCGACCCGCGCCGAAGCCCAAAGGATCGCCGACAGCCTCGACAACCGCGGCCATCGGCAGCTGTATTGGGTAGAGCACGTGGGCAGCCCACCCGACATCGTGTCAGCCACCAACATGCTCAGCGTGGAGCTGAGCCCCCTGCCGGACGATCACGCTCGAAACGTTCGGCACTCGCTCGGTCAGACACCGCAATCAGCGCAACATCCTGTGCCCCCTGCCCGCGGAGGGCCCGCGAGTCCGGATGACCGCACCCGCCGGCGCATACGCCGGGCCCGGCTGCTCTTCGAAACACTTGCCCAGGTTCTGCCCGCGGACGCCCGCGAGCGTTGGTGCGAAGAGTGGATGGCCGAGTGGGTCGACCTTGGCGAACAACCCGTACGTACGCGCGTGGCCTACCTTCTGCGGGTCGCGCTGCACAGCGGCCCGTACTTCGCCTGGACCCTACGCCTCGCAGCACGACGGCAGCGTGCCCAATGAGATGCCCAAGGGCAGCAGTCGCCACAGACAACCCGCCGCCTCCACGGCAGGAAGACGCCTACGGGCGGCTGCAGCACCATACACACCCACCTTCAGGCGTCCTGAGCCAGAGCCGGGACTCCAGCAGGCTCCCCGCAAGGAGATCCCCGGTGGCTCAGGACCATCACTCTTCCGAACCCGCCCGCCCGGAACCGCCCAGCCCGCACAGCAATGTCGGATCGCCCTCTACAGCAACGCCGCCGCCGTTCCTGCCGCTGCACACCACAGTGGTACTGCTGGTAGCCGCGTTCATCGGCGTCGCCATGGGCGGACTGATGTTCCTCGCCGACAGGTCCGTGGCCAAGGCCGTCTTCACAGGCCTGACCATCACTGGAGCCTGCATCGTGGGGCTTCGCAAAATGATCGGCTAACCCGCGGCGAGGCCACGCACGGCACGCCCTGCCCGGCCTCGCCTCACCGGCGACCCACGCAGCCGGCCGACGGTAAGGGCAAATACCTCTTATGGGTTTTTGCCGCATTTATGATGGTTGCGCCCATTTGCCCTGTTCGCCACCTTGCAAGCACCCTGCCTGGCCACCTCACTGTCGGACCTGCGAAAGGCTGCCGTCCCCACGTTCAGTGGGCCCTGACCATCGACGGCAAATTCGTGGCGGACGGAACCCTCACCGACACGGACACCCACAAGATCAAAGGAGTGGTTCCCGACAACGCCAAGGTCTCCGACATCACAGCCATATACGCACGGGGCACCTGCACACCGCCACCCTGTCACGGGACATCGGCACCTGCCGAAGACGCTTCCGCTGCGCTCTCTCAGCCCACGGGACTGACACCAGGTCCGGGTCACGTCGGACCCAAGCTGGTGACTGGGGCGCCCGCGCCGCGCTGCCGCCGACGCCGTTGATCCGAAGCGCGACATCTGTCACCGGCAAAGCCGAATGGGCTGGTGAAAGTGCTGGGCCGAAGCAGCGTGGTTGTCACCCAGGAGGCAGGCTACTTGCCACAGACGTTCAATCGGCAGCCTTCCTGTCACCGGGTCGAGGGACGCTCATCCAGTCGGTCGGCTACGGAGCTGCCTTACGGAAGAGAGACAGCAGGGTCCGGGCCGGCAGGGTGTCCGGGTCGAAGAACTGCGTGGCCAGAGCGGGCGGCACCGCCGTTCCCTGCATGCGGACCTCGTGGCAGGTGAAGCAGAACGCAGCCTCGAACAGCGCCAGATCGAGAGAGTCCTCGTATGCCCGGACGCTCCAGCCTGGTGAGAAGCCGCAGCGGTGTTGTTCACTGCCGGGCAGACTCTCGATCAAGGCCAGGGCGGCGGCGGCCTCGCTCCCGGCCCAGTGGGCAACCGCCGTGCCGGGGTACGGGACGTCCCGACTGGTGGGAAGGGCTGAGATCCGTACGACCTCGATCAGCACGGTGGCGGTAACGGCTTCGGTGGGGAGCTGCATGAACGCATTCTGCCCGCCAGGTCGGCGGCCCGGGTAAGGGGTACAGACGCCTTCGGCAGGTGCAGGCCGGTGTCGTTCGATCGACCCAATGCCATCCACCGCGGAAGTCGCACTGGCTTTGTAGGTGAGTTTCGAGAACGTCTGTTGCTCAGCGGTGCGAACGCCTGGTTCCACGGGAGAGTGATGTCGCTGAGTTTCGAGAACGCCCAGGTGCTTGCCTCGGGACCATGGTTGTGCTCTGCACGACGAGGGGGCCCGAGTGCTGCCGAACTCCAAGGTCGATCTGTACGCGGCGATTCGCCGTGATGCCAGGACCGGCTGTGATCGACGCCATCCTGAAGGCGGCCCTGACCGCGCCGCGGAAGCAGCGCCACACGGTCAAGCGGATCTACGACCGGCTGCTGGACGAGCACGAAGCCGTCGACGTCTCCTACTAGATGGTCCGCGCCTACGTCGCCGCCCGCCGTGAGGAGATCCGTCTCCAGGCCGGCAAGGGGGTGGTGGAGGCGTTCGTCCCGCAGACCCACAGGCCCGGGGCGGAGGCCGAGGTCGACTTCGGCGACGTCACAGTGAGGCTGGCCGGCGAGCTGGTGACCTGCTGCCTGTTCGCGTTCCGGCTGTCGTACTCGGGAAAGGCCGTGCACCGCATCTTCGCCTCGGCCGGGCGGGAAGCGTTCTTCGAAGGCCACGTCCACGCTCTCAACGTGCTGGGCGGAGTGCCGACCGGGAAGGTTCGCCACGACAACCTTAGAGCCGCAGTCGCCCAGGTGCTGGGCCTCTCCCGTCGCCGGGTGGAAGCCGAACGTTGGACCGCCTTCCGCTCCCACTACGGCATCGACGCCCTCTACTGCCAGCCCGGCATCCGCGGCGCCCACGAGAAGGGCGGCGTCGAGGGCCAGATCGGCTGGTTCCGCCGCAACCACCTCGTCCCCGTCCCCGTCCCCGAAGTGGACACACTGGCCGAGCTCAACGCGATGATCGACCGGTGGGACCAGGAGGACGACGCCCGCCGCATCCGCTCCCGCCCGCGCACGATCGGCGAGTACTTCGCGGTCGAGCAGCCGCTGCTCGCGCCACTGCCGGAGAAGCCGTTCGAGACCGGCCGACTGTCCACACCGCGGGTCGACCGCTACAGCCAGATCTGCGTCCGGATGAACCGTTACTCGGTGCCGGTGCGGCTGATCGGCCGCACCGTCCGCGTCATGCTCCACGCCTCCGAGCTCGTGGTCTACGACGGCCGCGAGGAAGTCGCCCGCCATGAGCGGCTCATCGCCCGCAATGGATCCCGCCTCGAACTCGACCACTACCTGGAGGCGCTGATCCGCAAGCCTGGTGCCCTGCCTGGCGCCACCGCCCTCGACCAGGCTCGGGCCGCCGGCCGGTTCACTCCCATGCACGACGCCTGGTGGGAAGCCGCCGTCAAAGCGCACGGTGAACGCGACGGCACCCGGGCCCTGATCGAGGTCCTCCTCCTCAGCACTGCCCCACGAACACCTCGTCATCGGCCTCGCCGCAGCCCTGAAGACCGGTGCCCTCACCGCCGATGCCGTCGCTCTCGAAGCCCGCAAGGCAGCCGACGCTGACACCGCACCCGAAGAACCTCCGCAGCCGCCCTCCACCACCAGCCAGACCGCCATCGCTCCTCTGCCCGCGGCCGTCAGGGCCAACCTGCCACCCGACAAGCGGCCTCTGCCCTCCGTCGCCCCCTACGACCAGCTCCTGCGGCTCCGCCGACCCGACCACCCCACCCCGTGAACGAGAACGTGACGCGTTCCAGTCTTTGACCCACGCGCGGATGTCGGCCTTCGAGGGGGGCTGCACGTTTTTGTGGGCGCCGCGGCGGATCATCTGGTCGGCCGGGAAGCCGAACCACCGCTCGGCCTGGTTGATCCACGAGGAGCCGGTCGGGGTGAAGTGCATGTGGAAGCGTGGGTGCTTGGCCAGCCACGTCCTGATCGCGGGCGTCTTGTGGGTGCCGTAGTTGTCGCAGATCAGGTGGACCGCCAGGTGCGCGGGCACTTCCTTGTCGATCCGGATGAGGAACTTCTTGAACTCCGCTGCCCGGTGCCGGCGGTGCAGAGCACTGATGACCTCGCCGGTGGCTACGTCGAACGCGGCGAACAACGTGGGCAGCCCGTCGCGGACGTAGTCGTGGGTGCGGCGTTCGGGCATGCCCGGCATTATCGGCAGCACCGGCTGGAACCGGATCTGCGACTTCTCGAGAGCTTGAAGGTGTCTGTCAGATGCGCTTGAGCTGGAACTTCCGCCAGATCCGGCCGACCGGGGACTTCGACAGGCCGCTGTGCTCCGCCATCGACTTCCGCGACCCGTGGGTGGCGTTCTGCGGGATTTCCTCCAGCGTCGTGACCACGACCGCGTTCACCTGATCAACGCTGATGGTGGGCGGTCGGCCCGGCCGGGGCTCGTCGGCCAGGCCATCCAGCCGCTCCGCCAGGAACCGGCGCCGCCACCTGCGGACGGTGTCGGCGGCCACCCGCAACTCGCGGGCGACCGCGACGATCGGTCGTACCTCCGGACCCGCGCACGCCAGCACGATCCGGGCGCGCAGGGCCAGTGCCTGGGCCGACGACGCCCGCCGCGTCCACCGCTCCAACACCTCCCGCTCGTCATCAGACAACGGCAACGGTTCCAGCTTCGGGCCTCGACGAGGAACTGACGCACCACCAGCAGAAGTCACGCAACTACTAACCGCTCGTCGGGGCGGGGCTACACGGTCCAACGACATGCCCGGCCGGGAGGCTCGGGTCGGGCCTCCCGGCCGGGCGGCAGATCCCTACGGGCCCGCAAGGTTTTTACGGCGTCGTGGCCTTCAAACCGGCTCGGTGGCCGCGACCTTCACCGGTTCGGTGACCTTCACAGGTTCCGTGCCAACAGCGCTGTGTCGCTCGGCCCAGTCCTCCAGGGCCGTACGGCAGGCGTGGTCGAGGTGGTGCAGCCCGGACAGGTTCAGCTCCATCGGGCGGTCCTGGGGCAGGGACTCTAGGCTGTCGAGGATCCTCGGCAGCCTGAGGAAGGTCGCGTTGCCGGACAGGTGCGCCTGGATGGGACCGGCGCCCTTGTCTATGACCTCCAGCTTCACGTACGAGGCCTCCCAGGCGGTCTTGATCACGGATAGTGCGAGACCGATGAGCACGCCCTCGAACATGTTCACTGCGACGATGGAGGCGGCGGTGACGACGAGGATCAGTGCCTCACCGCGGTGGGCCCGCCACAGCGCGGCGATCTGGCGGAACGGGATCAGCTTCCAGCCCGCGTGCACCAGGATGCCGGCGAGGGCGGGAATCGGGATCAGGGCCAGGGCCCACGGCATCGCGGCGGCGAACAGCAGCAGCCACACGCCGTGCAGCACGCGGGAGGCCTTCGTCTTCGCGCCCGCGTGGACGTTGGCCGAGCTGCGTACGATCACCGCGGTCATCGGCAGCGCGCCGAGCAGACCGCACACCGTGTTGCCCGCGCCCTGGGCGATCATCTCCTTGTTGTACTGGGTGCGCGGACCGTTGTGCAGCCGGTCCACGGCCGCCGCGCTGAACAGGCTCTCCGCCGAGGCGATCAGCGCGAACGCGATGATGGTGCCCCAGATGGCCGGGGTGGCCAGCTCGCCGAACGTCTCGGGGCCGGGCGGCTGGATGACGCCGAGCAGGCCCTCCACCTGGACAGTGGCGACCGGAAGGCTCAAGGCGGCCGTGGCGGCCGTGGCCAGGACCACCGCGGCGAGGGCGCCGGGCACGGACCGCACCGCCTTGGGCATTCTCCTCCACAGCACGATGACGGCGATGGTGCCCGCGCCGATCGCGAGCGAGGCCAGGGCCTGGGTACTGCCGAGCGCGTCGGCGAACGCCCCGGGCAGGCCCACGATCTTGCCGATGCCGGTCTCTGGGGCCTTCAGGCCCGCCGCCGCGTAGAGCTGGCCGGCGATGATCACCAGGCCGATGCCGCAGAGCATGCCCTCGACGACGGAGACGGATATCGCGCGGAACCAGCGGCCTATCTTCAAAAAGCCCATGGCGAGCTGGAGCAGCCCGGCGATCAGCACGATCACGCCGAGGGTGGCCACTCCGAACTCACTGACGGCCTCGAAGACGATCACCGTCAGGCCGGCGGCCGGACCCGACACCTGCAGGCTGCTGCCGGGCATGATCCCGGTGACGATTCCGCCCACGATGCCGGTGACCAGTCCGAGTTCGGCCGGGACACCGGAGGCGACCGCCACGCCGACGCACAGCGGCACGGCGATCAGGAAGACGACGATGGAGGCGAGGAAGTCCTGCCTCAGATAAGGGAACTTGGACAGCATGGCACAAGCCCCCTCAGAGCGTCTCGAACGTGTTGGAGGCGGCGCGGTGTTCGCGCACGATGCCGGTGTGGACCTCGTAGTACCAGCCGTGCATCTGGAGTCCACCCGCCTCCAGGCGCTTCTCGATGCACGGGTAGGAGCGAAGCCGCTCCAGCTGCGCCAGCACGTGGTTCTGCACGGCCTCGGCGACCGTCGGGTCGCTCGTGTCGGAGCACTTGGGCTCGTCCGCGGCGTGCGCGAGCCAGTCGCGTACGGCGGGGACGGCCGTCAGATCGTCATGGCGCACCACCGCGCCGACGGCGCCGCAGTGGGAGTGGCCGCACACCACGATGTGCTTGACGCCGAGCACCTGCACCGCGTACTCGATGGTGGCCGTCTCACCTGCGGGGGTGGCGGAGGGGTACGGGGGAACGATGTTGCCCGCGGTGCGCAGCTCGAAGAGCTCGCCGGGACGGGCGCCCGTGATCAGGGCCGGTACGACCCGGGAGTCGGAGCAGGTGATGAAGAGAACCTCAGGGGACTGTCCCTTGGCGAGGTGAGCGAACTCCTCAGGGCGCTGTCCGAACATGCGGGCGTTGTCGATGAGGGGTTGCATGATGTGGTGATTCCTCCTGGCGCGCAGTGGGGGCGCGTCGGGCCTACATGACAGAGAGTGGGAGGACTGCTCTGGTACTCAGCAGCGGAAGACCTGATGCAGGGCCGGAGTGTCGGACGTCGACCATCTCGACAAGCGCTGATGAGCCGCGCCGGGCCCGGCCGGCTGGTACGCGGACGCGGGGTCCCGGGTGAGCAGTGGTCGGTCGGGCGCCTGAGGCCGGAATCGGCGAGGCGAAGACGAGCACGGGTGCCGAGCAACCCGGCCGGGCCCCTATTGCCCGATGGGACGTGGTAGCAGGACGTGAGGGTCCCCTCGCGCAGCGCCTTCCCGGAGAAGCCTAATTGCGGGTTGAGCCTTGGCCTCTGCCTGACCGACTGTGTGCGCATGTGCGAAGGACGCGGCGGGTGCGAACAGCTGGAGGGCGAACAGGACGGCGGCGCGAGCCGAAACCACGGTCCGGCAGTCGTACCCAGGAACATTCGCCCCCCCTCCAGGCAGTTCATCACGACTTGCGCGTACCAGCGAATAGTCAATGACCAGCCAAGAACATCTTAACTAGGTAAAGGCATTTGCAGGGTCAACTGATTCCGGCCGAAGAGAGCCCGAAAACCGAAGTGGAGTCGGCGTGAACCTTGCCTTGGCGGCGAGAGATTGATCGGTTACAGCTCACCGCACTGCACCCTTCTCCGACGGCTCGCCGACGGCGAGCGTGTCGTTCTCGTCCCCCTCAACGAAGGTGAGCCGTGGCTTCATCGGTCCTGGGTGGTCAGGAAGCCGATCTCAATAGGCTCCGGCGCCCAGCGCGATGCGGAAGGAAAGGCGCCGCCATCCGGGCTTGTAGGAGCGGCGCCGCACCTTGCCCCCCACCTCCGGCAAGACGCGCGTGCCCGCGCGCCGGAACGTGGCGTCGGTCCGCTTCACACCGTCCAAGCAGGGCAGCGCGTTTCAGCGTATAAAGGCAAGTAAGGCACATGGCGCGAAATGGTTCGACCGAACCGTTTCATGCCATGTGCCCTGATCGCTGGCCACCGCTCCTGTTCGCGTTTTGTAGGCAGGCGGGGACGTACGACGTGGGGCCTGGCGCTTCTTGACGATGACGTGGGTGTCCTTGCCCGCGCGGCGCCAGGTGAAGGAGACGTTCTCCAGGGCCAGCTTCTTGACGATGAGGTCGGCGACCTGACCTGGGCGTCGGCAGGTCCCGGCGGGACGGAATACAGATTCCCGTCGAAGGAAACGAGGCCCTGCGGGCTCACGGTCCGCTCGACCTCCAGCTCGGCCGGGAACGGCCGGACCGGGACGTCCAGCAGCATTTCAGCGGCGGCAAGCTCACCGACCGTGACCTTGATGCCGTCCACCGACCGGCGGCGTTCGTCCATGCGGACGGCGAGCTTGTCGATGCCGGACTGGACTTGGACAACGGTCAGCGCGTCGGGAACCGTGCGCCACCGGCGTTGGGCTGCCGAGTGGTTGGCCTTCTCGACGACGCCCTTGCGGTTACCTCGACGGGGCGGGCAGATGTCGACTCCGACGCCGTAGTACTTGGCGACAGCGGCGAAAGACGGAGTGACTCGCCCGCTGGAGAGGTAACAGACCGTGGCCATCCGGTCGAAGCGCCACCGCCTCGTGGTCCCGCCCAGCTTGCGGACCACCTGGTCGAGGGCCTGGACCAGGTGCGGGATGTCCTCGGACTCCGCCAGCACCGCCCGCCACCGGCCCGAATGCGCGAGTGCCCCGACCAGCAGGTGAGCGTGCTCGCCCACTCCCCACGACTCGGGCGCGTCCGGAAGCTCCAGCCAATCGAACTGGATCTCCTCGCCCGGCGGATGCGCGATCACAGCGACGTTCCGGCCCGCCGCGGCGTGACACGGCTCGCAGTGCGGCCGGACCTGGTAGCGCCGAGGCGTACGGGTGAAGGTTGAGTAGCCGCCTTCATAGCCCAAGTCCCTGACCTCGTCGAACAGGGTTGAGGCCCACAAGTGCGTATCATCGGCGAGCCGCTGTCTGCAGTACTGCAGGAAGGGCACGAAGGCGTCCGGGCTCTGACGTCGTTGGCCAGGGACCTGATTGCCGTTCAGGTAGGCGCGGATCGTCTTGCGGTCACGTCCCAGATGTCGCGCGATCGCTGAGATCGTCCAACCCTGACGACGCAGTACGTGAGCATCCACGTCTTCATCCCGCGTGAGCATCCAGGCCCTCGACCAGGCCGAACTTGCGCAGGCAGGCTCTCCACGGCACTCCACAGCTCGGCCGGCGGATCGCGAACCAGCCCTGATCATCGGCCGAGGAACAAACCGGCACAGGAGGTCAGCTCATTCCGCATCTGGGGAATCGTGAGCAGGTGTGGGGTCACCCCTGAGCAGGGGGTGGCCGATTTCAAAGAGCGTCATCAGCGACGGCCCGGTCCGGGTTCTCCCAGAGGTCCTGGACCGTCTGCGCGGTCCTATCCGGGTGGCTGCCGATCAGGTAGGCGCCCTCACCGGCCGCCCCGAGCCAGCTGATGCGGAAGACATGGCGCTGCCACCCGGCCCGGTAGGAAGACCGGTTCCGGGGTGGCGACCGCGGAGTCAGGCAGGGATGTCGGGGGTGAAGCGGTAGCCGATGCCGGGTTCGGTGATGAGGTAGCGGGGTCGGGAGGGTTCTGGTTCCAGCTTGCGGCGGAGGTTGGCGAGGTGAACACGCAGGTAGTTGGTCTCCTTCTCGTAGCGGGGCCCCCATACATCATGGAGGAGTTGGCGTTGGGTGACCAGGCGTCCCGGGTTGCGGACGAGGATTTCCAGCAGCTGCCATTCGGTGGGGGTGAGGCGGATTTCACCGGCTGCGGTGGTGACGCGTTTGGCGGCGAGGTCGATGGTGAAGGCCGCGGTGGTGATCAGGGGCTGTTCGTCGGCGGGGGTGGCGCGGCGTAGGGCGGCGCGGATCCGGGCGAGGAGTTCGCCCATGCCGAAGGGTTTGGTGACGTAGTCGTCGGCGCCTGCGTCCAGGGCGTTGATCTTGGCGGTCTCATCGTGGCGGGCGGACAGGACGATGATCGGGGCGGTGGACCAGCCACGAAGGCCTTCCACGATGTTGATGCCGTCGAGGTCGGGCAGGCCGAGGTCGATGACGGCAAGATCGGGGGCGTTGGTGGTGGCGGCCCGCAGGGCGGTGGTGGCGTCGGGGGCGGCGTCGGTGTGGTAGCCGCGGGCGGTCAGGGCGATGGCCAGGGCGCGCAGCAGGTGGGGGTCGTCGTCGACGATGAGGATGCGGGTCATGGTGCTGTCGGGAGGGTGAGGGTCATGGTCAGGCCGCCGCCGGGGGTGTCGGTGGGGGTGAGGGTGCCGTTCATGGCTTCGGTGAAGCCGCGGGCGATGGCCAGGCCCAGTCCGAGGCCGTGACGGGTCGTGTGGTCGTCCAGGCGCTGGAAAGGAGCGAAGATGCGTTCTCGCTGGTCGGCGGGGACTCCCGGGCCGTGGTCGATGACCTGCAGACGGATCACTTGTCCTTCCTGGCGGGCGTGGACGTGGACGGGTTGGTCCGGTGGGCCGGCGTCGAGCGCGTTGGCGACCAGATTGGCGACGACCCGTTCCAGCAGGCCCGGGTCGGCCCAGGCGGGCGGCAGATCATCGGGAACGTCGACGTTGACGGCGCGTCCGGGGGGTGGCGTGGTGTGCAGGAGGGCGGCGGCGGTGATCTCATCCATGGTGGTGGCGCGTGGATGGACGCTGAGGGCGCCGGCTTGCAGGCGGCTGAGCGCGAGGAGGTTTTCGACCAGGTCGTTCATCTTGTCGGCGGAGGCGTCCACGGTGGCCAGGAGTTCGGCCTGCTGGGCGTCGGTGAGTTCCAGGTCGGGCTCACGCAGGCTGGACACGCACGCCTTGATGCCGGCGAGCGGGGTGCGCAGGTCGTGACCGACAGCGGCCAGCAGCGCGGCGCGCAGTTTGTCGATCTCGGTCAACTCCCGCGCGCGGGCAGCCTGGGCGGCCAGGCGCTCGGCTTGCAGCGCGCGGGCGGCGGCTGTGGCCAGCAGGGTGAGAAAGCGCTGGTCGGCGGCGAAGACGGCGGGGCCGTCCGCCACCAGCCGCAGGTGCTCCCCGGCCGGCGCGGACAGCGTCGGATCAGCTGATGGCGGCTCGCCGACGACGGCTACCGGGCGTTCGCCGTCGGCGTCGCGTTCCAGCAGCGCGGCGCCGGTCATGCCGAAGGAGTTCCGCACGTGCTCCAGCACCGCGCTCAGTGGCCGTTCCTCCAGCGGCGCCTCGGTGATCCGGGCCAGCAGAGCGGCCTCGACGCCGCTGCGGGCGGCAGCGGCTCGCTGCCGGGCGGCCAGGTCGACCGCGACGCTGACCGTGGTGGCGACCACCACGTAGACGGCCAGGGTGATGACCAGGTCACGGTTCTCGACCGTCAGGGTGCGGTAGGGCGGGACGAAGAAGAAGTTGACCAGCACATCGGAGGTCACCGCAGCCACCAGTGCCAGGCTCAGGCCGCCGGTGGCGGCCACGAGGACCACCGCCGTCAGATAGATGAGCACGATGCTGGCCAGCGACAGCGAGCCCCTCACGGGCACCAAGGCCACGGTGAGGACCGCCAGGCCCGCCGCGGCGGCTCCAGCCGCGGCGAGCCGACGGCCGCCTGTGCCCCTTCGGCGCCGGCCACGGTCATGGAGCAGGTCCAAACCCTTCATGAGTCGAAACGCTAACCGACCTTCGACCGGACGCCGGGCCCGGCGGGGCACGGCTGCTGTGGGGCCGCGCGATCGCTGGAGTCCAGCTGCCACGGCACGCTGGTGACCATCACCCCGCGTTGGAACAGCAGCCGGGCCTTCAGCCGCAATGCGGACTGGTTGTGCAGTAGTTGCTCCCACCAGTGGCCGACCACGTACTCGGGGATGTAGACGGCGATGAGGCCCTGGGGGTGCTCGCGGTGGAGGCCGGCGATGTACTCCAGCACCGAGCCGGTGATGTCACGGTACGGGGAGGCCATCACCCTCAGCGGCACCGGGATCCGGCGCTCCTCCCACTCGGTGCGCAGCGCGCTCACTTCCTCGTCGCTGATCTTGACGGTGAGGGCGGTGAGGGAGTCCGGGCGGGTGGCCGTGGCGTAGCCCAGCGCACGCAGGGTGGGCTGGTGGAGCTGGGAGACCAGCACCACGGCGTGGGTGCGGCTGGGCAGCACGATGCCGCCCGGCTGCGGGCGCAGCTCGTCTGCCACGCGGTCGTAGTGGCGGCGGATGCCGCGCATCATCGCGTACAGCACCGGCATGGCGATCACCACCAGATAGGCGCCGTGGCTGAACTTGGTCACCAGGACCACGACCAGCACCAGCGCGGTCAGGCACGCGCCCACCGCGTTGATCGCCCGCGAACGGTGGATGCGCCGACGCCGTGCGGGATCGGTATGGTCGGCCAGCTCACGGTTCCAGTGCCGGACCATGCCGGCCTGGGAGAGGGTGAAGGAGGTGAACACGCCCAGGATGTAGAGCTGGATCAGACGGGTAACCGACCCCTCGAAGGCATAGATCAGGGTTCCGGCGACCGCGGCCAGGATGACGATGCCGTTGGAGAACGCCAGCCGGTCCCCGCGGGTGTGCAGCTGCCGGGGCAGGTAACGGTGCTCGGCCAGGATCGCCGCCAGCAGCGGGAAACCGTTGAAGGCGGTGTTGGCCGCCAGGATGAGGATCAATGCGGTCGCGGCCTGGATGTAGAAGAACATCACCGTGTCCGTGCCGCCGAACACCGCCGCAGCAAGCTGGGCGATCACCGTGCGCTGCGAACCGGTCGCGCAGTTGCCGGGAAAGCCCACCAGCTGGCAGGCGTCCTCGACGTACCGGACATCCGCGATCAGAGCCAGCGCCGTGATCCCGGCGAACATGGTGATCGACAGCCCACCCATCACCGCCATCGTGGTGGCCGCGTTCCGCGCTTTCGGCGGCCGGAACGCCGGCACCCCGTTGGAGATCGCCTCAGCACCGGTCAGTGCCGTGCAGCCGGAAGAGAACGCCCGCAGCGCCAGCAGCACCAGCGCCATGCCGGTCAGTCCCGTCTGGCCCGGCTCGGCGTGGACCTGCCACCCGGCGCTCTCGGCCACCGGTGCGTGGCCGAAGGCAGTCTGCAGCAGCCCGATGACGACCATCGCCAGCACGCCGGCAATGAACAGATACGTCGGTACCGCGAACAGCCTGCCCGACTCGCGGACTCCACGCAGATTCATCGCGGTCAGCAGCACCACGAACCCCAGGTTCACCCCGACCCGGTACTCACCCAGCGCCGGCACCGCCGAAATGATGTTGTCCACGCCGGCCGCAACCGACACGGCCACCGTCATCACGTAGTCCACCATCAGTGCGGAAGCCACCACCAGCCCCGCCCCTGGGCCCAAGTTGCGGGAGGCCACCTCATAGGAGCCACCGCCAGAAGGGTAGGCCCGCACCACGTGCCGGTAGGACAACACCACCACCGCCAGCAGCACCACCACCGCGGCCGCCACCCACGGCGCCAAGTGCAGATAGGCCAGCCCGCCCAACGTCAGAACCAGCAAAATCTCCTGCGTCGCATACGCCACCGACGACAACGGGTCACTGGCAAAGACCGGCAGGGCGATCCGCTTGGGCAGCATCTGCTCACGCAGGCGGTCACTACTGAGGGGGCGGCCCACGATCAGCCGCTTGAGTGATATCGACACAACCGGCAGCCAACGCGTCCATCCGGGCGGGGCCCGATTCTTCGCGCGTCCTTAACGCCGCCACCGGCGATCTTCACGCCGTCTTGGCGTGACCATCCAGCAGCACAGCCGTCACAGTCTCAGCGTTGGAATAGCGCACTCCCGGAATACTGCCTCTTCACCAGTTGCTGTCGCTGCGGCTCTTGCCTGGCTGGCGTTTGCGCCGGAGTAGCGCATCGGCCTCGGTGACCGCCTGTCATGGCAGGCGGCCCCTGTTCTTCCCCCGGCGGACCAGGGTCGCGTTTTCGCCCGGTGGAGGATGAGGACATGGCCGCTGACGTGCACCGTGATGACACCCTGCTTCTCGTAGCTTGCGCTTGCCGTCCGGGCACGAGCGTCGGATCCGTCCCCTTGCCGCCCCAGGCGACGAGACGTCCGTGCCCTCTATGGGGGGAACGGCGCCGTTCTAGGGCAGGTGCCGGACGAGACGTGAAGCTACTGGTCGCACGGCTCGTGCCTCGCGAGGTGAGAGCGGGGACGTGCGACGCAGGCGTGGCACCGGGGCGTTTCTCCCTTCCAGCGTCCAGGTGCTCCGCGATGGTCCAACCTACGGCCGCGCGGTACGGTGCCGCGCCGCCCGATCAGTGACGAGGGAGACCAGCAATGGCCACCGGCACGGTGAAGTGGTTCAACGCAGAGAAAGGCTTCGGCTTCATCGAACAGGAGGGCGGCGGGCCTGACGTGCTCGTCCACTACTCAGCCATTGCCGGCGGCGGCTACCGAGAGCTGCAAGAGGGCCAGAAGGTCCGCTTCGACGTCACTCAGGGACAGAATGGCCCGCAGGCCGAGAACGTCTGAGCGATGACATCAGCCCACGCCCGGGCGGGTGCCCTGGCGCAACATCGCAGGAGGGTTGGAGCAGGGCAGCGAAATGTGTCCTGCCTTTCGGACAGCCGAAGCCGCAGGACGACCAGGAGCAGACCCGCCACGGGGGACTGAACGAGCCTGCCCCTGCACGTCGGCACCCGCTTGCCCCCTCCACGGTGTGGAGGTCAGACCCCACCGGGGGATCCCTCTCCTCAGCGCGCCTGACGATCAGAACGTCACATTGTGGCCCCCTCAGGTCAGCCGCGGGATGTCGTGCCGGCGTTCCAGTAGCAGCCACGCGGCGTCCCGGGCTGCGGTCGGGAGCGGGCACGCGCAGGATGATGGCCATGGCGCGGGCGCTGATACCACTGCCTGGGGAGGCCGCCCGGTGATCGTGCGTTGTCGACGGACGCGGACCATCGTCCTGGTCCGTGAGGCGGCGGTCTGTCAGGTATCGCGGTGCCGGAATCTCCCATGAGATCTCACGGGCGATGTGTGCGGTGGTGGAAGCGCGTCGAGTATCCGTACGAGCGGCCGAGAATCCAGGGGAATCGACCGTGTGTTCCTCGATGGACAGGGCATCCGGTGCGTCGGAGGTTGATAACTATGGTTCCCCTGCTTCTGGTTCTGCTGCTGGCTCTGATCCTCTTTGGTGCGGGTTTCGCGCTGAAGGCACTGTGGTGGATCGCCGTGATCGTGCTGGTGATCTGGCTGCTGGGCTTCGTCGTGCGGACGGCGGATACCAGCGGCCGCAAGGGCCGCTGGTACCGCTGGTAACTGTCAAGCGGCAACGCGCCACACTGCGGGCCCCGGGCGCACCCGGGGCCCGCAGACATGTCCGGCACCAGGACATCCCACCCGGCTAAAACGGTGTAATCGCCACCTTCATGGGCACCAGGCCTCATAGCTGGGGCCCGGTGAAGCAGCGGAATCTGCGCCTCCATATCGGACCCCAGCCCACCTCCTGTCGGCCTCCCTATCGGGCCCCTATGGCGCAGTGCGGCCGGCGATGTGCCCGGCGGGGTCGTCGGCCAGCGCGATCAGCGCCGCGACGCGTTTGCCGACCGGTTCGCGGTGGACTTCATAGCCCTGGCTGACGGCGAGGGTGATTTCCAGGCCGTGCCGGCCCACTCGCTGCGGGTCGGTGGCGGCGACGTCCGGCAGGACCGGATCGCTGTCCCACACCGATACCCGTACCGCACCGCCAACGATCTGCAGATCGAGCATGACCGGCCCGGGCGCGTACTTCACCGCGTTGGTGACCAGTTCGCTGACCACCAGCTGCGTCATGCCCAGCGCCCGCTCCGACACCGGCAGCCCGTGCACGGCCTGCACGTCGGTGAGGAAGCCGATGGCCAGGTGCCGCGCGGCACCGATACAGGAAGAGTCGCCGTCATAGGCTGCCGACGCCGACAGCGGATCACTGTCCCCGGTCTTCTGTCCCTCATCCCCCGCCGTCTGCCCCATGCAGCCCGCCCCGCCTCACATGACCGTCACAAGGAATTCACGCTGTGCCCGGCAGGATCGCACAGCTGGCCAGACAGCGCCCATCCGCCTCCCGAACCGCTGCCGAATTGCGTCCGCTGTCGTGGAGAGAGCCGGACTGCCTGGTGCCGCGCTGGATCGCCGCGCAAGCCTCTGGTCTGGCAGGCCAGAAGTTGCTTACCTCTGTGCGGAGGTGGGCGGCCTGTCGGTCACGTCGGCGGCTGTGGCATGGACAGGCAGGAACGAGTCGACGCCGGTCATGCTGAGCATGCGCATCAGGCGGTCGGGGACGGCGGCGAGGCTGAGCGAGCCGCCCGCTTCCTGAGCTGCGTGCCAGATGCCGATGATCGCGCTGAGACCGGCGGAGTCGCAGAAGCCGACCTGTGCCAGGTCCAGGACCAGGCACGGGTGTCCTAGCTGAATGATCTCCAGGGCCCCGGAGCGCAGGGCGGGCGCGGTCTGCATGTCCACGTCCCCGACGATCGTGGCGATCGCGAGACCGGGTCGGGGGTGCTGGACGGTCAGGTGAAGCGTGTCGGTCACGTCGTTCATCACTCCTGGCCGAAGTGTTCGGGTGCGGCAGTGGTGTGGGCGGTGGCGGCGACCCCGGCATCGGGTCCGGTTTCGGAGTCGGACACGGACAGGGCCAGCAGGGCCACGTCGTCGCCGGCTCCGTCGGGCATTGAGGCCAGCAACGTGACGGCGTCTTCCACCAGGGCGGTGGCGGTAAGAGGGCCGGTGCGCTGGTGGAGGAAGCCGGTCAGGCCGTCCTCGCCGAGCATGGCGCCCTGGGGAGTGCGGACTTCGGTCAGCCCGTCGGTGTAGAGGAACAGCCCCTCCCCGGGGGCCAGCAAGAAGGTGGCCTGGGCGAAGGAGGCCTGGGGGAAGGCTCCGATGAGCATGCCGCCCTTGGGCCGGACCGCCTTGACCCATACCTCGCCGCTGTCATCGGGGCGCACATGGTAGGCCGGCGGGTGGCCGCCGGTGGCCACGGTGACACTGAAACCGCCGTCCTCCCGGGGTGCCAGCAGGCCGAAGAGGGCGGTGCAAAAGCGGCTTCCGGCGGTGACGTCGGTGAGCAGGGCGGTGTTGAGCGTGCTCAGGACGGTGACCGGTTCCGGGTCGATCTGGGCCGCGACGCGCAGGGTGTGACGGGCCAGGGCCGTGACGGTCGCCGCCTCGGGGCCCTTGCCGCACACGTCACCGAGGAAGAACGCCCACCGGCTGCCGTCGACGGGGAAGACGTCGTAGAAGTCGCCGCCCACATCGTGTACGGAGGCGGTGTGATAGTGGCAGGCCAGCTCCAGGCCGGGCACCACGGGAAGCGCCGGGGGCAGCAGGGTGCGCTGGAGGGTGGAGGCGAACGCGGCGATGGCGGTCTTGTCCTTCTCCGCCTGTTCCCGCGCGGCCCGTTCCACTTCCCGCCGCTCCTGCTCGTTGCGCAGTGCGCGCAGCGCCGACAGTCGCAGCTCCATCTCGTCCAGCACGATCGCGGCAAGATCGGCCAGTGTGGCGGTGTCGTCCTCGGTGATGGAACGCGGCTTGGTGTCCAGGACGTTGACCGTGCCCAGCCGGTGGCCGTCGGGGGTGATGATCGGTGCGGCGGCGTAGAAGCGCACCCCCATCTCTCCGGCGACCAGCGGATTGTCCGCCGCCACGGGGTCACGAAGGGTGTCGGGAATGACCAGCGCGTGATCGCGCAGAATCGCCGAGCCGCACAGGCCCGGATCGCGGCCGATCTCCTTGACGCCCTCCAGGCCGTGTGCGGCCTTGAACCAGATGCGGTCGGTGTCCACGATCGTGACCGTGGCCACGGGGACATCGAAGAGGCGGGCCGCCATCGCCGCCACCCGGTCGAACGCGCCGTCGGGCGGGGTATCGAGGATGTCGTACCGGCGTACCGCCGCAATACGGACCGCCTCCACATGGGGATCCGGGACCAGCTCGGGGCGCCGCCCGGGCGCCGGGTGGGCCGCCGAAGCCTGCTGCGTCATCGGCTTTCCTCTCCGTCTATGGGCCGCCGCGAGCGGCACGAACCGACGCAGCCTAGATCGAGTCCACGTCCGAACTCCAATGCCGCAGTGAACACCAGATCTATTCGGCAGCGTCGTGAACCTCCTTTCGGTGCTCCTGCTGTGGCTTCGCATGTTCGACAGCAAGGTGTACGCATTACTGCGCCAGAGCCGGGGAGGGGCGGGTAAGCAGAACTCGAATGGGCGGCCGTGCCGGAGGCTGGGGGCGCGTTCCGGGCGCCCGCGCGCCCAGGTCGTACCGCCGTCCACTCCAGCGCCTCGTACCAAGCGGCGGTCGAGCCGTACCTCACCCGTGGGCGGGCATCGCGAAGTCCTCTCCGCGCGGATCTACCGGATCTCGCCACACCACCTGGCAGTGGACGCTGCGCGAGGAGCCGGCGCCGAGCGGACTGGCCCGCCGAAGTGCTGAGCCCACACCCTTCGACCTCGCGGCGATCAACGACCTGAGGCGTCCGCCGACAGGGCCTCCACTCGGGGGTGGTTGACACCGCGGTACGGCGTGCGTTTGCGTGGGCTGTGGCCCCGTAGCGGCAAGTGCTCACCTCGGACGGACAGGAGACGGTATGAGCCAGGCCCACTTGACCGTCACCCAGCACACCACCGCTGACGGCGTGCACGTCCTCACCCTGGCCGGTGAGATCGACCACACCACGGCCGGCACCTTCCGCCAGGCGCTCACCGCCGACGACGGCCCCGTCCGGTACACCGTCGTCGACTTCCGGGACGTCACCTTCATGGACTCCAGCGGCATCAACGTCCTCGTCGCCGCAAACAACGCCGCCCGGGCCTGCGACGGCTGGCTGCGCCTGGCCCACACCCCCACGCCCGTGCTCCAACTCCTGCACATCGTCGGCCTCGACGACGTCATCGAGCTGTACCCCACCCTCCATCAGGCCCTCGCTGAGGAAACCGCCGCCTGATCCCCCCAGGGACCACCCTCTGGCCCAGGTGACCCTCTGCGGCTCCCCAAGGGCTCAACGTCCTGATCAACATCCTGCGCTGCGCACCAGCCGCAAACGGATCAGTGCCCCTGGGCCGCGGTCCCGGACCGCTCGAGGATGCTCCGCCTCACTGGCGTAATCATCCTGCCCGCCCACGGCACCGCCAACGCGACCATGCGGGCCCGCCTCGGCGCTCCGAGCCTTTGTGAGCAGGGCAGACACACAGCACCCGTCCCGGTTCCAGCGGACGGCACCAGCCCCCTGCCCGTACTCGCCGAGGGACGAAGGACGGAATCGTTCACGTGCGACGCGCCAACGCGGCACGCAACTCGGCCAGGACCAAATCCATCCCTCCGCAGCCCACCGCTTTACAGCAGACAGGCTCTCCGGGGTATCGCCCCGAAGAGCCCAGCAAGGCTGTCTTCCAAACCCCGCCACCAGGCGGGTAGCCAACACGCCGCTCCTCATCCCGGCACGGCCAAAATCACGGAGCGAAAAGCTGCTTCCCATCCGCAGGAGTGCTCTCGCCGAGTGCGGGTATGCGCCCTGTCGTCGGCGCTCGGTTGTCGGCACGGCAAGGGGCCGGACACCTGAGAGGACACATCATGACAGTGACGGTGAAGGCGGATGCGCACATAGCCGACCTGCCAAAAGTCGCAGTCCCCTCACAAGTGGCTCCCAAGGACGCCCGTGAACTGTCGCGGCTGTTCTTCGACCAGCTGGCGGTGCTTGAGGAAGGCACTGCCGAGTACCAGTACGCGCGTAACACGCTGATCGAGATGAACATCTCCCTCGTCCGCTACGCGGCCGCCCGCTTCCGCAGCCGCGGACCGGAAGAGATGGAGGACATCGTCCAGGTCGGCACCATCGGCCTGATCAAGGCCATCGACCGGTTCGAGATCAGCCGCGAGGTCGAGTTCACCTCCTTCGCCGTCCCCTACATCGTCGGTGAGATCAAGCGGTTCTTCCGCGACACCTCCTGGGCCGTGCACGTCCCCCGCCGCCTGCAGGAAGCCCGCGTCCAGCTGGCCAAGGCCACCGAGGAACTCCGCAGCCGACTCGGCCGCACCCCCAGCGTCAAGGAACTGTCACAGCTGATGTGCCTGAGCGAGGAGGAGGTCAACGAAGCCATGCTGGCCTCCAACGGCTACAACTCCTCCTCCCTGGACGCCGCCATCAGCTCAAGCGAGGACGGCGAGACCGCGCTCGCGGACTTCATCGGCACCGAGGACGCGGCCCTGGAGCTGGTGGAAGACTTCCACGCCCTGGCTCCCCTGATCGCCGAGCTGGACGAACGAGACCGGCGCATCATCCACCTGCGGTTCGTCGAAGAACGCACCCAGGCCCAGATCGGCGAACACCTGGGCGTGTCCCAAATGCACGTCTCGCGCCTCCTGAACCGCACACTGACCCGACTGCGCGAAGGCATGCTCACCACCCACTGACCACAGCCAGCGCCCGCGGCGTGCCGCGCCATACCTGACGAGCAGTAAGAGCAAGCCGTCTGGCAGGGCCTGATGGCCGGCCAGCGTGAGCTCCTGAGCAGATCTTCACAGCACCCTGCTCTGGCGCCGGTCGTGTGCACAGCCCACTGGACGGCAAGCCGCCTTGCCCGAGACGGCGCGCACCACCACCGCCGGCAGCGCCCGCGGCTGCGTATCCGCCCGTGAGGCACTGCGGCGGCCAGGGTCAGAGGTCCCGGGGCGCTGCGTGCCGCGCGGTGGCGAGGCACTCTTCGGCGAACGCCAGGGCTTTCAGGTGGTAGGCGCGGGCAGTCCAACCGAGGCTGATGTTGTGGCCGGCCTGCGGCAGACGGTCGATGACGATCCGTGGTGCGGCGGACAGCCGCACGCTCAGGTCGGTGATGTCTTCATCGCCGTGGTGCCACCAGGCCTCGTGTTCGGCGAAGGTGAGCCGGACGGGGACGCGGATGCGGGGCAGGATGGCCGCCGACAGGCGTATCCAGTTGGCGACGGTGTTCACCTCGCGTGCGGGCATGGGCGCGACGACCTGCTGGCTCGCCCAGAACGTCTGCGGCGGATACAGGCCCAGCGGTCCCCAGTTCAGCCGCCACAGGCTGCCCCCACGGTCGCACCCGGCGAAACTAGTGTTGACGGCCAGGCGGCGCCCGCACCCGGAGACGTCCATGCCCACCAAATGCGGCGTGTCCCAGTCGGCCGCAGCCGCGAAGGCCACCTTGGCCCCGAAGGAGTGCGCCAGGATAAACGTGCCGGCACCGGGTGCATGGCGTGCCGTGAATGCCTGGACGGCGCACCGCACGGTGGCCGCTTGGGCGGTCAGCGGTTGTCCTGCGGGCAGGCGGGCAGCCGAGGCCCCGTAACCGGGCCGGTCCAGCGCCAGCACCGTGTACCCCAGGCGCGCACCGAGAGTGAGCAACGACACGTCCGGGTGCGCTTGACCGTCGAAATAGCCCGCGTTCATACCGCTACCGTGCAGGGCGATGATTACTGCGCGTGGAGCCG
Organism: Streptomyces sp. NPDC051315; assembly: GCF_044455165.1. NCBI lineage: Bacteria > Bacillati > Actinomycetota > Actinomycetes > Kitasatosporales > Streptomycetaceae > Streptomyces > Streptomyces sp. NPDC051315. Next base: position 101,980 of record NZ_JBITEN010000017.1, read on the forward strand.
TCTGTGAGGGCTCGCTCAGCAGGCCGGACAAGACGATGCCACCCGCATCGACGGTGACCGGTCGGACGCCGGGTGAGCTCCGCCGGTAACAGGCCTCCAGAGCATTCGCCGGGCTGGCGGGAGCGGGCTGCACGGCGCGGGCATCAACCAAGGCAGGCAGTCCTCAAACTGGGGGTGACGGCGCGCGAGCGGCACTCCTGCACCGGCAGGCGAAGCACGCTGGCCGGGAAGGTCTGTCCAGGCGCGGGCCAGGCTACGTCCCCAGGCCCCGCTGTTCATCCTGCATCTCGCGACGACCGCCGGCCACCCCAGCCACCCACCAGGGTTACCCTCGCCTCCGAGAACAAGGAAATGGTGGCGCGACGAGGACTGCCGCATCGGACACGTCCTCGACCTGGACGTGATCGCAGAGAAGTCGGCTGAGCCGAAATAGCGCACCTCAGGAATACCGCCTCTTCACCAGTCGAACGGCGGCGTGGAGGCGGCGGAGTACCGGGTGTGGGTCCGCGCTCCCGACCATGTGCGGCCGGTCGACGGCGTCGACTACGACCAGGTCGCCACTGATCGACTGGAGCCGTCGCCGAAGTCGGCGGTCCGCGAGGTGCTCGGGGAGCGCCGGCCGCCGGGGTGGGTACTCGCGAAGGTGCGCGAGGGCCGGGGCCCGGCCCAGGGTGTGCTGCACGCGCCGGACTGCGAAGAGGCACCGCAGGGCGCGCCGCTGCTCGATGTGAAGCACGCGCTGAACGTCGTGGAGAACCCTGGATGTCAGGTGAATGGATGAGGCACTCGACTGTCCGTGTCACGCGGGCGTCAACGGTGCTCATCCGTACCCTTTGGATCATTCGGCCGTGTCCCGCTGGCGCATGCCTGCACTGCGGATCAGGCTGGATGGCGGGCTCACCGACCCGTCTGTCGCCTTCGCGGGTAAGCCCTGGTGCCGCCGCCGTTAGCAGCGCGACGACGGCGCCGATAGTAACGCCGGCCGCACCAGCGCTCTCGCCCAGACAGCGAGCAGCACGGTCGCCGGGCTACTCGCCCCGGTACGGCGCAGTCATCGATGGACGGGCTGGTCGTTTCGCCCGCGATGCCTCCGGGCGGTGGCGCCACCCCGCACGCTGGCACCGCGCCCGTCTTGATCCCTCCCGCGCCGAGGTGCCCGGCCTGACGTCGCCGCACTGACGGCGGCCCGACCCGCCGACGGCGACGCTGCGCCAGGGTGCATGACATGCGCACTACGCCGTTCGGCCCCATCCTGAGAAGCGGCCCCATCGGCTCCACAGGCCGACCACCTCCGGGAGGTCCTGTGATCCTGCTCGCCCTGCTCGTGCCCACCCTGATGCTGGCATTCCTCTGCGCCATGGACGCGCTCGAGGACCACCTCTTCCCCCGCCCGACAACCGCAGACGACGCGAGACCCCCAGCCGACGACATACAGACCCGCTCCCCCTGACCGCCCCACGACTCCGCTGCAGATCAGTCAGTCAGCCAAGGCGAGTGCCGCAGCCGACTCGAGAACGCGACTACGGCGCGCGCCGCTCAGTCCGTAGCACAGCAGGAAGACACGCCCCGTGCCAACCGCCGCTGCGGGCCGTGACTGGGGCCCCATCCGGGTGCGGGGTGGGGCACACGCTTCAGACAGGCTCTGCGGTGGGCCGGGCAAGTTCGTCGGGCAGTTCGAGGCACGTCGGTGGTGCACTGACGGCGGAGACGGTCTTACTCCAGCGTGGCCGGTACTGGTCCTTGTAGGCGTGCTGGCCCGGGACGGTGCGGCCCAGATCGAGGTACTCGTATCCGGCCGCGGTCAGATCCTGTGCGAGGTGGCGCAGGAGGGCGTGGCCGGGAGCGAGGTCTTTGTGAAGAGGGTCTATGGCCGGCGCCACGGAGTAGGCCCGGCGGTGTCGTGTCAGGCAGAGCTGGGCGGCGACGATCTCGTCGTCCACGGCGAGGGTGGCGATGAACGCCATGCCGGCGCCGCAGCGCTCGAGCACGGCCGGCCAATAGGGTGCGCCGGGGGCATGGGGTAAGCCGGCAGGCGTCGCGTGGCCGGCCCAGCGGCGCGCGTGCAGGCGGGCCAGGACCGCGTAGGCGGGGAGCAGTTCGTCGCTGTCACGGGTGCGCTGGTAGGTCACCTTGTGGCGTTGGGCGAGTTCCTCCCAGGCGCGTTGGCGTCGCTTGTGATCACGTCGGGTCGAGCGGGACATCTCCTCATAGGCAAGGGGTAAGGAGATCTCGGCGCAGTCGGTGACGCTGGTGTGCCACCGCCCCGCAACGGCGGGGCCGGTGGACGTGAGGTGTCGGGCGAGGGCACTGTCCGCGGGCAGGCCCGCCATATCGACGTGCTGGCCGTCGGACGCCAGCCCTTCGAGGTACCCGGCGAAAGCCTTCGCCACCTGCGGGTCCTCAGCTGCCGGGCCCACGGCGCGGACGTACTCCCCCATCGGCGCCGACAGGGCGAGCGTCCGCGGTCGGGCGCCCACACGGTCGCAGACCAGCGGCACACCGGCCAGGACCTGCCGGGCAGGCCCCTCACACAGGGCAACGACCAGGCGCGAGGAAGGCGGGAGCTGGTGCGCCCACCCGGTGAGCCACGACGGTGACTGGTAAGGGGTCGCCTGCGCGTCCCGCCGGTACAGATCCGCCCACGACGACGCCATGAAAGCGCCGGCAGCGGCCCCCTCCAGCACACGCACCATGAAATTCAAGATCGCCTTCTTCCTTTCCGGGCGCTCCGCACGCCGCCTGTAGCCACATGATCACGTCACCAGAACGACGAATCGCCGCATCAAACCTGAATTCACCCGGATGGGAACATCCCGAACCGCGATCACCGAGCGAGTCAACCCTCGCGAATGGCAGCCGGGGTGGAATGGCACCGAGTGGGAGAACCCCCGGCTGAGGCAGAGGCGAGCCCGCACACGGAGCGGTCCGTATGACCTCCTCCGAAGGCCTGGACTCTCCGGCCACAACGGGGCCGCAGGCGCCAAGGGCGGTGACGGGGCAGTCGTCATCACCTGGTGACGCCCTCGTGCCCGGGCCGGGCACCGCCGTCCCGGGCACGGCCACCGAACTCACAGCAACTGCGGGAGACGAGCGCGCCCTCGGCAGGACATCCCCGCCTGACTACGTCATCCCATACCCGGCATCCGCGACTACCCCACACCGTCCGAACTCATGAACAATCCGGGCCGGTCGGACAACCCCCGCTCCTCCCGCACTTGTTGGGCAGCTGCTTGATGCCCGCTCAGAGGACCTGCGCCGCTGAGGCTGTCCAGTTGATCAGCATGACGCCGCCGCTGGCACCGCTGGCCAGGCCGAACAAGGCGATCTTCACGCCGGGGTACAGGCGGCCCTGTTCGCCGGCGAGGGCGAGTTGCAGGGGCAGGGTGGCGGCGCCCACGTTGCCTGTGCGGGGGAAGGTGGAGACGACCGTTTCGGACCGGAGGCCGAGGCGTTCGGAGATCGTGCGCACGAACGGGACGGACGGCTGGTGGACGCAGACGAGGCGGAGTTCGCCTGGATCGGTGTCATGCCCCTTCAGCCACCGGACGGCCCGGGTGTCCAGACCGAGGAAGGAAGCCAGGAGCTGCTCGGAGTCGATGTCCAGTCCATGGGGCAGGCCGGGGGCCTGGTGGGGGTTGAACAAAGTGGCGGCGGGCCAGCCGGTGGAGTTGGCCATGAAGGTGGCGGCCATGATCCCGGGCTCGGTACTGGCTTCCACGAGGAGGGCTGCGCCCATGTCGCCGCCGGTCATGGAGGCGAGTGCGGTTCGCATCTCGCGGCGGCTGGTCATCGTCCAGCGGCTGAGCCGGCTCAGGACCTCGCCGCAGGACACCAGGATTCGCCGGTATCGGCCGCAGCGGATGAGGGCGTCGCCGACTTCGAGGGCGTTCAGGACACTGTTGCAGGCGTTGAAGACGTCGAAGACCGGGCAGGTCAGGCCGGTTTTGGCTGCCACGATGTGCGCGTTGGCGGGTTCCTGGACATCGGCGCTGACGGAGGCGAACAGCAGCAGGTCGGGTGCGGACGGTACGAGGGCTTTTTGAGGCCGCGGTCCGGCGTTGCCCGGCGGCAGTTGTCCCAGATGAGCGCGATCGGGCCGTCGAGCTGCTGGTGCGCGGCGATCAGCAGGTCTAGGTAGTCGCGCCAGGAGAGGCTCTTACGGCCGTCGCGTCGGCCGTGGTCTCTGCGCGGCCGGTGCATCAGCCTTGCCCGGTGACTGGGTTTGTAGCAGGTCAGCACCGCAATATACGCCCCTCGTGCGGGCACGGCCGCGAGCCCGCACCACTGGGGTCGGGCCACGCTGTGCCCAGGTTTTCGCCTGCGGCGGCGTCATGGAGAATCCGGCTTCGTCCTCGAAGACGAGCAGGGCTCCACGGGCCGACGCGAGTCTTCCGCCCAAGGGCATACCTCCTTGACCCACCCCGTAACGGCGCCGTCGGCCCGCTCCATCGCGCTTCGGGCCGGGACCTGGAAGGACCAGCCGTTACGCACCAGCAGCTTCCGCACGCCCTGGATCGTGTAGGTGAGGTGGAAGCGCCGGCCGATCACCGTCTTGACCCGCGCCCCCGTCTACCGCTGGTTCTCCCGCCGGTCCCCGCCTCCAACTGTGCGAACTGCTTCTCGCTCAGCGTTCCGCTCCCGCGCTGGGCCTGGTGCGGGGGCTACTGCGGTAGGGGTGCCTCACCGGATACGGCGATACCTGCCTGGTGGAAGTCGTCCACGGCCGCGGCTGTCGTGTCCGGGGCGACTCCGACGGAGTAGTCCAGGCGTACCCGTGTGCGGAAGCCGGCCTTCACGGCGTCCAGCGCGGTGGCGCGCACGCAGTGGTCCGTGGCGATGCCCACCACGTCGACGTCCTCGACCCCGCGGGCGCGCAGCCAGTCGGCGAGGGACGTTCCTTCTTCATCGGCTCCTTCGAAGCCGCTCTTGGAGGCGCTGTAGGCGCCTTTGCAGAAGACGGCGTCGACCTTGCCGCCGGTGACGGCGGGTGCGAAGTGGGGGTGGAATTCGCCGCCTTCGTTTCCTGCCACGCAGTGGACGGGGAAGCTGTCCTTGAAGTCCGGGGTCTGGGAGAAGTGACCTCCCGGGTCGATGTGGTGGTCGCGGGTGGCAACGACGTACTGGTAGTCACGGCCCGCTGTCTGCTCCACCAGGTCCGCGATCTTGGCCGCGATCCGCGCGCCACCTGCTACGGGAATACTGCCTCCCTCACAGAAGTCGTTCTGCACATCCACGACGATCAAGCCTCGGCTCACCATGACCACCCTTCAGTACGACGGAACAACCCCGGGTGTACCGGCCCTCGGACACCGCGCGCAGACATAAGCGGCTGGGCTCACCCGCACGGCCCAGGAATTTTCACCGCAGGAACGATCCGCCCCCGCCGAAGACCATGCCGCGCACGGGCCACTGCCCCCTTGTTTGGTGTCACCGCCCCGGCGGCGCGGCGGTACCGGCCCCACCTCCCGGAGGTGGCAGGTTGACAGGTCAGTTACGCGATTGGCTCGTACGTCACGGTCTGGTCCGGACAGCCGGCCGCCGCCTCTCGCAGGGCCGCCACTTCGGCTTCATCGGCCGCAGGGCTCCAGCGGAGCTTGGTTGCGACCCATTCGGCTGCCAGTGCCCCGTCGGCGCAGCCTCGTTAGGGCGCGGTGAAATAAACCCTCCTCAGGGTTGTACCAGTCCTATAAGTGACAGATGCCGCAAGTCTCCTGTTTGCCTCCAAACTGGAGGAAGGATGGTGTTGAGGCATACGTCTCCTCACCAGTCCGCATGCAGCGCTCTCGCTTCGCCGAGGGCGCTGCATGCGCGTGAAGAACAGGGGAATCGCTTTGGCTTCAGAGCAGAACATCGAGCAGAAGATCGGCCGGCTGACGCTCGGGGATGCGATCACGTCCGTATCTCCCCTGCCGTATCCGGTGCCGGAGCCGGACCAGGAGTGGGATCTGCCGAACGGTTTCGCGTGGGTCTACTACGGCGAGGGTTCACGCGGCGTCAGCCGGCCGGTCATCATGGCCGACGGGTTCAACCTGGGCAAGAGCGACCTGACCGTGCTCTACGCGGGCCTCGACCGGGACTACCCGCTGATCACCAAGCTGCGCAAGCAGGGCAGGACCGTCATCCTGCTCGGCTTCCAGGAGCGCACCGCCTCCATCGTCACCAACGCCGAGGCCGCGAAGGCAGCCATCCGGCGCACCGTCGATGAGCGGTTGGACAGCAGCCAGCTGGCCGTCGGCGGCTTCAGTATGGGCGGCCTCATCACCCGCTACGCCCTGGCCGAGCTCGAGTCCGAGCACGTGGCCCACGAGACCGCGTTGTACTTCTCCTACGACACCCCGCACCGCGGCGGTGTGATCCCCATCGGGATCCAGGCGTTCGCCCACTTCATCCCCACCCTGCCGGGTCAGGAGAACGCCTTCGCCAAGCAGATCAACAGCCCGGCCTCGCGGCAGATGCTGTACCGGCACTACAACAGCGCGGACGGCACCAACCGGCAGGACCCGATGCGCACCGATTTCCTGCAGAGGCTGGAAGATGTCGGCGGCTGGCCTCAGGGTCCTCTCAAGATCGCTGTCGCCAACGGCACCGGCAACGGCACGGGCGTCAACGTCCCGCCCGGCCAGATGGCCCTGAAGTCAACCGGCGCCACCGTCTTCCCCGGCACCACCTTCTACACCCAGGCCACCGGGAACGGCGTCACGGTCGCCGAACTGAAGCGGCTGCTGCCGACGGCCTCGAAGACCGTCAAGACCGACGACTTCCCCGAGTTCGACGGCGCCCCCGGCGGCACCCTCGACTCCTACGGAATCATCGCCAAGGCCCTGAAGGAAAAGGGCGGCACGACCGACCTGCGGCACCCCACCGTCTGCTTCGTCCCCTCGGTCAGCGCCGTCGCCATCCGCGACATCGGCAACCAGGACGACCTCTACGTCAAGATCAGCGGGCTCGATGCGGCGGAAAGCGAACTGGACGAGTTCCTGTGCTCCTCCACCACCACCGCCCACACGGAGATCACCGCCGAACTGTGCGAGTGGATCATGGAGCGGCTCCCGAAATGATCTCGCCGTCACTCCCCGGGCCGACGGGCCCCTGACACGTTGGGGGCCCGTCGGCCCGTCCACGGCCACGCGCCCCCATCCAGGCCCTGCTGGGCGAGACGGTCACGTGCACAGCCACCGGCACCACGTCTTCGCCCTGGCCGGACACACCAATCTCCCTGATGGGCCCGTTCCGGGCACGCAGCTGGCCAACTACCGGTCAACGTTCTGGCCAGGTAGGAGTCAACGTCCCGCCCTGACGTGTGGCCTTCGTCGACCGACTGGCCATCTATCTCTCAACGTCGCAGCCGAGTGGGTTCGACCACATCGCCGACTCCTGACCTGCCGTGGTCGGCCCTGTGGTCGGGGCGACCGGGCGGATCCCAGCGGTCGTTGCAACAGGTTGAGTGCCGCAACGGTGTCGGTTGCGGCGATGATCAGTGTTGCCAGTCGGTTTCGCCGCCTGGGCCAACCAGGACGGGATCGATTCCTGAGCCGGTGAGGTACCACGACTCGTAGTCGGGGTCTGGCTCGATGCTGAGCCGAGTGCCGTCGTCGAAGCCGAGGGACAGGGTGCCTTGCCCGGTGACCTCGGTTTCGGTGACGCACTTGGCGAACAGGTCGAGTACCGGCGCCAGGGACGGTCCAGTGGCTGGCATCAGTAGGGCCTGGTGGCCCGAGGAGTCCGTGAGGGTGAACGGTGTCTCGATGACGAGCTCGCCCTCGATGCGGATGCGGCCGTCTGGGGCGTGATCGGTGAAGCTGATCCGGACCTGGTGGTCGAAGGCCGTGCGTGTGACACGGGTGCCGACCAGCTCCGCAGGTACTCTCACCGCTCCCCCTGCCGCGGTTCTGCCGTGTGTCGACGGAAAACCGACGACCGGCTCTGTTGGGCCTTGAGCAGTGTAGACAGGCCCTCGGTCGGCGTTTCCCAGCCGAGCGTTTTGCGGGGCCTGCTGTTCAGCTCGGCGGCGACCGCGTTCAGGTGTTCGCGAGTGTGGACGGACAAGTCGGTGCCCTTGGGAAAGTACTGGCGGAGCAGGCCGTTGGTGTTTTCATTCGAGCCGCGCTGCCACGGGCTGCCGGGGTCGCAGAAGTAGACCGGGACGTTAGTGGCCATGCTGAAGCCGCGATGAGCGGCCATTTCAGTGCCCTGATCAGTGACCGTTTCAGGTCAGGTGGCAGAGGGTTGACCGCGGCGATGAGGGCGTCGCGCACGGCTGCGGAGTTGTAGCCGTCGGGCAGGTGGACCAGCATCAGGTAGCGGGTACTGCGACCAGGGTGGCGATCGCGGAGTGCTTCTCGCGGCCGAGGATCAGGTCGCCTTGCCAGTGGCCGGGGACGGCCCGGTCGGCTGCCTCGGGCGGCCGTTGGCTGATCACGACCTTGTTCTTGACTGCCCGGAAGCGCCGACGATCGGCCAGGCGGCGAGGGAGCCGTCTGACACGTCCGGTGCGTGGAGTTTGGGTCAGTTCGCGGCGGAGTTCTGTGCGGCCTTGGGTGTAAAGGGCCTGGTAGATGGTCTCGTGACTCACGTGCATGTCCGGCCGATGAGTGAAGCGTCTGCGCAGAGCGTGGCAGATCTGCTCAGGGCTTCAGCGCAGGGTCAGGTGCGACTGGATGAAGTCGTGCAGTTCCGAGTGATGTTCAACCTTGGATAACGCGCATGGTGTGACGCTGCGCACAGTTCGCGGGCAATGTTCGCAACAGCGTCAGCGTCACGGTTAGCGGTCTGTCTTGCACTACACCTCGTCAGGGGACTTCAGCATCCCATCAGTTGGGGGCCCGAGCGAAAGAGCCAGTCTTGGACGCGATAGTGGTGGCGCCCCTGATCGCAGGAGTGATCGCTTGTGGTGGGCGCGCGCTGTATCTGTGGCTGCGGGGACGGACCGCAGTCCAGATCGCCCAGTTGAACGGCCGCGGTCTTACACGTCGTGTGCAGGTGCTTCCGCCGGGCAGTCGGGTCCGCAGCGAGGTGGTCATCGAAGTGGCCACCAGGTGGGCGGACGCTGGGTGCGTGCAGACCGCACTGTCGCGCCTCTTCGCGCCTGAATGGCGGTGGGAGTCCCTGTTGTCCCTGCGGGGTGGTGGGGGGCGCAGTGCGGAGGCGCGTTGAAGGCCGCTCCCGGCTTCCGGCGTCTGCTGACGCTCCGTCATAAAGCTGCGACCGGGCCTGACCGCAATCGCGTTGGGTAGTTGATCCAATGCGAAAAGTGATTCCCCCTGCTGAGAGTGCTGGGGTTGCAACAGGATGGGAAGAACATGACAGTTCCTTCGACGCCGGGTATGTCCTGGGGCCCGGTGTCTTCGCTCGGCGGGCAGCTCACGGGTAAACCTGCGGTGGCGCCCGCTTCGGACGGCCGTCTGGAGGTGTTCATCAGGGAGCGCGGAGATGATGTGCTGTTGACCGCGCATCAGCAGACGTGGGGGGGCTGGTCGGAGTGGGAGAAGCTGGGGGACAGCACCTTGTCCGGTGATCCTTTGGTCTTGCGGACAGCCGCGCGGCGCATCGGGGTGTTCTTCAAAAACGGGCAGGGCAACCTTGAGCATCCCTGGCAGACGGTCATCAACGGTGGCTACGGCCCGGGCGTGGCGCTGGCCGACAGCATCGGGGGCGACCCGGTCCCTGGGCTGAATGCCGACGGCCGTCCGGAGGCGTTCTTCCGGGGCACCGACAACGCTCTGTGGCATGTATGGGAGACCACCAAGTCCGGCTACGGCAACTGGACCGGCCCTGCCCGCCTGGGCGGCGCCCTGTCGGGAGACCCGGCGGTGGCGACAGACGCCCGCGGCCGGCTGCAGGTCTTCTTCCGCGGCACCGACGGCCACCTCTGGGTCGTCCGCCAGCAGGACGCCAACGGCACCTTCGCCAGTCCCCAGAACATCGCGCGCGACATCGGCGGCGATCCCGTCGTCGGAATCAACGCCGACGGGCGCCTGGAAGTGTTCTTCCGGGGAACCGACAACGCCCTGTGGCATCTGCCGCAGACCGACGACTACAACGGATGGGCCACTCTGACCAGCCTCGGTGGCACCCTGACCGGAAACCCGGCCGTCGCCCGGGCCGCCGACGCCCGGCTGGCCGTCTTCCACTGGGGCGGCGGCCACCTGTGGGTCAACGAACAGACCGTCGTCAACGGTGCCGACTGGAGCGCCCACGAGCAGATCGCGCAAAACATCGGTGGCGAACCCGTCGTCGAGGCCGACAGCCACGGACGCCTGGAAGTGTTCTTCCACGGCTCGGATCACGCCGTCTGGCACATCGCCCAGATGTTCGGCCAGCCCGCAGCGGGTTACGCGGTGTCCAGCTGAACGCTTGCCCCCCGGCCGCGGTCCAAGCCAGCCACTGCTCTGCCCGGCCGGATTGGCGGTCGACGGGCACAGCGTCAGCGGCGCCTTTAGGCCGTGGTCCGCGAACAGCGCTTCCGAAAGCCGCCCGCCGCTCGTGCGGCCAGCCGGTCAGGCCGTGCCAGCGTGCAGAAGGTGGGAGCGCTATATGACTAGCTCATCCCCACGCATACGTGTCATTTGCAGTTATATGGCTACTTCGGTAGTCAGAGGTGGAGGGTTCATGCGCAGGTCCATGGCGGCATGCACGGTGCTCGCGCTCGGAGCGAGCCTGCTGGTCGGAGGGATGACGCCTGCAGCCACCGCTGCGGTCAAGTCCGGCGCGACCATGGCGTTGCAGGCGCCAACTCCCCCGTCGGCTATCCCCGATCTTGACGCCCCAGGGCCGGCCAAGCCCATCGATTTCCCACCGGACCAGCAGGTACATGACCCGGGACAGGTCACAATCCAGGCCCCGCAGTACACCCGCATCACCCAGGTGGACCCCCGCTGCAGTGGCTTCGCCTGTCCGGTGACCATCGCCCCCGACGGCTCGTCCGCCACCATCGACTTCCCAATCCGCACCCACTGGATCTGGCCGTGGACGGTCTACGTCGCTGCCAACGATGATGCGCCGCTGGCGGGCGGCCAGTTCACCGGAAGTCTCACTTTCGAAGGCGCGACGGTGGACTGGACCGTCAACATCACGCAGGGCGTCCCGGGCGCCTTCGGCGGGTTCGTCCAGAACGTCCCCGGAGGAGGAGGTGTCCGAGTTCGATACGTCGATCCCGACTTGAATGCCGCCGCCGCAGGGTTCGTGATCAACGACATCATCACATCCGTCGACGGGCAGCCCGTCAGGACGTCGTCAACCCTCAACATCGCCCTCGCAAGCAAGCGAGCCGGGAGCACCGTGCCCGTGGGTATCACGCGCAACGGCACCCCCATGACCCTGCAGTACACGATCGACCAGTGATCACCGCAGCCCAGACCGCCGTCCGCGCGGTGCGCCGTCCGACGCAACGCTTGGGCTGCCCTCGGCTCGACGTGCCCTAGTCACCCAGGCGAGCGGCCAGGGCAGGCATCGTCAGATCGGCCCTTGGCCGCCACCAACTTTCGGAGTGCGTCGGTCTGATCTAAGACTGCCGCCCCGCCGAGCAGACCCGTCCGGGCGATGGAGCGGGTGACTGCCGAGCCGGTTCGGTGTCTTGGCTCCGTACTCCACAAGGACCACGCGGAAGTGGACCTGCCAATCCCCCATGCCCACATGACTCTCTCAAATCCAACTGGCAACCGCCCGTACATGCGGTCGGTGCACGGCGAAGGGATGACGATGAGCACTGCCCACGCGGCAGCCGCAGATGGTGGAGACTCCGCCCCTCGGATCAGGACGGTCGCAGGGACCGGCGAGGCGGGGTTCGCAGGGGACAACGAGCGTGCCTTCTCAGCCCAGTTGAATCGTCCGTACGGGGTCGTGGTGGACAGCAACGGCACCCTCTACGTCTCCGACAACAACAACCACCGGGTCCGGAAGATCACCACTGACGGGAGGATCAGCACGGTCGCGGGGACAGGCGTCGCAGGATTCAGCGGGGACGATGGCGCCGCCGTCTCGGCCCAGCTGAACGATCCGCGTGAGGTGGCGGTGGACAGGGCAGGCAACTTGTACATCGCCGACGCCGAGAACCATCGGGTCAGGAAGGTCACGGCCGACGGGAAGATCAGCACGGTCGCCGGCACGGGCACCGCTGGTTTCAGCGGTGACGACGGCCTCGCCACCGCCGCCGAGTTGAACTACCCGTACGGGCTCGTCGTGGACAGCAACGGCACCCTCTACGTCTCCGACAACAACAACCACCGGGTCCGGAAGATCACCACTGATGGGAAGATCAATACGGTGGCGGGGACCGGAGCCGCAGGCTTCGAGGGAGACGGTGGTCCAGCGGCTTCAGCCCAGTTGAACAGCCCGTACGGGGTGTCGGTGGATGGCGCGGGCGACCTCTACATCGCCGATGCCGACAACCATCGGGTCAGGAAGGTCACGGCCGACGGGAAGATCAGCACGGTCGCCGGCACCGGCGCCGAGGGCTTCGACGGTGACGACGGCCCGGCCGCTTCGGCCCAGCTGAACTTCCCTCTGGCTGTGGTGGTGGACAACGCCGGCACCCTCTACGTCTCCGACCACAACAACCACCGGGTCCGGAGGATCACGACTGACGGGAAGATCAGCACGGTCGCGGGTACCGGCACCGAGGGCTTCGACGGTGACGACGGCCCGGCCGCTTCGGCCCAGCTGAACTACCCGTTCGGGCTGGCTGTTGACTGCGTCGATGCCCTTTACATCGCCGACTACGTCAACAACCGGGTCCGGAAGGTTGCGTCGGCAGCCATGGCCGGACTGCCCGAGTCGGGCACGGTGGTCTCCTGGGCCAACGTCCGCAGCGGATTGCGGATGGCGGTCGTGCGTGAGTCCGCCAAGGACGGCGCCGAGATTCACCAGACCCTCGCCGTCTCCAGGGATCACCAGCGGTGGCGGCTGGTCGTGTCGGGCCAGGACAACGGCGACGTCCTGTACAGGCTCGAGAATGTGCGCAGCGGCAAGGTCCTCGAGGTCGTCGACGGGCGAAAGGCGGCCGGGGCGATGGTCACGCAGCGCGCCTACGAGGGTGGCGACGCACACCACCAGCAGTGGAGGTTGATCCCGGTGGGCTCGGTGACCGACACCCCGCGGGTGTATGAGATCGCGAACCGCAACAGTGGTCTGATCCTGCAAGTCGACACCAACGCCCGCGCGGTGATCAAGCAGCACGGGTCGCAGAGCGACCACCGAAACCGGCAGTGGCAGCTGCTTCCCGTGTAACGCACGAAGGGGGCAGGGGCGGCCGCCCCTGCCCCCTTCGTGACCGGGTACTACTGGGAACCGGATGGCTCCCCCGTGGCCGTTGTGGCCTTCTTGGTTTCCCCTAGAGTCTGCGGCGTCTCAGCGGTCGCCTTGGGCGCCGCAGGGGCCTCCGCGGCCTGGGGAGCTTCCGGGGTCTTGGGGGCCTTGGCGTAGTCCCCCCTCTGCGGCTTCTCCTTCAGGTCGGAGTTCTTCTGCAGCCCGTCGTCCTTCGGGATGTTCGAGCGGGCATCCTGCATGCCCTCGGACGCCGAGGTGAACACCGAGCCGGCCTCACTGGCGTACGTGGACTGCGTCTCGGCCGAGTCCTTGGTGGTCTGGATGAAGGAGCCGAGGAATCCCAGGATGACCCGCGCTTCAGGCGATTGCTCCTGCACGACTTTCGCCCGGGAGGAGGCCCCGTGGATCGCGTTGCTGAACAGGCTCGTGCTTTTGTCGTCGTAGGTGCCGTCCACGGAGTCCTCGAAGTCGACGTCCGCCCCCCATTGCTGCTTGGAACTGTCGGTGGTCACCGCGAAGAGCCCCGTGCCTGTGATCGCGGATCCGAAGATGTTGTGGAACACCATGGTCGTCCCTCCTGGTCATCCGTTGGAAGGCTGCTTGTGCAGCGCCCGGTCGCTGTTGGTCAGGCTCTCGCCCTCGAACATCGTGTGGTGGACATCCAGGGCGGAGACGACCTCGGCCCACCCGTGCATAAGGAATCCGCCGCCGGCCAGGTGGAGGTCGCTGATGGGGCGGGCCACCAGCTGGTCGAGACCGGGGTAGTCCCCGGGCTGCGGGGGAGACAGGACCGCCACCGGCACGGCGTAGTGCACCGCGATGAACCCGGAGAAGGTCACCGGGATCTCGTACCTGTACTGCCTGCAGCAACGCCGCTGCGTGACGATGATTTCCACACGGGAGTTCGGCCCGACCTTGCCGGAGATCTGCGACTTCGAGGCCCAGCTGGTGGTCAGGGAGCCGCCGACGGTGGCTGCGATGCCCAGCGCCAGCGAGGCGTTGAGCGACGCGGTGCCGGTGGCGCTGCCCTGGGTCGTGAACGCAATCGAGTCCGTCACCGAGTTCGTCGCGGAGTTCGTTGCCGCGTTCCGCGTGGCCGACTCGGTGGCGTTGGCGTTGTCCACGCCGACGCTGTCCTTGCTGTTCTTGTTGGTCACGGTGTTGGCGTTCTTGTTCGACACTTCGTTCTGGCACTGTGTCTGAAACTGCGACTGCAGGTCCATCTTGAGCTGGTTCTGCAACTGCAGCTGCAGCTGTCCGCTGACGCTGCCGCCGAATGTGAGCTTGGCATCTCCGCTCAGCGACCACGTGATGCCGTTCGACACGGTGAAATCGACCGAGTCGGTGAAGGTCATCGGCTCCGTCTGGCTGCGGTTGACGTAGGAGCGGCAGGAGAACGTGTCGGGCGGGGGCTGGTCGATGTCGCACCGCTCCTCGATCAGCGGTTCCCCGAGGTTCATGTAGGCGAGCCAGCCCAGCTGGAACGCCGACACACCCTTGGGGAAAGTGCCGAAGCTCGACTTGTTCACGGAGAACCCGACCGGCTTGTGCCGCACGCCGTAGTCGTCGACGTAGACCAGGTTGGGGTGGTCCAGGATGGACTGCCAGGTCTGATCGATGTTCAGTTCCCGCAGGTTCTTCTTCGTCAGCGGCTGCCGCTTGGCCCGGTCCAGGTTGTACGCGTTGGAAGGCATTCCCCGTCCTCGACTGATCTGGCCGAAACTCGCTCGGTGAAATGGGAACAGAAATCTGCGCGCTTTCCGAATTTCGAAGCTATCAGGGGATCCATTGCTCGGGAAGACGGCTTTGCCTATCACGCTCAAACGAGTGAAATGGAATCACCGCCCGTTCCCAACTCGGCGGGTGAGGAAGTAAGTTGAAGCGCTGTCGATTGATTGGTCGACAGTCTCACGAGACTCCTGCCTGCGGATTTTTCAGACTACTGCTGTTGCCGCGGTGAGGATATTCCCGATCGGGTCGTCCATTGATTTTCGGAACCCCTTTCGGCCGACGGTGTGGGGTCTTCGGTAATGCCGCGCGACAGGCCACTGCACCGAGTGTCCGGCGCATTTTCTGCCACATCGAGAACAGGTGAGGTTTACGCGATGTACACCCAAGAACGCACGGCGATGGCGAATTTGGTGGTCGGCGGCCCCGTAGCGGTGAACAGCTACGACAACGCCATCGTGGCAGCGCTGGTCGAGAACCGGCCGGTCATGCTCGTCCACGCCCTCAACGGCGGCTACCTGCGGCCCGCCGAGCTGGCGGACTCCAGCCACACCCAGGGGGTCAAGCTGGCCACCGCACTCGACCCGGCCACCAAGGAGGCGCAGGGCCACCTCTGGCACATCACCCCCGCCGGCTTCTTCGGGCAGCGACCGCTGTACTTCATCGAGAGCGCCGCGGGCCAGGTGCCGCCCAAACCCGCCGCTGCGGGCCCCGGCGCAGGCGCAGTCGACGACGGGCGCGGCGACGACGGCGCGCCCAAGCCGCTGCGCCGGCGCATCACTGTCCACCAGGAGGCTCCCAAGAGCACGGCCGACACCGTCCAGGTCGGCCTGCCCGACGCGGTGGACGCACTGTGGCGAGGGAAGAACGGCGCGCCCGAGGACACCCAGCTATGGGTCGTCACGGTGACGCCGTGGGGCGGGATCACCTTCGTGCCGATCACTCACCCCGACACCATCCTCGGGTTCAAGGACCACGCGGTGGCGGCCGACAGCGAGGTGCGCCTCACCTACAACTGGGGCGGGGACTTCACGGGGACGGTCATCAACACGTTCTACCCGCGGCTGCCCAGCGAGTGGAACGTCCCCTACCACCACGTCTTCACGTGATCCGCGGCCACCGCCGCGCCGCCGCCGTCCCGAGCCCATGCCCGCACCGCCTGGAAGAGGCAGCCCGATGCCCGTGCCCACGGAAGAACTGAAACTTCAGATCGTCAACGCCGCCACGGGGCAGACCCTCGGCGGCAAGGTCACGCCGGGCGCGGACGGGGTGCTCGTCGTCCGCGATTTCCCCGACGGCGGCCCGAGTCCGGAGCAATGGCAGCTCACTCCTGTGCAGCCCGCGCCGGACGACCCGGCGTATGTGATCCGCAACGCGGTCAGCGGCAAGGTGCTCGACAACCCCGCCGCAGCGGACCGCGGCGTCCGTCAGTGGGACGCCGCCGCCAACACCGGCCAGCAATGGCGCCTCGTCCCCGTCGAGGGCGAAGCGGGCCTCTACTTCATCGAGGGCGCATCCGACGGCGCAGTTCTCGACCTGACCGACCCCGGCCCGGACGACACCCGGGTCGTCCTGCGCGCGTATGACGACAGCGCGGAAAGCCAGCGGTGGCGCTTCGTCCCGGCCGAGCCCGAACGCACCAGCGACCCTGTGCTGCGCTGGGCACCCTTGAGTCACTGGAACGGCCGCCGGTCCTGGCGGCTGGCCTGCTCGACCGCGCTGCGGCCGGCACCCGGTGCGACGCCCTGCTTCAGCGACATGCTGCTGGTTCTTGAGCGATTCGGGAGCGACCAGGACGCCGGCGGGTGGAAGAGCGTCGGAGCAGGCTGCTCTCCTGGCGGGCAACCGGGCTGGGCCGGTCTCGGTGAAAGGTTCCTCGCCGACACCACGGGAGCGGGCCGAGCGGACATCGTTGGGCTCAAACCCGCGAAGGGAGCCGTGACGTCGTCCAGCCAAGGCGACGGCACGTTCGACGACGACGAACGCCTCCTGCACCAGCCCGCACCCTCCCCCAGCCCCAAGGATCTGTGGACCCTTGCGGACACGACGGGCAACGGCAGGCCCGACGCCGTCGTGCTTGCCGCCGACGGTCTCCGGGTGTCCCTGCAGGACGACGACGGGACGTTCGCGTCCGCGGGCGGCGAGCCGGTCCTCCGGGCGTTCGGCCACGCTGAGGAGGCAGGTGGCTGGCTCGCCGACAAGCATCCCCGCTTCCTCGCCGACACCACCGGCGACGGGCGCGCCGACATCGTCGGCTGCCACGACGACGGCGTCTGGATCTCCCTCCAGGACCAGGACGGCACCTTCGCCGACCCTCTGTACATCCTCGACGACTTCGGGACGGAACAGGGGTGGAGCTCGGTCCAGGAACACCCCCGATTCCTGATCCCGACCACCGATGGCGGAGCGCTGGACATCGTTGGGTTCGGCCCGCAGGGCGTCGCCGTCGCACACGGGCGCGGCGACGGCACGTTCGAGCCCTCCAAGCTCGTCCTCAACGACTTCGGGCTCGCCCAGGGATGGACGAGCGGCAAACACCTCCGCTTTCTCGCCGACGTCACCGGCGACGGCACCCCCGACATCGTCGGCTTCGGCGACGAAGGCGTCTGGGTGTCGCACAACCTCGGCGACGGCCGGTTCGACCAGGCCCAGCTGGTGTGCCGCGGCTTCGGGTACAACGACGACGCCGGCGCCTGGCGGGCCGACCACCACCCCCGCTTCCTCG
The DNA here is from genome assembly GCF_044455165.1 of Streptomyces sp. NPDC051315. NCBI lineage: Bacteria > Bacillati > Actinomycetota > Actinomycetes > Kitasatosporales > Streptomycetaceae > Streptomyces > Streptomyces sp. NPDC051315. Next base: position 119,696 of record NZ_JBITEN010000017.1, read on the forward strand.
CCGACATCACCGGTGACGGACGCGTCGACATCGTCGGCTTCGGCGGCCCCGGCGTGTACGTGGCCCGCAACCTCTTCCGCCGCTTCAGAACCCGATAACCCTCCACGGACCTCCACAGCCGCAGCACGACGACCGGCCATCGGCGTGCCGGAACCTGTCGCGCCGACACGAGATGCGGCCTGGCAGCCTACGAGCCGCTCATCGACAGCGTCCGCATCGCACCAAGGCCCTGACCCGCACGCGAACTGGCGCCTAAGGACTGTCCGGCGGGTCAAAAGCGAACCCAGAGCGAATGGCAGCGACGGTCAGGGTGCGTCACCACAGAGCGGCGGCGGCACCCGGGCGGGTGCCGCCGCTGTTTCACGTGGTCCTACTGGCCGAAGGTGCCGCCCTTTTCGCAGATCCGGCCGACAGTGCTGGGTCTGCGGTAATGCCGCGCGACCCGGATAGCCACCGACGGGGATCGTCATGGTGCCGAAGGCGGCCTTCGCGCCGGACTCTTCCCACGCCTTGCAGTCGTTGCGGTTACCGGGAAGGGGCCGGCCGATCACCACGACGAGTCGAGTGTCGCGTCGATGATGACCTGGTGGTTCGTGGAGTACTGGTAGTTCTTGGAGTGCTCAGCGATGGTGTGATCGCGGGTGGGCACCAGGGTGCCGAACTGGTCTCCGCCCAGCGCTGGTCGGTGAACTTCTCCCCCACGCCGTAAGCACACCGGCTGCCGCGCCTCCCGCTCAGCGGCCCGGCGCTGCTCCTCTTCCGCTTCGGCGCGTGCGGCCTGGCGGCGGTTTAGAACGTCGCCGTCAGGGTTGTCGAGCGCGGCCGTCAGCGTCTGCTCGCCCGTCCCGGCCGCCGCCACACCGCCGCGCCAGCGCCGTGCTCCTTCAGCTGCTCCGAGGTGGTGACGAGGACGGGCACGGCCTGGCCGCAGTTGAGGGCGGTCCCGCCGGTGGTAAATCTCGTACCGTCACGGCACCAGTAGCGGCGGCCCGCCCTCCCCAGCGCGGCGACCGTGTTGGCGACCTTCGCGTCTGCGGTGTCCGCGAACACGAACGTCACCGGCGGCAGCCCCTGCCGGCCGGTCGGCGGGCAGACCCGGCGCCCCAGCCGATGCTGATGGGGATTCTTGGAAATGACCAGGGCTACTCCTCGCCTCACTTGGTCGATTCCTCAAGCGAATGAGGAAATTCCGTGAGCGCCGAGCCCGGGGTGAGGCGAGGCGCCCGCTTGGTCAGCGTGCGAGCCAGCCTGTAAAGGGCGCCTGCGGCGTCGCTCATGAGAGGGTCAGGCGGCCGGCGTGGCCAGGTAATCGCCGTGTTCGAGGCTCTCGAGCAGTGTCGGGTGGGTGGGCGACCAGCCGAGCAGTTCCTGGGTGTGAGTGCTCGAGACAGGTCCGTCGAAACCGTAGGCGGTGGCCATGAACGGGCTCACGAAGTGCGTGGCGGCCTCAGCGGGGGTCAGCGAGACCGTGGGCAGATCCAAGCCCCGGGCGATCGTCTCCGCGATGCTCTTCAGGGTGACGCCGCTTTCGGCCACTCCGTGCAGCACGCTGCCTGCAGGTGCCTTCTCCAGTGCGAGGCGGAACAGGACCGCCGCGTCGAGCCGATGTACGGCAGGCCACCGGTTGGTGCCGTCGCCGACGTAGGCCGACACACCGGTCTTTCGCGCGGTGGCGATGAGCATGGGGATGAAACCGTGGTCTTCGGGACCGTGGACGGTGGGAGCGAGACGGACCACACTCGCGCGCACTCCTCTGGCGGCGAAGCCCAGGCACGCTCGCTCACCGGCGATGCGGAAGGCGGCGAGCCCGGCCGTGTCGGGTTCGTCCTTCTCGGAGGTCTCCCGGTCGGCGGGCATGACCAGGGTGCCCGAGGTGATGACGAGCGGCTTGCCCGAGTGTTCCAACGGCCGGCCGAGCGCCTCGATCGCAGTCCGGTCGCGCCTCATCATGTCGTCGAGGTCGGAGAAGTCGCCACCGTAGGCCAGGTGCAGGACGCCGTCGGCGGCTTCGGCGCCGCTGCGCAGGCTGTCGAGGTCGTCCAGGGATCCGCGATGCGGTGTGGCCCCCAGTGACTCCAGTCGGGCGGCGGCGGTGTCCGAGCGTGCCAGACCGGTGACGGTGTGGCCGGCCGTGATGAGCTCGGCGACGACTGCGGGGCCGGTCTGGCCGGAGCCGCCAGTGACAAATACATGCATGAAACACCCTCCCGTTTAACGCCAGTGACTGACGCTATGTAGCGCCAGTCGCTGACATTAAGTAGCGCCAGTGACTGGCGTCAAGTGACGCCAGTCACTGGCACATGCGGTATCCTCGGAGGGTGCCACGGAGCGGAGCAGAAGCGCGCCGCCGCCTTCAGCAGGCGGCTCTGGAGCTGTACCGGGAACGCGGGTTCGACCAGACCACCACGGCTGAGATCGCCGCCCGCGCCGGCGTCAACGAGCGCACGTTCTTCCGGCACTTCCCGGACAAACGCGAGGTGCTCTTCGACGGCGAAGCCGACCTGCGCGCCGCGCTGATGCAGGCGGTGGCCGAAGCACCCGATGGTCTGCAGCCTCTCGAGGTGCTGCTCTGCGCCTTCCGGAAAGCCGGACGCATCCTTGAGGAGAACCGCCCGTTCTCCGAACCGCGACTGGCGATCATCGCGGTGACACCAGCGCTCCGCGAACGCGATTTGGCCAAAGCCGCGTCGCTCACTGAAGCCGTAGCGGAAGCGCTACGGCAGCGCGGTGTCGCCGACCGGCTGGCCGGCCTGGCTGCTCGGACCGGCTGGGCCGCCTTTCACCACGCGGCCCAAGCCTGGATCGACGACCCCTCACAGAGCTTGGACGCGCATCTCCTTCAAGCCTTCGACGATCTGCGGACCCTCTCCGTGATCGCCCTACCGGCACAGGCACAGCCCGAGAGTTGATGTCGCCCTGCCCGCGATCACCGATCATCGCTAGCGAACCGCGGCGCGGCCGCTCTGTCAGCCGCTCGATCTCCGAGTGCACGCCGACCCAACAAGCAGTTTGGCTGGGCTGGCCCCACCGCCTGGCCCTGGTGCTGGCGCACTATCAGGCGGCCCCGTCCGCGTGGCGCTCGTCCGCGGGTCAGCGCGGGGCTGCCTGGGGAATCAAGCCGAGCAACTCTGCGGCCGCCCCGATCAGGGAGTGGGGAGATTGAGACATTCCCATCAATGCTCGTGGTCGATGCCCCGATCGCGTCCGGCGGGGAGCGACCTGGTCCACGACCCTCTCCAACTCCTCAACATCTCTCCTCCCGGGCGCACCCGCTGCGCAGCGGAAGCTCCGGACTGAACTGCTCCGCCAGGTTCCTGCGGTGCTCACTGGTCTGCGGAGGCGTGGGTGGCGTCGGCACGACACAACTCGCCATCGAGTACCTCCACCGCCACCAGTCGGAGTACGACATCGTGTGGTGGATCCCGCCGAGCGGCCGAGCCGGGTTCTGGCTACAGCGGGAGTTGTATGCCGAGTTCCTGCGTAGTCGCCGAGCAGTTTCATCATGACGTCCAGGAGGACGGACTTGCCGTTCTTGCCCGTGCCCCACAGGAAGGGGAGGATCTGGGCTCCGACGTCGCCGCTGATCGAGTATCCGAGCAGCAGGTGCAGGTAGTCGATCATTTTGAGGCCTTCGGCGTCGTCGCCGAAGGTGTCGGTCAAAAAGCGCAGCCAGCGCGGGACGGGCATCTGGCGGGCCGACGGTGGTCGATCGGCTGTGGAAGTCCTTGTTGGGGTCGGGGGCTCTCAGCAGTCCGGTGCGCAGGTCGACGACCCCGCGGGGGGTGCACAGGGCGTAGGGGTCGGCGTCCAGGCGGTCTGCTTTGAGGACCACGCCGGGCGCTGATCCGGCCTGAGTGAGCATCGCGTTCATGCCGGAGGTCGACATGGCAACGGGTGCGGTGCTTGTGCAGGGCGGTGGTGGTGAACAGGCCGCGGGGGGCGGGCGGTGTGCCGTCAGGTCGTGGTGTGCTGCGGGTGGGGCTTCCCCACCGGGGCGGGACCGCTTCCTGTCCTTCCGGCGCGTTCGCCCAGACCCGCGATCAGGCCGATCAGGGTGGTGACCGCCGTACAGACGACGATGGTGACGGCCGGGGTGGTGGCGTCGATGAGGGCGGCCGTCAGGAGGGCGGCGGCGCCGTAGCCGAGGCCGCCCGCGGCGTAGAGGAGGGAGAAGCCCGTGGCCCAGACGTTCTCGGGGAGGCGGTGCTGGAGTGCCAGGTTCCTGATGATCATGAGAGGGCTGTAGAAGAGGCCGCCGAGCAGGAAGGCGGCGAAGAAACCCCAGAGCCGGCCGGTGACGGCGCACAGCGTCAGCGCCGCGGTCATCGCGGGCAGCAGGGCGAGTGTCTGGGAGCCGGGGGTGCCGGGCCAGGTGCGGTGGCCGTAGACGAGGCCGGCCGCGATGCTGGCGACGGCGAAGAGGCCGGTGATGACGCCGGTCAGCGCCAGTTGCTGTCCGGTCGTCTCCAGGCGGGCCGGCAGGGCCACGTCCATCGCGCCGACCAGGAACATGATGGCGGCGGCCAGGAGCACGGTGGGCCAGGCCATCCTGACGACGCTCAGGGTTCCGGCGGGAGCGCGGTCCTGTTCCCGCGGGGCGGGGGTGCGGTGGCGGATGCGGCCGGCCATGAGCAGCGGGGCGGCCGAGACGGCGGCCATGAGGGCGAGCGCGACACGCGGGGAGAGCTGGGTGGCCACGAGGGAGGCGAGCATCGGTCCTGCGGCCCAGACGGCCTGGTTCAGCGCGCTCTCCAGGCCGAGCGCGGTGGCGCGCAGGTGTTCGGGGGTGGTGCTGGACAGCTGCGCGCGCATGCCGCCGGGTACGCCGGCGGCGACCGCTCCGGCGGTGAAGGCGAGGACCACCAGGAGGGCTGTCGGGGTGTGGCCCGCGAGGACGGCGAGGGCGGCGAAGGCGAGCGCCTCGGCGAGCAGGGCGAAGCGCAACTGGCCCAGGAAGGGTTTCCGGTCGAAGCCGCGACCCATGAAGGGCGCTCCGACAGCCTCCCCCAGTGCGTGGGCGGCGGCCAGGAGGCCGCCCTGGGAGAAGGATCCCGTGCTGTGGCCGAGGAAGACCAGGGCCAGCGGGGCCATGGCGACGGGGGTGCGGATCAGCCCCATGGCGACGTACCAGGCGGTGCCGCCCTCGCGGCGGAGGACGTCGCGGTAGGTCGGGGCGGGCGGCGCGGCCGACGGCGTGTTACCACTCATGGTAATAAGCGGTAACCGAATACGGGGGCCGCAAACCCTGTTTACCGACTAAACTCTACGTATGGGCAATCAAGCGGGAACCACGGTGGCCGGGCCGCAGGTGGAGGAGATGAGGTCCTTCCTCAACACCTGGGTGATCCCCAACGACACGCGCGAGGAGACGGAGACCCTCCCCCGTCTCGCCTCGTCCGCGCAGGAGTGGGCGCGCGTGCTGCCGCACATCCCCCGCCCGCGCACCGACGAGCTGGCGGAGCTGCTGCGGCTCCGCGACGACCTGCGCGAGGACGTGAGCGGGCGCGGCACCCGGCGGCTGGACGACTGGCTCGCCCGCAGGCCGCAGACGGTGCGCATCGGCGAGGGGGAACTACGCCTGGAGGGGCCGGCGGCCCCGGTCGACGTCGTCCTGCGCCAGGCGGCCCACCTGGTGCTCGCCGAGCGCTGGCGCCGGCTCCGGGCGTGTCCGGACTGCCGCTGGGTCTTCTACGACCAGTCGCGCAACAACACGCGCACCTGGTGCAGCATGTACGCCGGGGAGAGCGGCCGGGCCTGCGGCAGCATCGCCAAGGTCCGGCGGATGCGCGCGGCGCAGAAGCAGCGGGCGACGATCACGGAAGCGGGGTGAGGACCCCGGCCGGGCCGGTGTCCCCACCCCGTGACGGTACGGCGGTGACGGGCGGTCAGATGGCGGCGGCGGTCTGCCGCAGCAGGCGTTCCGTCTCCTGGGCCGCCTGCGGATCGCGGTCGTAGACGAGGTACTCCGCGGTGTGGTTGTAGGGGCTGTCGTCGACGAGGATCACGGCGCCGCTGTCCGCGTCCGGGCTGAGCCGGGGGTCGTGGTCGACGGCCCAGGCGAGCTTGGCGAAGTCCTGCACCGGCAGGTCGTTGCGGGTGAGGATCGTGTGGCTGCGCTGGTAGGCGTCGCCCAGCAGCCGCCGGGCCGCGGCGTGCACGTGGGTGCAGCCGCCCACCCTGGCGTTCACCTCGCTGAAGAGCACCTCGCCCGCCGGCGTGACGATGGAGTCGCAGTTGAGGTAGCCGCGGTAACCGAGCCGGCGGATCGTGCGGGCCATGGCCAGCGACGCGTCCAGCATCCGCTGCTCCGCCTCGGCGGGCAGGGCCACCGGCGGGATGGCGAAGCCGTTCCACACCGGCTCCATCCGCATGTCGCCGTGGTCGAGGACGACCGGCTCGCCGGGCGGGTCGGGAAGGAACAGTTCGCTGTAGAGGGTGCGGCTGTGGGGGTGGTACACCTCGACGACGGCCTCGCTCGGACGCAGGCCCGCGGGGAAGTCGCGGACCTCCTCGACGACGGGGAAGGAGGCGGCGAGCGCCGCCTCGATCTCCGCGGCCGAGGGGTCCGGGTCCATGACGTGCCGGGCGGACGCCCCGATGGAGGGCACGCCGGCGTCGGTGGTGAACAGGACGTTGCCGTAGCCGCTGGCGCTGAAGTCCTGCTTGACGATGACGCTGCCGGTGTGGGGCAGCAGCTCCCGCACGGCGCGCGCGGTGGCCCCCCGGCTGCGGCAGACCTCGCCCCGGGCCACGGGTACGCCGGTGCCGGTGGCCCACGCCCGGAAGAAGGACTTGCTGTTGAAGAAGTCGCTGCCGCCCTGGGCGAAGAACGCGGGAGCGGCCGGGCTCAGCCCGAGCCGGTCGGCGAGTACGGCGACGGTCCGGTCGTACAGGTACGGCGTAAGCGTCCAGTGCGGGCCCACGGTCGCCCGCAGCCGCTCCAGCAGCGGTGCGGCCAGCGCGGTGCGGGCGTCGAGGAACGTGCCCTCGTCCGGTCCGTCGGGGGTGAGGAACGTCAGCTCCGCGGGGTCGAGACCGAGCAACGAGACAAGGTAGTCGCGGAAGTCGGGCGTGAGCCGCCGGTGAGCGAGCATCGCGTCACCGTCCTCGAGCAGCCACGCCGTCCGGGTGGAGATGGCGTGCTGCTTGTGGGCTTCCTTGCGGCTGAACCCGGTGAGCGGACTGGCGAACATGTACTCGCTCGTCACGTTGCCGATGACGAGTTGGGGCACGGAGGGATCCTTTCGTGCGGGTGCTGCTGCGGACTCGTACGGGTGCTCCGGGGCGGCGCGGGGCCGCCCCGAGGCGCTCCCCCGGCGGGGCGTCAGGCGCGTTCGGCGAGCTTCCTCTCGAACGCCTCGCGGTGGACGACGGCCCGGCCGTGGACCCCGCGCAGGATGACGGCACGGCTGTCGCGTGCCTCCACCGCGAAGGTCAGGACCTTGCCGTCGACGCCGGTCAGCGTGGCGGTGACGGTGATCTCCTCGCCGATGGGCGTGGGCGCGACGTGCGCGGAGTCGTGGTGGAGGCCCACCGTCATCCAGGGCGTGGTGACCTCCTCGCGCAGGACGTCCATGGCGGTGACCTCGCTGAGCCACAGCAGGACGGGGGTGGCGAGGACGTCGACGTCGTTGTCCCAGGCGGTCGCGGAGTCGCGGGGCCCCACCACGTGGTGGCGGGTGGCCGAGGAGCCGACGAGGGATTCCAGCGCGGGACGCGGCGGGGCGGTGGTGTCGGACATGGCTGCCTTTCGGAAGGAGGGACGGACGGGCGGGCGCCCGGACGGGCGGGCCCCGGAAGGGACACGGGCGCTCGGAACCGGCGCTCGGACGGACGGGCGCCCCGGCTGTCGGCGTCAGGGACAGGGCGCCCCGGCTGTCGCGGTCAGGGGCAGGACGGGCGGGGTCAGGAGGCCTGCGCCAGGGCCCGCATCTGGTTGAAGACGTTCTTGCGCTGCATCTCCGCGGTGCCACCGGCGATGAGGGTGCCCAGGGCGTCCTGGAGGGCGTGCGCGGCGGGGCCGTCCATGTAACCGAGGTGGCCGTAGACGCGCAGCGCGGTCTCGGTGCCGAGCCTGAGCGTCTCGCCGGCGTGGTACTTGGCGGTGGAGCACAGCAGTGACGCCTGCCGGTCGCCGCGCAGGAGGGCGTCCAGGGCGCCGTAGGAGACGTAGCGGGTCGCCTCGATGGCGAACTTGGCGTCGGTGATGCGGCCCTGGACGTACTGGTGGTCGGCGATCGGCTGCTTGAAGGCCCGCCGCCGGCGCGCGTACGCGAGGACCTCGTCCAGGTGGGGGTCGAGGTAGGCGGCGGCCAGCACCCCGTACAGCAGGCGGTCGAGGGCGATGGTGTTGTAGATCGCCTCGATGCCCGCGCCGATCTCGCCGACCAGGTGCCGGGCATCCACCCGCACGTTGTCGAAGGCGATGGGTCCGGTCGGGCTCGTCTGGTTGCCGATCATGCGTTCCACGGGCCCCCGGGTGACACCCTCGTCCTGGAGGTCGACCATGAAGAGGGTGATGTCCCGGTCGCCCTGCTCGGGCACGCGGCCCAGGACCAGGGCCATGTCGGCGACGGGGCCGTTGGTGATGTGGTCCTTGTGGCCGTTGAGGCGGTAGACGTCGCCGTCGCGGACGGCGGACGTCTTGATCCGGGTGACGTCCGAGCCGCCGGTGGTCTCCGTCAGGGCGGTGGCGCCGACCTCCCCGGAGAGCAGCCGGGGCAGCCAGTAGCCCTTCTGGTCGTCGGTGCCGTAGATGAGCAGGGACCGGATCAGTCCCGCCTGCGCCACCATGGACAGGGAGAAGCCGAGGTCGCGGCCACCGGCTGCGACGCCCTCGAAGGCGGCGGTGAAGTCCCACCAGGTGCCGCCGTCGCCGCCCCACTGCCGGTCCACGGCGAGTCGCCATATCCCGGCGTCGCTGATCTCCTGCCAGGACTCGCGGTCCAGGACGCCCTGCGCGCGGCAGTCGTCGGCGCGCTTGGCGACGGAGGAGGAGGCCAGGTCGGCGTAGCGGGCGCGCAGGGCCGGGTCGGTGAAGTGCTGGAGCATGGGTGCTGGTGTTCCTTTCGAACGTGGGGGGTCGGTTGACGGGCCGGCGCGGCAGCCGGTTCAGCGGGCGGCGGCGGCCAGTTCGTGGACTCGCGCGGCGGGGGCCGGGGTGAGTGCAGCCAGGCTCCGGTCCAGACGGACCGTCAGCTCCTCCAGCTCGGCCTCGGTGCTGTTCAACGGGGGTGCCACCATCACCGACTCCGTCAGGGCGTTCACACCGGACGGGTACAGCAGCAGCCCGTTGTCGCGGGCCGACCGCACCAGGTCGTGCGAGACGCCGGGCGAGCGGTCGGGGTCGGCGTGCAGGCCGAGGGCGAGTTGCAGGCCCCGGCCGCGGACGTCGCGCACCACGGCGTGGCGGGCGGCGACGCCGTCCAGGAGCGCGCGCAGGTAGCGGCCGGAGCGCTCGGCGCGGGCGGGGATGTCGTGCTCCTTCAGGTACTCGACGGTCGCAAGGCCCGCCGCGGCGGCGAGCGGCGCACCGGCCATGGTGTGCCCGAACAGCACGGAGCCCAACGGCTGGTCGAAAGCGGCGGCGATCTCGTCGCGGACGAGGACGGCGGACAGCGGCGCGTATCCGGCGGTCATGCCCTTGCCGAGCACCATCACGTCCGGCACGATCCCCGCGTGGTCGCAGCCGAACCACGCGCCGGTCCTGCCGAGGCCGGTCATGACCTCGTCGGCGATCAGCAGGAAGCCGTCGCGGTCGGCGAGTTCACGCAGCCTGCGCAGGACGGCCGGGTCGCACGGGACGGCTCCCGAGGACGCCCCGCCGACCGGCTCGACGATCACGGCGGCCAGGTTCTGCGCCTGCACCTCGTCGATGGCCCGTTCCCACTGATCGACGTCCGCGCGCATCTCGCCGTGCCGGGGACGCACCTTGGCGACGGTGGCCTGGTTCGCCAGCAGGGGGGTGAGGTCCTGCCTGCGCAGCGGGTGTCCGGAGGCGCCGAGGGCGCCGGCGGTCATCCCGTGGTAGCTCGGCTCCTCGGTCAGCACGGTGCACTTGAAGGGCCGGTAGGCCCGGGCGTGCAACAGGGTCGTCAGGCGCAGCGCCATCTCGATCGCCTCGGAGCCGGAGTTGCAGTAGAGGGGGTGGCCGAGGCTGCCCGGAGCGAGGTCCGTCAGCAGCCCGGAGAGCCGCTCCAGCGGCTCGGAGGTGAACTGGGTGCGGTACGCGAAGCTGATGGCGTCGAGCTGCCGGTGCATGCGGGAGGTGATCTCGGTGAGTCCGTGCCCGAGGTTGGTGTTGATCGCTCCGGAGCAGCCGTCCAGGTACTCCCGGCCGTCGGTGTCGTAGACGTGGACGCCGTCACCGTGACTGACCGTGGGAAGCATGTGTGTCTCCTAGCTGTGCGTGGGAGGGAAGTCGTGCGGCGGGTGACCCGCCTGTGATGCTGCGTGATGCGGTGTGATGTCCGTGATGCTGCGGTGGCTGGACGCCTGTCGCCCTTGTCGTGGCCGGCGCGCGGTGACCGGCCCGTGGGGGGGGGTGATCAGTACCAGGTCATGACGGCCGCGCCGGCCGTCATGCCGCCGCCGACGGAGGCCATCAGGACCCGGTCGCCGCGCTTCAGCGGCGCGACGCGGTGGCTCTCGCTCAGGGTCAGCGGGATGGACGCGGCGGCGGTGTTGCCGTAGCGGTCCGCGGTGACGGCGACCTTGCGCGAGTCGATGCCCAGCGTGTCGGCGAGGGTGTGCACCAGTCGCAGGTTGCCCTGGTGGAACACCGCGCGGTCGATGTCGTCGAGGCGCAGGCCGGACTCGTCCAGCGCCTGGTGCACGGCCTTGGGCACGTGCTGCACCGCCCAGTCCTTGACGGCCCGTCCGTTCATCCGGAAGTAGTGGGCGCCCGGGTCCGTGAGGGTGGCGGCCGGCCGCCGGGAGCCGCCGCCCTCGACCCGGACGTGGTCGGTGGTCGTCCCGTCCGCGAGCAGGGAGGTCGCGTGGATGCCGTAACCGTCGGGGACGCGTCCCACGAGCACGGCGCCGGCGCCGTCACCGAAGAGGCTGACCGTCCTGCGATCGGTCCGGTCCATGATGGTCGAATAGGTGTCCGCCCCGATGACCAGGACGTTGCGCCAGTCGCGGTGGGCGCACAGCATCGCGTCGGCCACGTCCAGGGCGTACAGGAAGCCGGAGCAGACGGCGTTCAGGTCGAAGGCCGGGACGTCGCCCAGCCCGAGCCGCGCCTGCACGAACACGGCGGTCGCCGGCTGGGGCTGGTCAGGGGTCGTGGTCGCCACGATCAGCGCGTCGATCTCGCCCGGCTCGTACGGGGTTCCGTGCGGAGGGTTCAGCAACCTCTCCGCGGCTGCCGCGGCGAGGTCGGACGTCGCCGACTCCTCGTCCGCGTACCGCCGTTCACGGACGCCCGTACGCTCCTCGATCCATTCCTCGCTGGTGCCGGCCCAGGCGCCGACGCGGTGGTTGTCCACGATCCGGGACGGCACGTGTCCGGCTACACCAATTATTCCGTTCGGCATGGATTTCCCCTTTGGGAAGCATTGATCCCGCAATGACCAGTCGATGACTGCGGAACCCATCTACCTCAGGCCTACGGCGGTAAACAAGGGTGACGGCGCTTGTGATGGGTATCACTGAGTGACATTCTTGCCACCGAAAGTGATCTTCAAGGAGGGCAATCACCACTGAATTCAGGGCATTTCCGGCACGCTTACAGCCTCCGACGGGCCGGAAAGACACACGGTGCCGAAGCGTAGGGAATTCGGCCACCACTGACGTCGGAGCAGGTAGCAGACGGCCGACCTACGAGGCGGAACACCGGGCCGCCCGCTCCATGCCTGCGCTGCACAGCAGTTGAACCGTCTGCAAGAGCCGCCTTCAGGTCATGGCCGAAGGCATCCGGTCCGCGGGCCGCGACATGGGGTTGGGACGGTCGTTACCTGTGACAGCATTCGCCGGTAAGCATGAGGGGCCGCGAGGTACACCGCCGACGGCGCCACTCCCTGACCCTCCTGACACTGCTGGGAAAAGTCGCGGACCGCTGTCGATGCGGCCACGTCCCGTTCGACGTTCTGACGTGCGGCGCGTCGCCGCACGACGACACGACAGGACCGGGCGAGGAAACACGTGGATCAACTGCTGAAAGTCATGAACTTCAACGTCTCGAGTGACGGCGTCGGGGCCGGTGAGCACCAGAGCCTCGAGCGGCCGTTCGGCCACGACCGCCCCGAGCGGCTGTTCGCCTGGGCCGGGGCCACGGCGAGCTGGCCCCTGCGCACCGATCCGGGCGGGAGCCGGGGACTGGACGACTACTTCACACGGGACTTCGCACGCGACATCGGCGCCGAGATCATGGGCCGCAACAAGTTCGGGCCCCAGCGCGGGCACTGGCAGGACGACGGGTGGCGCGGCTGGTGGGGGGAGGAGCCCCCGTTCCGCACGCCCGTGTTCGTCATGACCCACCACGAACGTCCGTCGTTCACGCTCGCCGACACCACGTTCCACTTCGTCAACGGCGGTCCGGCGACGGTCCTCGAACAGGCGCGGGAGGCGGCGCGGGGCAAGGACGTCCGGCTCGGCGGCGGCGTCACCACCATCCGGCGTTCCTCGACGCCGACCTAGTCGACACCCTGCACGCGGCGGTCTCACCGGTGAGGAGCCGCGAACTTCAGGTGCGTCAGCCGAACCAGACGACCAGCCGGACGTCGCCGTCTCCGTGCTCGGTGGCGAGGCGCCGCATCGCGTGCCACACCCCGGCCCAGGGCGCCCGGCCCGGAGGGGCGAGCATCCGCGCTGTGAGGATCACGGGACGGTACACGGCACCGCAGGTGGACGCGGTGCGCGCCGACCGCACATGGGGCCTCATCCTGGCCGGCACCACACCCGAGCCGCTCCTGCGGACCCTTTTGATCAGCCTCACCCACGAAGTCGTCGGTGGCACCACACTGCTGGCCCGGCGCCGGGGAGGCGACTCGGGCTACGTAGACGCCGACCAGGTCGAGCAGGCTGTTCCAACGGCTCGCCGCGCGCAGCCGGATCCGGGTCGCCTACCGTGCCCTCCCGCTACGGGGCCCGCACGGCGGTCGTCACCGCCACCGGCCGCGCTGTACGTCGCCACGCACCCCGAGTCCGGCGTCAGCCTGCTGCGCCCGCTGCTCGAAGGGGTGGGAAAGACGGTCCTCGCGGTTCCGGACAGGTACGTGACCACCAGCGTCGACGTCACCCCCTGGGTCGACGTGAAGTGGCGCGCCATCCTCGCGCACCGCGGCGAGGTCGCACGCGAACGACCCCTACCCGGCATCCTCGCCCGCCTCCCCCAGGGTGACCGCACCCAGATCATCCAGACTGAGCACTTCACCCGCCTCTCCCCCGGCCCCACGAAGGGCGACCCAGCCGAGCTGACCGTCTGACACCCCGCCCACGAGCGCGCAGGCAGCACCGATCGGAGAGAGATGACGACGACTTCCACACCCGACGAACGTCCCAGCGTGGCGATGAGCGGGGATGCGTGCGGGGCGCCGCGTGCTGCGGCTGCCCTGTGGGCCGGAACCTCCGTGTTCAGCAATGAGCGAGGGCAGGTCCTGATCCAACGCGTGATTTACCGGCCCACCCGTCTGCTGCCCGGCGGGGCCGTCGACAGGGCGAGTTCCCCGCCCAGGGCGCCGCCCGCGAGTCGGAGGAGGAGCTCAGCGTCACGGCGACCGTCACCTGCGGGCTGGCTGTCGTCTGGGTCTCCCCCGCCAGCCGCACAACGCCTCCGGCCATTCAGGTCCGGGCACCATGGTGCGCAGGTGGGCGGCGTCGGTCGCGCCGAGCTCGCGCAGCAGCTCCTCGGCAGCACCAGCCCTGCCCCACCCCGGCCCAGCCGTCCGTCCCGCAGCGCACGCTCGCCGACACAACCGCCGGGGCCCGCCTGCCCCCGTACGCCGACCTGTTGCCCGCCGGCACCCGCTCGACGCACCTGCACCGGCTCGGCCACCGAAGTCAGGGTTCTCCAGGCTGACAGATGTCTCACGAGACACACCAACGCCCACCCCCGCGCGGGTGTGACCAGGGCTGTACTTGGCACCCAGGGCCGTCGCGGACCAGCACATGTGCCATTCGGGCCCTGGTTCCCACGCCCGCGAGTGGGGTGGTGCTGGATGCGGCCGGTTTCAGGTGGGGCGGCGGATTGCCTGTACGGCGGTGTCGTAGAGGTCGAACATGTCGGCCTGTCCACCCAGGCGTACCCATTCCTCGTTGGCTGCCTGCAGGCAGATGATCGCTGCGGCTGCGATCGCGCGGGCTTGCAGGGTGCGGCGGTCGGAGTCGGGCAGTCGCGGCTCGATCAGCGGCGCGAACAGGTTCTGCCAGCGGGCTTGCTTCTCGGCGTGTCCGGCGCGTAGGGAATCGTTGCCGAACAGCAGCGTTATGAACTCCAAGCGCCCTTCGGCTGTCATGTCGATCTCCTCGAGCACCTGGAACGCCGCGCGCAGCGCCGCCCAGGCATCCTCGTCGGCCGGGCGCTCGGCGAGGCGCGCGGCGATCAGTTCGCCCTGTTCGTCCAGGCCGCTGAGCGCGAGGTCTTCCTTGTTGCGGAAGTAATTGAACAGGGTCCGCCGGGAGACGCCCGCGGCGGCGGCGACCTCGTCGAGGGTCGTGTCGTCGTAGCCCTTGGCGGCGAACAGCTCGATAGCGGTCCGGGCCAGCAGTGATCGGACCACTGAGCGGGTCTGTTCCCGAAGCGGTGTCGGTTTCTGAGCCATGCACCGATGGTACGTCGTCTCACACGATGCATCTATTTGCACTCAGTGCAAAAGCGTGCGTAGAGTGAATGCCATGAGCGAAATCGACTACCACCGCCAGACCGTCATCGTCACCGGCGCCAGCTCCGGCCTCGGCGCCGCATTCGCCCGGCAGCTGGCCCGCCGCGGCGCGAACCTCGTGCTGGTGGCCCGCCGGGCGGACCGGCTCGAGAGCCTGGCCGCCGAACTCATTCGCGCCCACGGCGTCACGGTGACGGCCGTCGCCCGCGACCTCGGCCTGCCCGATGCCGGCCGCACTCTGCGCGCCGAACTCGAGTCCCGCGGCATCCACGCCACCGGACTGGTCAACAACGCCGGCTTCGGCACCCACGACGCGTTCACCGACGAGGATCCCGACCGCCTGCAGAGCATGATCGCGCTGAACGTCAGCGCGCTGGTCGACCTCAGCCGCGCCTACATCGACCCGTTGACCTCCGCCGACACCGGCGTCCTGATCAATGTCGCGAGCCTGCTGGGCTTCCAGCCGACCCCCTACCTGAGCGTCTACGGCGCCACCAAGGCCTTCGTTCTCAGCTTCACCGAATCGCTGTGGGAGGAGACCCGCGGCACCGGCCTGCGGGTGCTGGCCGTGTGCCCCGGCGCCACCCGGACCGAGTTCTACGACGTCGCCGGCAGCCAGTCCGCCGACTACGGCACGAAACGGGCAACCCCCGAGCAGGTCGTGACGATTGCCCTCGACACGCTCGACCGCCGGTCCGCGCCCCCCTCGGTGATCACCAACGGCCGGTCGCTCGCCCTCGCCGGCAAGCTCCTGCCGCGCCGCTCGATGGTTCGGCTCATGGGCTGGATGGCCCGCCGCCAGCGCCCGCAACACCCCGTCGCCCGCACCAGCAGCTATGGAACACCGTCATGACCAGCACCGACGTCACCAGACAGCCCACCGACGCGGAGCGCTTCCATCACATCCTCCAAGCTCAGCGCGCCGCCTACCTCCGCGACGGAGCGCCGTCCCTGGAGGCGCGGCGCAGCGATCTGACCAGGTTCAAGGCGGCGCTGATCGCCCGGCGCGGTGCCATCGAGGAGGCGATCAACGCCGACTTCGGACATCGCTCGCGACACGAGACCGCGATCATGGAACTCGTGGGCGTCGTGCAGGGCATCGACTACCTGCAGCGCAACCTTCGCCGATTCATGCGCTCGACCCGCCGCCACATCGACCTGCCGCTGCGTTTCGGCAGCAACCGCATCGAATACCAGCCGCTCGGCGTGGTCGGCGTCATCTCGCCGTGGAACTACCCCGTCAACCTGTCGCTGATGCCCGTCGTCACCGCGATCGCCGCCGGCAACCGCGTCATGCTCAAACCGTCGAAGCTGACCCCGGCGACCAACGCGGTGCTCGCGTCGATGCTCAGCGAACTCTTCCCGCCGGAGCAGGTCACGATGGTCAGCGGCGACGGCTCCGCGTTCTCCTCCCTGCCGTTCGACCATCTCGTCTTCACCGGCAGCACCGAGGTCGGGCGAGCCGTGATGAAGGCGGCCAGCGACAACCTCGTCCCCGTCACGCTGGAACTCGGCGGCAAGTCTCCGACGATCGTGGCCAAGGGACACGTCCGGGACCAGGCCGTGTCCGACATCGTCTTCGGCAAACTTCTCAGCGGCGGGCAGACCTGCATCGCCCCCGACTACGCCCTGGTGCACGAATCCGAGATCGACGCCTTCATCGCCGCCTACGACCGGCTGGTGAAGACCGCCTACCCCGACGGCCCGACCAGCGACGACTACACCTCGATCATCGACGACAAGCAATACAAGATCCTCACCGGCCTGATCGACGACGCCCGCGCTCACGGCGCGCGGATCATCGAGGTCGGACACCGGCCGGGCGACGCGGCCCGCCGTCCGCACACCCTCGCACCGACCGTCGTGCTCGGCGTCACCGACGACATGCGCATCGCCCACGAGGAGATCTTCGGCCCCATCCTGCCGATCTTCGGTTACCGCGACATCGACGACGCCATCAACCACGTCAACGCACGACCGCGTCCGCTCGCGCTCTACTACTTCGGCGACGACGGCCCCGACCGGCGCAAGGTCCTTAACCGCACGACCTCGGGCAACGTCACCGTCAACGGCACCATCATGCACGTCGCCCAGGACGACCTCCCCTTCGGCGGCGTCGGCGCCAGCGGGATGGGCAAATACCACGGCATCGAAGGGTTCCGCACGCTCAGCCACCCCAAGGGCATCTACGTACAAGCACGCTGGAACGCCACCCGCCTGCTGTACGCCCCCTTCGGCAAGCGCACCGAAGCTCTCCTCGACTTCTTCCTCCGATGAAGGAGGCACCACCGGCGCCCGCTGGCCCAGAGCACCACATCCACACACACAAGTGCGGCCGGCCATTCATCGAGACCGATCGGCGGATCGGCGGAAACGGTGCTCACCCCGAGCGGCGACGTGGAGCACCAAAACGCACTACCACCCGTGCAGCGGCCAGGGCCTGGCCGAGGCGAACACCTCCGGAAGGAAGCCACCGATGGCTGATCACGACCTCGTTCTCGTCACCGGCGCCGGCGGCATGGGCCGCCTCGTCACCGAGCGGCTGCGCGCGCAGAACGTGCCGGTCCGCGTCCTGATCCGCCGCGAGGACGACCGCGCGGCCGAGGTGCGGGCATTGGGCGCCGAGGTCGTCACCGGGGACCTGACCCGGCCCGAAACGGTGGCGGCCGCGCTCGACGGCGTCCGCCGGACGTACTTCGGGCTCAGTGTGTCCCCGGACCACCTGCTGGCGGCGACCGTCATGGCCACGGTCGCGAAGGCGCACGGCGAACTCGACGTGCTCGTGGACCTGTCGCAGATGACGGTGTCGCAGATGACCGCCACCAGCACCGCGGAATCCCACCAGCAGCGGCTGCACTGGCTGGCGGAGCAGGTGCTGGACTGGTCGGGCCTGCCCGTGGTGCACGTGCGCCCGACGACGTTCCTCGACAATCCGTTGTTCACCGCCCTCGCTGCGCGGTCGATCCGCGAGAACGGCACGCTGGCGCTGCCGTTCGGGACCGGACGCACCTCGCCTGTCGCGGCCGACGACGTCGCCCAGGTGGTCGCGACCATCCTGCGCAATCCCGGGGAGCACGCCGGGAAGGTGTACGAGCTGACCGGACCGCGGGCGCTCGACATGACCGAAGTAGCCCAGGAGTTCTCCAAGGCGCTCGGCCGCACGGTGACCTATCTGGACGTCCCCCTGCAATGGTGGCGCACAGAGGTACTCGCGAACGCGGGCCTGCCACAGCACACCGAGCAGCACATCGCGACCATGGCGCAGCTGCACCGCGCGAACCGTTACGACAGGGCGACCACCGACGTCGAGCGCATCACCGGGAAGCGGCCCCTGACCGTCGAGGAGTTCGTCGCCGTCCGCAAGGACTTCTACCTGGGCTGACTGCCGCGGGAATCCCAGGAGGAGGGGCCATCACCGAAGTCGCGGTCGGGCACGTCGACGGTGGGCCCGAAAGCGACTGCCATGGGCGACACCTCTGACCCGTCCTGGGTGCCGCGGCCCCGTGAATCGACGCTTGGTGCTGGACGGGCGTAGACATGGCCGGTGTTGGGCTGACATGACCCACCTTTCCCGTCTCTCAAGTCGGCTCACTCTCGGCGGGCGAGAGGCAGTGGGACCACGACGTCGGAGCAGTTGGTGAGTTGCTCGCGGAGGGCAGCGTTCTCGCCGGGGATTCCGTTCGCCGGCGTCGAGCTCGGCCAGCTCCTCGCCCCAGCACCTGGGGCACTCGTACGCGACGGGGACGGGCTGGGCGGTGCTGCACCCCGCCGACCAGCAGCCCGCCCCTCGTCCGCCGTGACCTGGTGGCCGGGTCGGTTGCGGTCGGTGGTGATCGTCATGCCGGTGACGGTGGCGAGCGGAGGCTCACCGGCTTGTCCTGCCTGTCGGCGAAGGTCCTTGGCAGCCCTCCGTCGGCCGCTCTCAGCGTGCCGCCGGGGTGACAGAGCTGTGCGTCATCCGAGGGCTTCCCGGCTGGGGGGCGGGTGCCCACCAGGTGAGGACCGTCCCGATGAACAGACAGGCCAGCGCCAGCGCGACGGTGCGGCGGGCGAGCGTCAGCCGACGCTCCGCCCGGATCGCGATGGCGACCTCGAAGCCGTCCACCGAACCGTACTCGCGGTGGATGTCGGCCAGCGTGACCGCCAACGGCCTCGTCCCGGACTGCGCGGCCAGGGCGTGCCACAGGCCCGTCACGGCGAGGGCAAGACCGCCGCCGATCAGTACAGTGACGGCCAGGCGCCACAGCGGGGGAAGGTCGGCTGTGGTGGTCTGCCCCTTGATCACGACCGCTGCGCCGATCAGGGTCACAAAGGCCGCCAGGCCGTTGCGCCATGCCTCCGCACTGGCCCGCACGCTCGGCAGCGACTCGCGCACCAGGACCTGGAACCGGTCCCGCTCGGCCAGATCGGTCTCGGTGGGCGGTTGCGCGGGGAGGCGGGGCACCAGGTTCATTCGGCGACCAATTCGATCCGGAAGCTGGCTCCGCAACCGGTCGCCCCCGCCGGGGCGTTCCCGTGTTCGCTACCGCAGCTGCAGGTCACGTCCAGCATCACGACGGCCGGCTGCTCACTGTCTCCACCTCGGCTGGGTCCGGACAGGCCGGTGAGCGCGGTGGTTACCTGACGGTCCACCAGGTGGTGGTCGCAGCGGGGGCACCGACCGGAGACGACAAAGCAGGGCGCGCCGCTTCCTGCGTAAGGGGTGACGGTGAGTTCGCCCGCCGCCAGGAGTTCGAAGGCGCGTTCGGTCCACCTGAAGTCGGTGGTGGGCAGGTAGTCGAGGGCAGTTGCTTCGAACATGGCATCACTGTAGTGAGCGGTGGCCTACGCTGGGGCCGCTTCGAACCATCTGCTGCGGTAAGGGGGGCCATGGCGGCCAATGAGGGCGAGTACGGCGGTTTATACCGGAACGGCGTGCGCGCGTTGAGACGGCAACAGTATGCGGAGGCGTTCTACTGGTTCTCCCGCGCGCATGGTGCCGGGCACTCGGAGGCGGCCGACCAGATCTACCAGCTGGTCCGCACTGCGGGCGAGCCGGGTGATCCCCTTTTCGTCTGGCGGCCGACGAGCGAGCCGGTGATGCTCTACGCGGCTGCGGCACGCTCGTACCGGAAGTTCATGGGCACAGGCGATGTTGGCCTGCTGGACCGGGCGGTCGACATCAACCGGAGGGCTGTGGGGTCGGCGCCTCTTGGTCTTCCCGCACGTATCCTCATGCTGGCTTCGCTGCGTGACGTGCTGAGAGACCGGTATGAGCACCGGGGACGGACCGAGGACCTCAACGAGGCGCTCGACGTCGCGTACCAGGCGCTGAACGTCCTGCCGACCGGCCACTACGCGCGGTTGAGGGCCGCTCAGGTCCTGATCGCCCTGGAGCGGGCTCGCTACGAGGCCACCGGGGAGGCGGGCCCGCTCCGCACTGCCGTCGAGGAGACCGGCAGACCGGCCCTGGCCCAGCCCGGCGGCACCCTGGAGGACCGGGTGGCGCTGGAGTCGAGCCTCTGCGCGGCGCTGGCGTCCCTGGTCCGGCACGGCGACGCGGAGCTGCTCTTGGACGAGGCCGTCGAGCTGGGCCGGGCAGCGGTCGGGCACACTACCTCCGACGACGCGGTGTCACGGATGAACTTGGGAGCCGCGCTGGTCGCACGCGGCACACGGCGCAGTTCCCTGGATGATCTGAACGCCGCGGTCGAAGTGCTGCTGGCGGCAGTGGAAGCGGACGACGTCCAGCACGCCTCCGCGACGGCGACAATGCTCAAGGCGGCGTTGCAGGCACGGGCTGACATGACCGGACGGGCCGCGGACAGGCGGGACGCCGAGGCAGTCGAAGAGTACCTACGGAAGGCCCTGCGGGGTGCCCCGGTGGGCCATCCGCAGCGGCTGGTGCAAGAGGCGTTCGCCGGTCGCGGCGGGGCTGCCGTGGATGCGGCCCGGCGCGCGCTGGACTCCCTGCCGCCAACCCATGTGGAGCGGCCGATCGTTGCGGCGAAGCTGGCCCAGGAGCTTGAGGCCGCCGGTCGGCGGAGCGAGGCTGTCGAGGTGGCGCGGGAGGCGGCTGCGCAAACAAGCGGCGGCAGGCTGGCGGTCGAAGCGAACCGAATTCTCGGCAAGCTGCTGATGGGCGCCGATGAGCACGGAGTCGTCGTCCAAGAGGGCGAGATGTTGGCGGCCTTCACGGCGGCCGCCGCGGCGTGCACCGAGACGGACTCCGTCTACGCCGAGGTGAAGACCGGCCAGGCCGTGGCGCTGATCGACCGGTTCCTCCGCGACGGGGACGAGTCGGACCGCCGGGCAGCGGTGGCGGCTCTCCGGGCGGCGGCGGAAGCGACGGGTTCCTCCGTCCAGGACCGGCTGTTCGCCGCGCGCTGCTGGGCCGGGGTCGCCATGGAGGTCGACGACCGGGTCGACGCCTTGGCGGCGTCCTGCGCCGCAGTCGCGCTGCTGCGGGAGTTCGGCTGGGCGGGCCTGGACCGGGACGACCAGGTGCGGAGTATCCAGGACGGCGCGGCGATGCCGCGCGAGGCGGCAGCCCTGGCGATCGGCACTGGGCAGCCCGAACTGGCCGTGGAACTGCTCGAACAGGGTCGGTCGGTCCTGTGGGGCTCGACGCTGCACCTGCGTGCGGATCTCGCTGCCCTCGCGGCCCACGACCCCGCTCGCGCCGCTGAGCTGGAGCAGGTACGCGCGACGCTCAACAAGGACAGCCGACTTGACCAGGAAGCACGTCTGCGGCTGGCCCGACGCTGGCAGCAGCTGGTGTGCGAGGTAAGGGAGCTGCCCGGATTTGCCGCGTTCCTCGGCCCGGCCGCGTTCGACGCGCTCGCACCTGCTGCGGCGGAAGGGCCCGTCGTCATCGTCAACATCAGCACCATCCGCTGCGACGCGATTCTCCTGTTACCGGGCGGGGGGATCGAGGTCGTGGAACTGCCCGATGTGAACGTGCCGGGCATCGACGCGGTCGCCAACACCTACCTGGGCCACCTGGCGGCTGCAATAAAGCCAAGCGCCACCGGCCTGATACGCGAGCGTGCCCGGCACACCATGCACGACACGTTGGAGTGGCTGTGGGAACACATCGCCAGGCCGGTCCTCGATCGGCTGGCCTGGCCGCACGAGTCGACGGCCCCGCCCCGGCTGTGGTGGTGCCCCACGGCGTCCCTCACCGCTCTGCCGCTGCACGCCGCCGGACGCTACCCGCGCGGCGCCGCCGACCGCATCGAACCGGTCGGCCTGCCGTACGCGGTTGTGTCCTCGTACACCACCACCTTGTCCGCTCTCATCGACGCCCGGCGGCGGCCCGCGCCCGCGGATCCCACACTGCTGGCGGTCGCGCTGACTGACACCGAACGCGGCCACGCCGTGCTGCCCGCAGTGGCGGCGGAACTCCGTGCGCTCGGCGAAATCCTCGGCCGCCGCCGGCTGACGGTTCTGGCCGAGGACGCGGCCACTTCGGCGGCCGTACGGCAACAACTGCCCGCACATGCCTGGGCACACTTCGCCTGCCACGGCTGGATCGACATGACGGCACCCGCCGGCTCGGGCCTCTGCCTGCGGGACGGTGACCTCAACCTCCTCGACATCGCGGACCTGCGGCTCGACACAGCTGACCTCGCGTTCCTGTCCGCCTGCCACACCCGACTGGGCGCCGCGCATCTCCCGGACGAGGCCGTGCACACCGCTGCCGCACTGCGCATCGCAGGATTCCGGCACGTCGTGGCGGCCCTGTGGTCCATCAGCGACCAGGCCGCACCCCAGGTGGCCGCCGCCTTCTACCGCCACCTCGCCAGCCCGGACGGCCCAGCCTCTGCCGAGGCCGCGCGGGCCCTCCACCACGCCGTCGCCGAGCTCCGCACCCAGCATCCCACCGACCCGACCCTCTGGGCCCCCTTCGTCCACGACGGCCCGTAAGCAAGACTGCAAGCCAGCCAGGTCGTTCACCGTGGGCCGGCAGCCTGCGGCCGTGAGCGGCCGATCGACCCACACCAGGGGCGGCATCAGCCCTGCACGCGGGACCACCGGGCATGCGCGACGGAGGCGTCGGCCGTCCAGTACGAGGAAGTCGCGTTTTCCTTGTCATGCGCGTCCGTCGTCTCCCTCGGCCCGTGGGCCGAGGGAGACGACGGCGGCTCCAAAATGCCAGGACCCACAACCCGGTTCCAGCATGCGCATGGGAAACCAGAAGGAACCCGAATGGATCACTACTCAGTTCTCGAAACACCACAGCAGGGAAGCTCGATCTGATTTCCGACGCCCGGAGTAATGCTCCCGACCGCCGTCCTCATGAGCAATCATGACCGTGGGAGTGGGAAATCACATGACGTTCAAGCGGGTGGAACTGGGGAATTGCGTGACCGCTGACAACCGGCTCTCGTGCAGCACGTAGGCGTCGACGGCGGCTTCAAGCGACGCCCATTGCATCCGCGGCCCCTCAGCTGCTCGTGTTTCCCGAGCTTCCAGCCGTTCACGGTCGTTGACCGCCTCTGGGTCCAGCTCGGCCAGTCGATGCCGTGGCGCAGGTAGTGCAGCGGCCGTTGCCGTCGGAGCGGGCTCGCCGGGAAGTGGGGGCAGGTGCGGCAAGGCGGCCAGCCCAGACAGGCCGGACAGGCCGGACAGATGTCCTTGCCCGGGGCGGTCTCGGGCACCCGCAGCCGGCGCATTCGACAGGTGCCCGCCACGTCAGGGTCTCATTCACGGTGCGGGCGGCGGCCTTGGTCGAGAGGCGTTCCGCCGATAGCTGCTCGGGGACCGGCGCGGCGAGCGGTTCGGCCGGCCGGTGGGCGCCACCGGCCACCCCGCTCACCGCAGCCGACGGCCGGTCGTGGATCAGCGCCGACGAACTCAAGCACCCCGGACGGCCCGAACAGCACATCACGGTCGTCCATCAGGGCACGCAGTCGCCGGATGCCGGTCCTAGGCGCAGGACCACGACCTGGTCGACCGTCCGCCGATATGACTCACTTGACGCAGTGTCCGTCATAACATGCCGCTGTCATACTGGCGGCGCGCCACCCCTTCGCGGGGTGGCGCGCCGTGGTGGTGAAGGTTGGGCTGTGCCGGTACCGGGCCCTGGCTGACGGCACTGCTCGCCCAGGGGTCAGTGGCGGTGGCTGCGGTGGCGGTCGTGGCCCCGGGACTCGCCGTCGATGAAGCGGTCGCGGTCGCTGCGCAGGGTGGCGGTGTCGGAGGGATTGTCCCACAGGCAGTGGCGGCGCTGTTCTCGCCGATCGCGGTGACGATCTCGCCGCGCTTGAGGTTCAGGTCGACGCCGTCGACGGCCGGGCGTTCGCAGCCGGGGTTTGCTGCCGCGGAATGGGTGTGTTGCTGGTCCGGCGCCACGGTTTGTCATACCGGCTGCCGCACGTGCGACACTCCGCGCGGAAGGGTGCAGCGGCCGGGGCCATTCGCTCGCTCGGCTCGGCGGAGTACTCCGCGTTCTGGATCTTCGCGACGAGCTGCGGGGTGGTGCAGGTGCACGAACGAGTGTTCGAGGCACAGCTGGGCTCCACCGGGATCTCGGCAAAGTCGGTGCGGTAGCCGTCGATCGGCCGGTGCTTCTTCTTGATGTTCGACGCGTTCTCGAAGCGGCGCTGATCCGCCTTGCTGGGGAACATCAGCAGGAGTCCGGCCAGCAACAGGAACGCCTCCCCGCGCACGCGGTTGGGGTCCGGATCGAAGACCGCCACTGGGGCACCGTCTTCGCCAACGAGGGGTACGCCGCCGGCGTATCGGGGATCACCGGTGCTGTAGCCGACGGTCGCGGTAACGCCGTACTCCTCTGCGAGCTTGGCCAGGGCCTGGTCGACGCCGCGGCGGAAGACGCGGGCCACCTGCCAGAGTCTGCCGGGCGGCCGGGTACGGGCGGCCCGCTCGGCGGCGGTGGCCTCGACCAGGGCCTTGGCCCGGGTGACTGCGTTCCTGGCGCGGATCTGCTCCCGTCTCTTCTCCTTCTCCCGTCGCAGGGCCTCAATCCGGGCCTCGTAGAGGCGTTGTCGCTGCTCCTCTTCCTCCAGGTGCACGGTCTCGGCCGTGATGTACTGCGGGGCCGTCCACACCGTGGTGAGCGACCGCTGCGGGTAGGACAGCGGGGTCCGCGGGCTGTGCGGGACGATGCGGTCGGAGAACACCCAGCCGAGGAACTCGGTGAGGGAGGCCGGGACCGGCTTCCAGCCACGTCCGGCAAACTTCACCAGGCCCTCGACGACGGCGAGGCGCTTTTCCCCGTCCGACGGGGCCACGCGTACGGAGGGGACGGTGCCGAGCCAGGGCGGGCGGGGCCGGTCGCTGAACCAGATCGCGGCGACGCGGTCGGCGCGCATCTTCTCAGTGCGTGCGGTGATGTCGGCGTCTGTGATCGGTGCGAGCTGGGCTTCCAGCGCCGTCTTCCAGGTCCCGGCGGGGTCGGTGGCCAGCACGTCCGCCCGCCAGGTGCCGTCGGGACCGCGGGTTTCGAGCTCGGCGTGCGCGCCGGCATCCCGGGCAGCGGTGGCCAGCTCCAGCTTCAGGAGGTGGTGGGCGACCGACTCCAGGCCGAGCGCACAGGTGGGGGCACCGGGGGCGTGAGCGAAGAACCGTAAGCCGGTGCGGGAGGTCTTGGCGAACATGCCGTGACCGCACTCGTCGCAGGTCAGCGGCGCGGGCGGGCTCACCTTCCACACCTGGTCCCACGAGCGCCCGCAACCGAGATCGGGCAAGTGCGCGAAGACGGTCCCCCACTGCGCGTGCACGGCCCGGAACGCCATCGGCCCCTCCTGGCTTGGTAGTCGAGAAGGCCAGTGTGGCGGGTGCCACTGACAACGCATCAGCACGCGATCCGGCTGTTTCGAGATCTGCGGGGGGCCGGGCACGGTGGCCGCCATCTCTGCCAGCCGCTCGGGCAGCAGTCGCACAACGGCGACGGCGTCGTGC
Source organism: Streptomyces sp. NPDC051315 (assembly GCF_044455165.1). Lineage (NCBI taxonomy): Bacteria > Bacillati > Actinomycetota > Actinomycetes > Kitasatosporales > Streptomycetaceae > Streptomyces > Streptomyces sp. NPDC051315. The sequence goes on from NZ_JBITEN010000017.1 coordinate 145,423, forward strand.
GGGCCGCCGAGCGGCTGGCTGCGGTAGGTGGCCCGTTTGCGGACCACAGGCCCAGCCATCCGAGGCCGACCGCGTCGTGCTCGACGACGACCGCCAATCCGCTGGCGTACGGCTGCTCGCTCCGCCGCGGCGCCGGCACGGCAGCCCACCCGCGCTCGATGAGCGCCCACAGCCGGACACGGGCCGAGTCGGCCGTCAACCAGAACCCCGCCATGATTCGCGGGCAACGCGCCCGGCGAGAACGGCTCCCACCCGGTCGATCTGCTAGAGCGGCAAGCAACAGATGTTCCGTACGCCCTGGAAGCCATGCACGGCACGCTTTGACGGGCGCGACAGTCGGATAACCGCGCGAAGAGGGGGTAGAACGGATGCCGGGTGCCTTCCCGTTGCGGTCGGCCCCGCCCAGACACCAGCCAAGTTTCCGGCGATATCGAAGGACAGAGCATGGCCAGCGGCACCGTGAAGTGGTTCAACGCCGAGAAGGGCTTCGGATTCATTGCCCAGGACGGCGGCGGACCGGACGTCTTCGCCCACTACTCCAACATCACCGGCAACGGCTACCGGGAGCTCGTCGAGGGCGAGTCGGTCACCTTCGACGTGACCCAGGGCCAGAAGGGACCGCAGGCCGAGAACATCGTCCGCGGCTGACGACCGAGGCACACACCGCCACGCGCCGCAGCCACTGTGTAGAGTGGCACCACCGACGCGGGGTGGAGCAGCTCGGTAGCTCGCTGGGCTCATAACCCAGAGGTCGCAGGTTCAAATCCTGTCCCCGCTACGAGAAGAAGGGGCCCGGCACCAGCCGGGCCCCTTCCCTTTTTCCCTCCGGCGTCGGAGGACAGCCTCGGAAGGAAGGCAGCGTCGGCCGGCCACGGTTGCCCCCGCGCGGTGGCGTGCGGACTCGCGGCCACACGCTGGACGTCAGGTGGCAGTGGGCCAGGCACGCAGCAGAGCGGCGATCTTCCCAGCGGTGCAGGCAGGGTCGAGGAGCAGGTCCTTCAGGGCGACCGCGTCCTGGCGGGCGGGCTTGACGGGGATCCCGGCGGCTTCGAGGTACATGACGCCGGTCGCCGCGGCGACGGCCATGTTGGAGCGCTCCAGCCAGCGACACCGACCCAGCGTGTGCACCAGTGCGGCTGCCTTGGCGTAGGGGCCGTCGTAGACGGGCTGCTCGAACAGCTCGGCCCGGTGGCGGGCGACCGCCGAGACGGGGATGCCGTAATCGTCGGGGGCCGGGTCGTTCGCTCCGGCGGCCTCGGCGACCTGGAGGATCCAGGGGACGTCGATGTGGAGTTCCATCAGGCCGCGCCCGCTCCCCGCCTCTGCTGGGCTTCCTCGGCGTCGTCGAAGACTGCCTGGTGTTCGGCCAGAAAACGGGCTGCCGCGTCCACCGCACGGGCACGCAGGCCGCTGGCATCGTCCTGGACGAGCCGGGCAAGGTAGTCACCGACACTCAGGCCCAGGTCAGCAGCGCGCTTCTTCGCGAGCTCCGCGACGTCTTCATCTACGCGTGCACCCAGCTGTGTCTTCGCCATACCAGCATGGTAACAGCCGTTACCACGAGGTCCAGGGGCGGTGCTGCGGTTAAGTGAGCGTTCGGTTCCTGCTTGTCCGTTTCATTGGGCTCAGCTGTCGCGCCAGTTCGGGATGGCTTCATCGGTGAGGCGGCGGGTCATGAGGTTGATGGCGGCGAGCTGAATCATTGCGGCTGAGCGGGGGGGGTGGGTTTCATAGTCGTGCGCCAGGCGACGGTGGTGCATGAGCCGGCCGAGGGTGCGTTCGATGACCCAGCGGCGGGGTTGGACGTGAAAACCGCGGACGGTGGGGTCGCGCTGGACGATTTCCAGGTCGATGTCCATCTGGGCGGCGTGTTCGACGGCTTTGGTCTTGCAGCCGTTGTCGGCCCGGCTTTGGTGACCGTGGGGCGGCGTTCGGCCACCTCGGTCAGGAGTTGGGTGCCGGCGGTGACGTCGTGGACGCTGGCGGCGGTGACGGCAACGGCCAGAAGCAGACCGAGCGTGTAGGTGACGATGTGCCGCTTGCGTCCGATGATCTTCTTGGCCGGGTCGAGGCCTTGGCTGGTCAGGGGAACGGCCGCGGGAGGTCCTGATGCTCTGGCTGTCGATCAGGCAGGCGGTGGGTTCGCTGGTGCGGCCTTCGGCTTGGCGGACTTTGCCGCGTAACAGGCCGGTGAGCTGGTCGAAGATGCCGTCGGCTTCCCAGCGGGCGAAGTAGCCGTAGACGGTCTGGTGGGGTGGGAAGTCGTGGGGGAGGTAGCGCCAGGGTATGCCGGTGCGGTCGACGTAGAGGATGGCTTTGCCCAGGCCCTTGATGTTCGGGGCGCCCTTGCGGGAGATGACCGGCAGGATCCGCCGCTTGCGCACCTCCCGGCGGGCGGGGTTGGAGTCGTAGCCCTTGTCACCGAGGAGCGAGTCGGGGCGGCGGCGTGGCCGCCCGGGCCGTCCGGCCACGGGCGGGATGCCATCGACCAGGGCGAGGGTCTGGGTGACGTCGTTGACGTTGGCCGCGGTGGTGCTGACCTTGAGCGGGGTGCCGCGTCCGTCGCAGATCAGGTGGTGTTTGCTGCCCGTCTTGCGGCGGTCGACCGGCGACGGACCGGTGTCGGCGCCCCCTTTTTCGCGCGGATGTGGGAGCCGTCCACGCGCGCGCGGGACCAGTCGAGTTCGCCGGCCGCGTTCAGCTCGGCGAGCAGGATGCGGTGCAGTTGGTCGAAGACTCCGGCCTGCTGCCAGCGGTCCAGGCGCCGCCAGCAGGTCTGTCCCGAGCCGAATCCCAGCTCCAGCGGCAGGAGTTGCCAGGCTATGTCGTTGTAGAGGACGTACAGGATGCCCTGCGTACACAGCCGGTCCGGTACCGGCCGTGGGCCCGGCGACTTCTCTGGCCAGGGCGGCAGCAGCGGCTCGATCAGCGCCCACAAGTCGTCGTCCACGATCCATGGCCGGGTGCTCACATCCTCCCGAACGGCGGAATCGTCACATCGGTCACGCCGGACCAGGGCACTACAACGTGATCAAGTTACGAGCTCGTAGGACACGGTCTGATACCGCAACGGTCTTCGGCGTGACTGGTTGCCAGGCTGTTCGCCGGCCGGGCATGGATGGGGGTCTTGGTGATGTCAGGGCGTAACGGGGAGGCTAGCGAGGTGCCGCGAGTACGTCCCGGAGTACGTTCGCGAGCGTGACGCGGGCCAGCTCGTGTCTCAGGGTCTCCTCGATGCCCTCGTAGATGCTCTGCATCGCCGGCTGGATGCCGTGACCCACCACGCATCCCTGGTCCGGGGTGGTGCGGTGCATTGCGAACAGCGGGCCGGGTTCCACTGCCTCGTACACGTCGAGCAGGGTCATCGACTCCAGCTCGCGTGCCAGCGACCAGCCCGCGCCCACGCCCCGCCGGGACTCCACGAGCCCGGCCCTGCGCAGCTCGCCGAGCAGCCGTCTGATCACCACTGGGTTGGTGTTCGCGCTGGTCGCGATCTGCTCGGAGGTGGCGACCTCATGGCCCTGGCGCTGGTAGAGGCCGATCCAGGCCAGCGCGTGGGCGGCGATGGTCAGCCTGCTGTTGGCGCTCATGGACTCCTCCTCTCGGCCGCAACGCTTCATGTTACGGCAATCGTAACAGTGAAGGTTGCAACAGTCTGTCGTAACAATTAATGTTGCGACTGCCGGGAAGGGTCAATCAACGAGGTGAGAAGAATGAGCAAGCCACTCACGGGCAAAGTCGCCTTGGTCACCGGGGGGTCGCGCGGACTGGGAGCCGCGACCGTGCGACTGCTGGCCGAGCAGGGCGCCGACGTCGCCTTCACCTACGTCAGCTCCGAGAAACAGGCGCAGGCCGTCGTCGACGAGGTGCACGGCAAGGGAGCCAAGGCCGTCGCCTTCCAGTCCGACCAGGCGGACACGAGCCGGGCGCCGGCGCTGATCGACGACGTGGTCGCGCACTTCGGCGGCCTGGACATCCTCGTCAACAACGCGGCGATCTCCGTGGCTGGCACGGTGGACGACCCGGATGCCGACACCGCCGCACTGGACCGGATGCACGCCACCAACTACCTCGGCGTGATCGCCGTCATCCGGGCCGCCTCCCGAGTGCTGCGCGCGGGCGGCCGCATCATCACAGTGAGTTCCGGACTGGGCTCCCGGGTCGGCGCCCCCGGCCTCGCCGACTACTCGGCGACCAAGTCCGGGATCGAGAGGTACACCATGGGCGTCGCACGCGACCTCGGGCCCCGGAACATCACGGCCAACGTCGTGGAGGCCGGACTGATGGAGGGCGGCATGCAACCGCCGGACCCCGAGACCCTCAAGGCCCTGGTCAGCTCGCTGTCCCTGCAACGCATGGGGCACCCCGACGAAATCGCCGCGGCGATCGCCTTCCTGGCGAGCCCCGCCGCGTCGTACGTCACGGGCGCAGTGCTGGACGCCCACGGCGGCTACAACGCCTGAACCCGAACCCCTGCCGCGCGCTCCGAAGGACATCGCGCCTTCGGGGCGCGCACCGCCAACGACCCGCGTGTGCGTGGACACGCCTCAAGAAGCCCGGATTGTGATCGTGTTACGAGCTCTATAGGAGTCGGGAGCTCTTGCAAGGAAACCGGCGCATCATCGCTCTGCAGATTCACACATAAGCCATGTTCCCGGCAGCTTTTCAGGCTTATGCCCGCACTTGGTCGCTCAAAATCAGCACGGACCTCCTGATATACCAACCAAACACTCACCCAAGAGATCGTCTCAACTGGCGTGTCCGTTGGGTTGAGTGCCGTGATGGCAATGTTGGAGCGTCGCCGGTATGGGGACCGGCAGGTGCTGGCAGCCATCGTGTTCGTGGCCATGACAGGCTGTACATGGCGGCAGCTGCCGCCGGGCTTCGGCCCGTCCGGGCCGCAAAGCTGAGCATTTCCTGGCCCTCGCCGGTATCGCGGCCACCCTGATCTGCTGCCGCCGACACAGCGGCTGCCCCGTCCCCTATGATCTCGATCATGGGCAACTTCTCCTGAGCGGGCCGCAACGGTCCACAGACATCCGCCCGGCAGGTGCCGGGCCCCGTCAGCGTGCCCGCACGCTCACCTCAGGAGACACAACCACACCATGTCCGTTCACTCTGCCCGTTCCGCCCTGGACGACCGCATCGCACGCCTGCGACAGCTCGCCCACGCCGACACCCGGCTGGAGGGCGTACTGCTCTACGGCTCGTGGACCGTGGGCGAGGCCGATGCCCATTCCGACATCGAGGCATACCTCTACATCCAGGACGACCGCCTCGCCGACTTCGACGGCCCAGCCTTCCTGGCACAGCTCGCGCCGCTCCAGCTCGCCTACACAAACATGTACGGCATCCTCGCCGTCGTCTTCGACGACCTGATGCGCGGCGAGTTCCACCTCACCCCGGCCGGTCCCGGCATCGACGAAGTCCCCACCTGGCAAGGGATGGTGCACTTGCCCCGACCCGACAACGCCATCCTGCTCGACCGAACCGGCCGACTCACCCGGGCCGCCCGACAGCTGGCCACCTTCCGTCCACCCGAGCCGGAGACCACCGCCCAGCAGCTCACCAACGAGCTGACCAACTGGACGCTCATGCTCGCCCACGTCCTGGCCCGCGGCGAGATCGCCCGCGCCCACGCCCTGTTGCACACCGTCATCGCCCCCCAACAACTCCAGCTCTGCCGCCTGTTGCGCGACAGCACGGCCCACTGGCTCACCCCCAGCCGCGCGCTCGAAAAGGACCTGCCTTCCACCGACCGCCACCGCTACGCCTCCACCACGGCCGCCGCCCGCGACCAGGACGTGCGCACGGCAGCGCGCAACAGCTGGCGCTGGAGCCGGGACCTGGCAGCCGAGGCAGCCGATCGCTGGACCACCCACCTGCCGCGCGAACTTCACGAACAGATCAGCAAACTCCTCAACGACCCTCGCTGACCACCTTCGGCAGGGAGGCCACCGGCCCAGCCAGTGGCCTCCGCCTGGCGCCCCCAGCCCAGCGCAACGCCAACTGTTAGCATCTCTCACTGATCCCCCGCGCCCACCAGCACGCCGCCGCCACCGGCCGAAAAGGGGGATCCGCCGGCCGGACGAACCGGACGATCACGCCCTCGGCCGATCCCGAGGCGGGCTGACCACCAAGATCCACCTCGCCTGCGGCGGCAAGGGCCGCCCCCTCGCGATCCTCGTGACGCGCCGGGCCAACGCCATGACAGCGTCTGCGCACACCCTCTCCCGGAACGGATCCGTGTGCCTCGCACCGGCCTGGGCCGACCGCGCTGCCGGCCGGACCATGTCATTGCAGATAAGGCCTACAGTTCCCGCGGCTTCCGCGCCTACCCAGAGAGGACCGACCAGCGACGGCACCGGCACAATCGCGGTCACCGCGGCGGGCGGCCGCCTGCACTCAACCGGGAGACCTATCGCCGCCGCAACGTCATTGAGCGCTGCTTCAACCGGCTCAAAGGGTTCCGCGGCATCGCCACCAGATCCGAGAAGACCGCCACCTCCTACGAAGCAGCGGTCACCCTCGCATCGTTCCTGCTCCGGGCAGAATCCGTTCGAAGACGGACCCTAGTGCTCACGCCTCAGTCCTCTCGTCCGGTGTCGGCGCCCCGGTGGTGCTCTCCTGCTCGCGCGTCGGCTGGGCATTAGCGCTGGGGCCGCGGGTGCGGATCTTGTGGTGAAGGAAAGGCCCCGGCGACGGCCACGCCGGTGAGGGCGGCGCCGATCATGCCTGTGGCAGGCGAGCCCTGGCGGTGATCTGCAGCACGCGACTGGGAAACAGCGCGTCAGGCCAGGGAGAACTTGGCAACGTACTCGTCGAAGGGCTCGATGCCGACCTCTGCACGGAGTTCGTTCATGCGCTCGGGCTCTTCACAAGGCCACGGAATCGGTGCCCCGTCCTTCACGCCGGCGATTTGAGTGCCGTAGAGCTGCTTGCGGCCCTCATTGACCAGCGTGCGGTCGCGCAGGAAGGCCAGCTCGCGCGGGCTGGCCAAGCCTGCTGACACCGCCTGCTGCATCAGGTGGAGGGCGCGCCGCTGAATATCGAGCTGCCGGTCGGCGTGCTGGGCGATCAGCCATGCTGCGCGTGCGGCCTCCTCACCGACCAGTTCTGCCGTCGGCCAGCCCCAGTCGTCCATGATCTCGCCCAGCCGGTCACCGTGCCGGGCGGTCAGCCGCCGCCAGGCCAGCTGCTCGGCAGGGTCATCGCTGTTCGCGCGAACTGCGGACTGATGGTCGGCCGCAGCCATGTCCGCGAGCTCCACGGCCAGCGCGGCAATGTCGTGCGTCACTCTCAACTCCCAGATCAGATGAGCGTGTTGTGCCCGTCGCGCCCGAGCCTAAAGGCGCACATCAGGCGTAAAGATCATTCTGGAGAACGGTGACAAACACTTCCCCGCACGGGGATAATGGATCTACCCCCGAAGCCAGAGCCGGATCGCTACGACAGTCACAGTGCCCTGGAAGACATGGGCACGCTTGTCGAACCTCGTGGCTACGGCCCGGAAGTTCTTGAGGGCGTTGATCGTCCGCTCGACTTCATTCCTTCGCTTGTAGACCGCCCTGTCCAAACCGGTGGGCCTCCCGCCGCGACTGCCGCGGCGCTTCGGTTGGCCCGCTGATTGCCCGGTTCGGGGACGGTGTGTTTGGTTTGCCGTCGGCGCAGGCAGCGGCGGTTACGGCGCGAGGAGTACGCCCTGTCACCGCCGAGATGGTCCGGTCGGATGCGAGGGCACCCGCCACCGAGGCGACCCACGCGGATACGCTCCATGACGGAAATGAGCTGCGGGGCACCGCCCCACGCGGACGGCGCCCGCACTCTCCGGCGAGATGAATCTTGCAGGTGAGACCGCCCCGGGATCGTCCGAGCCCCCTCGTCGGGACGGCGCTGCCGCTCGAGTCCCGCCTACCGTAGGTGATCTCGGCCCGAAGGCGCTCACGTCGTCAGATACCACCGACCCGGCGAGTGGCGTGCCCCGGCCCTACTAGGTATGCGGCGAACCGGCCACCGAGTGATGCGAGCGGCGGACTGCCCTCCGGCTCACCGAGCAGCCCTTATTGCGACTAACATGCAACCGCTTTACTTCTTCAATAAGGGTGTGAGGTCCATGACGGTCCGACGGATACGGACAGCTGCCACTGCGGCGATACTCACTGGTGTCGCCGCCTGCTCGGCCCCCGGCAACACGGGCAGCGGTGATGCGGCCGACTCCGTCGTGATCGGGGTCGCCTCCGAGCCGGACACGCTCAGTCCGCTGCTCGGCTACGGCAAGGACGGCAACTCGAAGATCTTCGACGGTCTGCTCGCCCGGGACACCGACCTGAAGCTGAGACCGGCGCTGGCGAAGGCGCTGCCCCAGGTCAGCGACGGCGGCCTCACCTACACCTACATCCTGCGCGACGGCGTGAAGTTCAGCGACGGCGAACCGCTCACCTCCGCCGACGTGGTCTTCACGTACAAGACGATCCTCGACGCGAAGACCAACAACACCTCCCGCAGCGAGCTGGACGTCATCGAGGAGGTACGGGCGGACGGTGAGGACAAGGTCGTCTTCACCTTGAAGTACCCCTACGCCCCCTTCGCCGGGCGCACGGTGCTGCCGATCGTGCCTGAGCACGTCGCAGGCAGGCAGGACCCCAACACCGGCGCCTTCAACACCGAGCCGGTCGGCACCGGCCCGTACGTCCTCGCCGGCTGGAGCAAGGGCGAGAAGCTCACCTTCAAGGCCAACCCCACCTATTGGGGCGGCGCGCCGAAGGTGAAGAAGGTGACCATGGCGATCATCGAGGACGACGACGTGCGCGCCACCCGGCTGCGCTCCGGCGACCTCGACGGCGCGGTGCTCCCGCCCAACCTCGCCGCCACCTTCAAGAACGACAAGGGGAAGAAGACGTACGACACGAAGACGTACGACTTCCGCACCGTCACCCTCCCCACGGCGAACAAGGTCACGGGCGATCGCGCCGTCCGACAGGCCCTGGACGCCGCCGTGGACCGCCAGACCATGGTGGACAAGATCCTCGACGGCGCAGGCCACCCGGCATACGGACCGTTGCCCGTCGACGACCCCTGGTTCGCCGAGGGCATCGAACGCAAGCAGGACCTCGCCAAGGCCAAGCGGATCCTCGACCAGGCGGGCTGGAAGACCGGCGACGGCGGCATCCGCGCCAAGGACGGACAGCGGGCGTCCTTCACCCTCCTCTACCCCTCGGGCGACAAAGTTCGCCAGGACCACGCACTCGCCTACGCCTCCGACGCCAAGAAGGCCGGCATCGAGGTGAAGGCGGAGAGCGCCACCTGGGAGGTCATCGAGCCGCGGATGAACAACACCGCGGTCCTCGCCGGCTTCGGCAGCAACGGCGACCCCGACTTCGGTCTCTACACACTGTTGCACTCCTCCCTCGCCGGCGACGGCTTCAACAACATGGCCCGTTACGACGACGCAGTCGTGGACAAGGCGCTCGACACCGGCCGTCGCAGCTCGCACGCGGCGACCCGGAAGGCCGCCTATGAGGAACTCCAGCGCGAGCTGGTAAAAAACCCCGGATACACCTTCCTCACCCACATCAACCACGTCTACGTCCTGGCCGACCGCTGGGACGGGCTGACCACGCAGGTCGAGCCGCACGAGCACGGCTTTGCCAGCGGTCCGTGGTGGAACCTCGAAACCTGGCAGCCGAAAAAGTGACGCTTTCCTTGCCCTGGGGCGCGATGGCACGCCTGGCGGGGCGGCGGCTGCTGTTCGCGGCCCCCGTCCTCCTCGTCGTCACCTTCGGCGTCTTCGCCATCGCCGCCGCTTCCCCTTTCGACCCCGTCAAGGCGTACGCCGGTACGGCCGCGCTCGGCGCCGACGCGCAGACGCTGGAGCGGCTGCGGGACAACCTCGGCGTGGACCAGCCGTTCACTACACGCTGGTGGAACTGGCTGACCTCCGCGCTCGGCGGCGACCTCGGCCAGTCCAGCGTGATGCGACAGCCGGTCGCCCAGGTCATCGGCGAACGCCTCGTGTGGTCCGCGCTGTTGTGCGCGGTCGCGTTCGCGGTGGCCGTGCTGACCGGCACGGTGCTCGGAGTACTGGCGGCCCGCCGTCCCGGATCCGTGCTCGACCGGATCGTCACCGCCCTCGCCTACGCCCTGGAGTCGGCACCCGTCTTCTGGATCGCCCTGCTCGTGATCTGGTTGTTCGCCCTCCAGTGGGGTGTGCTCCCGGCGGGCGGTCTCACCGACACCGCGAGCGAGCAGATCACGCCGGGGCAGGTCGCGAGCCACCTCGTACTGCCGGCCGGGGTGCTCGCCGTCTCCCAACTCCCGTGGTTCACCTTGTACGTCCGCCAGGGTGTCGGCGACGCCCTCGCGGAGGACCCCGTACGCGGCGCCCGTGCAAGAGGGCTGAGCGAACGCACCGTCCTGCTCGGCCACGCTCTGCGCTCCGGACTGCTGCCGGTCCTGACCTTGGTCGGCTCCCGCGTGCCCGAACTCATCACCGGTGCCCTGCTGGTGGAAAGCGTCTTCAGCTGGCCCGGCATCGCGGCGGCCACCGTGGAAGCGGCCACCGCCGTCGACTTCCCGCTGCTCGCCGCGCTGACCACGCTGGCCACCGCCGCCGTACTCATCGGCAACCTGCTCGCCGACCTGCTCTACGGCCTGTTCGACCCGAGGGTGAAGTTCAGTGACATGTGAACCTACGGCCGAGACCGCCTGGCGGTCCTACGGCACCAACCGCCGCTCCACCCGGGCGGTACGCGTGCGCGTCTCGGCCACGCTGATGACCGCGACGGTCCTGGCCGTCCTCCTCGTACCGCCGTTGGTGCAGCTCGACCAGCAGGCCGTCGACCTGGGCGCGAAGCTGCTGCCGCCGAGCTCGTCCCATCCCTTCGGCACCGACGACCTCGGCCGCGACCTGCTCCTGCGCTGCGTCTACGGCCTGCGCGTCTCCCTGCTGGTCGGAGTGACGGCGGCGCTCACGGCGACCGTGATCGGCACGGCCGTCGGGGCGACCGCCGGAGCCCTGGGCGGCTGGGTCGACCGGGGCGTCATGCGGGTGGTCGACACGTTCTCTTCCGTACCCCATCTGCTGCTCGGCATCTTCATCGTCGCCATGTTCCGGCCCGGCGTCTGGCCGGTGGTGGTATCGGTCGCCCTCACCCACTGGCTGTCCACCGCTCGGATAGTCCGCGCGGAGGTGCTCTCCCTGCGCTCCCGGCCGTACATCGACGCCGCCGTCTCCGGGGGTGCGTCCCGTTGGCGGGTGGCGGTACGGCATCTGCTGCCGGCCGTGCTGCCGCAGGCCGCACTGGCCGCCGTGCTGATGGTGCCGCACGCCATGTGGCATGAGTCGGCCCTGTCCTTCCTCGGGCTCGGCCTGCCCACCCACACGGCCAGCCTCGGCACCCTCATCCAGGGAGCCCGGGGATCGCTGCTCGCCGGGCAGTGGTGGCCCACCCTCTTTCCCGGTCTGTTCATCATCGTCCCCACCCTCGCCATCGCCGGTCTCGCCGGAGCCTGGCGGGAGCGGATCAACCCCCGCCGCCGATCGGAGCTGATGCTGTGACCGAGCGACCCCCCGTCCTTTCGGTCCGCGGGCTGTCTGTGCGCTTCCTCATGCCCGGCGGCCGCCGGATCGCCGCCGTCACCGACGCACACTTCGACGTGGCGGCCGGCGAGTGTCTCGCCCTGATCGGCGAAAGCGGCTGCGGCAAGTCGGTCCTCGCCTCCGCTCTCCTGGGCCTGCTCCCCGCCAACGCCCAGACCACGGGCGAGGCCCGCCTGGGCGACCTGAAGCTGATCGCCGCCGACGAACGCACCCTCGCCCGCACGGTAAGGGGCCGACTGATCGGGCTCATCCCGCAAAGCCCCGCAGCCCATCTCACACCGGTGCGCACGGTCCGCTCCCAACTGGAGGAAACGGTCGCCGCGTTGACCGCCGTCCGGGGGCGTGCCGCCGTCCGGGCCGCAGCCGAGGCAGCGGCTGAACGCGCCGCGTTCCCCACGGACCACCTCGACCGCCATCCGCACGAGCTCTCCGGCGGACTCGCCCAACGCGCCGCGACCGCCCTCGCCCTCCTCGGCGACGCGCCCCTGCTGCTGGCCGACGAACCGACCACCGGGCTTGACCGCGACCTGGTGGACCACACGGTCGACGAACTACGGCGCCACGCCGACGGCCACGACGGCGGTCCGGGACGGGCCCTGCTGGTGATCACCCACGACCTCGCTGCCGCCCAACGCATCGCCGACCGGATCGCTGTGATGTACGCGGGACGCATCGTCGAACTCACCGACTCGGATACGTTTTTCGGCACGCCAGGCCCCCGCCACCCGTACAGCCGCGGCCTCCTCAACGCCCTCCCCGACCGCGCCTTCACCCCGATCCCCGGCATGCCGCCCGAACTCGGTGACCTCCCCGACGGCTGCGCCTTCGTCCCGCGCTGCGAGCGGGCCACCGACGCCTGCACCGCGCTCCCCCCGACGACCAGCGGCCTCGCCTGCCACCACCCGCACGTACCGAAGGACATCCGTGCTTGAACTGCACGACATCACCGCCGGATACGACAGGAGGACTCCCGTCGTCCGCAACGCCACCGTGACCGTCGCACCCGGCGAGGCCGTCGGCCTCCTCGGCCCCAGCGGCTGCGGCAAATCCACCCTCGCCCGCGTCGCGGCCCTGCTGCACCGCCCCGACGCCGGAACCTTGATGCTCGACGGCGAGCCCGTACGGCGCTGGCGCCACCGCGCCCCGCGCGCACTGCGCACCGCCGTCGGCGTCGTCTTCCAACAGCCTCGCCTCTCCGCCGACCCCCGGCTGCGGCTCACCGACCTGATCGCCGAACCCGCGCGCGCGGGCGGTCGCCGCGACGAGATTCCCGAACGCGTCGCCGAACTGTCCGCAGCTGTCGGCCTCACCCCTGACCTGCTGGACCGTCGCCCCCACGAGGTGAGCGACGGCCAGCTCCAACGCGCCTGCCTCGCCCGCGCACTCGTACTACGCCCACGCTGGCTGATCTGCGACGAGATGACCGCGATGCTGGACGCGTCCACCACCGCCGCGCTGGTGGCCGCCGTCGAGGACTACCGCGCCGCCACCGGCGCCGGCCTGCTCGCCGTGGGTCACGACCAGGTGCTCCTGGACCGCTGGTGCGACCGCACGCTCCACTGGGACGACGTCACCGGCCACACCCCGCCGACACCGGGACGGCTCCCGCAGGCACCTGGCCTGCGGGAGCCGTCCGTTGTGCCGCCTGCCGGTGAACGGTGAGAAGACGATCACACGGCAGGACGCCGGGGGTGCTCTACGCCGTCACGGAGCGAGCAACAGGCTGTCGCCACGCTCCCTGGCGGCGGCGCAGCGCCTGGTCACGTCTGCCAGTTGACGACGGCCCACATCGCTGAAGTCGACCTTCTGGTTCTTGCACTGCAGGTGGAAGGCGTGCTCCCTCGGAGGACAACGACCGCTTCGGCGGCCACGTCCTGCTCGCCGACACGGTCAAGGACGGCAAGGCGGACCTCACGGTCGTAAGCCCGGGCGAGGACGGGGCGACGGCGCGGTCTGGTTCTTCAAGGACCTGACGAACTGTTCGGAGTTCGGCCCGTCCGCCACCGGCGTCTCCACCTCGGGCGCCCCGGCGTTCGGCACGACCCTGGGCAGCTGAGCCCTCTTTCCTGCCCCACCTGTCCGCACCTCCGACAAGGGTCGAGAGCTGTGCTGGTGGGCGGGGTACGCAGTGCCACGGTACGAGGGCGTGCGGGAGGTGGCTGATCATCGACCCGGCCGTCGGGACGTGCCCGTCCGGCCCTTGACGGGGTGCCGCTTCGACGGAGGATGAGGGAAGAGAGCGGGTCTGCGTGGTGAAGTGCGGGCCTCACAACTCCGACAGCAGGGAGCGCTTCTTCCGATGACCACACAGCCCGCACGTCCTGAACGCAGCGGTCCCGAGACCGCCTCGGTCATGGATTCCTCGCCGTTCAAGCCTTCTCTCGTCAAAGCGGTGTTCAGGGACGTGACCTCGATGCACGTCTCTCGGTCGGCCGCGTGGGCCGCCGCGTCGGTGACGCGGACAGTGCTGACGGCAATCATCGACGGCGCGAGGAGAGCGGCGGCGGCGGAGGCCCGGAAGAAGCTGATTCCCCGGGACCTTCTCTCGGCGATCGACCGGAACGTCGAGCTCGAGGTGGGACACAAGTGGTACGACCACAGCCCGACGTTTCAAGGCCTGACCGGTGTCCTGTACGACGCCGAGGGTGTCATCGTGCCTTCTCGTAAGCGCAGCAGGTCGCGCAAACCGAGTGCGGTGGTCGGCGCCCACAGGTTCGAGGCGGGGGTCCGGAAGCTGCTGCGGAGCCAGAGGGCCACGGCCGTCCCAGCGATGGTCCGTGACCTGGACGGAATCGCGAGCGTGTTCCTGACGGACCTCGCCCGGGACGCGGCCATGGTCGTCCGCGAGGGCGGGGTCAGACGTTTCGGTACGGTCACCCCTGTGATGTCGGACGAACCGGCTCCGCCCCCGTCTCTCGCGGATTCCCTCCGGGCCCCGTCCACCCGCAGGGGGGACGGGCGGACCATCGGCAGGGATGACATCCTGGCCGCTACCACGATGCAGTTGTTCGGCGGCCACCTCAGGCAGCGAGCCCTCACCGAAGCACGCGAGGCGACACAGACCACTTCGGCCGGCTGAGCGGGTGCGACCAACATCGTCCGGCCCAGGTGGTGTTCAGGTGTAGGCCAGGAGTCTCCCCGCGATCGTGGCACCTGACCACGAGGTGAGGGAGACGACCGCGGCGAGGCGGGCCGCGACAGGTGTCGGCTGGTCCGTATCCCAGTCGGCGACGCTGCGGTAGGCCCGCCGGTGGAAGATCAGGATGTTCAGACCGGCGAGCAGGATGAGGCCGAGCTTCCACGGAGCACTGCCACGGTCGGCGACGAGGCTCGCCCCGGGCAGGAACATGGCCACGCCGGTGGCTGCCGCGATCACGAAGCCGAGGTGGGACAGGCGGAGAAGGTAGTTGGCTGCGGTCGTCACCCGCAGCGCCCGTCGGCCGAGCCCGAGCAGCCGGAGGTCGAAGGCTGCGGCTGGGCCGACAAGGAGGGCGATGCCGATGATGTGGACGCTTTCGAGCATCGGATACAGGTAGGCCGTGCCGCGGACGGCCTCGGCGAACCAGGTGTCCTCCAGCCAGGAGAAGACGTTGTCCATGACGAGCACCATCACGTTCGGCGCGAGTGGGCTCGCAGGTAGAAGACCCCGCCCGCGATGGCGGCGACCAGTACGGCACCGACTGCGGCCCACACCGCAGTCGGTGACGTGTCCTCGGATTCCGCTGAGGCCGACGGCGAATCCTGGTCGGCGTCAGCGGACGGTGCGTCGCCCTGCGGGTACGGGACCGGCAGCGGCGTTGCCGGGAGTTCCTCGTTGAGGACCTGGTTGACGGGCTTCCCGTCTCCGACCCAGAACACGACCGGACGGAACTCGTCGTCGTGGCTCTTGCCGACGTAGCCGACGGCTTCGATCCGTTCGCCGTCGTTGAGCTTGCGGTCGAGGCCCCACATCGACGTGAAGCTTGGCGGCGCGATGGTGACCGCCAGCTCGTCGTGAGGACCGCTGTAGGACGGTGCGGCGTTGATCGGGTCGCTGTCGGCGGCGTCCCGCAGTCCATCAGGCAGATCGCGCTCGGGCGTATCGGCGGGGAGGCCGTCTTCGACGGTCACGGTGAAGTAGGAGTGCGGCTCGCCCCAGCGGACCTGCGAAACGGTACCGGCTATGTAGTGGAGGCGGTCGGTGTCGAAGTCGTCGAACCCATGATGCGCCTGCGCGGCCCCCGCCGAGACCAGAAGGAGCATCGTCGCGGAGAGCAGGGACGCTGTCGCCAGCCTGGCGCGACGGATGCTGGTGCGAGCCAGCGGTGCCGAAGTCGTGATGAAGCGCATGCCGAGTCGGTCCTTCCAGACGCCTTGGGGTGTTCGGCGCCCAGCGAAGCTCTTCTCGCGAAGGAGAGGGAGTCCCTGTCAAGGGAGGTACTGACAGAGCATCCTTCAGCGGGGTCTTCGACGCGGGCTTCGGATACGGGCCTTGAGCCGATACTGCTCGGCGGCGCGGGTGCGCATCCCGGTCTGAGCGCGGCGTCCGGCCGGCTCGGTCGGCTCCCATGATGGCGATCAATTACGCAGCGGGCAGCGGTGACAGGTTCGGCGTCGGGGACTACAACACGCAGGAAGTGCCCGACGAGCTGCGCTACGCCCAGGAGAACGTCGGCCCGATCCCGAAGAAGGACAGCAAGCGCATCCTGGTGACCGCTCCGCCGGCGGTCTCGGCCAGCTCACCGCCGCCCACCGCCTCACACGCGGGCACAGCGTCGTCGCCCACGCGCGCAACGGCCGGCGCGCGGCGGACGTACAGCGGGACCTCCCGGGGTATCTGTGCGCCGACAGTGCCGAACCCCATGGGGTTGGACGCTGACGCGGTCAGCTGGTCGCAGATCGCTCCGAGTCTGGGTCGGCTTCCTGGGTGGCGGCCCAGGTGGCGAGCAGACGCAGTCCTTCTTCGGAGGGTGAGCCGGGCTCGGCGGTGTAGATGGTGAGGGTGAGGCCGGGTGCGGCGGCCATCTCCAGGCCCTCGAAAGCAAGGGAGAGGTCGCCGACGGCGTGGTGGTGGAAGTGCTTGGTGCCGGTGCCGTGGTGGCGGACGTTGTGCGTACCCCACCGGGTGCGGAAGACGTCGCTGCGGGTGCACAGCTCCCCGACGAGATCGTGCAGGTCCTTGTCGTGGGGGTTGCGGCCGGCTTCCGCACGCACAATGGCGACGGTGATGTCGGCGAAGGCGTCCCAGTCCGGGTAGAAGCGGCGGGATGCGGGGTCGAGGAAGGTGAAGCGGGCCAGGTTCTGCTGGTTGTCGGGGGTGGCGTAGACGTCGGTGTAGAAGGCGTGGAAGAGCCGGTTGGCGGCGAGGATGTCCATCCGGCCGTTGCGGACGAACGCCGGTCCGGCGGTGATCGCGTCCAGGGTCCATTGCAGGCTGCGGTGGGGTGTCCACTGCCGGGTGGTGGTACGGCGGCGGGGGCGGGTGAGGGCGTCGGAGCCGTCGGCGACCTGGGCCAGGTTCAGCAGGTGGGCGCGTTCGGCGTCATCGAGCTGCAGGGCGCGGGCGAGGGCTTCGAGGACGGCCGGGGAGACTCCGGCGAGGTTGCCGCGCTCCAGTTTGGAGTAGTACTCGACGCTCATGTCGGCGAGCGCCGCGACCTCGCTGCGGCGCAGGCCAGGCACACGGCGGCGGGATCCGGAGGGCAGCCCTGCCTGGTCGGGGGTGATTTTCGCGCGCC
The DNA here is from genome assembly GCF_044455165.1 of Streptomyces sp. NPDC051315. Taxonomy (NCBI): domain Bacteria; kingdom Bacillati; phylum Actinomycetota; class Actinomycetes; order Kitasatosporales; family Streptomycetaceae; genus Streptomyces; species Streptomyces sp. NPDC051315. Next base: position 162,739 of record NZ_JBITEN010000017.1, read on the forward strand.
GCGAGGTGAGGAACTCGCGGACCTCCTCACGGTTGTCCATGCCTTCGACGGTACGTCCCGCACGCGGCGATAGGGATGTACTGCCGGTACACCCCTTGTCAGTGACTCGCTACGCGCGGGAAGAGCGAGTTACCTGAAATACGTGGTGCTTCTCCTTCCGGCCCCGAGGGCGGTGAAGGCGGGGTTCCGCACCCGGCTCGGGCGGTCCGCCACCCGTGCTCCGGGTCCGCACCCTCTACCCGGTACGCAAAAGGAACCTCTCATGCGCGGCGCAGTGATTCACGCTCCCGGCGACATCCGCTTCGAGATTCTGGAGGACCCGAAGATCATCGAGCCGACCGATGCGATCATCCGCACGGCCGTGACGTGCGTGTGCGGCTCGGACCTCTGGCCGTATCGGGGTGCGGAGCCCACCGACGCGGCGCATCCGATGGGTCACGAGTACGTCGGTTTCGTGGAGGAGGTCGGGCCGGAGGTGACCGCAGTGAAGCCGGGCCAGTTCGTCGTCGGCTCGTTCGCGACCTCGGACAACACCTGTGCGAACTGCCGCAACGGGTTCCAGTCGAGCTGTCTGAACCGCGAGTTCATGTCCACCTGCCAGGCCGACTACGTCCGCATCCCCAACGCCCAGGGGACGCTGGTCGCCACCGACGGCGTGCCGGACGAGCGGTTCTGGCCCGGTTTGCTGGCCGTCTCGGACGTGATGGGCACCGGCTGGTGGGCCGCGGAGGCCGCCGAGGTCAAGCCTGGCTCAACCGTCGTGGTCGTCGGTGACGGTGCGGTCGGCCTGTGCGCGGTGATCGCCGCCAGGGAACTGGGAGCGGAGCGGATCATCGCCATGTCCCGCCACGAGCCCCGGCAGAGGCTCGCCCGCGAGTTCGGCGCGACCGACATCGTCACCGAGCGCGGTGAGGAGGGGGTGGCCCGGATCAAGGAGATGACCGGCGGGATCGGCGCGGACAGTGTGCTGGAGTGCGTCGGCACCGCCCAGTCCATGAGCCAGGCCCTCCACTCGGCCCGCCCCGGTGGCAACGTCGGCTTCGTCGGCGTCCCGCACGAGGTCGCGATCGACGGACAGGAGCTGTTCTTCTCCCACGTCGGCGTGCGCGGCGGCCCCGCCCCCGTACGCCGCTACCTGCCCGACCTCATCGACCGCGTCCTGACCGGCGCGATCGAACCGGGCAAGGTCTTCGACCTCACCCTCCCCCTTGACCAGGTCGCCGATGGCTACAGGGCCATGGACGAGCGCCGCGCCATCAAGACCCTCCTCACCCCCTGACCCGCCCCGCACTCGCACGAGGAGCAACCGTGCAGATCACTCGCAGCTCGATCGACACCGCCAAAGGTCCGGCCGGCTGGTTCACCGGCGACGTCTACATCGATGCCGTCGCCGCGGCACCCGCCCCGTCCCGGGTCACCGCGTCCCTGGTGCACTTCATGCCCGGTGCCCGCACCCACTGGCACCGCCATCCGCTGGGCCAGACCGTCTTCGTCACGGAAGGGATCGGACTGTGCCAGCGCCGGGGCGGACCGGTGGAAGTCATCCGGCCCGGCGACCGCGTCCTGTTCGAGGCCGACGAGGAGCACTGGCACGGTGCCGCGCCGAACCGGCTGATGGTCCACCTGGCCATCAACGAGAGTGACGACGACCACGACGTCGTGCACTGGCTGAACCCCGTCACCGACGAGGAGTACGCCACAGCCCCGGCCACCGGCTGAACCCGAGCACCCTGGTTCAGGTCGCCGACGGCTGCACGGCCATGGACGAACGCCGCGCCGTCAAGACTCCCCGTGCACCACACCGCTCTTCCCTCGGGCGGTCCTGATACGTACGGCCCGCCGCGCCCACGTTATGGAGGAGAACCACCGTGACCACCTTCGCCCTCGTCGGCGCCGGCCCCGGCCTGGGGCTCGCGGCCGCCCGTCGCTTCGGCGCCGCCGGCCACCGCGTCGCCCTCCTCTCGCGCAGCGCCCAGCACCAGGACAACCTCGCAGCCGAACTGGCGAGGGAGAACATCCACGCCCGCGGCTTCACTGCCGACGTCCTCGACCCCGCCTCCCTCACCGAGGCCCTGCGCGAAGCCGGGGACACGCTGGGGCCCATCGAGATCCTGCAGTTCAGCCCGGTGCCCCGCGGCGACTTCATGAAGCCGGTCCTGGACACCACCGCGGCCGACCTGGACGATCCGCTGGCCTTCTCCGTCAAGGGGCCGCTCACCTGCGTGAACGCGGTCCTGTCCGGCATGCGGGAGCTCGGCCGGGGCACGCTGCTGTTCGTCAACGGCGGCAGCGCGGTGCGCCCGCACCCCGACCGGGCCGGCACCTCGATCGCGTTCGCCGCCGAGAGTGCCTACGCGGCGATGCTCCACACCGCGCTCGCCCCGGAGAACATCCACGCCGCGCAGCTCATCGTGCCCGGGGCGATCAGCCCCGACTCCGCGCATTCCAGCCCCGAGGCGCTGGCCGAGCGGCTGTACGGCCTGCACACCGAACGCAAGGGCTTCCGCCACTACGCCGAGCCCCTGCCCGACCCGCAGGACGACGCCCCATGGCCTTCTCCCTTCGCCGGGCCCTGACCGCCACGGCCACCACCGGCGTGCTGCTGCTGGCCGCGACCGCCTGCTCCGACGGCTCACCCGCCGAGCAGCCCCCCTCCACCACCACGTCATCGTCCGCCCCGGCGTCCGGGCAGCCGCAGACTTCGGCGTCAGCGAGCCCGTCCGCATCAGACAGGAGCACTCCGATGGACATCCGCGTCACCATCGACGGCCGGCCCGTCGACGCGACCCTGAACGACAGTCCCGCCGCCCGAGACCTGGCCTCCCTGCTCCCCCTCACCCTGGACCTGGAGGACTTCGACGGAACCGAGCGGGTCGCCGACCCGCCGAGGAAGCTGACCACCGAGGACGCCCCCGAACCACAAGCACCGAAGACCGGGGACCTCACCTACTACGCCCCGTGGGGCAACCTCGCCATCTTCTACAAGGACGGCCCCTCCGCCTCCTCCGACCTGCTGATCCTCGGCCACATCGACGCCGACGCCGACCGGCTGTCCGGGGCCGACCTGATCACCATCGAGGCTGCCTCCTGACCTCGCCCACCACCCTCCTCGTACGGGAAGAAGCTTTCGCATGCCCTCCGCCACCGGGTCCGCCCCCGACCGACTGCCCTTCGTCGTCTGGGTGCTCGCCGCCGGCACGTTCCTGATGGGCACCACCGAGTTCGTCATCGCAGGGCTCCTGCCCGAGATGGCCGCCGACCTGAACGTGAGCGTGTCGCACGCCGGCCTGCTGATCACCGCATTCGCCGTCGGCATGATCGTCGGCGGGCCCACGATGGCCATGGCCACCCTGCGCCTGCCCCGGCGCCACACCCTCGTCGGCGCGCTGGTCGTCTTCGCGGTGGGGCACGCCGTCGCCACGCTCAGTACTTCCTTCACCGTCGTGCTCACCGCCCGCGTGGTGACCGCCCTGGCCACCGGCGCGTTCTGGGCCGTCGGCTTCGTCATCGCCACCACCACCGCCGGGCCCGCGAGCGCCACGCGGGCGGTCGGCGTCATGATGGGCGGCCTCACGCTGGCCAACGTCGTCGGCGTGCCGATCGGCTCGTTCGTCGGCCACTACACCGGCTGGCGCGGCCCCTTCTGGGCGCTGGCCGTCCTCGCCACCCTGGCCGCCGCCTTCGTCGGCCGGTTCATCCCCCGTACCGAGCAGCGGGCCGAGGTGTCGGTGCGGGCCGAGTTCAGGACCCTCGGGCAGGGACGGCTGTGGCTGGCGCTCGGCGCTGCCGTGCTGATCATGGGCGGGGTCCTGGCGACGTACACCTACATCACACCGCTGCTGACCGAACGGGCGGGCATCCCGGCCGGCGCCGTGCCGCTGGTCCTGATCGCCTTCGGTATCGGCGCGCTGAGCGGAACCGCCATCGGCGGCCACCTCGGGGACAGCCGCCCGATGACCACGACGATCACCGCGGCGGCGGCCACCGCCCTCATCCTGCTGGCCCTGGTCCCGGCCTCGAACAGCCCGGTGGCCGCGATCGCCCTGGTCTTCGGCATGGCACTGACCGGATTCACCGTCAACCCGGTCGTCACCTCCCTCGCCGTCCGCTTCGCCGGGGACGCGCCCACCCTCACCTCGGCGCTGACCACCTCCGCGTACAACACCGGCATCGCCGCGGGTTCGGCCCTCGCGGGCCAGGCTCTGGACTCCTCGCTCGGGCTCACCGGACCAGCCCTGACCGGCGCAGTCCTCGCCGCACTCACCCTGCTGCCACTGATCGCCCTCGCCCTCAGCGGCACCACCCGCCCCTCCCGGATCGTCGCCCACCACACCACCGGCACCGGCGAGCCGCAGCAGGCAGCCGATGCAACCGCGACGACCGCACGCTGAACTCCACGTCCGCACACCTTGGTCGGGAGCACCCGTCATGAACCCCACCTACGACTTCTCCGGACAGGTCGCCTTCGTCACCGGTGCCAGCTCCGGCATGGGCCTGGCAACCGCCCGCGCCTTCGCCGCCTCGGGGGCCGCCGTCACGCTCGCCGATATCAACGAGGACGCCGTGAACGCCGCCGCCAAGCAGCTCGCCGATGACGGCCACCAGGTCCTCGCGCTGGTCTGCGACGTCTCCGACGAGGACCAGGTCGCTGCTGCCGTCGACCGCACCGTGAAGACGTTCGGGCGGCTCGATGTGGCCTACAACAACGCCGGCATCATGCCCCCGCCCACCGACGCCGCCGACGAGAGCGCGGAGCAGTTCGACCGCGTCCAGGCCATCAACCTGCGCGGCATCTGGGCGAGCGTGAAGCACGAACTGCGCCACATGCGCGCCCAGGGCAGCGGGGCCATCGTCAACTGCTCCTCCCTGGGCGGTCTGGTCGGCAACCCCGGCCGCGCCGCCTACCACGCCACCAAGCACGGGGTGATGGGCCTGACCAAGAGCGCCGCCCTCGAATACGGCTCCCGCGGTGTCCGTGTCAACGCCGTCTGTCCCGGCACGATCAGCACCCCGATGGTCGACGCCATGGTCGAAGGCGGAGAACTCGACCGCAGCCAGGCCGAATCGGGCCAGGCCATCGACCGGCTGGGTACCGCCGACGAGATCGCCCAAGCCGTGCTGTGGCTGTGCAGCGACGGCGCCAGCTACGTCACCGGCATCGCCCTGCCCGTCGACGGCGGCTACACCGCCCAGTAACCGCTTCCGGCCGGGTAGTCACGACGCCTGGCTCTCGCTCTCGTACGAGCCGAACTAGCGCGACCCTCCTGGGCGCCAGGAGGCGGTGGGGCCCTGCCCCCCCGCACGGGCGCCACCGCTGTGTCGACCCCCTGTCCACGACGCGAAGGTCTCCCCACATGCCCACCGAACCCGTCCCACACGAATCCGTAGCCGGGACCGCCGAGCCGGAGTCGCGTACAGCGCCGACCCGGCGCACCTTCATCGCCACCGGTACGGCCGTCGGCACCGCCGTGGCCGCCGGCGGCGTCCTCGGAACCGACCTCCTGGCCCAGCCCGAGGCGACAGCCGCCGCCTCGGCGCCCTCCAGCCGCCTCACCGTGACTGTCAACGGCACCCGCCACACGGTCACGGTCGACAACCGCACCTCCCTGCTGGACCTGCTGCGCGAGCACCTGGGACTGACCGGCTCGAAGAAGGGCTGCGACGCCGGCGCCTGCGGGGCCTGCACCGTCCTGGTCGACGGCCGCCGCCAGAACGCATGCCTCACCCTCGCCGTGCGGACGCAAGGAGCCGAGGTCACCACGATCGAGGGCCTGGCCGACGGCGACCAACTCCACCCGCTGCAAGAGGCGTTCATCGACCAGGACGCCTTCCAGTGCGGCTACTGCACCCCGGGCCAGATCCTCTCCGGCGTCGCCTGCATCCAGGAGGGCCACACCGGCTCCCGGGAGGAGATCGCCGAGTGGATGAGCGGCAACATCTGCCGCTGCGGCTGCTACCCGAAGATCGTGAACGCCGTCCAGCAGGCCGCCGGAAAGAAGTGAGGACCGCCGCCCATGCATCCCTTCACCTACACCCGCGCCGCCAGCACACGTGAGGCCCTGACCGCCGGACGGCGCGGCGGCCGGTACATCGCCGGGGGCACCACCCTGGTCGACCTCATGCGCGAAGGCGTCGAGCACCCCGACACCGTTATCGACATCAGCGCCCTGCCCCTGGACGAGATCCGGGCCACCGAGCGCGGCGGCCTGCACCTAGGCGCACTGGTGACCATGGCCCAGGCCGCCGCCCACCCCACGGTCCGCACCCTGTTCCCGGTCATCTCCCAGGCACTCGAGCTGAGCGCGTCGGCCCAGTTGCGGAACATGGCCACCATCGGCGGGAACGTCATGCAGCGCACTCGCTGCACCTATTTCCGCGACGTCACCGCAGCCTGCAACAAACGCGACCCCGGCAGCGGCTGCGCGGCCCGCGACGGGTACAACCGCACCCACGCGATCCTCGGCACCTCCACGGCATGCGTGGCCACGCACCCCTCCGACGCCGCCGTCGCCTTCGCCGCCCTCGGAGCCAGCATCCACCTGCTCGGACCCGACGGCGAACGCCAACTGCCCTTCGCCGACTTCCTGCTGCGCCCCGGCCGCACCCCGCATCGTGAACAAGCCCTGCGAAAGGGCGAGTTGATCACCGGGGTCCAGATTCCGGCGCTGCCGCGCCCGCTGGCCTCCGGCTATCTGAAGGTCCGCGACCGGCAGTCCTACGAGTTCGCCCTCACCTCGGCCGCCGTCGCCCTGCACATACGGCGCGGCGTGATCCTCGAGGCGAAGGTCGCTGCCGGCGGGGTCGGCACCGTCCCCTGGAAACTGCCCGCGGTCGAGGACCGCCTCATCGGTGAACGGCCCTCCGCCGCCCTGTGGAAGGCCGCCGCGAAGAAGGCGGCGGACGGGGCGCGCCCGCTCGCCCACAACCGGTTCAAGGTCGAGCTGCTTGAGCGGACCGTCGAACGCCAGCTGCGCATCGTTGGAGGACACGCATGAGCCCGCAGCCGCAGGCCGCCGTCGGCGCTCCGCTCTCCCGCGTGGACGGCCGCCTCAAGGTCACCGGCCAGGCCCGTTACGCCGCCGAGCACGACATCGAGGGCACCGTGCACGGGGTCATCGTCGACGCGAGCACAGGCCGCGGCCGTATCACCGCGATCGACACCCGCCAGGCCGAAGCACATGCCGGGGTGCTGCGGGTGCTTCACCACGGCAACACGCCGAAACTCCCGTACCGCGACAACGCCGCCTCGAACAACCCGCCCGGGGATCGGCTACGGGTCTTCCAGGACGACCGGGTCCTCTTCCATGGCCAGCCCGTCGCCGTCGTGATCGCCACCACCCTGGAGGCCGCCCAGCACGGGGCCCGCCTGGTCAAGATCGAATACCAGGCCGAGAAACCCGACACCGACCTGAGCGACGCCATACCCGACAAGCCCACCACCTACGCCCGCGGCGACGCCGAGGCCGCCCTGCGCAAGGCCCCGGTGCGCCTGGACCTGAGCTACCGCACGGCCCGCAACCACCACAATCCGATGGAGCCGCACGCCACCGTCGCCCGCTGGGAGGGTGGCAAGCTCACCGTCTGGGACAAGACCCAGTGGGTGGTCGGCACCCAGACCGAACTGGCCGCCGTGTTCGGGCTGCCCCTGGACTCGGTTCGGGTCATCTCCCCGTTCGTCGGGGGCGCGTTCGGCACCGGACTGCGCTGCTGGCCCCACACCACCATCGCCGCGCTCGCCGCCCGGACGGTCAAGCGCCCCGTGAAACTGGTCCTCAGCCGCCGCCAGATGTACTTCGGCAACGGGTTCCGCCCCGCCTACGCGTACCGGCTGCGCCTGGGCAGCGACCGCCGCGGCCGGCTCACCGCCGCACTCCACGAGATGGACGGCGAGACCTCCTCGTACGAGACGTTCACCGAAGCCGTCATGACGCCCGGACAGATGCTTTACAGCACGCCGAACGTCCGCCAGGCGTACCGCACGGTGCCGCTGGATGTGAACACGCCGATCTGGATGCGGGGCCCCGGCTTCGCCAATGCCTCCTACGTCATCGAGTCGGCCATGGACGAACTCGCCGACAGGCTCGGCATCGACCCGATCGAGCTGCGTCAGCGCAACGAACCCTCCGAGGACGAGTCCTCGGGACTGCCGTTCTCCACCCGCCGCCTGCGCGAGTGCTACACCACCGGCGCCCGCGAGTTCGGCTGGCACCGCCGCTCGGCGAGGCCGCGCTCGCGCCGCGAGGGGGACTGGTTGATCGGCATGGGCATGGCCGCCGGTGTCTACGACACCGCCCGCGCCACCGCCCGGGCACACGTCCGCCTGGACGCCGACGGCACCGCCACGGTGGAAGCCGCCGCCAGCGACATGGGGCCGGGCACCTACACCTCCCAGACCCAGGTCGCCGCCGACGCCCTCGGCCTGACCATGCGCACCGTCACCTTCCGCCTCGGCGACTCCCTCTACCCGCCGACCCCGCCGCACGGCGGGTCCATGACCATGGCCAGCGTCGGCTCCGCCGTCCTCGACGGCTGCAACCGCGTCCGCGACAACGCCATCAAACTGGCCACCGAAGACCCGGACTCACCACTCCACGGCACGGACCCGAACGACATCGTCGTGCGCGGCGGACGGCTCCACGTGAAGAACAACCCTGCCCGCGGCGAGACCTACCGCGCCCTGCTCACCCGCAACCAGCGCACCCACCTCGAAGCCCAGGGCACCTTCACCGGACCCGAAGGGAAACCACGGCACTCCTTCTTCGCCTACAACGCCACCTTCGCCGAAGTCGCCGTCGACGCGACCCTCGGCCTCGTCCGCGTACGGCGCATGCTCGGCGTGTACGACGCCGGCCGCATCATCAGCCCCAAACTCGCCCACAGCCAAGCCATCGGCGGCATCACCGGCGGCATCGGCACCGCCTTGCTCGAACACACCGTCACCGACCCCCGCGACGGCCGCACCGCCAACGCGAACCTCGCCGACTACCTCGTCCCCGTCAACGCCGACGTCCCCGACATCCAGGCCATATACCTCGACGGCGAAGACCGCGAAGCCGACCCCCTCGGCGTCAAGGGACTCGGCGAAGTCGTCCACGTCGGTGTCGCCCCCGCCATCGCCAACGCCGTCTTCAACGCCACCGGCCGCCGCATCCGCCAACTCCCCATCACCGCCGACGCCCTTCTCTGACCGACCATCGCCCGCATCCACATGGGTGCACCACGAACGTCCGGCAGCGCCCGCCCCACGGTCTGCCGGACAGGGCCGCCGCCGTACCCGCCCCCGTGGGGAACGGCGGCGGCCCGCCCCATCCGCCCATCTCCCGCGACGGAGAACCCTCATGCTGAACATCGCGGACACGCTGCACACCTGGTGCCGCGAACAACGCCCCTTCGCCCTGGCCACCATCACCGCCGTCACCGGCAGCGCACCCCTCCCCATCGGAACCTCCCTCGCCGTCGACGACACCGGCCACGTCGTCGGCAGCATCTCCGGCGGCTGCGTCGAAGCAGCCGCCTACGACCTGTGCCGCCAGATCTTGGACGAGAAGGGCGGCGCGCGCCAGGAACGCTTCGGATACTCCGACGACGACGCCTTCGCCGTCGGCCTCACCTGCGGCGGCGAACTCGACGTCCTCATCCAGCACATCGCCCCCGACGTGCATCCCCACCTCGACCGCGCCCTCAATGCCGCCGTCGAGGGCCGCCCGACCGCCGTGGCACAGGTCATCGACGGCCCCGCACCGCTGCTGGGATCCTTGATGTCACTGGACGCCGACGGGCACCCGGTGGGCGACAGCATCGCCGATCCCCGGACGAACGCGGTGATCACCGACCGGACCCGCGCCCAGCTCCGTACGGGCCGCACCGCCCGCATCCCCCTCAGCGGCAGCACCGACACCTGCCCCGAAGAGCTCACCGTCCTCGTCCACGTCGCGGCCCCCGCACCCCGCATGCTGATCTTCGGAGCCGTCGACTTCGCCGCCGCGCTCACCCAGGCCGGCCGCTTCCTCGGCTACCACGTCACCGTCTGCGACGCCCGCCCCGTCTTCGCCACCACGATCCGCTTCCCTCACGCCGACGAAGTCGTGGTGGACTGGCCCCACCGCTACCTGGAACGCACGACGGTCGATGCCCGCACCGCGGTATGCGTCCTCACCCACGACCCCAAGTTCGACATCCCACTGCTGAAGCGGGCACTGCGCATGCCGGTCGGCTACGTCGGGGCCATGGGATCCCGCCGCACCCACCACACACGCGTGGGTCTCCTCCGCGACGCCGGACTCCCCGAGGACCAACTGGCTCAGCTGCGATCCCCGATCGGTCTTGACCTCGGAGCGCGCACACCCGAAGAAACCGCCATCTCCATCACCGCAGAGATCATCGCCCACACCCACGGTGCCACCGGCCGACCCCTCGCGCACGGCCACGGGGCCATTCACCCGCCGCCCCGCCCTGCGTTCGCGACAGGGCCTGGTGAGGATGGCGGAGAGCCCATTTCGTGATCCAGAATGATCGGATGGTCACGCTGGAGACTCCCCGTTTGATCCTGCGTCGCTGGCGTGAGGAAGACGTTGCGCCCATGGCTGCCGTCCAAGCCGACCCCGAGGTCATGCGGTGGATCCGTGACGGCAGCGTCCGTGACGAACAGCAGACTCGCGGCGGGATCCAGACATGGGAGAGCGAGTGGGAGGCACAGGGCTTCGGCCTGTTCGCCGTGGAGATACGGTCCACTGGCGAGCTGGCCGGGTTCACCGGCCTTTCGGTGCCCGACTTCTTGCCGGAGGTGCTGCCGGCGGTCGAGGTCGGCTGGCGGCTGGGACGTTCCCACTGGGGGCAGGGCTTGGCCACCGAGGCCGCTGCGGCCGCGGTACGGTTCGGGTTCGAAGAGCGAGGGCTGGAGCGGATCGTCAGCATCACTCAAGTGGGCAACGACGCCTCCGAACGGATCATGACCAAACTGGGGATGCATCTGGTCCGTGAGACCGTCAGTCCCACCGGCGGTCGGCGAGTACGGGTGTTCGAGTTGTCGTCGGACCAGTACGTCACCACCACTTGTTGATCGCTGCAACGAAGACGGTGGCCTCGTAGCGGACCGCGCGACGCTCACGAGGCCGTCCAGCCATGCCTGGTGGCCGTTGAGCGTCGGGTTCGGCCGCTCCCGGCAAGCGCCGCGGCGGGCCGGCCGATCTGCGTCTCCTGGGTCAGGATCCTCACCCGGCCGCCCGGCAGGTCCTCCACCAGCCAGGCGTGCAGCACGTCCAGCCGCTCCTCGGGCGTGCCGTCCTGCTTCGCGGTCCACGACAGGCGCCCGGGCATGCCCTGGGCGGGGTCCTGGAACTCGACGACGCGGGCGTCCAGGGGCGGGAAGCCGAAGGTGCCGAGGCTGAAGACGATGTCCTTCTTCAGCTCGGGGCCACCGTTCTGCGGGAAGGGGATGTCGGCGACGTTGTCGTAGTACGACTCCCAGGTCGAGGTGTCCACGAGATAGCGCCACACCTGGGCGGCGTCCTCGTCGTCGCGCTCAAGGACAAGGGCGTCCCAGTCCCCGAGATCGCCAAGGAGCAACTGCGGACGCTGCGGACGTCGGGCGGCGAAGTCGGCGAAGTGGTCGGACGGTCCGGTCTGCCGGACCTGCTCGGCCCACAACCCGAGGATGTTGTTGCCGGACTGGCGAACGTCCAGGTGCTGCGTCCCCTCGGTGGGGTGGAACTCGGTGCCGAACCAGGTCGGCTGGCCGCTTTCGCCCCGTGGACGGCGCGGCCTGTGCTGCTTGTGACGTCCCAGCTGTGCCTCGCAGACGTAACCCTGTGCACGGGCCGATCGGTCCGCCGAACCCACAACCGGCGGCCTGGTGATCGCGCCGGGGCACAGCACCAGCGGTCCGGGAGTTCCACGGAACGATCACCCTTCACCCGCCTGCCGCCCCTCCGCCAGGTCTCGTACCGCCCGCTCCAGCCGTGTCTGCCGAGTCTCCGGCGTCGTGGCCTGGAGCAGCGGGAGCATCACGAGGTAGCGAGTGGTCCGGTCGAGCGCGTCGAAGGCCGCACGCGCCGCCGGTTCCGCGGCGAGCGCCGCAGCAAGGTCGTCCGGGACCGCGGCTGTCGCTTGCGGTGCGTATGCGCGGTCCCAGCGGCCGTCCTCCTGCGCCCGTTGGACCTCGGCGAGGCCGGGCTCTCGCATGCGGCCCGCCGTCGCCAGCGCCGCGACCTTCTCGACATTCACCCGCGACCACAGGCTCCTCGGTCGCCGTGGCCCGTACTTCTGCAGGTAATACCGGTCGTCCAAGCCCCGACGCTGCCCGGAGATCCAGCCCCAGCACAGTCCCACGTCGACCAGTTCGTCAGCCGTGACCGACGCGATCCCTGACGCCTTCTTCGCCACCTTGACCCACACGCCTTCGCGGCGGGTGTGGTGCTCGGCCAGCCAGTCCTCAAAGGCCGCCGCATCCGGGAACGCGATGACTTCCACCCCGTTGAGCTTCTCCATGCGGGCCAGGCTAGCCCGGCCGCCCCCGGCGAACCTTCCGGTCACAGCCCTCGTACTGCGAGGGTGCTTGCCGTGACTGCTGACTGGTTCGGTCGCTGGTGTGGTGATGGGTGGGGGCCTTGCTGATGCGAGCGCTGCCGCGGCGAGCGGCGGTGCGAGCACGTCGGGCAGCCGGTGCGCCGCGAAGTCGACGAGCCCGAGCAGCACGCCGGCCGGGGCCAGTGGCAGCCGGACCACCAACTCGGGGCGGGCCCCTGCGGCGGCGGCCGGCAGAGCTCAGATCACGGCCGACACGGAGGCGGTGGAGGCACGGAGAGCCGGTGCGGCACGGGGTGTGAGCACGCCCGAGTCGCGACCCCATACGGCGGCGGCCGTGATGGTCAGCAACGTCTCCGTTGGACGGAACCTATGCTCAGCCGCCCTTTGCTCACGTTCAGGTGCCGTTCGAACGTGTTCGCCCGCCGGCTGCTGATCGGTCACGGCCTCCGGCGCCGTGATGGCCCTGTCCTTTGTACGTCATCTGTCTCTCTGGGGAGGGGACCGCACTCCCGGTTCGCCAGTCCTCCCAGCCCACGACAGGAGGTCCAACGCTGAGGCTACGTGTGCGCGGGCGTGGGATCATCGGCAGGCAAAGTCTTGGCGCCTCCCGGGACTGCTTGCCGGGACGTCGGCTGCCCTGCTCCGGGGCGCGCTCCCCGCGGCGACAAGGGGCATCGACACCGCTCGCACCACGGTTCGCCACGAACGCCAAGCTCAGGATTTGCCAACGGCCTCGGCGACGGTGTCGGCACTGGCCGCTTCGTCCTGCGCCATGCCAAGGAAGCGCCGGATCGCTTCGACCGGCATATCGAGCCCCTCGGACGCGGACTGCTCGTCGCCGAACACCTGCACTGCCTCGGTGACGGCCACAGCCAGTTCGATCTCTGCCTTGCGGGCCTTGGCCTCAGCCTTGTCCACGGTGTCGACCACTGCCAGCTGGCGGCGCTGCTTCTCCTGAAGTCTCTGCTTACGGGAAAGGGTCTTGTCAGAGCTCTGCACAGACATGACCAAGATCATAATCAGTCGCGCACCTACTCATGAAATCGGCAACTGACCTCAGCTGCCGGGGCGTTCGTGGCTCAGGGGCTCGGCATCGTGGGCCTCGTCAAGCTGTGGTCTTCATCAGGCGGAGCCTGTGCTCAGGTGCGTTCAGTACAGTCCTTCGGGGTTGTGGCCAGGGCGCGCGCCGATGTGCCCGGCCGACACCTGCTCCGCGAGGTCGGCGGCCTCCTTGGCGGTGAACCGTAGGGACAGGCCACTTGCAGGTAGCCGGCCACGGCCGTCGCGCGGAAGAGCTGGTTACTGTGCTCCGGCTCCGGAACCAAGGGCAGTGAGTGGAACAGGGCAGCGGCACGGTGATGCGGCCGGGGGTCAACGGCCGCGGGTTCACCGACTAAGAGCTCCGGACAGAAGGGAGTCCGATCAGCTCGCGGCGTCCGGTGCGTGCGATCGCAAGGCGCCGGGAGGTCCTGGTAGCGGAGCTACCAGGACCTCCCGGTAACGCGGCGAGCGTGCGTGCAGGGCGTCGCGAGCCGGACGCTCCTTTTGTCCGGAGCTCTCAAGCGCCTTCCGCCTCCCTCTTCTCCGAGCTGCCCGTTCCCCACCGGTTCTCCCTCAGGCCGCGCTGCTCGGCCCGGCTCCGGGAGGCAATACGCCTCACGATCGACAGGACGGCCCGCCGTCCGGCCGGTTACGGACCGGACGCCACCCCTTCTGTCGGCTCCGGCGCTTCAGACGCGAGGGCCTGGTCAATCCGGCTGGCGCGGGGAACGGCCGTGCCGTCGGCTGCCGCGACACAGCTGATCAACGGCTGTTGCCCGGGCGGTAGACGCTGAGATCGCCGTAGGCCGACAGAACGCCGGCCAGGTCACCGGGTTTGTGCCGCAGGGTGGCGTCCAGGAAGGCGAGGGTGGTCGCGGCGACGACGTGCGGGCTTTCGGTGCGGCCCAGGGATCCGGTTATCGAGGGCACAGGCGGCAGGTACAGGGGGCCGTCCATGAAGGTGAGGTGCGCGGCGCCGGGGATGGTGAGCCGGTAGCTCGTCGCGGTGCTGAGCTTGAGGGCCTTGGTGAGGCGGGGTATGTAGCGCGGGTCGGTTCCGGGGGTGATGGCCTGGGTGAGAGCGAGCGTCGGCTGATGGAGGGAGGGGGACGTGGGGCCGTGGGGGTAGCCGTCCAGATCTATGACGGCGTCGAACCGGTGGTCCTGCCGGGCTGCCTGCAGGGCGGCAGCACCACCCATGGAGTGGCCGATGACCGCGACCCGGCTGGTGTCCAGGCGTCCGGTCAGCGGGCCGGCGATCTCACCTCGGCCTGGACGGTCCAGCCGGGTGAGGACGAAGCTGAGGTCGGCCGCCCGAACGGCCGTCCAGCCGGCCGACAGCGCGGCGTCCTTGTCCCGGTCGCCGGTGGAGGCGGTCCTGGTGTGAATCGTTCGGCCGTCGGTGAGGACGACGGCCGCGGAGTCGTACGGGTGGTCGAGGCCTGCGACCAGATAGCCGTGGCTGGCCAGTTCCTCCGCCCAGGCGGTGTTCTGGGTGCGCACTCCGCCCGATCCGGGAGAGAACAGCACGACCGGGAACCGTCCGCCCGTGTCGGCCACCGGGGCGTTGAAGACCGAATGGGTGTGGGCATGCGGGACGCCGTCCACCAGGAAGCCAGGCAGGCCGACCTCGCGGGCGAGGGCGTCGGAAACGGTGCGCGCCTCGTGCTCCGTGCGTCCGAGGTACTGGGCCCGCTGCGTGCCTGCGGGGCTCTTCTGCGCGGGGTACCAGAGCTGGACCACGACCGTGCGCCGGTCGTGCGGATCGGCGGTGAAGTTCTCGGGGCGGCGTGGGTCGGTCCACTGCACCACGCGGGTGCCGACCGCGAAACGGCCCGACGGCTCGGGGAACAGAGGTACAGGAAAGGCCCAGGCGGCCACCGGGCCCGTGGCGATCAGGCCGACGCAGGCCACCGACCCCGGCAACGCCAGCCACCATCGGGCCCGCCACGCCGGCTGGCCCGTACGGCGTCGCAGCAGCGGAGAGAGGGCGAACGGGAACGCGACGGCAGCGCCAGCCAGTACCGGCAGCACCTGCCAGCGGATCCCCACCACACTCAGCACGATCGCGGACAGCACGAGAACCGTCCCCGCCGCGATCGTGACGCGTGGGCGGGCAGCGGGGGGAAGCCAGCGCGCCGCCACCAGCGCGACGGCACCTAGCGAGGCAAGGAGTTCCAGAGGGGACATGTACAGCCCCGCGATGATCTCGGTCACCCCGCCATCCTCAGGGCGGACACGCGATGCCACATCGATCCCGGGTCGCCAAAAGCATGCGACCGGAGTCGCAGTCCGAGGCATGTCCCCGTGCGACTGGAGTCTCATCCAGGCATCCCGCTGTGCGACCGGAGTCGCAATCGGGCACGCCAGGTGAACGGCCGCTTTGCGACCGCGGAAGGCAGTGGGACTCCTCCTGCGGTCGTACCTCGGCGCGCTGCCATCAGACGGTGGACTCATGTGCTCCGCGGGCCCGCGGCCTACCGTGACGGCGCCGCGGTACACGCCAGGGAGCTCGGGGTGTTGCGCTCCTGGTACTCGACCCGGCTCCGGCTGTACGCGGTGGTGGCCCCGGCCGGGGCCACCATGATGCTGAGTCGACGGGGACATGCGAATGACCGAGGCGGCCGCAGCGCCGGGCAATGAGACGGGCCGACAGGCCCTGACCGACATGCGGCGCTCGTTGGGCATCCGGACCGACGAACCGGACGCGGAACGCCACCCGTTGCCCGGCATCGCACAACTGGAGGCCCTCGCCGACCAGATGTGCGCCGCCGGGCTGCCGACCCGCGTCGAGGTCCAGGGCGGCCACACCCATACAGCCGTCACAGCACAACTGACCGTCTACCGCCTGGTACAGGAAGCCTTGACCAACACCCTCAAGCACACACCCACCGGCACACACGCGACGGTCCGGACGGTCGGCGAAGCCGCGGACGGCATCCAGGCCATACGCCTCGCCCGGGAGCTGCGCCCCGACGTCGTCCTCATGGACGTCCCGATGCCCGGGACCGACGGGATCGAGGAGACCCGGCAGGCCATCCGGGTCTCCCCGCAGAGCAGGGTGTTGATCCTCACCACCTTCGACCTGGACGCATACGCGTTCACCGGACTCAACGCCGGTGCCTCGGGCTTCCTGCTGAAGAACACCAGGCGCGGGGAATCGCTCACCGCGATACGCGGCGTTGCCGCGGGCGACGCGGTGGTGTCCCCGCGGATCACCCGCCGCCTGCTGGAGAACCTCCGCCCGCACCTCCCCGACGGCGGCGGCGCCGGGCGCGACGAGCGGCTGAGTCGGCTCAGCGCCCGTGAGCGCGAGGTGCTCGTCAAGGTGGGCTGCGGCCTGTCCAACACCGAGATCGCGGCCACCCTGTACCTCGCGGAGGCGACCGTGAAGTCCCATCTGGGCCGAAAATCCTGCAAAAGCTCGAGGGCGGGCCGGTCGGGTGCGGGCACGGTGCTCGCCGTTCTCGATCCGGGCCTTGTCCCGGGCCAACTCCCGCTCGGCTGCGGACCACCGCCAGGGTGCGCAGCTCGGGACGCGGCACGCACCGAGCCGTGCGGCAGCGGCACCGCCTTCTTCGCGGCCAGCTTCCCGCCGCCCGCCTCCTTCACTGTCTGCGCCCGCCGAGCCGCCTCGCGCTGTACCTTGCCGGGCCGCTTCCTCGGCTGCTGCCCGCCTGCCGCCTTCGCCGCCTCCTGTGCCGGGCTCGCGCGGCTTTCCGAGGGCCGCGCGGAGGCGGTTCCTTGGTGAGCGTCCGGGCCCGTGCTGTACGGGTTCGCCGTGGCCTGCGGAACGTTCAGCAGGCAGTGGCCTCTTCCACCGTCGCCCGCACCTTCAGGACGGTGTCGACTCCGGTGAGCTCCAGGAGCCGCCGCAGCTGCAACGTCGGCGCGGCCACGCGCAGGTCCGCTGCCTGGTGGGTGAGAATCAGCAAATTCAGCAGTGCCGAGTCCGCGAAGGTGATGCCGGAGGCGTCCAGAACCACCATCGCATGCTCCTTGACCGCGGTGTCCAGCGCGTCCGCCAGGGGCACGATCGAGTCGATGTCGTAGGAGCCTCGCGCGCCTACGACCCAAGCACCGCACCATTCGTACTGCACCACCGTGGCCTGGTCGAGGACCTGCAACCGGCTCCCCTCGGCGTCGCTCGGGCGCCCTGTGACCACTTCATCAAAAGACACCCTCGGGTCCCTCCTGTCGCTCCCCGGCCGATTCCTGTCCTCTGTTGCACGAAAAGTATGTCATGTATTCGATGTCCGGCAAAAGCCGTCCGTAGAATGCTGTGCATGGTTGAAGTGCCTGAGCCTCACTCCGGATGGACGTTCGTCACCAACCACGCGCGTGTGCTGGCGGCCATTGCCGACAACCCGAACGTCCGGATCCGCGACATCGCCGCCCACTGCCGGCTGACCGAGCGCGCCGTCCAGCGGATCATCTCCGATCTCGAGCAGGACGGTTATCTCTCCCACACCCGCGACGGGCGCAGCAACACGTACCGCGTGGAACCGGACAAGGTCCTGCGGCACCCGGCGGAAGCGGGCCTGACCGTAGCCGCGCTGCTCTCCCTGCTCGTACAGGACGAGACCGACCGCACGTGGACGCCCGGCAGCCCGTCGTCCCGCTTGGCCGGTACCGGCGGCGCGCGGTAGGAGCAGAGATCAGACGCTGATCGCAGCACGCACCTGTCTTCAACCAGCACAACCGGCCACGGCATCGGAACGGGAAGGGCCGTTTCAACCTCCCCAGGTGTCGCGCGTCCCTTCCCAGCCTGCGCGTGACTACCCACCTGGACCGGCCTCACTCCTCCGCTCCCCGTGACGCCCCACGCGGCACCCGTCACCCGTCACCCGTCACCCGTCACCCACAAGCACGGGAGGCGATGGCGCACTCAGCCGAGGACAAGGCCACGGAAACGGTTCTGGTGTCAGTGATCCGATTCGGCGCCGGGGGCAGACCGGTGCGTCGGAGCGGCTGGCCGGCCGCGTGCCATGATCGCGGAGGGGCCTCCGGCACGGTGTCTGCGGGATGGACCTGTTCGGGGATGCCCGAAGGGCGGTCAGTGCCGCTGGGCGGGCCTGATGTTCTGGTTGGCGTGGAGGAGGTTGTCCGGGTCGTACGTTCGCTTGATCTGCGCGAGCCGGTCGTAGTGGCCGCGATACGTTGCCCGGACCCGCTCCTGGCCCTCGCCCTGCCCCATGAAGTTCACGTACGAGCCGCCCATCGAGTAGGGGCGCATCTCCTCCGAGTAGTTGACGCACCACTGCTTGATGGTCTCGGCGTTTGCCGGGTCGGGGTCGACACCGGCGAAGACGCCGGACCAGACGGCGTCCCGGTAGCTCCAAGCGGTGTCCTCCCGCGCCACCCGGTGGGCGGCCGCGTCGACTGGGTAGAGGTGCATGAGCGACAGCGGCGTGGGGAGGTTCTCCCCGTATGCGAGATGCACGTCCAGAGCGGGGTCCGGTATGCGATCGAAGAATTCGCCGCGCCAGTACCACTGGTACCCAGTGGGGATCAGCTCGTCGAACAAGCTCTGCAACGCGGAATAGGGCATCGGAGCCGTGAAGTGGAAGGCGGGCGGCGCGGGATCGTTCACCACCGCGAGGACGTCCTCGGTGCGCTCCGGGTCACCGGTGTGGCACCACACGATGCCGCACACCTTCTGCCCGTGGAGCTGTTCGGGGAAGGGCGGGCCGGGCGGGATGGTGAAGAGCGTGAAGAAGCCGTAGATGTCCTCGGAGGCCTGCGGGAGGAAGTCGCGATACCACGTGAGCACCTCGCGGGTGCGGTCGACCGGCCACACGGTGATTGCCACGCCGACAATGTTCACCGGGTGCAGGCGGTAGGTGAACGAGGTCACGATGCCGAAGTTGCCGCCGCCGCCGCGCAGCGCCCAGAACAGGTCCGGGTGCTCGGTCTCGCTCGCTGTGACGAAGCTGCCGTCGGCCAGCACGACATCCGCAGCCAGCAGATTGTCCACCGTCAGACCGTACTTGCGGGTGAGATATCCATGGCCACCGCCGAGGGTAAGGCCCCCCACGCCTGTCATCGACACGATGCCGGTCGGAGTCGCGAGCCCGAAGCCGTGGGTGGCGTGATCGAGATCCCGGAGCTGGCTGCCGCCGCCCACCTGGGCGGTCCTCGCAGCGGGGTCGACATGCACCCAGCGCATCGGCGACAGGTCGACGGTGACGCCGTCGTCCACGAGGCACAGGCCGGCACCGCTGTGCCCGCCACCCCGGACAGCGAGTTCCAGGCCGTTGTCGCGGATGAAGTTGACCGCAGCCATGACATCCGCAGCGTCCGCGCACCGCACGATGGCGGCGGGACGCTTGTCGATCATCGCGTTGTAGATGCTGCGAGCCTGGAGATATTCGGAGTCCTGCGGGCCTATGACCGGCCCTCGCAGAGAGGTCTGCATCGCATCCAAGATCGCACTTTCCATGGTGACCTCCTGGGGGGTGCCGATGTCATCCTCCGGCTCGGGCCTTCCACGGCTGAACCTCATCGGATGCCGCAGGGCTGACCTGTCCAGCGTCCCGCCGACTACCCAGCCCTGCAATTCCGGCAGAACGCTGCTCGATGGGAGTCCTGCGCAGTCCACGCGCTCGTGCCACTCGTACCAAAGGTGCTCTGCGTGCCCGTGGCGGCACGGACGGCAACGACGCCCGGACGATCCTGTGTGCCGACCCGAAGGCGCTCACGGCGTCAGGGACCACCGACCCGGCGAGTGGCGTGCGCAGGCCCTACTCAGCGACGGCAGCAGCCATGATCTCGGGGATCACGCCGAGCGCCGACCGCCCCCCCCTGCCAGGTCTGACGATGCGGCCGGCATCTCGCCGACCTGCCGGGCCGTGACCGGTCCGGCGGGCTGCCGCACGGCGGCAAGGACGCGCTGGTAGTCCGGCGGAGCATGGTTTCCTCAGCGCCCGGCTCGCGGTGCGGGATCACCCTCACCGCCCGGCCGCCCCACCTGCCCGGACGTCGGCGCAGCCGAGGCGCGCTGGTCGGCGGGCTGCCCACTCACCCGCTCGAGGACACGTTCGGCGACAGCGAGTTCGTCCCGCTCGGCCCGCCCTCCGCCAGCTGCTCGGCAAGCCGTTCTTCGAGTTCGTCCAGTTCCGCACGGCGCGCGGTGATCCGTTCCAGCAGCTCGGGATCCAGCAGGCACAGGATCGTAGGGGCGGTCGAACCGCAGCGAGCAAGAACCGGGCGGTCAGCTCCCCTCTTCTGCTGCCGACCGCTCGTTCAGGAACTGCTTCGCCGCCTCGACTGCCTCCCGGTCGAGTTCCTCGAGGGAGACTCCCCAGCTCTCCTCCCAGGCGGCCAGATCGTGCGCGCTATGGACAAGCGGTTCCAGCTCTTCGGGGTAGCCGAGGTCGTAGGCGATGTCTGACCAGATGAGATGGGTGCCGGTGGCGGGATCCAGGGTTCCGTCGGCGATTCGGCCAGCGACCCAGTAGGCCATCGCCCACTTTGCGGCCCGAGGATCAGCGGGCGGATGGAAGAGCAGACCCAGCTCCTCCAGTACCTGGTCGAGGAGCGCCGGCGCTTCGGGCTCCTCGCTCCGGAGGAGGCCAGCCAGCATGGCGAGGGAGGGACTCTCGACCCCGGCAATGAGCGCGTCGAGCCCTGCCTGGATGAGCCGGTCGGACCCGACGTGCCTACCGAAGGCCCGCTCGCGCGCGATGTGGCTCAGTTGCTTGAGGGCGTCATCGCGGGTCATCAGAGTCTTCTCGGTCGGCGTCCGGGAAGAGAAGGCTCGCACATCCGCCGACGCTGGTGCACCGCGTTTCTCTTCGACCCGACCGTCTGACAGACGATCTACTCCTCAGACTGCCTCCCCCGACCCGTGGCACCCACCCCCAGAACCGGTCACACCAGCCCTTCGACCTACGTCTTCACGTTGGCGGCGGCTCGGTTCGGTCACGACCGCCTCGCTGGACGCGGGCGGCCGGGTGCGCCACTCCCCCAGCGTTTCCCGTGTCGGGTCAGTACTTGGAACCTGACCGGATCGAGCGTGAGGCCCTCTCACCCGCCCAAGCACTCTTCCCCGGCGCGCAAACCCGAGACCTGCCTGCGCAGTGCCGACCGCGCTGCTCACCGACGGGCACGGCCGCAGTCGCATCTCCCTCGCCGACTACGCCGCGGCCCTCGCCGACGAACCGGGACATCCGCGAGCAGTACCTGCTCGGATCGCATCGGGCCACTGAACGTCCATGCGCAGCAGCCCAGTCAGCGCCCTGAGGTGCTTCCCCTTCTCCGTGCACGTCCATGCGGTCTGCAGACCGGCCGTGACAGGCATCCAGGATGCGCTGCATGGGCTGTTCCACCTGAGTGCCGGGGTCACAGCTCCAGGGCGATGCCCCACACCAGCGCGGCAACGCTCACGAAGGGTGCCAGCAGCATCACGAAGAAGGCGGAGCTGGAGAGGTGGGCCGGGTCCCGTTGCCCGGCCTCCCTCCACTGCCCGTTGCTCCATGCCACGGCCACGAAGAGGACGATCATCAACCAGTAGGGACCACCATGCCGGAACAGCTGTACTGCGCCAGCCGCCAGGCAGAGGAACGAGAGCCCGGCGATGTAGGCGTGCTTGATGCCGGTAGAGCGTCAACTGTCCTCCCCCCTTCGTGGTTCGTTGGCGTGGGTTGTACTGACACGGCGAGACCACTCAGGGTCCGCCGGGCGGCTTCAACTCCTCCGTCACGTGCCGGAAGAGCCCCAGGCGCCGCGCCAGTGCGTCTTCGGAGATCCGAGTCCGGGCCACGCCGCCGTCGTCGGCCACCGTCAGCGCCGCGTAGCAGGCCATGTCGATCCAGTCGCCGGGACGGTTGTGGACGACTTACGGTGTCGTGCGGGCACTCGGTGCGCAGGTCGGCAATGTGGGCGAACGTCTCTTCGTCCTTCAAGACGCCGGGGCCCGATCACCGCCGTGAACCGGCCGGGCGTCCACCGGCCGCACCGTGGTGCGGCTCGCACGGGCCCGCGCCGCGAGGCGGTGGACGGCCCCCGGAGTGGCCGCCGTTCACCTCCCACACCCGGATGTGCGCACTGCCCATCAAGTCGAGGCCTCGCCAGGGGACTTCGTCGCAGACCGCTCTGGGAAACCGCCTTCGCGACCGTCACCGACACCCGCCTCCACGGGAAGGCCACCGTGCAGGCACGGGACCGGCTGCACCCGAGGCCGACCAGGCGGGCGGCCTGGATCGACTGCCTGCTCGTGCCTGGCCACGGTAGAACGCAAGGGCCGTGCGGGGTAGCCGTCTTGATGCCGCCCGGTCGGGGCGCCCCGGTGACGGGTGAGCTTGGTCGGTGACGGTGCCCTGTCGCCCCGGTGGGTTTTGTTCTCCCGCCACCGTGGTTCTGCCGGTGATCGCGGACCCCCGCCGGGGCTCCAACGTCGGGGACGGCGTCTCAGGGGCGGGGCTTCAGCACCTCCAGGGCGCCGGTCTCGGTGTCGTAGCTGCGCAGAGTGGTGAGCCGGGCCCACAGCGGCGGCGCCGGCAACAGCTCGGGAACCCGCCGGCCGGCGAAGGCACCGGCCCGCCGGGTCCGGCCGAGGGTGATGTGCGGACTCCAGCGCCCAGGCTGGTGGAACGGATTGAGGGTCTCGGGCGGGCTGTCCGAGGCCACCGCCTCCCACACCCGGCGGTGCAGACCGGCCAGCGCGGAGTCGCAGTCCAGCGCCCAAGCCAGCACCGAGGTAGGCCGCTCGAAACGCACCACGCCAGTGAACCGCACCGGCAGCGGCAGGGCGGCGGCGGCCTCGGCGAGCTCCCAGCGAATCGGGGCGGTCAGCTCCGGGCAGGCGACCAGGGTGAGGTGCGGGCTGTTCGTCGGTGAGCGGTGGCGCGCCTGACTGGGCAGCCCCGCGTCCGCCAGCCGCCTCCAGGCCTCCCGGACCGCTAGCTCTGCCGCCTCATCCAACAGGAGCTCGACCGTGCGCACCACCGCAGCCTACCGGCGATCGCCTGCGGTACCGCCGCCCATCGGCCCGGCCGTCAGACAGTTCGCGACGGGCAACGCTTGGACGCGTGCCCTGTCACCGGTTGTTCTGGGGACTGGAGGGCTGGAGGAGCTGGTCGACGGGCGCGTAGGCGTCGGTGAGCAGGGGGGCGCCGCCGATCCAGGACGTGAGGTCGACGCCGGTGACGATCTTCCAACCGGTTCCGCGGGCGTCCAGCGCCTGCTGGATGGCGCTCGGGTCGTTCGGGCGGTCGGAGGCGACCATCACCAGATTGCCGCCCTCGGAGGTGGCAGACGGATCGAGGCCGATGTCGGCGGGTTCGCCGAGGAGGGCAACGTGCTCGAACGTCTCGCGGAGAGTGGCCGCCTCGGCACGTGCGAAGGCCAACTCACCGTGATCGATGAGGTTGGCGACGTAGATGCCGTCCTCGTCGAGCACCCGCCGTACATCGGTCATCGCTTCGACCGTGGTGAGGTGCCACGGGACGCTGACGCCCCCGAAGGCGTCGCCGACCACGAGGTCACGACTGCCCGTGTCCACTCGTCGCAGGCCCAGCCGGCCGTCCTCCACGCGTACGTCGATACCGGTTCTCGGCCTCAGACCGAGGTAGTCACGATCGATGCGGACGACCCCACTGTCGATCTCCGACACAAGGCTGCGCGTTCCGGGGCGGGTGGCCGCAAGGTAACGGGGCAGGGAGAGCCCGCCGCCGCCCAGGTGGTGGGCGGCGAGTGGCTCTCCCTCGGGGAAGGCGGCATCGATCACCGACGCGATGGCACGCACGTACGTGAATTCCAGGAATGTCGGATCGTCCATGTCGACGTAGGAGTGCCGCACGCCGTCCAGGACCAGGGTGCGGCCGCTGTCCCGGTCCGGGTCGACGACGACTCGTGCGCAGTGGTACCTGGTTTCCACGTCGCAGCCGCCCGGCGCGACCATGGCGGCGAGGCCTCCGGCCATCACCACGAGCGTCAGGGCAGTGGTGCCGATCCACCTGCGCGTCCGCCACTCGACGAGCGCCGAGCCGACCACCAGCAGTGTTCCGAGGCCGATCAGGATGCCGGTGACCGATAACCGCGACACGAGGACGAAACCGGTCAGGACCGTGCCGAAGATGGCACCGACGGTGCCGACGCCCGACAGCCGGCCGACGACCGTTCCGGTCTCGGCGAGGCTGGTGAGACGCAACTTGGTCACCATCGGCGTCACCGCGGAGAGCAGCGCGCCTGGCACGAGGATGGTCATGGACGCGATCAGCACGAGCATCGCCGGCGCCCATTCCGCGGTGGTGCGCAACGCGGCTGGGGTGAGCGCCACGACCGCTCCCGACACTCCGAGCGAGGGAGCCAGGAGCCGACGCGGATTGACCTGGTCGGCGATGCGCCCACCCAGCCAGGAGCCGAGAGCGATCGCCGTCAGGGCGATGCCGATCACCATGGTGCTGGTCTCGAGGGTGAGGCCGAGGTAGGGAGCCAGCAGCCGCAGAGCGACGATCTCGACCACCAGGACCGCGGCCGAGGTCCCGAACACGAGCACAGCGGCAACTCGGGGACCCAGGCCGTAGTTACGGGGCGTGCCCTCAGCAACTGGCGAGGAAGACAATCCGGTCACGCGCGACATCCTCGCACGGGAGTTATCGACCGGGCGATACAACGAGAATCTCGCATTCCTCGAGGTGCCCGACGGTTGCGTCCGCCGCAGAAGCCTCGGCCGAGCAACCGGCGTGGACGGAAGCCGAGGCGCGGCCTCGGGCTCCTCCTCGTCTCTGTGACGTCCGGAGTATTGACGTCTCATGAAACAACTCAATAGTTTCAGTATCATCGACTCACAGAGCGTGCTCCCTATGGAACCCAGCACGGCCGGCACCGCCACGACCCGCGCTCTGCCCCCGACCCGCGCGGCACCGCGCAGCCACGTCGCCCGGCGCACCGGCACCTCGTCATCGGCCACGTGAACGTCAGCACCGACACCCGGCGCAGCCGGAGGTGACCGCGGCGGAGCCCGGTCAGGTGCTGGTCGACGCGGAGACCGTCCGCTTCTCCGACACGAGCACGCGCACCGCGAGCCGGTGGCCGCGCTTCTGACAGGAGGGATCACCCATGGGCCGCTACAGCCGGCTGCGCCGCATCCGGCAGATGGATCCGCAGCAGGACTTCGAGCAGATCTACCGGTGGATCATCCACTACGAGTTCCCCCGCGACTATCTCCACGGGACCTCGATCGCGTTCCTGCGCGACTTCGGCGTCCCGCGCATCTCCCGACTCCTGGACCGCACTCAGGAGTTCGAACGTGCTGGTCAGAAGCGGTACGACGACACGGTGCTGATCACGTACGAGATGGTCCGCGAGGGGATGGACTCGGAGCACGGCCGGGCAGCCGCCCGCCACCTGAACCGCATACACGGCCGTTACCGGATCCCCAACGAGGACTTCCTCTACGTCCTGGCCACCACGGTGGTGGGGCCCAAGCGGTGGATCGACCGGTTCGGCTGGCGGCGCCTGTCCGAGCAGGAGACCGAGAGTCTGGCGCTGGTGGGCCGGCGGATGGGCGAGATGATGGGCATCTCCGGCGTGCCCGAGACCTACGCCGCGTTCGAGCGACTCCACGACGACTACGAGGGGGAGATGTTCGCCTACGACCCCGCCAACCGCAGGGTCGCAGCGGCCACCCTGCGGATCCTGGCCTCCTGGTACCCGGCCCCGGCGCGGCGGCTGGCGTCCCGGGTCTCACTCGCCCTCCTGGACGAACCGCTGCTGGAGGCGCTCGGCTTCCGCCCGGAGCCGCGCTGGCTGCGGGCCGCCGTCCACCGCGTGTTCCGCATCCGGGCCGCGCTGATCCGCCTGCTGCCCGGGCGGCCGGAGCGGTTCCCGCGCAAGCCCAAGGCGCGCACCTATCCCTTCGGGTGGACCCTGGACGACCTGGGTCCGCACTGGGCGCACTCCCGTCCGCCGGCCCCGCTCCAGGACGAGGATCCGCCGGAAGGGGCTTCCGTTCCGGTGCAGTCGTCCGTCCCCCACGCTCCCCGTCAGGAGACCCGATGACCGGCACCACACCGGCCGCCGCACCACGCGCCGCGACCTTCACCACGTACTCCCCCGCGACCGGCGAGCCGATCGCCGAACACCCGCTGAACGGGCCGGAGGAGGTCTCCCGCGCCGTGGCCCGGGCCCGGACCGTCCAGGCCGGCTGGGCGGCGCTGCCCGCGTCCCGGCGCCGTGACCACCTGCTGCGCTGGAAGAAGGCCCTCGCCACCGACCTGGACGCCGTGGCCCGCACCATCGCCGAGGAGACCGGCAAGCCGGCCGGCGACGCCGCACTGGAGGTCGTGCTCACGCTGGAGCACCTGGGCTGGGCCGCCCGCAACGCCGACCGCGTGCTGCGCCGGCGGAAGGTGGGCAGCGGACTGTTCGCCGTGCACCAGCGGGCCTCGCTGGTGCACCGGCCGCTGGGCGTGGTCGGCGTGATCGGCCCCTGGAACTATCCCCTGTACACCCCGATGGGCTCCATCGGTTACGCCCTGGCGGCGGGGAACGCCGTGGTCTTCAAGCCGTCCGAGCTGACCTCGGGCACCGGGGTCCTGCTGGCCGAGCTCTTCGACGCCGCCGTGCCCGGGCACGCCGGACTGCTCACCACCGTCACCGGCGCGGCGTCCACCGGGGACGCCCTGGCCCGGTCCGGGGTCGACAAGCTGGCGTTCACCGGCTCGCCGGGGACGGCGCGCAAGGTGATGGCGGTGTGCGCCGAGACGCTGACACCGTTCCTCGCCGAGTGCGGCGGGAAGGACGCGGTGATCGTCACCGCGGACGCGGACCTGGAGGCGGCCGCCGACGCGATCGCGTGGGGCGCGCTGAGCAACGCGGGGCAGACCTGCGCGGGGGTGGAGCGGGTCTACGCGGTGCGTGAGATCCACGCGGCCCTGTGCGAACGGGTGGTCGAGCGGGCCGAGGCGCTGCGCCCGGGTGCCGAGGCGGACGCCTCCTACGGCCCGATGACCCTGCCGGGCCAGGTCGCGGTCGTCGAGCGGCATGTGACCGGTGCGGTCTCGGCGGGTGCGCGTGCCCTGCTGGGCGGGCCCGATTCGGTTCGCGCTCCGTACGTCGCGCCGGTCGTGCTGACCGGCGTTCCGGAGGACGTGGCGGCGATGACGGAGGAGACCTTCGGACCGGTCGTGGCGATCAACCCGGTGGCCGACGTGGACGAGGCGGTGGAGCGGGCCAACGCCTCGCGCTACGCCCTGGGGGCCGCGGTGTTCTGCCGCGACGGGCGCGCCGGTGCGGCGATCGCGGCGCGGCTGCGCGCGGGGGCGGTGTCGGTGAACTCGGTGCTGGGCTTCGCGGCGGTGCCGGCGCTGCCATTCGGCGGGTCTCAGGACTCCGGCTTCGGGCGGATCCACGGCGAGGAGGGCCTGCGTGCCTTCACCTCCGTGCAGTCGACGACGGTGCAGCGGTTCACCCCGCCGATCGCGCTGACCTCCTTCGAGGTTCCGGCCGCCACGCGGGAGCGCGCGGTGCGGCTGGCCCGGGCACTGCACCGGCGCCACTGAACGGCCGGTCGGCGCCCCGCCGGCCGGACCGGCCGAGCGGACGGGCCGGCCGGTCAGGCGTCCAGCAGCGGGGCCAGGTAGCGGCGGGCGAAGGCCCGGGCCTGGTCCTCGTCCTCCATCTCGATGCAGCTGGCGGGGTTGAGCAGGAAGGACACGGCGACCCGCACCATCAGCTCGGCGACCGGACGCGGGTCCTCGTCGGGACGGCCCTCGACCTGTTGCGCGCGGCGCAGATGGACCGTCAGGTAATCGACGGTGGCGGAGAGCGAGGAGCTGCCCTGCACGGTCAGGTAGGGCAGCACCACCTCGGGTTCGAGGCGCAGCAGGCCGCCGAAGAGCGGATGGGCGCGGGTGTGGCGCAGGGCGACCACGAAGCCCTCGACGACCCGCTCCTTCATGGTCGGCAGCGCCGCCACCGCCGAGTCCAGCCGCTGGAAGAACCGGCTGAGCTCGCGCAGCAGGGTGTCCTCGACCAGCTTGTCCTTGGTCTGGAAGCGCCGGTAGACGGTGACCCGGGAGACGCCGGCCCGCTTGGCGACGTCGTCCACGGAGGAGCGGCGCAGACCCAGGAGGGTGAACTGCTCCAGTGCTGCGTCGAGGATCCGCCGCGCCACGCGGTCCTCCGGCTCCGGCTGGGCGAGGGCTCGGGCGAGCCACGAGTCGTTCGTGTCAGTTCTCATGGTGCTCCTCACGATACCGGCGAACGACTCCCGAGAGACTGTGAAACATCTACCATATCTTTGTAGCTCACTGCTTGCCCGACCCTGACCGAGCCGCCGACCGGCACCCGGATCCCGGAGGAACCAATGGGCAGTCGACTCACCGAAGAACAGGCCGCTTTCGCCGCGGCCGTGCGCGACTTCGCCAAGCGCGAGTGCGGTACCCGAGAGCAGCGTGACGCGCTGACAGGCGGCGGCCGCGAGGCCCACCATCCCGGGTTGTACGGCAGGCTCGCCGACCTGGGCTGGCTCGGGGTGTGCCTGCCCGAGGAGTACGGAGGCTCCGGCGGCGGGCTGGCCGACGCCTGCCTCTTCCTGGAGGAGACCTCGTACGGGATGGTCCCGGCCGGGGGTTTCATCACCACTGTCATCGCCGCGAAGGCGTACGAGAAGTTCGGCACCGCGCAGCAGCGGCACGAGGTGCTGTCCGGTGCCGTGCGCGGTGACGTGCTGGCCATCGCCATGTCGGAGCCGGGGGCCGGGTCGGACGTCGGCGCGCTGCGCTGCCGCGCCCGGCAGGAGAAGAACGGCACGTGGGTGATCGACGGTCAGAAGACCTGGATCTCCAACGCGCACTGCGCGAGGAGCATCCTGCTGGTGGCCCGCACCGGCGAGGACAAGCACGGCGGTCTGACCATGTTCCACCTGCCCGCGGACGCCCCGGGCGTGGAGGTGCGGGGCATCGAGACCATGGGCGGCCGGGAGGTCAACGATGTCTTCCTCACCGGCGTGCGGCTGCCCGCGGACGCCGTCGTCGGCCAGGTGGACGGCGGCTGGCGGCAGTTGATGGCCGGCCTGAACTACGAGCGGCTCTTCCTGGCCGCGAACATGCTGGGCCTGGCGCGCCGCGCCTTCGACGACGCGGTCACCTACGTCCGCGAACGTGAGCAGTTCGGCCGGCCGGTCGGCTCCTTCCAGGCGCTGCGGCACCGGATCGCCGATCTCGCCACCGAGATCGAGTGCACCCGGCTGCTGGTGCGCGAGGTGGCTCTGGACTGCGACGCGCAGCCGGACAAGCTGTTCCCGCGCGAGGCGTCCATGGCCAAGCTGAAGGCCACCGAGATCGCCAAGCGGGCCGCCCTGGAGGGCATGCAGATGATGGGCGGCTACGGCTACACCACGGAGTTCGACATGGAGCGCCACCTGCGGGCCGCGGTCGTCTCCACGGTCTACGGCGGGACCAGCGAGATCCAGCGGGACGTCATCGGCAAGACCTACGGTCTCTGAGACGGCCCGCACTCGAAAAGCGGGCGCCCCCCCCCGGGGGGGGGGGGGGGGCGCGGTTAGGGGTGGGGGGGGGCCGGGGCGGGGGGGCCGGGGGGGCGGGGGGGAAC
>NZ_JBITEN010000018.1:0-105905 GCF_044455165.1 Streptomyces sp. NPDC051315
AGACTTCCTGCACACCTACAACCACCACCGCAGCCACACCGCACTCGGCGGCCAGCCACCGATCACCCGCGTGAACAACCCTGCGGGTCAATACAGACCTCGTGCTCACCCAGGAGCTGTACACCCTCGCCGCCCGCCGGCCCGCCTACCGGGAACTCACCCACGCGTGGATGCGCCGCAGCCGCGTCCACCTGGAGAGGCACTTCGACCCCGACACCGCACGCCAGCTCGACGCCCTCATCGAGGGCCTGACCCTCCACCGCGCCCTCTCCCGTAGCCCCACGACCGCGCCCTGACGCTGGAGGCGATCACGCGCATCACCACCACCGACAGGCGGGTCCCCTGACCGCCCGCGCGGCACGGACCTGACCGCCGCGCCGGTACGTCCGGCGGGGGCGGGACCGCACGGCGGCTCCTCGAGCCCCGGGGTGCTCCTCGCCCGCGGTGCGGGCGCGGCCCGCACGCCCCCACGCGGCGGCGGTCCTGAACACCACCGCGTCTACCCTCGGTGACGCTCACCGTACGAAGGACTTCCGGAAACGTGACGGTGACATGCCGGGACCGCGTCCCGGTCGCGCCGTCCTGACCGAGCCGGAGCCCGTGGGCTGCACCGGTGGCCGGCTGACGGGGAACCGGTAGGACCGTACGCCGAGCTCCTTCAGCAGGGCGATGACCTCGCGACGAGGGTGGTGGTGGTCGCACGCGACGCCATCGGTGCCGCCCCCGAGGACGGCCCCGGGGCGCCCGGGCGAACTTTTCCCAGACGGAGGGACCGCGGCCGAGATGTCCGTGTCCTGTCGCTGACGGTACATTTAAGACCCTCGGGAACTAAACCGGTTCTGTAGAGTTAGGGCGACCTCACGCCACAAGGGATTCACCAAACCCGGACTTAACGAGGCAGCAGGCTGGACAACGTTGTCAGCAGTGGGCAGAGTGTCCGTCCTCGGGAGGCCTGATCCCGCCGTCCGCAAGGAAGGAACGACGCCCGCACCGCACCCGCCACGAGCGCTTCACTCCCGCTCTGACCGCTTGGCTGTGGACGTCCGGCCGCCGCTCCCCCAGCCCACCGCCCGCACGGGCACTCCGCCGCAGTTCGAAAGGAAACACCCCGCGTGGACCGCCTCGTCAACACCGTCCGCCCCTACCCCTGGGGCTCGGCCACCGCGCTGCCCGCCCTGATGGGCACCACCCCGGACGGCTCCCCGCAGGCCGAGCTGTGGATGGGCGCACATCCCGGCGCCCCCTCCCGAGTGGAGCGCGACGGGCGCCTGCGGGGGCTGGACCAGGTCATCGAGGAGAACCCGCGGGGCGAGCTGGGCGACGCGGTCGTACGTCGCTTCGGGCCGCGGCTGCCGTTCCTCGTCAAGCTGCTGGCGGCCGACGCCCCCCTGTCCCTGCAAGTGCACCCCGACCCGGCCCGGGCAGCCGCCGGACACGAACGGGAGAACGCCCGGGGCATCCCCCTCGACGCCCCGCACCGTACCTACCGGGATCCCCAGCACAAGCCGGAGATGATCGTCGCCCTCACCCCGTTCGAGGGTCTCTGCGGATTCCGGCCGCCGCACGAGAGCGCCGAGCTGCTGGACGGCCTGCGCCTGAACTGGCTGGCCCCGTACGCCCGGACGCTCCGCTCGGCCCCGGAGGAAGCGGCGCTGCGGGAGGTCTTCTCCGCGTTCCTCTCCCTCTCCCCGGACCGGCTGGCCGAGGTCGGCGGGGCACTGGCGTCCGCCACCCGGCGGCCGGGCCCGTTGCGGGAGGAGTTCGCGGTGTACGACGGGCTCTCCCGGGCCCACCCGGGCGATCCCGGCGTGCCGGCCGCCCTGCTGGTCAGACATGTCCGACTGGCGCCCGGTGAGGCCCTGTTCCTCGGGGCGGGCGTACCGCACGCCTATCTGCGGGGGCTGGGCGTGGAGATCATGGCCGCCTCGGACAACGTCCTGCGCTGCGGCCTGACGGACAAACACGTGGATGTGCCGGAGCTGCTGCGCGTCGTCCGCTTCACCGCGCTCCCGACGCCGCTGGTGCGCCCGGTGCGCGAAGGGGACGGCGAAGGGAACGGTGAGGAGGTGTACCCGGCGCCCGTCGACGACTTCCGGCTGTCGCGTCTCGTGCTGCGAGCAGGGGACGGCGCCCGCGCACTGCCCGGACTCCGGCCGCAGATCCTGGTGTGCACCGGCGGCACGGTCCGCGTCACCGGCTCCGGGGACGAGCTCCCGCTCCGAGCGGGCGGGTCCGCCTATGTGCCGGCCGGGGAGGAGGTCGCCGTCTCCGGCGCGGGAACGGTTTTCCGGGCCACCACCGCGGTGGAGGAACGGCAACTGAACCGGGACTAAACTTAACCGGTTTTGCTCGAACGGTTGTAACGCGCCGAAGTCTCGTTCTAGCCTCTCTGCCAGCCGCCGACCGAAGGGCGTTTTCCCTCACCTCTTCCTGAGCGGGGAGATCAACGCCGCTCTTTCGTCGGTGACCCGACGTCCCGCTGCCCGGCGTGAGCCGCTGTCGAATCCCGGGCAGCGGGATATCCAACCGGCTCGACATTTGCCTTTCCGGCCTGCCGGCGCCCCGCCGGGACAGAACGGACGGGCCGGACGCACGACCCCACAACCATCGGCAGTGCCGTGCCGCCCGGGCCCGTCCGGCATCCGGCGTCCGGCCGCACGAGCCACCACCCTGGGAGCAGCATGAGGAAGAGACTGGCCACCGCAGCGGGAGCGTTGCTGGCCCTGGCCGCCGCGGTCCTGGCCGCCCCGTCCCCCGCGCAGGCCGAGACGCGGGCCGCACCGGGCTTCCACGTCGCCGACGGCCGGCTTGTGGACGCGAACGGCGAGGACTTCGTCCTGGGCGGCGTCAACCACGCCCACGCCTGGTACCCCACCAGGACCGCGCAGGCCCTGAAGGACGTCAAGGCGCTGGGCGCCAACTCCGTGCGCGTGGTGCTCGCCACGGGCGACCGCTGGACCAGGAACGACACCGCCGACGTCGCGGCCGTCGTGGCGCAGTGCAAGCAGAACCGGCTCGTCTGCGTCCTCGAGGCGCACGACACCACCGGCTACGGCGAGCAGGCCGGAGCCGTCCCGCTCTCCCGCGCCGTCGACTACTGGATCAGCATCAAGGACGCGGTGAAGGGCCAGGAGAAGTACGTCATCCTGAACATCGGGAACGAGCCCTACGGCAACGGCGGTTCCGGGGCCACAGCGTGGACCGCCGACACCAGCAACGCGATCGGCCGCATGCGGGCTGCCGGATTCGACCACACACTCATGGTCGACGCCCCCAACTGGGGCCAGGACTGGTCCTTCACGATGCGCGACCACGCGGCGGAGGTGTTCGCCGCGGACCCCGCCAAGAACATCGTGTTCTCCGTCCACATGTACGGGGTGTTCAACACGGCCGACAAGGTGAAGGACTACATCAACCGGTTTATCTCACAGCGTCTACCCATCGTCGTCGGCGAATTCGGCGACATGCACTCGGACGGTGATCCGGACGAGGGCGCCATCATGTCCACCGCGCGGCAGCTCGGGGTGGGGTACCTCGGCTGGTCGTGGAGCGGCAACGGCGGCGGTGTCGAGTACCTGGACATGGCCACCGGTTTCGACGCCGCGCGCCTCACCGCCTGGGGACAGCGCATCTTCTCCGGCGCCGACGGCATCCAGCAGACGGCCGAGGAAGCCGGCGTCTTCTCCGACAGCGGTCCGGTCCCCGGGAGTTGCTCGGTCAGCTACCGCATCAGCGACTGGGGCAACTGGTTCAACGCGGACGTCACCATCCGCAACACCGGCACGACGGCCGTCAGGGGCTGGCAGCTCACGTTCGTCTTCCCCGGCGGGCAGAAACTCCACCAGGCCTGGAACGCCAGGGCCGTCCAGCAGGGCAGCGAGGTCCGGGCCACCAACGAGTCCTGGACGGAGACCATCCCGGCCGGCGGCACCGTGAGCTTCGGCTTCAACGGTTCCTCCACCGGCACCAACGGCGTCCCGGCCGCCTTCGCTCTCAACGGCAGCACCTGCGCGAAGGGGTGACACCCGTCTCCCGGCACGCCAGAGGGCCGCGTCCGCGCCGGACGCGGCCCTTCCCGTGTCAGGGGGACTGCGTCCCCGGCGCCGGGGCGGTGGAACCGCGCGGGGTCAGCGACGGCGTCGGCACCTGATGGCCGGCGGTGTGCACGCCGCCGATCACATCGAAGAGCACACGCGCCACCTCGGCACCGAAGTGGTGCACGTCGTGACTCATGGCCGACATCGTCGGGTGGGTGATCCGGCACAGTTGGGAGTCGTCCCACGCCAGCAGCGACAGATCGTCGGGGACGGTGAAGCCCATCTCCGCCGCGACGCCCGCCCCCGCGACCGCCATGATGTCGTTGTCGTAGACGATCGCGGTGGGCCGTTCGGCGGCGAGCAGCAGGGTGCGGGTGGCGCGGGCCCCCTCTTTCTCGTCGAAGCCGGTGGCGATCTGCCGCGCCTCCTCCAGGCCCAGCTCCCGGGTGGTGGCGGCGAAGGCGCGGGCCCGGATGGCACTGTGCCCGAGGTCGGTCGGCCCGCCGACGCGCGCGATGCGCCGGTGGCCCAGAGCCGCCAGGTAGCGGACGGCCTCGGCGACCGCGGACGCGTCGTCCGTCCACACCGCCGGGAAGGGGCCGGTGAGGGAGGGGTGGCCGACGGCGACCGCGGGCAGGCCGAGACTTCGCAGGGCGGGCACCCGGGGATCGTCCTCGCGGAAGTCCACCAGGATCGCGCCGGCGATCATCCGGCCGCGCCACCACTCCTTGTAGACCGCGACCTCCTCGTCGAGGTCGCGCACCAGCCGCAGCAGCAGCGAGCAGGACCGCTCCGCGAGGACGCTCTCGATGCCCGAGACGAAGTCCATGTAGAACGGCTCCAGGCCGAGCAGCCGGGCCGGCCGGCACAGGGCCAGCCCGATGATGTCGACCCGTCGGCTGGACAGGCTGCGGGCGGTGGCGCTCGGGGTCCAGCCCAGCTCCCGGGCCACCGCGAAGATCCGCTCACGGGTGGCCTGGGAGACGCCGGGCTTGTGGTTGAAGGCGAGCGACACCGCGCCCTTGGACACCCCGGCCCGCGCCGCGACGTCCTTGATGGTGACGCGCTCCGTGGGGGCGCTCACATCAGGTCCACACAGAACAGGGCGGCCCTGACGTCGCCGGCGGTGACGGTGCCGCAGCCCTGCACACGGATGCGTGTCCGCTCACCGGGCAGCAGGGTCTGCGGGCCGCGGTCGCAGGCGGCGGCCGGGCCGAGCCGGTCGGGCTGGAGCAGGAGGTCTCTGACGAGAGTTTGGGCGCTCACCACGACGTCGACTCTATCCCCCTGCCCGGGTACGGGCTCCAGGGTGACGTCGAAGCGGGGCCGGGGGTAGGCGAAGTCCTTGTCGGGGACGGGGAAGTGCAGGGCGCGCGGCCCTTCCCCGCTCCCGGCCCCGCGTCCGCTCCCGGCGTCTCCCCCGCTCCCGGCCCGACTCGACCGGGGCGACCCCGACGCGTCGGCGACCAGGAACTCCTTCGCGGACCGCGCGTCCGGTACGAGCCCTTCGGGCACCGCGATCCTGGCGACGGCACGGGGGTCCGCGGTCACCTCGAGGCTGGCCTCACCGACCGTGGTCCCGTCCGCTTCCACCCGCCGCAGCGTCACCGTCGTACGCCAGGGCTCGGCGGACTGGTTCACCGCGGCGAGCACGAGGCCGTCGGCGTCCGGCTGCAGGGTGAGGAGACGGTCCGCGTACACGCGGCGCAGCTCGTGGTAGAGGGGCTTCGGGCGGCCGTCACCGTCGATGGCGGCCCAGGAGGTGACGGGCCAGCAGTCGTTGAGCTGCCAGACGATCGTGCCGGCGCAGACGGGCCAGTGCGAGCGCCAGTGCTCGATGCCCGCGGCGACCGCACGCGCCTGCACGAGCTGGGTCAGGTAGTGCCAGCGGTCGAAGTCGTCCTCGGGCAGCGGGAAGTGGCGGGCGACACCGCGGTCCAGCTTGCCGTTGCCGTCCTCGGCCTTCTGGTGGTGGAGCATGCCCGGGGAGGCGGGGGCGAGGCGCTCGCCGGGCAGCGCGCGGCGCAGGGTGGCCAGTGCGGGCGGTGCCTGCCAGCCGAACTCGGCGACGAAGCGGGGCACGCTCGCCCGGTACTCGGCGTAGTCCTGGCGGTTCCACACCTCCCAGGAGTGATGGGTGCCGTGTGCCGGGTCGTTGGGGTGGTGGTCCCAGGAGCCGGACCAGGGGCTGCCCGCGGTGTAGGGGCGGGTGGGGTCGAGTTCGGCGACGACACGGGGCAGCAGGCCGAGGTAGTAGCCCTCGCCCCACGAGTCGCCGGCGAGGGCGGGCTCCCAGTCCCAGTCACGGAAGCCCCAGAGGTTCTCGTTGTTGCCGTTCCACAGCACGAGCGAGGGGTGCGGCATCAGTCGGACAACGTTGTCGCGGGCCTCGGCCTCGACCTCGCCGCGCAGCGGCTGTTCCTCCGGGTAGGCGGAGCAGGCGAAGAGGAAGTCCTGCCAGACCATGAGGCCGAGTTCGTCGCAGGCGTCGTAGAAGGCGTGGTCCTCGTAGATGCCGCCGCCCCACACCCGTACGAGGTCGATGTTGGCCTCGGCGGCCTGGGTCAGCCGGGTGCGGTAGCGCTCGGGGGTGACGCGGGAGGGGAAGGCGTCGTCGGGGATCCAGTTGACGCCACGGGCGAAGACGCGGACGCCGTTGACGACGAGGGTGAAGCCGGTGCCGTGCTCGTCGGCCGAGCGGTCCAGCTCGACGGTGCGGAAGCCGATCCGTCGGTGCCAGGTGTCCAGCGGGTCGCCCTGGTCGTCGCTCAGGGTGAGCTGGAGGTCGTACAGGGGCTGTTCGCCGTAGCCGCGCGGCCACCACAGGCGGACGTCGGGCACGTCGAGGCGCAGCACCGCCTCGTCGCCGGTCAGGACGGCCTCGGCGCGGGCGCCGGCCACCCGGGCCTCCGCGCGCAGCGCCCGCCCCCTCCCCTGCGCGGTGCGTTCGATCTCCAGGCGTACCTCCACCCGGCCGGCGGCCTCGTCGACGGTGACCAGCGGGCGGACGTCGGCGATGCGGGCGGTGGACCAGTGCTCCAGCCGCACCGGCCGCCAGATGCCGGCGGTCACCAGCGTCGGCCCCCAGTCCCAGCCGAAGTTGCAGGCCATCTTGCGGATGTACTGCGACGGCTCCGGGTAGACGTTGGGCCGGTCCCCGGTGACGGCACGGACGGCCGCGGCCTCGTCGTAGGCGGAGGCGAAGCGGACCTCCAACCGCCCGGTGCGGCCCGTGACGTCGAACCGGTAGCGGCGGTGCATGTTGCGGGTCCTGCCGACCGGGCGGCCCCCCAGGGTGATGGACGCGGCGGTGTCCAGACCGTCGAAGACCAGATCGGTGCGCTCGTGCCCGCTGTCGTGTCGGAGGTGACGGACGTACGTCCAGGCGCGGTGGCCCACCCAGGCGACGTCCGTCTCGTTGCGGCCCAGGAACGGATCGGGGATGGCCCCGGCGGTCAGCAGATCGGTGTGGACGCAGCCGGGCACCGTGGCCTCCAGCAGTTCCTCTCCATGGCGCAGGCTCCAGCCCTCGGCGAGCTGGGTGACGTCCTTCATGGTGCGGCTCCAATCGCCTGACTCAGGCAGGTGGATGGACAACGGCGGACAACCTAACCTGCTGACCACCCCCTGTCCATAAACCGGTCTAGTCCCCGTCTTCGGTCACCATTCACCAGTCTCCGCACGTGGACGCCCATCACCGCTTCCCCTCTGGTAACGATTAGGCATCGCGCTCGAAACCGGAGCTTTACCGGTTAACTCGTGACTGACATAGTGCCGACATCCCACCCGCAGAGCTTGAGCCGCAATCCTGAAGGAGCTGGGCACATGGGGAAGAAGAAGACGCTCACGGGAGCGCTTCTGGCCGCCGCGATCATGACCGTCGCGGGATGCAGTGGCCAGGGCACGGCGTCCGGTGAGACGGCGAAGGCACCCGCCGACCCCACCGACGCCTCGGGCACCATCAAGGTGCTGACCCACCGCACCGACCTCGTCCAGAACGGGACGATGGCCAAGTACGCCGCCGAGTTCAACAAGACCTACCCCGAGGTGAAGGTGAAGTTCGAGGCCCTCACCGACTACGAGGGGGAGGTCAAGATCCGGATGAACACCGACGACTACGGTGACGTCCTGATGATCCCGGCCGCCGTCGCCAAGGACGACTACCCGAAGTTCTTCGCCCCGCTGGGCAGCGCCGGGGAGCTGGGCGACAGGTACCGCTTCAGCGACAAGGCCGAGGTCGGCGGCAAGGTCTACGGCATCAGCACCTTCGGCACCGCCAACGGCTTCCTCTACAACAAGGCGGTCTGGAAGAAGGCCGGCATCACCGAGTGGCCCACCACGCCGGAGGAGTTCGTCGCCGACCTGAAGGCGATCAAGTCCCGGACGGACGCGGTGCCGTACTACACGAACTTCAAGGACGGCTGGCCGCTGACCGCGTGGAGCAACAACATCGGCTCGGTCACCTGTGACGCCAAGGCCAACGACAAGCTCGCCGGCCCGGTGTCCCCGTGGAAGCAGGGCGGCGAGCTGCACACGATCGACTCGGTCCTCTACGACATCGTCAAGGGCGGCCTGTCCGAGAAGGACCCCAACACCACCAACTGGGAGGCGTCCAAGGGCATGATCGCCCGGGGCGAGGTCGCCACCATGCAGCTCGGTTCCTGGGCCATCACCCAGATGCGCGACGCGGCCCGCAAGGGCGGCGCCGACCCCGACGACATCGGCTTCATGCCCTTCCCGGTGCAGAAGGACGGCACGTACTGCGCCGTCCTCGCCTCCGACTACCAGCAGGCGGTCAACATCCACTCTGACCACAAGTCGGCCGCGCGGGCCTGGATCGACTGGTTCGCGGAGAAGTCCGGCTTCTCGGCGAAGGAGGGCGCGGTGCCCGCGCTGAAGACCGCTCCCCTGCCCGACACCCTCGAGGACTTCACTGACAACGATGTCACCTTCCTGGAGCGCTCCGAGGCGAAGACCGGCCCGGTGAACGCGATCGACAACGCGGCCGAGATCGGCCTGAACAAGCCGGACTACCGGCAGAAGCTCGTCGACACCGCGCGCGGTGCGCAGAAGGGCAGCCTCGCGGACTTCTTCGCGGACCTCGACAAGAGGTGGAACGAGGCGGCCGCAACCGTCGGCTCCTGACCCCGGCCGGTTCCTCCTGCCCCAGCCGTCACCGGCCCCGCCAGGACCACCAGCCGTCACCGGCCCCGCCCGGACCAGCGGGCGGGGCCGAACGCCCGTCGCAGATCAGCGGACGACGAAAGGCCCGACATGACCGAGACGACCCACACGGCACCCGCGAAGGTGCCGCGCGCCGCCGCCCCGCCTCCCGGGACGGCGCGCCACTCCTCGCCCCCGCGCGGCAGTCTGCTGCGCCGCCTCACCCCGTGGCTCTTCCTCGCCGCTCCCCTGGCCCTGCTGGTCACGTTCACCTACGTGCCCGTGGGGAACATGATCTACTTCAGCTTCACCGACTGGGACGGCGTCAGCCCCGACCGGAACGTCACGGGCTTCGACAACTACCAGCGGATCTTCACCCGGCCCGAGCTGTTCCGGGTGTTCTTCGTCAGCTTCTACTACCTCGCCGCCTCCGCCGTGCAGATCGTGATCGCCCTGTACTTCGCGACCGTGCTCAGCTTCGATCTGCGCTTCCGCAACCTGTTCAAGGGGATCCTGTTCTTCCCCTACCTGATCAACGGCGTGGCGATCGGCTTCGTCTTCCTGTACTTCTTCCAGGACGGCGGCACGCTCGACTCGGTGCTGTCGTGGTTCGGCGCCGGCTCCGACCACGCGTGGCTCGGCGACCCCACGTCGGCGAACACCTCGCTGGCCGGAGTGTCCGTCTGGCGTTTCACCGGACTGAGCTTCGTGCTCTTCCTGGGCGCGATCCAGTCGATCCCCGCCGAGCTGTACGAGGCGGCCCAGTTGGACGGGGCCACCCGCTGGCAGCAGTTCCGGCACATCATCGCCCCGAGCATCCGCCCGGTGGTCAGCCTGAGCGTCATCCTGGCGATCTCCGGGTCCCTGTCGGTCTTCGAGATCCCCTACATCATGACCGGCGGCGCGACCGGCACCTCGACCTTCGTCATCCAGACGGTCAAGCTCGCCTTCCAGTTCAACAAGACGGGCCTGGCCTCGGCCGCCGCCATCGTCCTGCTCCTGATCA
Source organism: Streptomyces sp. NPDC051315 (assembly GCF_044455165.1). Lineage (NCBI taxonomy): Bacteria > Bacillati > Actinomycetota > Actinomycetes > Kitasatosporales > Streptomycetaceae > Streptomyces > Streptomyces sp. NPDC051315. The sequence continues at coordinate 10,207 of NZ_JBITEN010000018.1, forward strand.
TCCTGCTGATCACCTGGATCCAGCGCCGCCTCGTGCCCGACGAGAAGGTGGACCTCGTATGACCACGCCCCTGCCCGCACGGCGCCGCCGGCTCGCGCCCGCCCTGACCTACCTGTCGCTGATCCTCGCGTCGCTGGTCGTCCTGATCCCGCTCGTCGTCGTCTTCCTCACCTCCCTGAAGACCTCGAAGGAGGTGGCCGACGGCGGCGCCCTGTCGCTGCCGGGCGACTGGCTCAACTTCGACAACTACGGGACGGCGTTCACCGACGGCAAGATGCTGTCCGCCTTCGGCAACACCGCCGTCATCCTGCTGTTCTCCATCACCGGCACGGTCGTCATCGGCTCGATGACCGCGTACGCCATCGACCGCTTCGACTTCCGGGCGAAGAAACCGGTCATGGCGCTCTTCCTGATCGCCACCCTGGTCCCCGGGGTCACCACCCAGGTCGCGACCTTCCAGGTGGTCAACAGCTTCGGCCTGTTCAACAGCCTCTCGGCGCCGATCCTGCTCTACATGGGGACGGACATCGTCTCGATCTACATCTTCCTGCAGTTCATCCGGGGCATCCCCGTCTCCCTGGACGAGGCCGCGCGCCTCGACGGCGCCAACTCCCTCACCATCTACTGGAAGATCATCCTGCCGCTGCTGAAGCCGGCCATCGCCACCGTGGTGATCATCAAGGGGATCACCGTCTACAACGACTTCTACATCCCCTTCCTCTACATGCCCTCGGAGGACCTGGGCACGATCTCCACCGCGCTCTTCCGCTTCAAAGGGCCCTTCGGCGCGCACTGGGAGAACATCTCGGCCGGCACCATCCTGGTGATCGCCCCGACCCTGCTCGTCTTCCTCTTCCTCCAGCGCTACATCTACAACGGCTTCGCACAGGGCGCGACCAAGTGACACCGTGCGGCTCCGCGGTCCCCGCCCGCGGAGCCGGGGTGATACGAGACGCGGGACGGTGCGCGACGCACCCCGTCCGGCGGTCAGCCGACGCCCTGCGCCTGTGCCCGTCACCTGTCACCGCCCGCGCGCCCGTGCCCTGTCACCACCCGTGTGCCCGTCACCGGTCGGCGACCGCTTCCAGGGGCGAGCCGCGGTCGGAGCGGGCTCGTCCAAGGGGAGGAGCGGGCTCGTCCAGGGGTGAGCGTCGGTGGGAGCGGCTCGTACGCCGGGGTCGTCGAGCGGCCGGGCCGGGTCACCGGGGGTCCGCGTCGCCGGTCCGCAGGGCCAGTCCGGGCCGTCATCGAACCCGAGGCTCTCGGCAGATGTTCCGGATCCCCCCGTCGGGCGGCGGTGTCCGCGTACTGGGAGAAGTCCCGGGGAGCCCGGCCCGGCGCCCGCTGGACGCCGTCGCTGAGCGAGGTCAGGCCGCCTGAACGGACGTACGCGTACAGGCCGGCCGACAACCGCACCCACTCCTCAGGAACCCCGAAGGTCTAGCGTGCCGTCCGGCCCTCAAGGGCGGGCACGGAGCGGACAGAGACAGTCGAGGGATGCCGCCGCCCCCCGCACAGGCACTACAAGCTCACAGCCGAGCACTTCCCGGCCGTCGTCATCGCCGGCGCGCCTTCCTCGCAGACGAGCTGCGTGCTCCGGGCAGTAACTCGGAGAAGCACCTGTCATACCTCGCACGGCTTCCTGCGCCACGTGGCCCGGCGCTCACTGCGACCATGCGGGGCATGCCTGGGACCGGGCCGGCGCGGCGGCCACTATTCGGAGTCAGGGTGCATCTGTACCCACCGGCCGTCGATGAACTTCATCTCCACGCCGTAGTAAGGCTGGGGCGGGGGGACCGGCCGCTTGCCGCGGTGCGGCGCTGCCGGCGGCTTGGGGCGGTCGGTGGGTCGGCGGACGTCAGCCGGGCGCCCAGCACCTCCGCGCGGCCGACCGCGATCGTCAGCCGCAGCCCCTGCCCGCACCTTCTCGGCGCCCGGCTTCGTCTTCGCGTCGCGCTTGCGCAACGCTTCGATCCTCCTGAGGAGTTCGGCGCGGCTGATGTCCTTCGGCGCCCGGGTGGAACCGGGCGGAGCCGCCGAGCGGGTCGATGAGCGGTCCGTGGTCGACCGACAGGCGCGGTGCACCGGCTGTCCGCCCCTGGCGAAGGCGAGCTTCTTCCTGGCCACCGGCAGGTGACATACGGCACAGCGCTTGAGCGCGGGCTTGGACCTGGACGCGTCTGACACGATCCCCCCGGATGGTGATGCCTTGGTGGGCAGCAGGATAGGCGCGCGGATGACAGCCCGGGAGAGTTCGGACGAAAGCCGTTGTCCCTCCGGGAACGCGCCGTTGTCCGGACAGGACGGTGGATGCGCGCCGGAGGTGCGAGACGTCGGCGATGTCAGCCGGCTCAGCGGGAAGGGCCGAGGATCACCGGTCGACGACATGGACCGCTTCGTCATCCGGCGTGATGGGGACGAGGTCACGGATGGCCACGACAGCAGGGTGGTTGAGCCTCCCCGCAGTGCGCGCCTCCCGCCGCGCTCTCTCACTGAGGACTTCTCGCTCCTGAACGGACGAACCGCGCGGAGCCCGTAACTCCTTCACAGCGACCGTACGTCCGATCAACTCGTCGTCGGAGCGACGTGCTTGGAGGAGGCGGCGGTCCGCGGTCCGGCCCGATGGCGAGTCGGGAGCGCGCCCCTCGGTGGCATCGGACTGCTCGGACCCGCACCGCGAGGACGGGCCCCGCCCACGGCGTATCGTCCTGTGGGCGACACGCGGGGCTTGGACGATCGCCAGGAGAACCACCGGCACCTGCACGCACGTCCTGCCCTACAGAGCCACCAGTCACCGTGGGCGAGGGAGGGATCGTGGAGCGGGCAAGGACAGCGCCGGCCGAGCGGATCGCCGAGCAGGGTGCGGGTGTTGGTGATCCTCGGGCCCTGTCGGTGAGATGCGACGCTCGGTCCCGCTGGTGCCGGCGGCCGACGGGGGGCTATTGGTCGGTGCGTTCGGGCGGGGTGCGGTGGATCCGCGGGTTCACCGACGAGGCCCCACTGGCGCAGGTCGCCCTGCGCCACGGATCCGGTGATCAGCCCATGGGCTACGCGGCGCTGCTGGGCGCACGCATCGTCGACGAGATCGTGCCGACCCTGAACGAGCCCGCCGGTCTCGCCGGCGACATCGCCACCGAGGACGCCTCGAAGTTCTTCCCGACGGCCGCCGGCATCGTCCCGGACGCGGTCGCGGTCGACGCCGGCCGGGCGGGAGAGGGGGACGGTCATGGGCGGTGACGCACAGGACCTGCGGCTGGGCAAGGCGGCCGTCGCGAAGTTCACGCAGGGCGTGGGTGCGACCATCGACCAGCTCGGTGAACTGGGCGGTGCCACCGGGTCGGTGATGGGGAAGGGTTTCTCGGAGCTGGCGATGACCGGGATGGAGGCCGGGCACCACGGTCTCTCGGTCGATTTCGAGGACTTCTGCGAGCGCTGGGAGTGGGGCGTGCGCGCGCTGGTGAGTGACGCCAGTGCCATCGCGAACCTGCTGGGTCTGGCGGCGGGCACGCAGTGGGAGCACGACCAGTACGTGGCGGGCTCGCTGAAGGTGGGCGTCAACGCCCTGATGGGCGGCAATCCGCACGCCAGTGAGGAGGAGATCACACAGCAGGACTGGGGCGACGTGTTCACGCCGGACGCGCTGAACCCCGACTGGAGCGCCGAGTCGTTCGACAAGGCCGGTCAGGACATCGAGCAGACGTGGAAGGACACCGGCCGCACGGTGCTCACCGAGGGCCAGGGCGGGCAGCGGTCGGAGCTGCTCAACGACGCGTTGGGCATCTCCGACGATCAGTGGAACCAGGCGCTGGACGACACGTTCGGCCCGTCGCCGCAGGAGCGCGCCCAGCAGGCAGAGCAACAGCAGGGTGAGTCCGGGGGGAACTGACGGTGGGTATCGGCGACTTCATCAGTGACATCACGCCCGACTCGGTCGAGAACGCGGTCGAGGACGGCGTCGAGTGGGTCGGCAACCGGGTCGAGGACGCGGGGAAGTGGACCGCCGACCGGCTGGACGACGTCGGCTGGGAGTCCGGTGCGGACTGGGTGCGCGTGCAGTCCCGTTCACTCGCCAACCGGATGGGCGCCGAGGTCGACGAGATGGACCTCGGGCAGACCGAGGACAAGACCAAGCTGATCTACGGCAGCTCGGACAAGCTCCGTTCCACCGCGCAGAAGCTCCGCGCTTTCCAGACGGCTTTCGACAGCGCCGGTGAGGGTCTCAAGGGCCTGGACTCCTCCCAGCTCAAGAGGTGAAGGCGGACGTGTACCAAGAATTCCTCACCCCCGACGACGAAGAGGTCTACGAGGCTATCGGCGAATGGCCGGATTCGGACGAGAGTGGCGCACGGGTTCTCACTCTGCAGGATAATTCCGGACAATCGCTCATTTTTTCCTATGATGCGCTGGCGAGGTCAGTGAGGATCCGCTGGGTGAATGATCAGGGAATCGAAATGCTGGATTCCTTCCGTGAAAGCGCAACGCGCCTTTCCTTCACCTCAGGGCAATCAACCAAGCATATTTCCATCGAATTCAGCACGGGCGAGTGCACGGGAACCATGGAGATTCAGGTGACGCCCCGCCTGTCGGTACGTGACCGCCTCCTGTTCCAATAACGAAGCGCTGCCCCTGCCGGACTGGGCGCAGCCCGAAGGTCGCCGAGTCTCGTGAGTGCCCGGACCGCCTCCTGGTGCCCCATGCGGAACCTGCGCCGCTCCATGGTCCAAACATCCGGACCGTGCGCCGCGCGCTGAGCGGTGACGAGCGCGGCAGATCGACTCGGCGCCGGCCCGCCGGATCACTGCCGGCCGCCGTGCTGTCGGGGCCGCGCACATCCTCGCCACGCGAAGAGGGCTACGCACTGGTCGCGGGAGCCCCCGCTTTCATGACCTCGGCCGTCAACGAGGGCACCGGCGCAGCCCGCGCACGCGCAGTCCGCGTCGGCGGGAGCCGGGATGTCGCACCGGGGGTGTCGGCGAGGCTCACAGGGAGGACGCCGGAGGCAGGACCACCACCTACGCCTACTACGCGTCGGGACGCCTCTTGCAGGCCTCCGGCCCGGACCGCGACCTGATCCACCGGTAGGACCGGCGCGGCCTGCTCAAGACCCAACTCGTCGACGGCCGCGCCATCCCCTACATGTACGGACGCACTGAGTAAAGCACCCAAAGCTTGGCTTGGGACCCGGGGGATTTCGTGACGGCATCGCTCAACACATATTCGGCTCTCGGAATCGTCGCGCGGTGCGGGCGGCAGTGCCTTTCATGCCCGGTCCGATCCCTCGGAAGGCGACTGCAAATCCACACTTCCATGCCGGCAAACCGAAGATCGATGACACCCGGAACTTCGTCAACTTCGGCTGGGACAATGCGAGGGTGCAGCGACCCGACGGTAGCCTCGGCTATCCGGAGTCCATGGAGAGATATGCGATCAGGTGGCGACCATCACCTGTTCTACGAAGGCGGCTGAATGCCGTGGGGATCGATGAAAGGTCAGGGATGATGAAGGACCGGCAGGCACCGGAGTGGCTGGACGCCCTTGGGCGCTGCGGACTCGAGGTGAAGGGTAAAGCAGCACCTGACGGCCCACCCGTGAACGCCGCCATCTATGTGGTCAGCGGATTCGAGGTGGAGCCGGTCGCCGCGATCCCCGCCTCCACCACCCACGCCGCCGACCAACTGGACGAGGCATGGCATCACCATGCTTCACAAGCTTCGCTCTACGGGGAGAACGGGGAGTTCCTCATCCTCCCGCCCCTACCCGGCGGGAGCGAGGTCGGCTGGGTGCGCGTGAAAGACCCGGTCGGGAAGAACCTCCCGTCTCGTATCTCCGGGGTGACGGGCTCACCCGAATTCGTCGCCGTTTCGGTTGACGGCCGCCACCTGTGTGCCGCCTCGGTCGAAGAATCCGACTACTGGGTGGTAGTGCACGAATTCTGAGGTCGAATGAGTGTCACGAGCGTCATCTCAACGCCAGGACAGCGCCCTGACGCACATCCTGCACACCTATGAGAGTCGGTCAGCGATCTTTTCCGGCGGGTTCAGGAATCGTTGTCGGTCACTACCGCAAAAACGTCACTGAGAGCTCCGCCTCCGCGGCACGCCTCCAGGCTGCTTCGACATGAGCAGCACCGCCAACCAGCGCAAAGCCGGCCCCCGGAGAGCGGGCCGCAGGTGGGGTGCCCATGCCGTGGCAGCGCGGTGGGCAGCACGCCCCCCTCGATGCCGCGGACCAGGATCGAGTACGGCGGCTGCTCGGTCACGAACCGCTCCAGGTGGTACTCCCGCGTGGCCCTCTGGGCCTCGAAGACGGGAAAGCCGGAGTATGAAGACGAGCCGATGTAGCGCACCTTGCCCTGGTGCACGAGAACGGAGAGGGCACCGACGGTCTCGGCGACGTCGGTGTCGGGGGCGAGAGGAACCCCGGCCGCCGCACGGCTGGGGTTCCTCGAGGCGGTGAGGCCGGTCAGCAGGCGGAACCGCTCACGCCGTGAACCGCTCGCCCACCCACCCGCAGACCGCACCACATCACGGTCACCGTGAATCGGGGCGGTCAGCGCCGCAGGGTGAGGACGCCCGGCCGCCACGGCAGTCGGTTGTAGTCTCCGCCCGCGGTGGGCGACTTGCCCTGGTAGAGGAACTGCAGGTTGCAGGGGTCGATGGTCATGGTCTGGTCGGGGTTGTTGCGGACCAGGTCACCGTGGCTGATGTCGTTGGTCCAGGTGGCACCACTGTTGGCCTTGCCCGCGAAGGGGTTGCTCTCGGTGGCGGCCTGCGGGGTCCACGAGCCGCTCAGGCTGGAGGCCGTGAAGGAGCGGAAGTAGCGCCCGTTCGCGCCCATCGCCTCGACGATCATGAGGTACTGGTTCTGGCCCTGAACCTTGTAGACCTGTACGCCCTCGAAGAGGTTGGCCTTCGTGTCGCTCATGATCGTCGTGTACGACGAGCCGAAGTTGCCCGGGAAGTTCCCGATCGGCATGCTCGCTCGGTAGATCTTGCCGTTGTCACCGGCGAAGAACAGGTACATGTTCTGCCCGTCGGCGATCAGGGTCTGGTCGATCGGGCCGGTGTCGGAGCCGGAGATGCTCCCGGTGAACAGCGGCTGCGGGGAGGACCAGCCGTTGGGGTTGGTGGGGTCGCTCGACGTGCGGTAGATGAAGGGCCACGCACCCCACTGGTACGCCAGCACCCATATGTTCTTGGGCGCGAAGTAGAACAGTGTGGGCGCCACCGCGGCCTGGCTCATGCCGGTCTGGCCGGCCGATGCCATGTCCGACCAGTTCGTGAAGGGACTGAACATCATCGAGCCGTACGACGATCCCGAGAAGTTCGACGCGTAGACCAGGTGCTTGCCGTTGTGCGTCACGGTGGTGAAGTCCTTCACCGCCGCCCACCCGTTCGCCGGCTGCGCCAGCACACCCGTCGACGTCCACCGGTACGTCGACGGAAGGGAACACGTGCCGTCCGGCGGGGTCGGGGTCCCGGACAGGCCGCTCCACTTCTGGTTGCTGCCGCCGTTGCACGTCCCGATCTGCACCGCTGTGCCGTTGGTCGTACCGGCGCCCGCAACCTCCAGGCACAGCCCGGACTCCACGCCGAGTACCGTGCCGTCGGAGTTGACCCGCCACTGCTGGTTCGCACCGCCGGAACAGGTCCAGATCTGCACCCGGGTACCGGCCGCGGTGGCGTGGCCCGGAACATCCAGGCACTTGTTGCCGTACACGGTGATCTGGTTGCCGTCCGTCAGCGTCCACTGCTGGTTGGTCCCGCCCCAGCAGTCATAAATCTGCAGATACGTGCCGTTGGTCTGGCTGGCGCCCGGCACGTCGAGACACCGGTTCGAGCCAACACCGCGCAGGGCGCCGGTGGAAGCCGCCTGAGCCGGGGTGGCGGCGAGCATCGCTGCCAACGCGGCCAGCACCGCCACCGCGGCGGCGAGCACCGCAGACGGATGCCTGCTGCTGAAACTTCCTCTGTGCATGGGGACTTCCTCAACCTTCAGTAGGCGGTTCCGGTCGGCCTCGTCAGAGGTTGTCCGGACTGTCGGTGCAGTGCGGTGTGCAGCGGCCTGTGAGCGCGACGGCAGACCGCTTGTGACGTCCCGGCCCTTCGCGGCCTTCCGAAAGGCCGGGGTGGCGCCCGGCGCCTTCGGGCGGCATGGGCACCAGGGGGTGGAGGCTTGGACGGCGTCGGGTGAGACCGTCGCAGTCCCGGGCGTCATCAGGACTGCCGCGGCCGGCAGGCCCGAGACCGGGGCTCGGCGACGTCCGAAGCGTTGGAGCGGGTTCATGCATTGGCGAGGCCATGACATACGCATGCAGCGCGGCTCCTTGCGACTCTGCGTTTCGGGCGGTGCGACGCGGATCTGCCCTGCTGCGCGATGGAGCTACTTCGACGTTCGCGATATCGAAGACGGGTCGAAGTTTCGAGCAACCTGAATGATAGGGAACCGATGAACGGCGTCAATACCTCTCGCATGTGTCGCGACCAAGACCGAAACATTCGAAGGAGGCTGTGCGCGAAACGTCGCACGTCACACCGGCAAATGACCGAGTCGCCCCGCACTTGGCGCCGGAGTGCAGCGATCTCGCGGACAGTGCCGAAACCCGGTCGGCTGTGTCTTCAGCGTCCGCGACACGCCGATTCTCCGAACGGCGGCAGCTGTTCGCCCCCCTCTTCAGGTGACGGGAAACGAGTCACGGGACCCGACGACCTCGGCGGGCGACTGCCGGCATCGCGGATCCGCTGATCGACGGCCGACGTGACGACCCGCCGGCTCACCGACCGCGCCGCGCGGACCCGGCGGGATCCACCGCCCTTCGGGACCAGGGCGCCGACGTGCGGGGCGACGCATTCGTGAGCTCCTGGCCCAGATCGCCGAACGGCAGGCCGCAGGCCGCGAGGAAGCAGTCCGCCCGTGCTAGCAGATCGCCCGTGCGAGCAGATCGCCCAGCTGACCGAGCAACTCATTGGGGTGGAGCGCCGCCTGGAGCGACTGGAGATCACCCGGGCGACCATCTTGGAGAACGCCGAGGACAACGACCCCGGCGGCCCCGAGCGACCGCCGCCCGCAGACCAGGATTCCGAAACTTTCGCCCGTGAAACGGAAACTTTTTCTGCAAGGAGTGTTGACGACTCGTCATCAACACCTCAATCATCCCTGTCGGAGAACCGGCCCCAGCTCGATATTTCGAACCGCCTCGCCCCTGGGCGAGCCGTGCTGCCCGGCAGATCCACGCACAGCTGCACGACAGATCCACGGCACCAGAAGCACCCGCGCCACCCCGTTTCGTTCCGGTGAGGTTCGCACCAGCGCATCCTGGCTCTTCGCGCAGTGGGAGAGGTGCGCGACGCCGCGTGGCGGTCCCCCGGCTGAGCCGCGATGGAGTTCCCCCATGCCTGTGTCGAAACACCGCCACCGCCCGCCGTACGTCACCCGACGGCCGACCGGGTGCGACGCGTGCCGGTTGAGATCGTCCCGTCCCGTGACCGCGGTGTCCGGTGATTCCGTGCTGCCCGGACTCCGGCCCGCCCCGTCCGTCTGCCGAAGGGGAGCGGACGACGCAATCCCCTGCGCTTCAGTCCTTCCGTGATCTCTACCTTGGAGGCACAGTGATGGGTTCGTATGCCCTTCCCAGACCCGTTGTCCGCCGGAAGATCCGCGGCCTGCTCTTGGCGCTGGTCGTCGGCGTCCTCGGTGCGGTCGCCGCACTGGTCGCGCCGCCGAACGCACACGCCGCCGAGAGCACGCTCGGCGCCGCGGCGGCGCAGAGCGGCCGCTACTTCGGCACCGCCATCGCCTCGGGCAGGCTGGGCGACTCGGCGTACACGGCGATCGCGAGCCGTGAGTTCAACTCGGTGACGGCCGAGAACGAGATGAAGATCGACGCCACCGAACCACAGCGGGGCCAGTTCAACTTCACCGCCGGTGACCGCGTCTACAACTGGGCGGTGCAGAACGGCAAGCAGGTGCGTGGTCACACCCTGGCCTGGCACTCCCAGCAGCCCGGCTGGATGCAGAGCCTCAGCGGCAGCACACTGCGCCAAGCGATGATCGACCACATCAACGGCGTGATGGGCCACTACAAGGGCAAGATCGCCCAGTGGGACGTCGTGAACGAGGCCTTCGCCGACGGCAGCACGGGAGCCCGGCGCGACTCCAACCTGCAGCGCACCGGCAACGACTGGATCGAGGTCGCCTTCCGCACCGCGCGCGCCGCGGACCCGGCCGCCAAGCTCTGCTACAACGACTACAACGTCGAGAACTGGACCTGGGCCAAGACCCAGGCCATGTACGCCATGGTCCGGGACTTCAAGCAGCGCGGCGTGCCGATCGACTGTGTCGGCTTCCAGTCGCACTTCAACAGCGGCAGCCCCTACAACAGCAACTTCCGCACCACACTGCAGAACTTCGCCGCCCTCGGCGTCGACGTCGCCATCACCGAACTCGACATCCAGGGCGCCCCGGCCACCACCTACGCCAACGTGACCAACGACTGCCTGGCCGTCCCGCGCTGCCTCGGCATCACCGTCTGGGGCGTGCGCGACACCGACTCCTGGCGGCCGGAGCACACGCCGCTGCTGTTCAACGGCGACGGAAGCAAGAAGCCCGCCTACACCGCCGTCCTCAACGCACTCAACGGCGGTTCCTCCACGCCCCCGGCGGATTCCGGACAGATCAAGGGCGTGGGGTCGGGCCGGTGCCTGGACGTGCCCGGCACCAGCACCACCGACGGCACCCAGCTCCAGCTGTGGGACTGCCACAGCGGCACCAACCAGCAGTGGACGTACACCGCCGCCGGCGAGCTCAGGGTGTACGGCAACAAGTGCCTGGACGCCGCCGGCACCGGCACCGGCACCAAGGTCCAGATCTACAGCTGCTGGGGGGGCGACAACCAGAAGTGGCGCCTCAACTCTGACGGATCCATCGTCGGCGTCCAGTCCGGCCTCTGCCTCGACGCCGTCGCGGGCGGCACCACCAACGGCACCCTGATCCAGCTCTACTCCTGCTCGAACGCCGGCAACCAACGCTGGACCCGCACCTGATGGGGCCTGACACAGACGAAAGGGTGAATCGATGACGGCCTACGGTGCGGCTTCTCCCGCCCCTCCAGGAAGACATCGTTGGTGGTCCCGGGTCGCCGCCGTGGTGGCGGCGACCCTCGCGATCGGCATGCTCACCGCGGTGAGTCCGGCGCCCGCCGAGGCGGCGACGGTGGACACCGATGCCTGGTACGTCCTGGTCAATCGCAACAGCGGAAAGGCGCTGGACGTCTCCGGCGCGTCCACCGCCGACGGCGCGCGGGTCAGCCAGTGGACGCGCAACGACGGAGCCAACCAGCAGTGGCAGTTCTTGGACTCCGGCGGCGGCTTCTACCGCCTCAAGGCCCGGCATTCGGGCAAGGTTCTCGACGTGGCCGGCGCCTCGACCGCAGACGGTGCCGTGATCCAGCAGTGGGCCGACCACAACGGGGCCAACCAGCAGTTCCGCCTGGCGGACTCCGACGCGGGCCACGTCCGGCTGATCAACCGCACCAGCAGCAAGGCGGTGGAGGTGCAGGGCGCCTCCACCGCCGACGGCGGCAACGTCGTCCAGTACACCGACTGGGGTGGCGCCAACCAGCAGTGGCAGATGATCAAGCTGTCGCCCGGTGGCGGCGGATGCGGCAGCGCCCCGACTCTGGCGAGCGGTACGCACACGATTCAGAGCGGCGGTAAGAGCCGCAGCTTCATCCTCAGGGTTCCCGCCAACTACGACAACAGCCGCCCCTACCGGCTGATCTTCGCGTTCCACTGGCGGGGCGGAACCGCCGGCGACGTCGCCTCGGGCGGCACGAGCGGGAACGCCTGGTCCTACTACGGCCAACAGGAACAGTCGAACGACGGCGCGATCCTCGTGGCCCCCCAGGGCCTCGGCAACGGCTGGGCCAATTCCGGCGGTGAGGACGTCACCTTCGTCGACGACATGATCCGGCGCATCGAGGGCGGCCTCTGCGTCAACCCGGCACAGCGTTTCGCCACGGGATTCAGCTGGGGCGGCGGTATGAGCTACGCACTCGCATGCAGCCGGGCCACCGTCTTCAGGGCCGTCGCGGTCATTTCCGGCGCCCAGATCAGCGGGTGCAGCGGCGGCACCCAGCCCATCGCCTACTTCGGAATCCACGGCATCAGCGACAACGTCCTCAACATCGGGCAAGGACGGTCCCTGCGCGACAAGTTCGTCACCAACAACGGCTGCACTGCCCAAAGCCCGCGCGAGCCCGCCCCGGGCAGCCGTACGCACATCACCACCACCTACTCGGGCTGCCGCGCCGGGTACCCGGTCCAATGGGCCGCGTTCGACGGAGGCCACATACCCGGTCCGGTCGACGGCTCCCCCAACGAAAGCGGCGTCGCCACCTGGACCAAAGCAGAGATCTGGAGGTTCTTCGCACAGTTCCAGTAACACCCGCATCATGAGTGGAGCCAGGAGGATCCTGGCTCCACTCCGTGGCGTCTATCCCAGTTGGAAGGTGTTGGCTCGACCGCGCACCGCTCGATGAGCATCTCCAGGAAGCCAGGGTCGGGGGTCGACCCGGCCGCCACGCCCGCCTGTAGCCGGACCGGCGGGCTCTCGGCACTCAGGATGTCGGCCACGCGGGCCTTCTGCGACGCCGCGGGTGAGCGCGCTGGAGACCCGTTCGGCAACCCCCGATGCCTCGCTCGGCCTAGGCATCGGCGAGGTGCTCGACTTGGGCCGGCAACCGACCGAGCGAGCGTCATGACGCCTCGTCGAAGTCAGCGTCGAACGAGCGTCAAGACGTTCCCCAGCCGCCTCTCACGAAGGTGAGACGGAGCGCTCCCACCCTGTGCCCGGCGCGCGAAGCCGCAGGTGGGACACGTGGCGGGGACTGCTACACGCTCCACTCGGTGGACTCCCAAACAGATCGACTCGACTCGTCATCAATCGACCTCGCCCACGAAGCAGCAGGTCAGGAGCCCTTTTGCACAGGCTCCAGAATCGCCACGCACTCCACATGATGCGTCATCGGAAACAGATCGAACGCCCGCAACGTCCGCACCCGGTACCCCCCGTCCCGGAAGTACCCCAGGTCCCGCGCCAGCGCCGCCGGGTCGCAGGCCACGTACGCGATCCTGCGGGCTCCCAGGGAGCTCAGGTGCTCGACCGTCTTGCGTCCCGCGCCCGCCCGCGGCGGGTCCAGGACGATGAGGTCGACCTCGGTGATCCCCGTCTGCGGCAGGACGCTCTCGACCTTGCCCTGCTCGATCCGCACCCGGTCGAAGCCCGCGAGGTTGTGGCGGGCGTCCTCGACGGCGCGCTTGCCGGACTCGATGCCGAGCACCGCGCCCTTGTCGCCGAGCCGGTCGGCGAGCGCGCCCGCGAAGAGACCGACTCCGCAGTACAGGTCCAGCGCCATCTCGCCCTTGCGCGGCAGCAGGCCCTGCATCACCGCGGTCACCAGGGTGTCCGCCGCCTTCGGGTGGACCTGCCAGAAGCCGCCGCTGCCGACGCGGTGGGTACGGCCGTCCGCGCGCTCGCGGACGAAGGGGCGGCCGTGGACGCGGTGGACCCCGCCGTCCTTCTCGCCGACCCGCATCACCGACACCGGCTTGTCCAGCTCCACGATCGGCAGCCGCGCGCCCGGCCGGGGCGTGAGGATGACCTGGCGGTCCTGCGAGCCCGTCGCCGCGATCGCCTCGATCGAGGCCATCCCGCTCCAGTCCCGCTTCTCGATGCCCAGCTCGCTGACGCCCTCCGCGGCGATCATGCAGTGGTCGATCGGTTCGACCTCGTGCGAACGGTGGCGGCGCAGCCCGGCGCGGCCGGTCTCCGCGTCCACCGCGTACTGCACGCGCGTCCGCCACTGCGGAACCTGGCCCGCCGGCAGCTTGTCGCCCTCGGCCGGCATCACGGTGCCGTCCCAGCCGGCCTCCTCGGGTGTGAGGCCCGCGAGCCGCTGGAGCTGCTCGGCGATGACCTCGCCCTTCATCCGGCGCTGGGCACCCGGCTTGGCGTGCTGCCAGTCGCAGCCGCCGCAGCGGCCGGGGCCGGAGAAGGGGCAGGGGGCCTCGACCCGGTCCTTGGAGGCCGACAGGATCTCCACCGCGTCCGCGCGCAGGAACCGGGCGCCCTCCTCGCCCTCGGTCACCCGGGCCACGACCCGCTCGCCGGGCAGCGCGTGCCGGACGAACAGCACCTGGCCCGAGTCGGTACGGGCGATGCAGTGGCCGCCGTGGGCGACGGGGCCGATCTCGACCTCGTACTCCTCGCCCACCAGCGAGCCCGTCGACGGGCCCTCCGGCGAGTCCGCCTGCGACTTCTTCGGTTCTGCCTGCATGGCGGGGTGACTCCACAACGTCGAACGAGGAACGGCCGGACAACAGCCCACCAGTCTACGTGGCTGTCGCCCGGCCGTTCACCACGAGCCGGTCAGGCCTCCGGGCCACCCGGGCCCGACGGCTCCTTCGTCCGGTCCTCCGCCGCGGGACCGCGCCGCACCGAACCGGGAGCGTTCCACTCCTGCCGCCTGCGGGCCCGCTTCTTCGCCACCTCGGAGGACTGCAGCTGGTACGGCACGGAGGTCACCATCACGCCCGGGGTGAACAGCAGCCGGCCCTTCAGCCGCAGGGCGCTCTGGTTGTGCAGCAGGTGCTCGTACCAGTGGCCGACCACGTACTCGGGGATGATGACCGACACCGCGTCGCGCGGCGACTCCCGGCGCAGGCTCTTGACGTACTCGATGACCGGCCGTGTGACCTCGCGGTAGGGCGAGTCGAGGACCTTCAGCGGTACCTCGATGCCGCGCCGCTCCCACTCGTCGCGCAGCGCCCTCGTCTCGGCCGGGTCGACGTTGACGGTGAGCGCCTCCAGGGTGTCGGACCGCATCAGCTTGGCGTAGGCCAGGGCGCGCAGCGTCGGGCGGTGGATCTTGGAGATCAGCAGCACGGAGTGGACGCGCGACGGGCGGACGCTGTCGTCGCTGGGGCCCTCGGGGGCGACGAGCTCCGCGGCCACGCTGTCGTAGTGGCGGCGGATCGCGGTCATCGTCCCGTAGAAGATCACCATGCCGAGCAGGGCGACCCAGGCGCCGTGCGAGAACTTGGTGATGAGGACGACGACCAGGACCAGGCCGGTGAAGAAGGCGCCGAAGGTGTTGATCGCGCGGGAGCGGATCATGTGACGGCGCTGGACGGGGTCCGTCTCGGTCGCCAGGTGCCGGTTCCAGTGGCGGACCATGCCGGTCTGGCTGAGCGTGAACGACACGAACACGCCGACGATGTACAGCTGGATCAGACGTGTGGAGTCGGCGCTGTAGATCCAGATGAGCAGCATCGCCGCGCCGGCCAGGAGCACGATGCCGTTGGAGAAGGCCAGGCGGTCGCCGCGGGTGTGCAACTGGCGGGGCAGGTAGCGGTCCTGGGCGAGGATCGAGCCGAGGACGGGGAAGCCGTTGTAGGCGGTGTTCGCCGCCAGGAACAGCACCAGGGCGGTGGCCGCCGCGAGCACGAGGAAGAAGAAGCTGCCCTTGCCGAAGACGGCCTCGGCGACCTGGGTGATCACCGGGTTCTGGACGTAGTCGGAGCCGACCGCGACACCGTTCTTCAGCAGGTCCGCGGCCGGGTTCTCGGCCATGCGGACGTCGGTGACGAGGGCCAGGACGATGATGCCGCAGAACATGGTGACGGCCAGCAGGCCCATCAGCGCCAGCGTGGTCGCCGCGTTCTTCGACTTGGGCCTGCGGAACGCCGGCACACCGTTGGAGATCGCCTCCACGCCGGTGAGCGCCGCACAACCGGAGGAGAAGGCGCGCAGCAGCAGGAAGAGCAGGGCGAAGCCGGCGAGCCCCTGGTGCTCGGGCTTGATCGTGTACTCGGCCGTGGGCGCCCGCATGGTGTCGCCCAGGACCACTCCGCGGAACGCGCCCCACGCGATCATGAGGAAGACGCCCGCGACGAACACGTACGTCGGGATCGCGAAGAGCTTGCCGGACTCCTTGACGCCGCGCAGGTTCATCAGCGTCAGCAGGACGACGACGGCCAGCGCGCAGGCCACCTTGTGCTCGACGACGAACGGGATCGCGGAGCCCAGGTTCTCGATGCCGGAGGAGATGGAGACGGCGACGGTCAGGACGTAGTCGACGAGCAGGGCGCTCGCGACGGTGAGACCGGCCTTGGCGCCGAGGTTGGTGTTGGCCACCTCGTAGTCGCCGCCGCCGCTGGGGTAGGCGTGGACGTTCTGCCGGTAGGAGGCGACCACCGTGAACATCAGCACGACGACCGCGACCGCGATCCACGGACTGAAGTGGTAGGCCGACACGCCCGCGATGGAGAGGACCAGCAGCACCTCCCCGGGCGCGTAGGCCACGGAGGAGAGTGGGTCGGAGGCGAAGACGGGTAGGGCGATGCGCTTCGGCAGGAGCGTTTCTCCGAGCCGATCACTGCGCAGTGCGCGCCCGATCAGAATCCGTTTGGGCACGTCGGTCAGTTTGGACACAACAGAGGATCGTAAGCCTTCGAACACGGGGCCGCCCACTCAGCCCCGGCCCCGGCCGGGTGATGCCGTGCCGCGTCTGCCTCCCGGGTGAATTCGGCCTCGCCGCGGCACCGGATGACCCGGCCGGGGCGATCGGCATGCCTATATGACAATCCCCCGCCCGCTGCCGCCCCTTGGAGGTTCCATGCACACGACCGCAGAGCTGATCGGCGCCGCCGGCACCCTCGTCGGCCTCGGCATTCTCACCCTCCTCAGCCTCTGGAGCATCAGCCGTCGCTGACGTCGCGGACCGTGCACGGGGGTGCCCGCCACGGACCGCGCATGTGTAGCTTGGTCAGCGGTCTGAGACCCTGTTCAAGCCACGTCAGCAACTCTTGACTTCGGAAGGACGGTTGTGCACATCGTCATCATGGGCTGCGGCAGAGTGGGCTCCGCTCTCGCCCAGACCCTGGAGCAACAGGGGCACACGGTCGCCGTGATCGACCAGGACCCCACCGCCTTCCGACGCCTCGGTTCCTCGTTCGGCGGCCGCCGGGTCACCGGAGTCGGCTTCGACCAGGACACCCTGCGCGAGGCGGGCATCGAGGAGGCCGGGGCCTTCGCCGCCGTCTCCAGCGGCGACAACTCCAACATCATCGCCGCCCGCGTGGCCCGCGAGATGTTCGGCATCGAGAACGTCGCCGCCCGCATCTACGACCCCCGCCGCGCCGAGGTCTACCAGCGCCTGGGCATCCCGACGGTCGCCACGGTCCGCTGGACCGCCGACCAGATGCTCCGCCGGCTGCTCCCGTCGGGCGCCGAGCCGCTGTGGACCGACCCCACCGGCGGCGTCCAGCTCGCCGAGGTGCACGCCTCCGCCTCCTGGGTCGGACACAAGATCAGCAAGCTGCAGGAGGAGACGGGCGTCCGCGTGGCGTTCCTGACCCGCCTCGGTGAGGCGATCCTGCCCACCTCGCAGACGGTGCTTCAGGAGGGCGATCTGGTGCACGTGATGATGCGCACCGACGAGGTCGAGAAGATCGAGGCGTCGTTCGCCGAGGGCCCGAGGGAAGGCGGTCACTGATGAGGGTCGCCATCGCCGGAGCCGGTGCCGTGGGCCGTTCGATCGCGGGCGAACTGCTGGAGAACGGCCACGAGGTCCTGCTCGTCGACAAGGCGCCGACCGCCATCTCGGTCGAGCGCGTCCCGCAGGCGGAGTGGCTGCTGGCCGACGCCTGCGAGATCACGTCCCTGGACGAGGCGGCGCTCCAGCGCTGCAACGTCGTGATCGCCGCGACGGGCGACGACAAGGTGAACCTGGTCGTCTCGCTCCTCGCCAAGACCGAGTACGGCGTTCCGCGCGTCGTCGCCCGCGTCAACAACCCCAAGAACGAGTGGCTCTTCAACGAGTCCTGGGGCGTGGACGTCGCCGTCTCCACCCCCCGCCTGATGTCCGCGCTGGTCGAGGAGGCGGTGAGCGTCGGCGATCTGGTCCGCCTGCTCCGATTCAGCCACGGCGACGCCAATCTCGTCGAACTGACCCTGCCCGAGGAGTCGGCCCTGGCCGGCACCCAGGTCGGTGACGTCGAGTGGCCCGAGGACACCTCCCTGGTCACCATCATCCGCGGCACGCGCGTCCTGACTCCGTCGCGCGAGGACTCCCTGGAACCGGGCGACGAGCTCCTGTTCGTGGCCGCCCAGGCCCGGGAGGAGCAGCTGGAGGACCTGCTGTCGGTACGGCGGGAGGGCACGGGCACCTGAGCCCGCCAGGACGAACGCGACGCCGGGCGGGCTGAGTCAGCCCGCCCGGCGTCGCGTTCGAGGACGAGGCCCGTCAGGGCCGACGCGGGTCCTGGGGGCGGCAACGTTCAGCGAGGGCGACACCCACCCCGGAGACTAGGGCTCCCGGCGGTGCCGCCCACCGGCCTCCGCGGACTCCTGCCCTGAGGCTTCCTTCTCCGCCTCCGCCTTCTCCGCCGCTTCCATCTCGGCGAAGACGTCGATCGGCGCCGGCGCCTTCGCCAGGAACACCCACGTCAGCCACACGGCCAGCAGGAACGGCGGGATCTTCAGCGCGACCAGCACCCAGCCCAGCTGCGTCGTGTCGGCCCACCAGTACAGCGGGAAGAGGATCGCGCACTTGCCGAGCAGGATCAGTCCCCAGGCGTAACTGGCCTTGGCGTACGCCTTCTTCCGCCCGGGGTTGCGGGTCCGCCAGGAGAGGTTCTCCTTGAAGACGGGCCCGAGGATCAGGCCGAGCAGCGGCACCCCGCACAGCGTCGTGATGATGTACGCCAACGACAGCCCGAGCGTGTACAGCATGCCGGGCAGGTAGAAGTCCTTCGCGTTGCCGGTCATCATCGCGAACACGACACCGAAGGCGACGCCGAAGACACCGCTGAAGGCGTGCTTCACGGTGTCCTTCATGGCCAGGCGCACCACGACCAGGATCAGCGACACCGCGAGAGCGGCGATCGCCGACATGTGCAGGTCCTTGTTGATCGTGTAGATCGTGACGAAGAGCAGGCCGGGCAGCACCGTCTCGACCATGCCCCGCACCCCGCCGAACGCCTCGAACAGCGCGGCCTCCGTCACCGTCCGGGCGTCGTCCTGCTGAGTGTCTTCGGTCGGCTTGTCGAGCGACGTCACCGGCTACTCCCTACCGAGGGGTCTCAGTTCGTACTTCGGGTTGAACAGCACGCGGCGGCCCCGGCTCATCGATATCCGGCCCGATGCGATGAGGCGGCGCCCCGGTTCTATCCCCACGATGGAGCGCCTGCCCAGCCACACCACGTCCAGCGCGGCGGAACCGTCGAACAGCTCGGCCTCCAGGGCCGGGACTCCGGCGCGCGGCCGCAGGGTGACCGTGCGCAAGGTACCAGTAACCGTCACTATCTGTCGGTCCTGGCAGTCTCCGATGCGGATGCAGCCGGCGGTGTCGGCGTCCTCCCGCAGCTCCTCGGACTCCAGGTCCTCCTGCGACGAGGAGAGCCGGTCGAGCATGCGCCGGAACCGGCCCACCGGCTTCTCGGAACGAGGAACAGCACTCATATCTGAAGCGTACCGGGACGCACCGACAGGACCGCAGCCGCGTGCCGGACCGCCCGGACGGCTCACTTCTCGAACCGGTACCCCGTCCCCGGCTCGGTGATGAAGTGCTCAGGGTGCGACGGATCCACCTCCAGCCTCCTTCGCGACTGCGCCATCGATTCTCCTCACCGGTTCATCGGACGAGACCCCCCGATCGGTTCACGCCCGATCGGTTCACGCGGTGCTGTCCCCGTGCGTCAGCGTCTCCCAGGCGACGAAGAGGTTGTTGGTGCCGGCCGGGCGGTTCTGCAGGGTCAGGGTCTGGGTGTTCGTCATCGCGGCGCCCAGGCGGTTGTGCAGCGCGTTGTAGCCCACCTCGGTCACCGGGCCGAGTCCGAGCGTGAGGGATCCCCCGCACAGCCAGCTGGGGACGGTGGTGCCGAGCTGGTACTTGGCGTGGAAGCCGAGGGCGTGGCGCAGCCGCTCGCCGACGTCGGTGCCGTACAGGTCCTGCCCCTGGATCCGGCTGGTCTCGGCGACGTGCGAGATCGCCGAGATGCCGTACCCGGTGTGGGTGAAGTCGCGGCAGGTCTCCTGGCTGAGGCCGGTGACGAAGGTGGACTGCCCCTGCCAGTAGGCGACGATCTTCTCCCGGGTGTTCAGGTTCTGGCTCGGCACGGTCTTCGGCAGCTCGCCGTCGGAGGCCAGGTAGACGTAGGCGGCCGTGCGGGTCCGGAAGCGCGCCATGGCCTTGTCGTACGACGCCTTGTCCTCCAGGAAGACGGAGATGCCGACGGCGGCCTCCGTCATCGACAGCTCCCAGTTCCCGTTGGAGTTCGAGCCGTTGATGATCTCGGGCAGGTAGACGTCCCGGAGCATGGTCGCGAAGCGGCCGGAGTTCGGCCAGGTGCCGGTGTACGCGTGCTTGATGATCTCGGCCGCCCTGGGCCAGGAGGAACCGGCCCAGCCGGTCTGCAGGGGTGCGTTGCTGTTGGTGTGGTCGCGGATCACGGCCGACCACGCGTCCATGAGCTCGATGGCCTTGCGCGCGTGCCGGTCGTCGCGCGTGACGTACCAGGCGAGGGCGTGGGTGTAGGCGGCGAGGGCGTCCTCGCGCTCGTCCGTGCAGCCGTTGTTCGGGTTGGAGTAGGAACCGCACTCGACGATCGCGCGGGGCTTGGGGACGCGGTCGAGGTCGGCGTACTTGCTGGCGATCATGCGGTCGAAGGCGCCCTTCCAGGGCTGGGCGCCGGCGTCGACCTGCCCGCGGGCGAAGTCGAGCTGGGCCCGGGAGACGGTGACGCCGGGGTGGACGAAGCTCGCGGGGGCGGCCTCGGCACGGTGAGTGGCCGGTGCCGTGAGGGCACCCAGCAGGAGGGCGGTGACGGTCACAAGGAAGGCGGTTCTACGCACAGCGGCTCCGTTCTCGTATGTGAACATAGAGCGCCCCTATGAACCAGGCGTTGAGCGGAGACCGTAGGTACAGACCAATTCGGCGTCAAGGGGCCGCGCAGCAAGAAGGGCCGCACCCGGGGGTGCGGCCCTTGTCGCGGTTCTGGTTCAGCGGACCTCGGTGATCTCCGGTCCGCGCTGAAGCTGGCCCATTCCACCGGAGAAGCGGGAGCCCGCCTCCTCCTGCTGGACGCCCTCGGGGACCATCTGGGCGTCGTTCGGCAGCTTGAGGACGATCGGGTCGCGGGGCGCCATGGGGCCGTCGCCGCGGACCACGACCGTGTCCCGGAAGATCTGCTCGAGCAGGCCGGCCGCCTGCGGCTGCACCGCGCCCTGACCCGAGATCACACCGCGCAGGAACCAGCGGGGGCCGTCCACGCCGACGAACCGCACGACATGGAACCCGCCCGTGCCGTCCGGCAGCTGCACCGGCACCTGGGCCCGCAGCTCCCAGCCCAGCGGGCCCTCGACCTCGTCGACGATGCCGCCCTGCTGGGTGATGCCCGAGCCGATCTCCTCGCGCACCTCGCCCCAGATGCCCTCGCGCTTGGGCGCGGCGAAGGCCTGCAGCTGGATGGCGCTGTCGCGCAGCACGACGGTGGCCGCGACGATCGCGTCGCCCGCGACCTCGACCCGCAGCTCCATGCCGTCGACCCCGGGCACGAAGAGTCCGCCCAGGTCCACCCGGCCCTCACCGGGGTCGCGTACCTCCGAGCTGTCCCACGGCCCGTCGGGCCGCGGCTCGGGCTCGAGCCGTACGCGCTCGCGCTCGCCCACTACCTCGTCCGCCTCAGTGTCGACACTGTCGACGACCTGCTCGGCCTCGCCGGCCGCGTCCTCGGCGGCACCCTTCTTCTTGCGACGTCCGAACACGTCACTGTCCTTCCCGGTCGGATACGACCGAAGCGTATCGATTCCCACCCGTCGCGCCGCCCATGGCGGCCTGACCGCTTGTGCCGCCCCCGCCGTCCACCGCGGCGTGGCCACCGGTGGACCCGAAGCCCCCCTCGGCCCGCGCCGAGTCGGGAAGCTCCGCGACCTCCTGGAAGCGGACCCTCTCGACCTGCTGGACGACCAGTTGGGCAATCCGGTCGAAGCGCTCGAACCGCACGGACTCGCGCGGGTCGAGATTCACCACGATCACCTTGATCTCCCCACGGTACCCGGCATCAACCGTCCCCGGGGCATTCACGAGGGCGACACCGCACCGGGCGGCGAGCCCCGAACGAGGATGCACGAAGGCCGCGTACCCCTCCGGGAGCGCGATGGACACCCCCGAGGGCAGCACCGCGCGTTCCCCCGGTGCGAGTTCCCGGCTCTCGGTGGTCCGCAGATCGGCCCCCGCGTCACCGGGATGCTCGTACGTCGGAAGCGGTACGTCGGGGTCGACGCGCCGGATCAGGACGTTCACGGGAGGACGGCTCACGGGTTCACCTCGAAGGCGCGGGCGCGCCGGACCTGGTCCGGGTCGTTCATGGCCGCCTCGATCTCCTCCTGACGGCCGTGGTGGACGAAGTGCTCGACCTTGACCTCGACGAAGAGCGCGTCGGCACGGACGGCGACGGGACCGTCGGGACCACCGATCCGTCCGGTGGCGGTGGAGAAGATCTTCCGCCCGGCCACCGCCGTCACCTCGGCCTCCAGGTACAGCGTCGTACCGACGGGCACGGGCCGCACGAAGTCGGTCTCGAGCCGTCCGGTCACGGCGATCGTCCGCAGCAGCCAGTTCAGCGAGCCGAGCGTCTCGTCGAGGGCGCTGGCCAGGACGCCGCCGTGAGCCAGTCCGGGCGCCCCCTGGTGGGCGGGGCGCACGGTGAACTCGGCGGTGACGGTGACCCCTTCGCCGGCCCGCGCCTCCAGGTGCAGCCCGTGCGGCTGTGCGCCGCCGCACCCGAAACACTGTTCGTAGTGGGCACCGAGGACCTCGCCGGGTTCGGGAGCGTCGGGGTGCCGGACCGGCTTCAGGGCGTCGGCCGGAGGCTGAAGAGCTGGGGAAGTACCACTCACAGCCGCAGACCTTACCCGCCCGTCCACGGCCCGCCGCCACCCCGACCGACGGTGCTGCGCGCGCGGTGACCCTGACCCTGGCCATATCCGGACAGCGTGCCAAGCTTGGCTCCATGCAGCTCTCCGCCACCCCGTACGAAGAACGCCTCACCGCCCCCCGCTCGTGGTGGTTCGTCTCGTTCCTCGTGGGCGTCTCCTTCGCCCTGATCCTGCTGCCCTTTGGCACTCTGCCGTTGCTCGGCGGCCTGGTCGGCGGCACCGCCGTCGCGGCGGTCGTGGCCAGTTCCTACGGCTCGGTCCGGATCCGGGTCGTGGGCGACTCCCTGATCGCGGGCGAGGCGAAGATCCCGGTCACGGCACTGGGTGAGGCGGAGGTCCTGTCCCCCGACGAGGCGCGCGCCTGGCGCACCCACAAGGCCGACACCCGCGCCTTCCTGCTGCTGCGCGCCTACATCCCCACCGCACTGCGGGTGGAGGTCACCGACCCGGACGACCCGACGCCGTACCTCTACCTGTCGACGCGGGAGCCCGAGCGCCTGGCCGAGGCGCTGCGGACGGCGCGGGAGACGACGGCGTAGGCAAAGGGTTCGGCCGCGCCGCGCAGAGAGCTCTCAGTCCCCGCGTTCCCGGGAGGGTCCTTCGGGGTTCTCGTCGCCGCCGAGGGGCAGCGGATTCTCGGGCTTGTCCAGCGGCGGCAGCTCGGGCAGGGCGTCCCACGGCACCTGGATCCTGCGCAGGTCGGCCCGGACCTTCGCGGCCAGCTTCTTGGTGTCCCGTCGGTTCATGACCGCGCCGACCGCGGCGCCCACCAGGAACGGCATCAGGTTCGGCAGGTCGCGGACCGTGCGCTTCATGATCTGCTGGCGCAGTTCGCGCTTCACCTGGCCGCCCAGGGCCGAGTTGATCGAGGCGGGCTTCAGCACGTCCACCCCGCGCTCGCCGGACCACGAGCGCAGGTACGCGGTGCTGCGCTCCATGAGGTTGCCCTGCGGCCGCAGGCCGTAGACCTCGTGCAGTTCGGCGATCAGCTTCAGTTCGATCGCCGCGACGCCGGTGATCTCGGCGGCGATCTCGGCCGGCATCGCGGGCGGTACGGGCAGCATGGCCGCCGCGCCGATGCCCGCTCCGACGGTGGACGTGGCCGTCGCCGCGCCGGCCACCAGCTTGTCGGCGAGCTGTTCCGGCCCGAGGCCGGGGAACTGCCGGCGGAGCGTCTGAAGGTCCCGTACCGGGATCCTGGGAGCTGTCTCGATGATCCGGTCGGTGAGCTGGGCCAGGGCCGCCCTGGCCCGGCTGCCGCTCGCGCGGACGCCTGCTCTGGCCATGCCCACGGCCTTGTCCCGGACCACCGCCGCCCGTCGCCTGGCGACGGGCGCGGCGCCCGGCGCCGGCGCCGGGAGGGCGTCCCGGTCGTCCGGCTCGAGCGAGGCCGATCCCGCAGGGACCACTCCCTTGCCGGATGAGCCTCGCTCGTCGTCACGCACGCCTTGGGAGCCGTCGGACGGCCCCTTGTCCGCTCCCGGGAAAGGGAAGCGGCGCTTCCGAGGAGGGGTCGAGCCAGTCACGGCCGACCCTCCCTCAGTCGCAGTCGCGGCAGATCGGCTGGCCGTTCTTCTCCCTGGCCAGCTGGCTGCGGTGGTGCACCAGGAAGCAGCTCATGCAAGTGAACTCGTCCTGCTGCTTCGGCAGCACCCGGACGGCCAGTTCCTCGTTGGAGAGGTCTGCGCCGGGCAGCTCCAGGCCTTCCGCGGCCTCGAACTCGTCGACGTCGACAGCGGAGGCGGACTTGTCGTTCCGCCGGGCCTTCAGCTCTTCAAGGCTGTCGGAGTCGACATCGTCATCGGTCTTGCGTGGGGTGTCGTAATCGGTTGCCATTTCGCCTCTCCCCCTCTGGGTATCTGCGGTGTCTCCAGCGCACGTAACGCGTGAGAGGCCGGACTTGTGCCCGCCTCGAGGCGGAGATTTTGCCTCACATCAAGGTCTGTTACTCAATCGACACCCAACCGGACTCCTCATGAGTGATCGGCTTGGATGGCGATCGGGACCGTACACGGTCCGAATGCCGCACTTCAAAGGCGCCTCACCGTGTACTTCCCGTGATCAGGACCCCCGAAAACCCGGAGTTTCCGGGCTTTCCGACGGCATTCATGATCACGGAGAGTAGATGGCCGGAAAATCGTGCCTGTGATCGATCACACACGAGGAAGCTGGATCACAGCCCTGAAAATTCCGCGCAAAGCGAACATCCCCCCGTGTGTCGCCGACATGATCTCAGAGCGGGAGGGTCACTCGCATCACGAGTCCTCCTCCGTCACGCGGCTGGGCCGTGATGTGCCCGCCGTGCGCCCGGGCCACGGACCGCACGATGGACAGGCCGAGCCCGACTCCCTTGTCGCTCCCCGTGCGCTCGGTACGCAGCCGTCGGAAGGGCTCGAAGAGGTTGTCGATCTCGTACGCCGGCACCACCGGCCCCGTGTTGGACACGACCAGAACCGCCTGGCCGTGCTGGACCTCGGTGGTCACCTCGACCCAGCCGTCCTCGGGCACGTTGTACCGCACGGCGTTCTGCACCAGGTTCAGGGCGATCCGCTCCAACAGTACGCCGTTGCCCTGGACGACCGCCGACTCGCGCTTGCCGCGGATCCGCACGCCCTTGGCCTCGGCCTCACCGTGCACCTGGTCGATGGCCTGCCCGGCGACCTCGGCGAGATCGACCGGCTTGCGCTCGACGATCTGGTTGTCGCTGCGGGCGAGCAGCAGCAGTCCCTCCACGAGCTGCTCGCTGCGCTCGTTCGTGGCGAGCAGCGTCTTGCCGAGCTGTTGCAGCTCCACGGGCGCGTTCGGGTCGGAGAGGTGCACCTCGAGGAGCGTGCGGTTGATCGCGAGCGGCGTTCTCAGCTCGTGCGAGGCGTTGCCCACGAAGCGCTGCTGGGCGGTGAAGGCGCGCTGCAGACGCTCCAGCATGTCGTCGAAGGTGTCGGCCAGTTCCTTCAGCTCGTCGTCCGGCCCGTCCAGTTCGATACGGCGGGACAGGTCCGAGCCCGCCACCGCGCGCGCGGTACGGGTGATCCGGCCGAGCGGGGACAGGACGCGGCCGGCCATCGCGTAACCGAAGGCGAAGGCGATGACGGCGAGGCCCAGGAGGGCGAGGAGGGAGCGGCTGAGGAGGTCGTCCAGGGCGTGCTGGCGCTGTTCGTTGACGCACTCGTTCAGCGCCTGGTTGAGCTCGGCCGCGGGCAGCTCCACGCTCCGCAGCTTGCAGATGTCGCTGGAGACCCCGCCGGAGACGATCTTGAAGGGAAGGTCGCTGCCCACGTTCAGCGCGTTCGCGGCGAGCAGGTAGATGATCGACAGCAGCAGGATGCCGGCGATCAGGAACATCCCGCCGTACAGCAGCGTGAGCCGTATGCGGATCGTCGGGCGGAGCCAGGGGAAGGGGGCCTGGGGCCGCCTCGGGTCCCAGGTGGGTTTCGGGGGCGCCTGGGGAGGCGCGGGCGTCGTGGCCACGGGGGCTCAGATCCGGTAGCCGGAGCCGGGAACCGTGACGATCACCGGGGGTTCGCCGAGCTTGCGGCGCAGGGTCATGACGGTGACGCGCACGACGTTGGTGAACGGGTCGGTGTTCTCGTCCCAGGCCTTCTCCAGGAGCTGCTCCGCGGAGACGACGGCGCCCTCGCTGCGCATCAGGACCTCCAGCACGGCGAACTCCTTCGGCGCGAGCTGGACCTCCTTGCCGTCGCGGAAGACCTCGCGGCGGTTGGGATCGAGCTTGATGCCGGCCCGCTCCAGGACGGGCGGCAGCGGCACGCTGGTGCGCCGGCCGAGGGCACGCACGCGTGCGATGAGCTCGCTGAACGCGAACGGCTTCGGGAGGTAGTCGTCGGCGCCGATCTCCAGGCCCTCGACACGGTCGCTGACGTCGCCGGACGCCGTGAGCATCAGCACGCGCGTGGGCATGCCGAGTTCGACGATCCTGCGGCAGACGTCGTCGCCGTGCACGAGCGGGAGATCGCGGTCGAGAACGACCACGTCGTAGTCGTTGACGCCGATGCGCTCCAGGGCGGCCGCACCGTCGTACACGACGTCGACGGCCATGGCCTCCCGGCGCAGTCCGGTGGCCACCGCATCGGCGAGCAGTTGCTCGTCCTCGACGACGAGTACGCGCACGTCGCTTGTCCTTCCTGTGTCCACCCGCGTAGCGCTCCGTGAGCGCAGGCGGGCAGGGGTCTTGGTGGGTGTGTGCTTCCATCCTGCCCTTTTCGGCCATAAGTCGGCGGTAAGGCGGGTGTGCGGCCCATGAAGGACAGGTGTGAAGCCCGGGAATGCGAGATTTTCTCGTGCGGTTGAGGTTTCCACGGAAGACAGTGGGGGGAGGACGGCTTTACACCCCGCGATCACGCTCTGCATGGGCCGCAACACCATGTGGTATCCGATCCGCTTGCCGCAGAGCGGGCGTGGGTGTCCGGCACCGTCGCCGCCCGGCAGGGCAGTGTGCCGGGCATCTACCGGAGACGTGATCGCCCCTTCCCAACCGGCACACCCCCGTGCCACCGATCCACGACCCAAGGACGAGGGGGCGCAGCATGGACGCATTCACCGCAGGACTTCTGCAGCGCATAAAGGCGACCGAGTCCGACCTGACGCGGGCTCGTGACGAGGGCGACGACTTCCTCGTCGAGGTGGAGCAGGGCGAGCTCGACGACCTGCGCCGCCTCGCCGCCGAGCACGGTGTGGAAGTCGGCGCGACCAGCGTCTGAGCGGTTCGCACGTACGACGGAGGGGCCCCGGCGAATCCAGCGCCGGGGCCCCTTCGCGTGAGCCGGTGCCCGCGTCAGTCGTGCCAGGCGCCCAAGTCCTCCAGGAGCCGCTGGAGGGGCTCGAAGACGCCCGGGGTCGCCGCGATCGCCAGGTCACGTGACGGGCGCTCTCCGGGGCGTCCACCGGTCAGCGCGCCGGCCTCCCGGGCGATCAGGTCGCCCGCGGCGAGGTCCCAGGGATGCAGACCGCGCTCGTAGTACCCGTCCAGGCGCCCGGCTGCCACGTCGCACAGGTCGACGGCCGCGGATCCGCTGCGCCGGATGTCCCGCAGCAGCGGGATCAGCCTCTGCGCGACGTCGGCCTGGTGGGCGCGGACCTCGGTGACGTAGTTGAAGCCGGTGGAGACCAGGGCCTGGTCGAGGGGTGCCGCGGGGCGGCAGGTGAGGGCCCGTTCGCCCGTCCAGGCGCCGGTTGCCCAGGCACCCCCGCCGCGCACCGCGTGGTGCGTCTCGCCGCGCATCGGGATCTCGACGACCCCGACGACGGTCTCGCCGTCCTGCTCGGCGGCTATCGAGACGGCCCAGGTGGGCAGCCCGTAGAGGTAGTTCACCGTGCCGTCGAGCGGGTCGATCACCCAGCGGACGCCGCTGCTGCCCTCGCTGGAGGCGCCCTCCTCGCCGAGGAAGCCGTCGTCGGGGCGCCGGTCGGAGATCAGGCCGGTGATCAGCTTCTCGGCCGCGATGTCCATCTCGGTGACCACGTCGATGGGGCTGGACTTGGTGGCGGCGACCGCGAGGTCGGCCGGGCGGCCGTCCCGCAGCAGCTCGCCGGCCCGGCGGGCGGCTTCCCTGGCGAGCTCGAGCAGGTCGGTGTGCAGGGGGTCGGTCACGGACTTCCTCACGCGTAGGGGCTGTCGGCGCCCGCGGCGGCGGGCCGGGGGGCGCGGGCCGGGCAGCAGCCGACGGGGCAGAGGTCGTGGCTGGCGCCGAGCGTGCCCAGGGCGCACGGGGTGATCTCCCGGCCGCTCTCGGTGGCGGCGCGCTCCAGGACGAGCTCGCGGACGGCGGCGGCGAAGCGCGGGTCGGCGCCGACGGTGGCCGAGCGGCGCACCGGCAGGCCCAGCTCCTGCGCTCGGGCCGCGGCCTCCGTGTCGAGGTCGTAGAGGACCTCCATGTGGTCGGAGACGAAACCGATGGGCGCCATCACGACCGCCGGGACGCCGGCCGCGTGCCGCTCCTCCAGGTGGTCGCAGATGTCGGGCTCCAGCCACGGGATGTGCGGTGCGCCGGAGCGGGACTGGTAGACGAGCTGCCAGGGGTGGTCGACGCCGGTGCGCTCACGGACGGCGTCGGCGATCAGCCGTGCCACGTCCAGGTGCTGCCTGACGTACGCGCCGCCGTCGCCGTGGTCCGTCACGGGCCCGGAGGTGTCGGCCGCGGCCGTGGGGATCGAGTGGGTCGTGAACGCGATGTGGGCGCCGTCGCGGACGTTCTCGGGGAGGTCGGCGAGGGACCGGACCACGCCGTCGATCATGGGCTCCAGGAAGCCCGGGTGGTTGAAGTAGTGCCGCAGCTTGTCGATCTTCGGCAGCGGCAGGCCCTCGGCCTCCAGGGCGGCCAGCGAGTCGGCGAGGTTCTCGCGGTACTGGCGGCAGCCGGAGTACGAGGCGTAGGCGCTGGTGGCGAGGACGAGGATGCGGCGGCGGCCGTCGGCGACCATCTCGCGCAGGGTGTCCGTCAGGTAGGGGGCCCAGTTGCGGTTGCCCCAGTAGATCGGCAGGTTCAGGCCGTGATCGGCGAAGTCCTTGCGCAGGGCGTCCAGCAGGGCGCGGTTCTGGTCGTTGATGGGGCTGACCCCGCCGAACAGGAAGTAGTGCTGACCGACTTCCTTCAGGCGTTCCTTGGGGATGCCGCGCCCGCGCGTCACGTTCTCCAGGAACGGGACCACGTCGTCCGGGCCTTCCGGGCCGCCGAAGGAGAGCAGGAGCAGGGCGTCGTAGGGGGTGGCATCGAGCGCGTCTGGCATGTCTCGATCCTGCCACCCGGCGCTGACAGCCGGGCAACCGCAGGGTGCCGGACGGGCAAGGTGTCGGGGCGCCCACCGGGCCGAAGGCTGCGCGAGAGGTGCGTTAGGGTTGCCTAACTCGTAAGCTGTATGCGCGCCCATCACGCCTTACCAGTCCTGTCGCGCTCCCTGCACGCCTTACCGAGCCCCCAGAGCCGCCGTCTCTCGCGCCGTGCCGAGCCGCTACGCACGCGTGACCGGACCCACCGGAGACCTCCGTGCCCAGCCCCTACCGCGCCCTGTTCGCCGCCCCCGGCTCCAAGGGTTTCTCCGCCGCGGGGTTCCTCGGCCGGATGCCGCTGTCGATGATGGGCATCGGCGTGGTCACGATGGTCTCCCAGCTCACCGGGCGCTACGGCCTGGCGGGCGCCCTGTCGGCGACCATCGCGCTGGCGGCCGCGGCGATCGGGCCGCAGATCTCGCGCCTGGTGGACCAGTACGGGCAGCGCCGGGTGCTGCGCCCGGCGACCCTGGTGGCGCTCGCGGCGTCGGCCGGGCTGCTGCTGGCCGCGCACTTCGACTGGCCGGACTGGGTGCTGTTCGTGTGCGCGGCCGGGATCGGCTCCGTGCCGAGTCTCGGCGCGATGATCCGGGCCCGCTGGGCGGCCGTGTACCGGGGAACCCCGCAGCTGCACACCGCGTACTCCTTCGAGTCCGTGGTGGACGAGGTCTGCTTCATCTTCGGACCGATCATCTCCATCGGGCTGTCCACCGCCTGGTTTCCCGAGGCGGGGCCGCTGCTGGCGGCCTGCTTCCTGGCCGTCGGCGTCTTCTGGCTGACCGCGCAGCGGGCCACCGAGCCGGAGCCGCACCCGCGCGAGCGGAGCGGCGGCGGCTCGGCCCTGCGCTCGCCGGGCCTGCAGGTCCTGGTGGCCACCTTCGTGGCGACCGGCGCGATCTTCGGCGCGGTCGACGTGGTCACCGTCGCGTTCGCCGACGAGCGGGGCCACAAGGGCGCCGCGAGCGTCGTCCTGGCGCTCTACGCGGCGGGCTCCTGCGCGGCGGGCCTGGTCTTCGGTCTGCTGCGCCTCAAGGGGTCGCCGGAACGTCGCTGGCTGCTGGGCGTGTTCATGATGGCCGTGAGTATGATCCCCCTCCTACTGGTCGGAAACTTGCCGTTCCTGGCCGTGGCGCTGTTCGTTGCGGGTCTGGCCATCGCTCCCACGATGATCACGACCATGTCCCTCATCGAAGAGCACGTACCTCGCGCGCAACTGACCGAGGGCATGACCTGGGTGAGCACCGGGCTCGCCGTCGGCGTCGCGCTCGGTTCGTCCTTCGCCGGCTGGGTCATCGACGCGGCCGGCGCGCGGGCCGGGTACGGGGTTCCGGCGGTGTCCGGGGCCGTCGCGGTCGCGGTCGGTTTCCTGGGGTACCGCCGGCTCAGCAGGCCGGCTCCGGGTCGGGGAGGCACCGTTGAGCAGCACAGCGAGCGGGAAGAACGGCACGTGGCGTAACTGGGGCGGCAATGTCGCCGCCCGCCCCGCACGGGAGGTCACGCCCGCCTCCGTCGACGAGCTGGCCGCAGCGGTGCGCCGGGCCGCCGAGGACGGGCTGAGGGTCAAGGCCGTCGGCAGCGGTCACTCCTTCACGTCGATCGCCGCCACCGACGGCGTGTTGATCCGTCCTCAACTGTTGACCGGCATCCGCGACGTCGACCGCGAGAACATGACCGTCACGGTCGAGGCGGGCACCCCGCTCAAGAGACTCAACGTGGCCCTGGCGCGCGAGGGCCTGTCGCTCACCAACATGGGCGACATCATGGAGCAGACCGCCTCCGGGGCCACCAGCACCGGCACCCACGGCACGGGCCGCGAGTCGGGCTCCATCGCCGCCCAGATCAGGGCTCTGGAACTGGTCACGGCCGACGGCTCGGTCCTCACCTGCTCCGAGAAGGACAACCCCGAGGTCTTCGCGGCGGCCCGGATCGGCCTCGGCGCCCTCGGCATCGTCACCGCGATCACCTTCGCCGTGGAGCCGCTCTTCCTGCTCACCGCGCGCGAGGAGCCGATGCCGTTCGACAGGGTCCTCGCCGACTTCGACGAACTGTGGGCCGAGAACGAGCACTTCGAGTTCTACTGGTTCCCGCACACGAGCAGCACGAACACCAAACGCAACAACCGCAGCGCCGGCCCCCGCAGGCCCGTGGGACGGCTCGCCGGCTGGTTCGAGGACGAGTTCCTCTCCAACGGCGTCTTCCAGGCGGCCCAGTGGGTCGGCCAGGCGGTGCCCGCCACGATCCCGGCGATCGCCCGCGTCTCCAGCAGGGCCCTGTCCGCACGCACCTACACGGACATCCCCTACAAGGTCTTCACGTCCCCGCGCCGGGTGCGGTTCGTGGAGATGGAGTACGCCGTGCCGCGCGAGGCCGTGACCGCCACGCTGCGCGAACTGAGGTCGATGGTGGACCGCTCGCGCCTGCGCGTCAGCTTCCCGGTCGAGGTGCGCACCGCGCCGGCCGACGACATCACGCTGTCCACCGCCTCCGGCCGCGACAGCGCGTACATCGCCGTCCACATGGCCAAGGGCACGCCCTACCAGGGGTACTTCACCGCCGCCGAGCGCATCTTCACCGCGCACGAGGGCCGGCCGCACTGGGGCAAGGTGCACACGCGGGACGCGGAGTACTTCGCCGGGGTCTACCCGCGCTTCGGGGAGTTCACGGCGTTGCGGGAGCGGCTGGATCCCGACCGTCGGTTCCAGAACGACTACCTGCGGAGGGTCCTGGGGGCCTAGCGGTCCCGGTGGGCGTCCGGTGCCGTTTCGGACACGTGCGTGAAGTACGCCACGTTCAAGATCGGGGAAAGGGGGCAACGGACGGCCGAGTCGCGCCCGTTGCCAGAAGTTGGACGGCGTGCCAATCCACGCACGTGGCCCAAATGGAGTACTGTTGCGAGCCCTGGGTCCGGTCTCCCGCCAGGGTGTCCGGAGCCTTGCTGGACCGCCAGGAGGGGGCTAGTTGCACAGGGTGACGGAGTTGGTCACTTAGCGTGGCGAATAGGTAACCGTGCCATAACGGCGATCCAGGGCCCGCGCCCGACACGCCGGGCAACTCGGCAAGGTTGTGGCAGGCTGCACCCGGGCAGGCCACACTCGACTAGCGGAAGCAGCGACGCACGTGACGTCGGCAGGCACCACCCGGGAGGTCCCCATGCCCGAACTGCGTGTCGTGGCCGTCTCGAATGACGGCACACGGCTGGTGCTGAAGGCTGCGGACAGCACGGAGTACACGCTTCCCATTGACGAGCGTCTGCGCGCCGCCGTCCGCGGTGACCGTCCCCGCCTCGGCCAGATCGAGATCGAGGTGGAGAGCCATCTCCGCCCCCGCGACATCCAGGCGCGTATACGAGCAGGTGCCACGGCGGAGGAAGTCGCGCAGATGGCGGGCATTCCCGTCGACCGCGTACGCCGCTTCGAGGGGCCCGTGCTGGCCGAGCGCGCCTTCATGGCCGAGCGGGCCCGCAAGACGCCCGTCCGCCGGCCCGGTGAGAACGCCGCGGGGCCCCAGCTCGGCGAGGCCGTCCAGGAACGGCTGCTGCTGCGCGGCGCCGAGAAGGACACCGTCCAGTGGGACTCCTGGCGCCGTGACGACGGCACCTGGGAGGTTCTCCTCGTCTACCGGGTCGCGGGTGAACCGCACTCGGCGAGCTGGACGTACGACCCGCCGCGGCGGCTCGTCCAGGCCGTCGACGACGAGGCGCGCTCGCTGATCGGCGAGTCCGACGACCTGGCCGCTCCCGAGCCCAGCTTTCCGTTCGTCCCCCGTATCGCCCGGCTGCCGCGTGAGCGTTCGATGGACCGCGCCCTCGAGCGGCCGAGCCTGCCCGCGCCGGCGCCGGAACACGACGAGGAGAGCACCGGCGAACGCGAGCGGGACTCGCTGACCAGCCTGCTGGAGGCGGTACCGAGCTTCCGCGGTGACCTCGTCGTCCCGGAACGGCCGGCGGACGAACCGGAGGAGCCCGTCGAGGAACCGGCCGCTGAGGAACCCCCGGCGCCCGCCGCGTCCGCCGGTTCCGCCTACGCGGACGTCCTCATGCCGCGGTCCGTGGGCAGCCATCGCGACCGTCTGATCGGCGCCACCGACCGCCAGGCCGAGGCCGACGGCGTCCGCCCGGGCCGCCGCGCGGCGGTGCCGAGCTGGGACGAGATCGTGTTCGGCACCCGGCGCAAGAAGCAGGAGTAAGAGCCCCGGACACAAGGGGAGTCCGATCAGCTCGCGGCGTCCGGTGCGTGCGATCGCAAGGCGCCGGAAGGTCCTTGTAGCGGAGCCACCAGGGCCTTTCGACAACGCGGCGAGCGTGCGTGCCAGGCGTCGCGAGCCGGGTCCCCCTTTTGTTCGGAGCTCTGAGCCTCCGGGGGACGACTCACCCGATCGGGCCGCGGATTCACGGAAGTCGGTTCGCACGACGATGGATACGTACGGGAGGGCCGCATCTGTTCGGTGCGACCCTCCCCCCATGTCTTCACGTCATCGCGTCACTGGGGATCGGGGCCCGTGGCGACCGGCCGGGACGGGTCCGACGACCACTCCGACCAGGAGCCGACGTACAGGGCCGCCGGGATGCCCGCCACCGCCAGCGCCAGTACCTCGTGGGCGCCGGAGACGCCGGAGCCGCAGTACACGCCCACTTCGGTGCCGTCGGACGCGCCCAGCGCCTTGAAGCGGGCCTTCAGTTCCTCGGCGGGCAGGAAGCGGCCGTCCGGGCCCACGTTCTCGGTCGTCGGCGCGGAGACGGCTCCCGGGACATGTCCGCCGACCCGGTCGATCGGCTCGACCTCACCCCGGTACCGCTCCCCCGCGCGGGCGTCGAACAGCACACCGGAGCGGGCCAGCGCCGCGGCCCCGTCCGCGTCGAGGAGGCCGCCGGCCGCCGGTGCCGGCTCGAAGTCACCCTCGACGGGCTCCGGCACGTCGACCGACAGGTCCCCCTGCCAGGACGGCAACCCGCCGTCGAGGACCCGCACGTCCGGGTGACCCGTCCAGCGCAGCAGCCACCAGGCACGAGCCGCCGCCCAGCCCTGTCCGCCGTCATAGGCGACCACCGGCCGGGTCGCCGAGACGCCGGCCCGGCGCATCGCGGCGCCGAACTCCGCGATGTCCGGCAGCGGGTGGCGGCCGCCCGTACCGGGCGCGCCGGCCAGCTCCCGGTCCAGGTCGACGTAGACGGCACCCGGTACGTGCCCGGACGCGTACGCGGCCCGGCCGTCGAACGGCGGTTCCCCGGCCGCCTTCGCCACGCTGAGCTGCCAGCGGACGTCGAGCACGACCGGCGGGTTCTGCCCCGTGAGGTCCCTCGCGAGTTCGGATGCGGAGATGATGGCGTTCATGGCCACCATCCTTGCGCACGGGGTGGCTCCGGCGTCCATGTCCGGCTACTCTGCTCGGCCGGACAGGTCCGATCACGTGGTGTACGGGATCGAGCACACGCCGTACGGCCGATCGACATCTGTCGGCAGTCGCACGGATACGGACGGGACTCCGCGCACCGGGCATCCTCCCGACACGACCGGGGTGCGGCGCGCCCGGAGCGCGTCGCACCCCGGGTGGTGCGAGCATCGACTGGGAGCCGGAGGGCGGAAGCGACGCGGCCACCGCGAGGGGCCGGGGAGAGAGTGACGATGACCGAGGCACGTGGATCGGCCGACCCGAACGGCGAAGCACACGCCCGGTACGCGCCCGGCACACCCTGCTGGGTGAGCCTGATGGTGCACAGCCTGACCGCCACTCAGGAGTTCTACGGTGAACTGTTCGGCTGGGAGTTCCAACCCGGCCCCCAGCAGCTCGGCCCGTACGTACGGGCCCAGCTCGGCGGCCATGAGGTGGCCGGGATCGGCCAACTGCCCCCGGACCGCCACCTCTCCATCGCCTGGACGCCCTACCTCGCCTCGCACGACGTGGACAGGACCGCGGAAACCGTGCGCCTGTGCGGCGGCACGATCGGGGTCGGTCCTCTCGATGCCGACGAGGCCGGGCGTCTGGCCATCGGTTCCGACCCGACCGGCGCGGTCTTCGGCATCTGGCAGGCGGCCGCCCACCTCGGCACGGACGTCACCGGCGTGCCCGGCACCCCCGCCTGGAACGAACTGCTGACCTTCGAGTCCGCGACCGTCGCCAAGTTCTACGAGACGGTCTTCGGCTACGAGCGGGAGCGGGTGGACTCCGCCGACCTGGACTACGTCACCCTGCGAGTCGCCGGCCGCCCGGTCGCCGGCATCCACGGGGTCGGCGCCCCGTTGCGCCGGGAACGGGGGCCGCACTGGATGACGTACTTCGAGGTCGCCGACGTGGACGAGGCGCTCGGTCTCCTGAGCGGCCTGGGCGGGCAGGTCCTCGCACCGGCGCGGGACACCGTGCACGGCAGGGTGGCGATGGCGGCCGATCCGGAGGGCGCCCGGTTCGCGCTTCTGCAGACCCCGTGTTGACCCGAACGGGGAGGAATCGGTTTGCTCCCCACTCGTGGCCCCGGCGGTTCTTGTGCCCCCAGCCCGCCCCCGCGCGGACGTCGGCGTGGGACGTTCGGCCGGCACCGAGGGCCTCGTAGAGGGCGAGCCCCATGTCGGTGACGCAGCTGACGTCGACGACGGCGCGCCAGGCAGGCCGACGGCGTCCGCCCGGGCCGCCGCGCGGCGGTGCCGAGCGCCGAGAGGAAGTTCCGCGATGTCCTCCCCCGAGCAGCAGCCGCACGCCCCTCCCCCGGTCACGGTCCCCGAGACGGTCCACGGCGCCGGTCTCGGGACCGCCGTGGTGGGAGCCTGCTGGGCGGGGGTGTCGCCGGCCGACGGCACGGAAGGGACGTTCGGCACCGACGGGACGCTCACCGTCAGCGGGATCGGCGCGGGTTCTCGACCCCGGCGATCTGTGCTCCGGAACGGGCGGCTACTCCGACATCGACTTCGGCACCCAGGTCAGCGTCAGCGACGCCGCCGGAACCCTCGTCGCCAAGGACAGTCTGGTCTTCGGCGAGAAGACGGAACCGGGCCGCGGGTTCCCCTTCATGGTCGACGACATCACGCCGGGCTCGAGGTTCTACCCGGTCGAGGTCTCCCACCGCGGCGCGCTCACCCAGACCGAGGACGAACTGCGCGCTGACACCCTCGCGTTCACACTCGGCGACTGAACGGCCAACCGGCTCGGGATGACTGCTCCGTGTCTTCCCTGCGCACGACACCTCTTTCAGCGGACTCTGGACGAAGTACCTCATCCACGTGTCGCCGGTAGGGCATCGTGGACCAAGCGATCACAGTCGAACTGGAGAATCCCGATGAGCACTTACGCCGACCTACTCGTCGACGGTGCACCCCCGATGAGCGAGTACGAGGGGCAGGTGTGGGACACGCTCAACGA
This sequence comes from Streptomyces sp. NPDC051315, assembly GCF_044455165.1. Lineage (NCBI taxonomy): Bacteria > Bacillati > Actinomycetota > Actinomycetes > Kitasatosporales > Streptomycetaceae > Streptomyces > Streptomyces sp. NPDC051315. The sequence goes on from NZ_JBITEN010000018.1 coordinate 47,336, forward strand.
GCACTGGGAGCAGCGCAACAACCGCCGTGGTCTGCCGAACTGGGCGAGCACCGCGCTCGGTCGCACCGGCGAGGTCGCGGGAAACGCCGTGCGACGGGTCAAGGACGCTGTACCGGAGGCGGTCGCGGAACCGATCCGTCGCGCAGGCGATGCGGTCGCCGACACGGCCATGCGACCGGCACTCGCAGGCGCGGCAGCATTGCTCGAACTGGTCAACGACTGGGCCATGGATCTCAACGATCCGAAGAACGTCGAGAAGCTCGCCCGCAAGCGAGGCTTCGACATCGACGGTTTCACCGAACTGCGGCAGCAGGACCTCAAGGTCTGCGACCGGCTGCTGACCCGCAACACCCTCAAGTGGCGGACCACCGGCGCGCTCGAAGGTGGCGCCATGGGCCTGCTGGCCATGGTCCCCGTCGCCGGTATCCCCGCGGCGATGACAGCGGACATCCTGGTCGTCCAGGTCCTCAGCACGTCGATAGCAACGCGCATCGCGTACTCCTACGGCTACGACGCCAAAGACCCCAAGGAGCAGGACTTCATCCAACGCCTGGTACAGCGGTCCTTCATGGCACAGGCGGCCAAAGCCAAGCCGTTGCGTGACGTCGCACGGGCGGCGGACGCGGTCAAGGGACGCGTGAACTGGTCACAGAAGCTTCGCCAGGACCACCGCCTCCTGGCCGCCCTTGAGAAGTTGATGAAGCAGCTGGGCCCGGCCGGGTCCAGGGTGCCGGTCAAGAACGTCGCCAAGGTCGTGCCGTTCGTGGGGGTCCTCATCGGTGCCGGCATGAATTCCGCGGTCCTCGGCAGGGTGGCCGCCGACGCCCAGCGGTACTGCCAGACCCGCTTCCTGTGCGACAAGTACGGGCTGCCGCTGCCGACCGCATTGGCTACCGACTGGGACGACGAACCTCGGACCGACGCCACGTAAGTGATGGCCGCCGGGTCCGCGATGCAGTGCTGTTCGCGCCGCGCGCCGGCACCGTGCCGGTGGAGGTGACCGAGGAGGGCGGGACGTTGAGAACACGCTCGCCATCGTCCCCGCATCGAGGAGATCGCCGATGCCGATCTCGAGGAGGCGCTCGCCGCGCTGGGCTGGCCGGCCGCGGATCTCGATCGTCTTCCACGTCGGTGACCCGTTCCCCGTCAGTGGCGTCGAGGAGCCGGCGACCGGCGCGGCGGCCCGCCGCGTTCGGTGCGTACGCGCGTGAGCTGGGCCTGGTCCCCGAGGACGCCGTCCTCACCCTGCACCAGGGCGAGGGCCTGGGCCGCCCCGGCGCGCTCATGGTGACGCTGCGCGCGGGCGACCCGCGCGTCCGGGGCGGCCACGCGAGGGCTCACGTCGGCTGAAGCGACGGGGACTCGCCGCCGACGGCTTTCAGTCGCCGACAGGGGGAGGCACGGCGCCGAACGGCTTCGCCTCCTGAGCGGGGTCAGGCCGAAGTGACGGGCAGTACGTCCGGCGACAGCGCCGCCGCCCGCGCCGTGGCCGCCGTCATCCGGCGCCGGTGGTGCCGGCGGCACAGGACCTCGTACCCGATGGTGTCGGCCTGGTTGACGTCGCCGACGACGACCTGGGCGCCCTCGACGACCATGACGCCGCCGACCGTGCGGGCGTTGTGGGTGGCGCGGGCGCCGCACCAGCACAGGGCCTCGACCTGGAGGACCTCGACGCGGTCGGCGAGTTCGACGAGCCGCTGGGAGCCGGGGAACAGCTTGGAGCGGAAGTCGGTCGTGATGCCGAAGGCGTAGACGTCGACGCCGAGGTCGTCGACCACGCGCGCGAGCTGGTCGATCTGCTCCTCAGCGAGGAACTGCGCCTCGTCCGCGATCACGTAGTCCGCCCGGCCGCCGTGCGAGAGGTGGTCGACGAGGTACGCGTACAGGTCCTGCCCGTCCTTGACCTCGACGGCGTCGGTGACCAGGCCGAGGCGGGAGGACAGCTTGCCCTCGCCCGCACGGTCGTCGCGGGTGAAAATCATGCCCTGCAGGCCGCGCGCGGAGCGGTTGTGCTCGATCTGCAGAGCCAGCGTCGACTTCCCGCAGTCCATGGTTCCGGAGAAGAACACCAGCTCGGGCATGGGGGGTTGAGCACCTTTCGGCAGGAAAGAACAAGGGCGGGATTCAGGAGCGTACTTCGAGCAGCGGAACGAGTTGCTCGGCAGGGGTCATCGAGCCGTGGTTGCCGACCATCGCCGACTCCTTCGGCTCCCGCTCGGAGGCGATGAGCAGGACGTCGTCGCGGGCGGCCGCGATCACGTCGCCGAGGCGGGCGTACACGCGCTCGTCGACCTCGCCGGGCGGCCCGAACCAGCCGGCGGCGAGGGCCTCGTCCCGCGAGGCCACCCAGAACTGCTCGCCGAGCACCTCGCGCCAGCAGGTCAGGACGTCGTTCTCGGCGCCCGGTACGGCGTAGACGTGGCGGGCGCGGCCCTCGCCGCCCAGCAGGGCGACCCCGGCGCGCAGTTCCCAGTCCTCGTCGAAGTCGATGCGGTGCTCCTCGTCGAAGGGCACGTCGACCATGCCGTGGTCGGCGGTGACGTAGAGCGCGCTGCGCGGCGGGAGTTGCTCCGCGAGGCGCTGGACGAGCCGGTCGACGTACATGAGCTGGCCGCGCCAGGTGTCGGAGGCGACGCCGTAGCGGTGTCCGGCGCCGTCGAGTTCGGCGTAGTACGTGTAGACCAGGGAGCGGTCGCCGGCCGCGAGCTGCTCGGCCGCGAGGTCCATGCGCTCCTCGCCGGTCAGGCGTCCGAGGAAGGTCCCCCCGCTGAGCGCCACCTTGGTCAGCGGGGTGTTCTCGAAGGTGGGCGAGGACACCTGCGCGGCGTGCACCCCCGCCGCGTCGGCCAGCTGGAAGACGGTGGGGTACGGCTGCCAGGCGTCCGGCGGGGTCCACGGCTGCCAGCGGAGCTGGTTCATCAGCTCGCCGGTGGCCGGATTGCGCACGGTGTAGCCGGGCAGGCCGTGGGCGCCGGGCGGGAGGCCGGTGCCGACGGAGGCGAGGGAGGTCGCGGTGGTCGCCGGGAAGCCGGCGGTGATCGGGCGTCCGGTGCCGCCGCGCGATCCGGCGAGGAGCGCGTGCAGGTAGGGCGCCTCGTCCGGATGGGCCTTGATCTGCTCCCAGCCGAGGCCGTCGATCAGGAAGACGCAGTTGCGGTCGGCCGCGGTCAGTTCCGGGATCGCCGCGGTCATGCCGGGTACGCCCATGCCCGCCGCCAGGGTGGGCAGCAGGTCGGCGAGGGAGCCGGAGCCGTAGGCGGGGGCGGGCGCGGAGGAGACGGCGAGGGGTTCCGGGTGGCCCCAGTCGGCATCGGAGAGGGTGGGCGCGGAGCGCCCGCGGTCATGGGCGGAGGGGGGCGACGGGTGCGACATCAGCGGGTGAGGTCCGCGGTCGCTTCGGACAGCGACTGCGCGAAGGCGAGCGCCTGACGCACCGTCTCCGGGCCGTCCCCGGCCTCGCTGACGCGCAGGCTGAGGTCGTCCGCCGTCGAGTTGCCCGTGTAACCGTGGTCGGCGTCGCAGTTGGGGTCGCCGCAGGCGGCGGGCTCCAGGTCGATGCGGGAGACGGCGCCCCAGCCGATGGTGAGCACGACCTCGCGCGGCAGGGTGCCCGGCGTGTACGACTCCGGGTTGGCGACCACCCGGCTGACCACGACCGACGAGATCCGGTCGAGCTTCACGGACTCGGTGGACGTGGTCGCGTACGGGGTCGGGGAGGTGGTGTCGGCGGCCTGCTCGTCGGTGTGGCTGACGATGAAGCGGTTGCCGGTGAGGACCAGCACGGTCACGTGCCGGCGCACCTCGTTCTGGTCGAAGGTGGTCTCCTGGTGGACCAGGTACGACCGGATGGGCTCGCCGCCCACGGCGGCCTCCACCGCCTCGGCCACGAGGGCCGGGTAGTAGCCGCTGCGCTCGATCGCCGCACGCAGCCCCTGGGTCGTCGTACTGGTCTTGGCCATGCCGTCCATCCTACGGGGACCCACTGACTGCGAGGGACCTCTACACGGGGGCCGGGGACGGCTCGCGGCCGCTTCAGTACGCCGGGAGCGTCCGCGGGCCGAGGTCGTCGCGGGCGGGCGGCGGTGCCAGGCGGACCGAGGCGCCGAGGACGCTCAGGCCGTGCGGGGCCACGACGACCGGCTCCAGGGTGACCGCGACGACCTCGGGGTGGTCGTCGACCAGGCGGGACACGCGCAGCAGCAGCTCCTCCAGGGCGGGGGTGTCGACGGGCGTCGAGCCGCGCCAGCCGAACAGCAGCGGTGCCGTCCGGATCGAGCGGACCAGGGAGGTCGCCTCGCGGTCGGTGACCGGGACCAGGCGGTGCGCCATGTCCCCGAGCAGCTGCGAGGCGGCTCCGGCGAGCCCGAACGAGAGCACCGCTCCGGCCGCCGGGTCGATGACCGCGCGGACGACGGTGTCGACCCCGCGCGGGGCCATCGCCTGGACGACCGGGCGCACCTCCTGCGGCTTGCCGAAGAGTTCGGTCAACTCTGCGTACGCGCGGCGCAGTTGTTCCTCGTCCGCGAGGTCCAGCCGGACGCCGCCCAGGTCGGCGCGGTGGCGCAGGTGGGGTGCGGTGGCCTTGAGGGCGACGGGGTAGCCGAGGGCGCCGGCGGCCCGCGCGGCCTCGTCCGGGGTGGGGGCGGGGAGGGCCCGGCGTACGGGGATGCCGTACCGGCCGAGCAGCTCGCAGGTCTCGTCGGTGCCGAGGGTGAGGCCCTGCCCGCGCGCGAGGAGCCCACCGATCAGCCGGGCGGCGCCCTTCTCGTCGATGTCCTCGTATTCGGGCACCTTGCCGGGGTCCGCGGCCTCGCGGCGCCACTGCGCGTACTTCACGGCCTCGGCGAGGGCGCGGACCGCGCGTTCGGCGGCGGGGTAGGCGGGGATGAGGTGGGCGCCCTCGGGAGCCTCGGCCACGGGGGCGGGTCCCGGGCCCGTGCCCGGTGTCCCCGCGTCCGCCGTCGCGGCACGCGCGCGTGGGGCGGTGCTCGTGGCGGCCGACAGGGCCTCGGCTAGGCCGCCGAGTTCCACGTGCACGACGAGCACCGGCTTGGCGGGGCCCCTGGCCGCGGCCGAGCGCAGCGCCGCCGCCAGTTCCGCGTCGCCGGGCGACGCCTCGCCGATCGCCGGGATCGCCGTCACCACGACCGCGTCGCAGGTGTCGTCGGTCAGGGCCCGCACGAGCGCCGCGTGGAAGTCCTCCGCGGACGCCTCGGTGGTCAGGTCCAGCGGCGGCAGCGGGCGCAGCCCCTCGGAGAGGCACGCGTCGTACGTCAGCAGTCCCAGGGACTCGGAGTTGCCCAGGATGGCCACCCGCGGGCCTCGCGGCAGCGGCTGGCGGGCGAGCAGGAGGCCCGCGTCCACCAGCTCGGTGATCGTGTCCACGCGGATCACGCCGGCCTGCCGCAGCAGCGCCGACACCGTCGCGTGCGGCAGCCGCGTGGCCCGTACGGCGTGCCCCTGGGGAGCGGATCCCGCGCCCTGCACCACCACGAGCGGCTTCGCCGCCGCCGTACGCCGTGCCAGGCGGGTGAACTTGCGGGGGTTGCCGATGGACTCCAGGTACATGAGGGCGACGTCGGTGTCGGGGTCGTCGTACCAGTACTGCAGGACGTCGTTGCCGGAGACGTCGGCGCGGTTGCCGGAGGAGACGAACGTCGACACGCCGGTGACGCCGGTGACGCCTCCGCCGCGCCGGTGCAGCCGGGACAGCAGGGCGATGCCGATGGCGCCGGACTGGGCGAACAGTCCGATGCGGCCGGGCCGGGGCATCTCCGGCGCCAGGGACGCGTTGAGCCGCACCTCCGGGGAGGTGTTGATGATCCCGAAGGCGTTGGGGCCGATGATCCGCATTCCGTACGCGCGCGCCCGGCGCACGAGGTCGCGCTGGCGCTCGCGTCCCTCGGGGCCGCTCTCGGCGTATCCCGCGGCGAGGACGACGAGTCCCTGCACGCCGTGCTCGCCGCACTCGGCGACGACCTCGGGCACGTGCTCGGCCGGGACCGCGACGACGGCGACGTCGACGGGACCGTCGATCTCGCGCACCGAGCGGTGGGCGGGCACCCCGTCGAGCTGCTTCAGGCCCTCGGGGAAGGCCTTGTTCACCGCGTACAGGTGTCCGGTGAAGCCGGCCTCCCGCAGGTTGCCGAGGATGCTGCGGCCCACGCCGCCGGGGGTGCGGCCGGTGCCGACGACGGCGACCGAGCCGGGCGTCAGCAGCCGCCGTACGGAGCGGGCCTCGGCGCGCTGCTCCCGCGCGCGCTGCACGGCCAGGGAGCGCTCGGTGGGTTCGAGGTCGAACTCCAGTCGGACGACGCCGTCCTCGAAGCTGCGCTTCTGGGTGTACCCGGCGTCCGTGAACACCTTGATCATCCTGCTGTTGGCGGGGAGCACCTCGGCGGCGAACCGGCGGATGCCGCGCTCGCGCGCGACGGCCGCGATGTGTTCCAGGAGCGCGGAGGCCACGCCCCTGCCCTGGTGGGCGTCCTGCACGAGGAAGGCGACCTCGGCCTCGTCGGCCGGCGCGGAGGCGGGCAGGCCGTCGGCGCCGATGCGGTCATAGCGTACGGTGGCGATGAACTCGCCGCCGACCGTGGCCGCGAGTCCCACCCGGTCCACAAAGTCGTGGTGCGTGAAGCGGTGGACGTCCTTGGCGGACAGACGCGGGTAGGGCGCGAAGAAGCGGTAGTACTTCGACTCGTCCGAGACCTGCTCGTAGAAGCTGACCAGACGCTCGGCGTCATCAACGGTGATGGGGCGGACGCGTGCGGTGCCGCCGTCGCGCAGCACCACGTCGGCTTCCCAGTGGGCGGGGTACTCGTGCCGGTCCGGCGCGCTCTGCATGGGCCCCAGAGTACGGCTCGCGTCCGACAGCGGCGCGGGGCAGTCTGTGGAGGACGGAACGTCGGGTCGAGGCCGCGACCCGACGGCCACGGCGGAACGGTACGCAGGACCGTTCCGGGCACGTTTCACGTGTGGAACACTGGTCTAGACAACCCTGAACACCGAAGGGCAGCATCACATGGCTGAGCGCCGCGTCAACGTCGGCTGGGCCGAGGGCCTTCACGCCCGCCCCGCCTCCATCTTCGTCCGAGCCGCCACGGCCGCAGGCGTCCCGGTGACGATCGCCAAGGCGGGGGGCAACCCCGTCAACGCGGCCTCCATGCTGGCCGTGCTCGGCCTGGGCGCCCAGGGCGGCGAGGAGATCGTCCTCGCCTCCGACGCCGAGGGCGCGGACGTCGCCCTCGACCGGCTGGCCAAGCTGGTCTCCGAGGGGCTCGAGGAGCTTCCCGAGACCGTCTGAGCCTCGCCCGCAGCGCGTACGGAGCCGCGTCGCCCTTCACGGGCGGCGCGGCTCCGCCGTTTTCCCGCGCTCGCTGCGGAGAAATCTCGGGAGGCATGACGGAAAATAGTCCGGGCACACGAAGAGCGCGCCGTCGGAAATTCCGGGCGCGGCAGAAAAAGGGCAGCGGAAATACAGCTCCGCCGAATTCCCTTCTTTGTATACGGCCCCCGTGTTAATGACGCGGGCCCGACATGTTTACGACGTGTTGCGAAGTCCTCACACGGTCCTGGCGGTCCCCGCCCGCGAAGCGCAGCCGGTGTGCGGCGGACGAGCGCTCGGTGTGCAGCGCGGTGATCGCCCGCGCGCGCTCGCCGTCGCCGCGCGCCACCGCGTCCACGATCGCGCCGTGCTCCGCCCAGGACTCCACCGGGTTGGCGGGCGCGTCCACCGCGTACATCCAGGCGATCTTGTGACGCAGCTGGGTGAGCGTCGAGGTCAGGGCATGGCTGCCGGAGGCCTGGGCCAGCGTCTCGTGGAACCACCCGCCCAGGGAGCGCAGATCCTCGCTGCTGCCCCTCCTGGCGCGCTCCTGCCCCAGCCGGACGAGGCCGCGCAGCACCTTCAGATGCGCTTCGGTGCGCCGCTGGGCGGCCCGGGCCGCACCGAGCGGCTCCAGCAGCATGCGCATCTCCAGCAGGTCGGCGGCCTCCTGCTCGGTCGGTTCGGCGACGCACGCGCCCGCGTGCCGCCGCGTCACGACGAAGCCCTCCGCCTCCAGCGTGCGCAGCGCCTCCCGGACGGGGACGCGCGAGACGCCGTAGCGACGGGCCAGGAGTTCCTCGGTGAGGCGGCTGCCGCGCTCGTAGACACCCGCGACGATGTCGTCCCGGATGGCCGTGCACACCGAGTGCGCCGGAATACGCATGACCGACCTCCGCCTTAATCCCCGTGAAACGTCGACGAATGACGTGTGGTCAGTGACTCTATTGCAATGAGCCGCAATTTCCGACGGCGGGTCGGAATCCATGGATATTTTTTGGACAGCGGGGAGCGGGAAACGGCGAAAGCCCCGGCCGGAAGGGCCGGGGCTGCACGATCTGTCGCCGTACGTCGTCAGATGTTCACGCCGTGCTTGCGGAGGTAGGCGACCGGGTCGATGTCCGAGCCGTACTCGGTGCTCGTACGGGCCTCGAAGTGCAGGTGCGGGCCGGTGACGTTGCCCGTCGCGCCGGAGAGGCCTATCCGCTGGCCCGGAGTGACCTTCTGGCCCACCGAGACGCTGATGGACGACAGGTGACCGTACTGGGTGTACGTGCCGTCGCTCATCCGGATCACGACCTGGTTGCCGTAGGCACCGCCCCAGCCGGCCTCGACGACGGTGCCGAGCCCGACGGCGTGCACGGGAGTGCCGCTCGAGGCGTGGAAGTCGATGCCGGTGTGGCTGCCGGAGGACCACAGGGAGCCACCGGACTTGTAGCCGGTGGACACGTAGGACCCGGTGATGGGCGACACGAAGGTGTTCAGGCGCTCGCGCTCGGCCTCACGGGCGGCGCGGGCCCTGGCCTCGCGCTCCTTCTTGATCTTCGCGGCGGCCCGGGCGGCCGCCTCCTTGCGCGCGGCCTCCTCCTGGGCGGCCTGCTTCTGTGCGGCGGCCTGGTCGTCGATCTGCTCGGCGACGGAGTCGCCGATGGTGACGACGGGGATCAGCCCGGTCTGTTCCGCGGAGGTCTCGGCGGCGAGCGCCGGCGAGGAGGCCACGGTGCCGATGACGCCGGTGGTGGTGAGCGCCGCGATGCCCGCCGCGCGGGCGGTGGTGCGCTTCATCCGGCTGGGACGACGGTGCTTCCCGGTGGCGCAGGTGAACGCCATGAAGTCGAGTGGTCCTTTCCTTCCCTCTCGCCTACCGGGTTAGCTGACGGGTTCGGAGCAGGAAGGTCTCCTACGGGCCCCCTCGCGTCACGCGCGGGCGTCCGATTCACCCCAGGGACTGTGTACTTGGGTCCCCGGCTCCCCTGGCTCGCGCCGTACGGGGACTCGGCGATGGCTGTCCGGTGCCGCGGATGCGGCGCACTGCCCGACGAACAGCCCGGATGAAACTAGACGCGCCCGCTGTCAATCCCCAAACGGAACGCGGCTTTTGTAGCGCATGCCACAGGGCAGACAGGCAACCTCTCCCTCAATTCGGACATCAGGAGGCCCTGGTGACGCGTCGGTCACCAGGGCCCCTCGCACCCGCGCGTGGCCCGGCGGCCGGGCGTGCGCGCTGTCGCGGTGCCTACTCCGCGGACACGACCTTCACCTCGCCGATGCCCAGGGCCTCGACCGGCTCCTTGATCTGGGCGGCGTCACCGACGAGGACGGTCACCAGACGGTCGACCGGGAAGGCGCTCACGACGGCCGCGGTGGCCTCCACGGTGCCGGTCGCGGCCAGCTGCTGGTACAGCGTCGCCTGGTAGTCGTCGGGAAGGTGCTGCTCGACCTGGTCGGCCAGCGTGCCGGCGACGGCCGCCGCGGTCTCGTACTTCAGCGGTGCCACGCCGACCAGGTTCTGCACGGCGACGTCGCGTTCGGCGTCGGTGAGGCCCTCGGCGGCGAGGGTGCGCAGCACCTGCCAGAGGTCCGCCAGCGCGGGACCGGTGTTCGGGGTGTCGACGGAGCCGCTGATGGCGAGCATCGCGGCGCCCGTGCCGTCCGGCGCTGAGCGCAGGACCTGCCCGAAGGCGCGCACCCCGTAGGTGTAGCCCTTCTCCTCGCGCAGGACGCGGTCCAGGCGGGAGGTGAGGGTGCCGCCGAGGCAGTACGTGCCGAGCACCTGCGCGGGCCACACGCGCGCGTGCCGGTCGGGACCGATGCGGCCGATCAGCAGCTGCGTCTGGACGGCGCCGGGACGGTCCACGATGACGACCCGGCCGGTGTCGTCGGCGGTCACCGGCGGCACCGGCCGCGGCTGGGCCGAGGAGCCCGTCCAGGCGCCCAGGGTGTCGCCGAGGACCGCGTCCAGGTCGACCCCCGTGAGGTCGCCGACGACCACGGCCGTGGCCGTGGCGGGGCGGACATGCTTCTCGTAGAAGGCGCGGACGGCCGCCGAGTCGATGGTCTCGACCGTCTCCGCCGTGCCCTGGCGGGGGCGCGACATGCGCGCGGTGGCCGGGAACAGCTCCTTGGAGAGCTCCTTGGCGGCCCGCCGGGAGGGGTTGGCCAGCTCGTGCGGGATCTCGTCGAGACGGTTGCGGACGAGCCGCTCGACCTCGCTGTCGGCGAACGCGGGCGCCCTGAGGGCGTCGGCGATCAGCCCGAGGGCCTTGGCCAGGCGGGAGACCGGCACCTCGAGGCTCAGGCGGACGCCGGGGTGGTCGGCGTGCGCGTCGAGGGTCGCGCCGCAGCGCTCCAGCTCGGCGGCGAACTCCTCGGCGGAGTGCTTGTCGGTGCCCTCGGAGAAGGCCCGCGCCATGATCGTGGCGACGCCGTCGAGGCCGGCCGGCTCGGCGTCCAGGGGCGCGTCCAGGAGGACCTCGACGGCGACGACCTGCTGGCCGGGGCGGTGGCAGTGCAGAACGGTCAGGCCGTTGTCGAGCGTCCCGCGCGCGGGGGCGGGGAACGCCCACGGCCTGGCCTCGCCCGCCTGCGGCTGGGGGTGGAAGTCCATCGTGGCGAGCTCGGTCACTGGGCCGCCTCCTCGTTCTCGTCCTCGTCGGCGGTGTTCTCGGTGCTTGCGGCGTTCTCGGCGCTCTCGGCGCCTTCCGCGCTCTCGACGGGCTCGTAGACCAGCACGGCCCGGTTGTCGGGACGCAGACGGGCCTGGGCGATCTCCCGCACCTCATCCGCCGTGACGTCCAGCACGCGCTGGACGGCGGTCAGGGCGAGCTGCGGATCACCGAAGAGCACGGCGTACCGGCAGAGTTCGTCGGCGCGGCCGGCGACCGTACCGAGACGGTCCAGCCACTCGCGCTCCAGCTGGGCCTGGGCGCGCTCCATCTCCTCGGCCGTGGGGCCCTCCTCGGCGAAGCGGGCGAGCTCCTCGTCGATGGCGGTCTCGATGACCGGCACCTCGACGTCACCGGAGGTCTTCACGTCCAGCCAGCCCAGGGAGGGAGCCCCGGCGAGCCGCAGCAGGCCGAAGCCGGCCGCCACCGCCGTACGGTCGCGGCGGACGAGCCGGTTGTAGAGGCGGGAGGACTCGCCGCCGCCGAGGATGGTGAGCGCCAGGTCGACCGCGTCGCACGCGCGCGTGCCGTCCTGCGGCAGGCGGTAGGCGGCCATCAGGGCGCGGGCCGGGACCTCCTCCTCGACGACCTCGCGCAGCTGCTCGCCGATGATGTCGGGCAGGGTGCCGTCACGGGGAGCGGGCTTGCCGTCATGGGCGGGGATCGAGCCGAAGTACTTCTCGATCCAGGCGAGCGTCTGCTCCGGGTCGATGTCGCCGACGACCGAGAGGACCGCGTTGTTGGGCGCGTAGTACGTGCGGAAGAACGCGCGCGCGTCCTCCAGGGTCGCCGCGTCCAGGTCGGCCATCGACCCGATCGGGGTGTGGTGGTAGGGGTGGCCGTCCGGGTAGGCGAGGGCGGTCAGCTTCTCGAAGGCCGTGCCGTAGGGGACGTTGTCGTAGCGCTGGCGGCGCTCGTTCTTCACGACGTCGCGCTGGTTCTCCATGGACTCGTCGTCCAGGGCGGCCAGCAGCGAGCCCATGCGGTCGGCCTCCAGCCAGAGGGCGAGCTCCAGCTGGTGGGCGGGCATGGTCTCGAAGTAGTTGGTGCGCTCGAAGCTGGTGGTGCCGTTGAGCGAGCCTCCCGCGCCCTGGACCAGCTCGAAGTGGCCGTTGCCCTTGACCTGGGCGGAGCCCTGGAACATGAGGTGTTCGAAAAGGTGAGCCAGACCGGTACGCCCCTTGACTTCGTGGCGCGAACCGACGTCGTACCAGAGGCACACCGCCGCGACCGGGGTCAGGTGGTCCTCGGAGAGCACCACGCGCAGGCCGTTGGCCAGGCGGTGCTCGGTCGCTGTCAGGCCCCCGGAGCCTGCCTGGGCTGTGGCCGTGTGACCCATGGGCATGTACGTCCCTTCCGATCGCGGACGCGGTCGTCGAAACCGCGGTTTTCCTGCCGGTCCTGCCACTGTATGCAAGCGCGCGGAGCGTCGGCGAAGTTCCCGGGCGCCGTACGCCCAGAGCGAGATCGCGTAGCCTGCGGGCAGCCGTGGAGGAGGTGCCCCTCCGGCCGGGGCCGGACGCCCAGGCCCGGGGCGTGGCCCGCACTGTCAGTGCCACGGTCCACAATGGTCCGCGTCAGACCCGTCACACGCTTCAGCCAGAGCGAGCCGAAGGAACGCGTCGGTGTCGAGAGGGCGAATGCGCCGAGCCCCGAAGGCTTGAGCGCGGTCGCCCCCTCGACACCGACGTGAAGGTCCCGTAGGCGAGCGACCAGAAAACAGGAGGAGCCGGCAGCGATGGCCCGCCGCAGCACGAAGACCCCGCCGCCCGACGACTCGTACGAGGAGAAGATCCTCGACATCGACGTCGTCGACGAGATGCAGGGCTCCTTCCTCGAGTACGCGTACTCGGTCATCTACTCCCGCGCCCTGCCGGACGCCCGCGACGGTCTCAAGCCGGTGCACCGCCGCATCGTCTACCAGATGAACGAGATGGGCCTGCGCCCCGACCGCGGCTACGTGAAGTGCGCGCGCGTCGTCGGCGAGGTCATGGGCAAGCTGCACCCGCACGGCGACGCGTCGATCTACGACGCCCTGGTGCGCATGGCCCAGCCCTTCTCCATGCGGGTGCCGCTGGTCGACGGCCACGGCAACTTCGGCTCGCTGGGCAACGACGACCCGCCGGCCGCCATGCGGTACACCGAGTGCCGTCAGGCCGCGGCGACGAGCCTGATGACGGAGTCGATCGACGAGGACACCGTCGACTTCGCGCCCAACTACGACGGCCAGGAGCAGGAGCCGGTGGCGCTGCCGGCCGCCTTCCCCAACCTGCTGGTCAACGGCGCCTCGGGCATCGCGGTCGGCATGGCCACCAACATGCCGCCGCACAATCTGGGCGAGGTCATCGCGGCCGCCCGCCACCTGATCCGCTACCCGAACGCGGATCTGGACGCCCTGATGAGGCACGTGCCGGGCCCCGACCTGCCCACCGGCGGCCGGATCGTCGGCCTCTCCGGGATCCGGGACGCGTACGAGACGGGCCGCGGCACCTTCAAGATCCGCGCCACCGTGTCGGTGGAGACCGTGACGGCCCGCCGCAAGGGCCTGGTCGTCACGGAGCTGCCCTTCACCGTCGGCCCCGAGAAGGTCATCGCCAAGATCAAGGACCTGGTGGGCTCGAAGAAGATCCAGGGCATCGCCGACGTCAAGGACCTCACCGACCGTGCGCACGGCCTGCGCCTGGTCATCGAGATCAAGAACGGCTTCGTGCCGGAGGCGGTCCTTGAGCAGCTCTACAAGCTGACCCCGATGGAGGAGTCCTTCGGCATCAACAACGTGGCGCTGGTCGACGGCCAGCCGCTCACGCTGGGCCTGAAGGAGCTCCTGGAGGTCTACCTCGACCACCGCTTCGAGGTCGTCCGGCGCCGCAGCGAGTTCCGCCGGGCCAAGCGGCGCGACCGCCTGCACCTGGTGGAGGGCCTGCTCACGGCGCTCGTCGACATCGACGAGGTCATCCGCCTGATCCGCTCCAGCGAGAACAGCGCGCAGGCCAGGGAGCGCCTGATGGAGCGCTTCTCGCTGTCGGAGGTCCAGACCCAGTACATCCTGGACACGCCGCTGCGCCGTCTGACCAAGTACGACCGCATCGAGCTGGAGGCGGAGAAGGAGAGGCTCAACGAGGAGATCGCCGAGCTGACCCGGATCCTGGAGTCGGACGCGGAGCTGCGCAAGCTGGTCTCGACCGAACTGGCCTCGGTGGCCAAGAAGTTCGGCACCGAGCGCCGCACGGTCCTGCTGGAGTCGGCGGGCACCCCGGCCGCCGCCGTACCGCTCCAGGTCGCCGACGATCCCTGCCGCGTCCTCCTCTCCTCGACGGGTCTGCTGGCCCGCACGGCGAACAGCGAGCCCTTCGCGGAGGACGCGGACGCCAAGCGCACCAAGCACGACGTGATCGTCTCGGCGGTGCCGGCCACCGCCCGCGGGGAGATCGGCGCCGTCACCTCGGCGGGGCGCCTGCTGCGGATCAACGTCGTCGACCTGCCGCAGCTGCCGGACACGGCGTCGGCGCCGAACCTCTCCGGCGGTGCCCCGCTGGCGGAGTTCGTCTCCCTGGAGGGCGACGAGACGGTGGTCTGCCTGACCACCCTGGACGAGTCCTCCCCGGGGCTGGCGCTGGGCACCGAGCAGGGCGTCGTCAAGCGCGTGGTGCCCGACTACCCGTCCAACAAGGGCGAGCTGGAGGTCATCACCCTCAAGGAGGGCGACCGGATCGTCGGCGCGGTCGAGCTGCGCACCGGTGAGGAGGACCTGGTCTTCATCACGGACGACGCACAGCTGCTGCGCTACCAGGCCTCGCAGGTGCGCCCGCAGGGCCGTCCCGCGGGCGGTATGACAGGCATCAAGCTCACCGAGGGCGCCAAGGTGATCTCGTTCACGGCGGTCGACCCGGCGGCGGACGCGGTGGTCTTCACGGTCGCGGGCTCGCGCGGCACGCTGGACGACTCCGTCCAGACGACGGCGAAGCTGACCCCGTTCGACCAGTACCCGCGCAAGGGCCGCGCCACGGGCGGCGTGCGCTGCCAGCGGTTCCTGAAGGGCGAGGACTGCCTGTCCCTGGCCTGGGCGGGTGCCGCCCCGGCGCGGGCCGCGCAGAAGAACGGCACCCCGGCCGAACTCCCGGAGATGGACCCGCGCCGCGACGGCTCGGGCGTGTCGCTGGCGAAGACGGTGGCCGTGGTGGCGGGGCCGGTCTAGGAGCTCCGAACCAAAGGGGAGTCCAGCTCGCGGCGTCCGGTGCGTGCGATCGCAAGGCGCCGGAAGGTCCTTGTGGCGGAGCCACCAGAGCCTTTCGGCAACGCGGCGAACGTGCGTGCCAGGCGTCGCGAGCCGGGCGCCCCTTTTGTCCGGAGCACTAAGGGCCTGACCGGCGGATCGGGTCGGCTTCGAGCGGGGGTGCCTCTCGGTCGAGGCTGACCGTGGCGGCCGAGCGGGGTTCGACGCGTACGGCTGCGAGCGGGGTTTGGTGCGTGCGGCTGCGAACGGAGGAGGGCCTCGACGCGAGAAGGGCGTCGGCGCGATGGGAGTCCCCCCGTGGGAGCGCAGGCGGGCGTGGGGAGCGTGGGGAGTCGTCAGCCGCCGACAAGGCGGCCGACGCGTGTGCCGGGGGCCGTGCCCCGGCAAGATCCCACAGGCCACTCCGGTGTCCTGAGTCGGAGATGTCCGGGTGGTCCCCGCACCTCTGGCTCAGGACACCGGGGTCTGCTCGCGATCCGGACTCCCCTCCGGCTCGACCGGTGATCGACAGGACGCTCCCTAAGCCTCCGGGAAGTCTTCGGGGAGGTCTTCCGGGACAGGGTTCGTGCAGACCTGGGCCAAGGCATCCTCATCCCGTTCGCCGGGGTCCTGTACGTAGCGCAGGACGCCCCACATGCCGTGTTCGTCGGCGTGCGGGGCATCAATCCGGCATGCCTCCAGCTCCTTGCCGAGGGCGTCCGCGTCGATGCCGGCGCCGATGAGGACGAGCTGGGTGAGGCGCTCCTCGGCGGGTCCCCAGGGTTCGGGGTAGAAGCGGAGGAAGCGGCCGACGGCGTGCACGGCGTACCGGTTGCCGGGGTCGTACGGGCCGAAGTCGACGTACCCCTTGATCCGGTACAGACCCTCGGGGCGGCTGTCGAGGAACGCCATCAGCCGTCGCGGGTCGAGGGGGACCGCGGAGGTGAAGGACAGGCTGTCGTAGCCGGTGTGCAGGTGGCCGCTGTGCTCCCCGTGGTCGTCGTGCCCCTGGTCGTCCTGGCGGTGCAGGTCGTCGAAGGAGAGCTGCCCGACCCGCTCCTCGCTCGGCCGGCAGTCGAAGAGGAACTCGGGGTCGATCCGGCCGTAGGTGGCGGGGACGACGGCGGCCCGGTCGGTGAGGGAGCGGACGAGCCCGAGGACGCGGTCGGCGTCGGGCGTCCGGTCGAGCTTGTTCACGACGACGAGGTCGGCGAGGGCCAGGTGCCGGTCGATCTCGGGATGCTTCGTGCGGGTCTCGTCGAACTCGGCGGCGTCGACGACCTCGACGAGTCCGCCGTACACGATCCCCGGGTGTTCGCTGGCCAGCACCATCCGTACGAGTTCCTGGGGCTCGGCCAGGCCGCTGGCCTCGATGACGATGACGTCGATGCCGGTGGAGGGGCGGGCGAGCCGTTCGAGGTAGACGTCGAGCTCGCCGGCGTCGACGGCGCAGCAGAGACAGCCGTTGCCGAGGGAGACGGTCGAGTCGCCGAGGGCACCGGCCACGGCCATGGCGTCGATCTCGATGGCCCCGAAGTCATTGACGATCGCGCCGATGCGGCTGCCGCCGCCGCGGTGGAGGAGGTGGTTGAGCAGCGTCGTCTTGCCGGAGCCGAGGAATCCGGCGAGAACGACGACCGGGATCTGCTGCGGACTGCGGCTCTGCGTCAACGTGCGACCTCCCTGGCACCTACGCGTGCACCGGCTCGCAACCGGCGCACGGTCGAGGATTGAATGACGACCCAGGATACGAGCCGGAAGAATCACCGCGAAGTGAACGATTGTTAGCAGCACTTGCCGGGCAGACGTTGGGCAAGGCGCCGTGGCGTGCGACCCTCACTTCCCTCCGTGCGCCTCCTCTCCGCCTCCCCGCCGATCAGAGCCGCTCGGCACTCTGGGAGACGGCAAGCGCCGCCCACCGCTCGCCGGTCCCCGTCACTCCACCCGCATCACGCGACGACCGGCTGAGGGTCGCCTGATTCGGGGGTTGACATGGCCACACGGAAATCGCGGGTACGGAGGCTGGGGCCCGTCGCGGCAGCGGGATTCGGCCTGGCGGCCGGGACCCTCGTCACGCTCGCCGCGCAACGGCACACCCTCAAGGCACTGCACGCACGGCTGGAACGCATCGAACAGATGGCGTCCGCCCAGCACCACGCCAACCTGGCGCACCAGCAGCGGCTGCACTGGGAGTTGTTGAGCAAGGCGATCGACAGTCCCGAACTGGCTGAGGTGCTGGACATCTTCGAAGTCCCCGCCTCGCCACAGAAACGACGCCAGTACCTCTTCGCGAACGCCCTCTACACGAACCTGCTCTTCTACTACCGCATCGGCAATCTCACGCGCGAGGAGTTCTACGGACGCGTCCGGGGCCTGCTGCAGAACCCCGTCGTCCGGGAGTACTGGTACGCGACGCAGGGCCAGCGGGCCACGCTGCCCGACGACTCGGACGAGGCCGACCTCGGGCGGATGGTCGACGGCCTCCTGCACCGGCTCGAGGAGGCCGACGTCGACGAGTGGTGGGTGGTCGGCGAACCGCCGAGCGAGTAAACCCGGCGCGCGGCCCGAGAATCACGCCGTCGGCCCATAACGAACGGATGAAGTGTCACGTTGTCCCAGACGCTGCTGGGGTTGACTCACACGTGATCGCGTAGGCGACTCCATAAGATCATCGCTCACGCCGCCGGATGACGAACGCGCCCCACAGGGCCGCCCCGATCGCCCCGCAGCCGTCGTGCGCAAGCTCTTCCAGCCTTGTTCAACCCTGTTCAGCCTTGAAAGTCAGAGGGAACCAACAGTGAGTCAGATCATCCGTCGGATCGGTGTGCCCCCAAGCCAGCGGGGGAGCACGGGAGGAGGCAACTGCCCCGACATCTTCGAGTTGGCCGACGGGAACTTCGCCGTCATCGGCACGGACGCCACCGAGGCGCTCGATGCCGGGCTTCCTTCCGACGCCTCACGCGCCGACTACGAACGCATCGTGGTCATCACCCGTGAAACGCTGATTCGCGCCAAGGCCGACATCCCCGACGTGTGAGCGAGGCCATGTCCCTGACCTGCGGGCGGCACCTGGACGCACCTTCCGGGCTCCTGAAGAAGCCCGGAGCACGCCGTCGGGCCGACCGGTCCGGGTGACGTGCGCACTCGCCGGTCCGGCACCTCGTGAGGTGCCGGACCTTCCGCGTTTCCGGGGGGACGGGTTCCTCCGGCCGGGGCCGGTTTCCCCGCTGGGACCGGTTCCCCCGGCCGGGGCCGGTTCCCCGGGCCGCTACTGGTTTCACGGACCGCTTCCACGGGCCGCTTCCTCAAGCCGGGACTGGTCCCACGGACCGCTTCCACGGGCCACTCCTCAGGCCAGGGCCTGTTTCACGGGCCGCTCCCCCAGACCGGGCCGGATCCACGCGCCGGTCCATACACCGGGGCCGGTTCCCGGGCGCACGCGCCCCTGCAGTTCGTGCACCTCGCACTTCCTCAGGCCGCGCTCGGCACCACCACCGGCGCCACCGGCCCCACGTAGCGCGCCACCGGACGGATGATCTTCGAGTCCCGCGCCTGTTCCAGGAGGTTGGCGCTCCAGCCCACGACCCGCGCCGCCGCGAAGGTGGGGCTGAACATCTCCCGGGGCAGACCGCACAGTTCCATGACGACGCCCGCGTAGAACTCCACGTTGGTGTGCAACTCCCGGCCCGGTTTCAGTTCGGCCAGGATCGCCTCCACATGTCGCTCGACCTCGACGGCGAAGTCGACCCGCGGGCCCCCGAAGCTCTGGGCGATCTCGCGGAGCATGCGGGAACGCGGGTCCTCGGTGCGGTACACGGCGTGGCCGAAGCCCATGATGCGCTCGCCGGCGAGGACGCGCTCGCGGATCCAGGCATCGATGCGGTCCGGGGTGCCGATCGCGTCCAGGGTGTCCAGCGCCCGGCTGGGCGCGCCGCCGTGCAGCGGCCCGGACAGCGCACCCACGGCTCCGACCAGACAGGCCGCCACATCGGCGCCGGTCGACGCGATGACGCGGGCGGTGAACGTGGAGGCGTTGAAGCCGTGATCAATGGTTGAGATCAAGTATTGCTCAATGGCCCGAACGCGCTCCGGCCCGGGTTCGACGCCGGTGAGCATGTACAGGTAGTTCGCCGCGTAGGACAGGTCCTCGCGCGGCCCGACGGGTGCGAGCCCCTTTCCCAGCCGGTGCAGCGCCGTCAGTAGCGTCGGCACGGCCGCGGCAGCCGCGACGGCGTCCTCACGGCGTTGGTCCGCGCCGATGTCGTACACCGGTCGGAAACCCTGCGCGGCTCCCAGGAGGGACAGGGCCGTCCGCATTCCCGCGAGCGGGTTCGCACCGGCCCCGGCCGCCGCGATCGCCGGCAGTACGGCTTGGACCCCGTCGGGCAGGTGACGCAGTGCGGCGGTCTCGGCGGCGAAGGAGGCGCTGCGCCGCGCGTCCGGCAGGTCGCCGTACACGAGCAGGTGCCAGACGTCCTCGAAGGTGCGGGACCGCGCCAGGTCGACGGCCGAGTACTGGCGGTAGTGGTAGAAGCCCTCGCGCCCCCGGACGTCGCCGACCTCCGTATCGGTGACGACGACTCCCGCGAGCCCTCGCGGTACCTCGATGAGTGCTGGTGCGGACCTGTTGACGGACATGACGACCTCCCTGGAATTGATTCGAATGTGGATGACTGACCGATCATCTGTCAATGTTGATTGAATCAACTCAACAGCTCTGCCGATACGGTGATCCCCATGCGCGACCACGAGCCCGGCCCCACCCACCCGGAACGACGTCTGACCACCAAGGAGGCCGCCGATCTGCTCGGCGTGAAACCCGAAACGGTGTACGCGTACGTCAGCCGGGGACAGCTCAGCAGTCAGCGGGTGCCCAACGGCCGGGGCAGCACGTTCGACGCCAAGGAGGTCGAGGCGCTCGCGCGGCGCAACAGGCGCGAGATCAGCGGGGCCCCGGCATCGGGTGCGGAGCTGTCCGTGCGCACCCGCGTCACCTTCATCGACCAGGACCGGTACTACTACCGCGGCGTCGACGCGACCGAGCTGGCAACCCGGCACTCCTACGAGGAGGTCGCCGAGTGGCTGTGGACCGGCCGGATGCGCCCCGGGGTCACCTTCACCGCGCCCGAGACCTCCGTCCAGGCCGCCCGCCGCGCCGTGGACGCGCTGCCGGAACACACCGGCCCCGCCGACCGCCTGCGGGTCGCCGCGATCGCCGCCGCGGCCGCGGACCCCCTCCGGTTCGACCTGTCCGAGGCCTCCGTGCTCGGCACCGCGCGCACGCTGATTCCGACCCTCGTCGCCGCCCTGCCGCCGAAGCAGCGCACCCATCGGGACGGCGGTGCCCTGGCGCAGCGACTGTGGGGGCGGCTCAGCTGGCGGCCCGCCGCCGAGGCGCCGCTGCACGTCCTGGACACGGCCCTCGGGCTGCTCGTCGACCACGACCTGGCCGCTTCCACGCTCGCGGTCCGCGTCGCCGCGAGCGCTCGCGCCCACGCCTACGCGGCCGTCTCCGCGGGGCTCGGGGTGCTCGAGGGCCCGCTGCACGGCGCGGCGAGCGGGCTCGCCCACCGGCTCGTGCAGGAGGTGCTCGACCAGGGCTCGGCCGCTCCCGTCGTCGCCGAGGAGCTGCGGGCCGGCCGCCGCATCCCGGGGCTCGGGCACCGCCTCTACCCGGGAGAGGACCCACGCGCGCGGGTTCTCTTCGCTCTCCTGGAGGAGGTTCCCGAAGCCGCGCCCGCCCTCGCCGCCGCCCGCGACATCGTCGCCACGACCGCCCGGTACAGCCCGCTGCACGCCAACGTCGACCTCGCGCTCGCCGTCCTCACCGCGTCCTGCGGCATGGAGGCCACGGCGGGCGAGACGGTGTTCGCCGTGGCCCGTACGGCGGGCTGGATCGCCCACGCCCTGGAGGAGTACGCGGAGCGGCCCTTGCGCATGCGTCCCAGCGGACACTACGTGGGACCGATGCCTCCCCAGCCGCTGCCGGAGTAGGCCCGCCGCACCCCACCCGCACCGTACACCCCCCTGACCTGGTGTGATGTATCGACAGAGCGCGACACCCGTATCCCGGTACGGCACGCGCGCGCGTGCGTGCGAGGCAGGACACGCGGCCGACGGTCAGTCACGTGGGGCGAAGTCAGGTTAGGCTCACCTCTGTGAGTACGTGCACGGCCGTCTCGCGGGACCTGGACGAGCCCATGTCCGGCACCGCGCCCACGGCGAGGACCTGGCTCCTGCTGGAACAGCCCGGCCCCTGGGGTGCCAAGGCACTGGTGTCGAGCCACCTGGACCCCGCACTCGGCCGCGCCCTGGAGGCGGCTGCCCAGGACACGGGCGTCCGCGTCGCGCTCATCCGGCGCCCGGGACGGCACGCGGACTGCCGTACTCCACGCGTGCGCCAGGTGTACGCGGCCCACACCGTCCCCGGTCGGGTGTGGCTGCGCAGCGCCACGACCGGCGACCCGAGCCGACTGCTGGACCTCGACTTCGCCGCGCTCGGCCGGGGCGACCACCACAGCTTCGACGCCGCGCTCCAGGGCCGTCCCCACACCGGCGACCCGCTCGCCCTCGTCTGCACCAACGGCAAGCGTGACCGCTGTTGCGCGCTGCTGGGCCGTCCCCTCGCGGCGGAACTGGCCGCCTCCGGCGTGGACGGTGTCTGGGAGGTCACCCATCTGGGTGGTCACCGCTTCTCCCCCACTCTGCTCGTCCTGCCGCACGGCTACGCCTACGGCCGGGCCGCGGCACACAGCGTCAAGGAGGCCCTGCACGGCGTGCAGGAGGGACGGATCGTCCTGGAGGGCTGCCGCGGGAGCTCGGCCTGGGAACGGCCCGGCCAGGCGGCGGAGCTGGCCGTGCGCGCGGCGACCGGCGAGTACGCGGCAGAGGCCCTCGGCGTGGTCCGTACCCACGGCGAGGCGCCCCGCTGGGAGGTGACCGTCGCACACGCCGACGGCCGGCACTGGAGCGTCGTCGTGGCGCAGGGCGCGTCCCTGCCACCGCGTCCGGAGAGCTGTGGAGCGACGGTCCTGGGCGCACCGGCCCGGATGGACGTGGTGGCGGTGCGCGAACTGGCGACGGCAATGGCGAGCTGAGCCACTCCCCGCGATCGACCTCATCGCCCCGCCGGCGTCGGGGACAACTGCTCCGGGCTCACGGCGCCGACCCGGCCCACGGCGTCGCTCCAGCTCATGGTGCCGCCCGGCCCCACGGTACGGCCAAGTCACCGCCGAACCGTTTCCTCTTGACTCCTCTTGATTCCTCTCGAACGGATCAAGAGATCCGCACCACACACCCCTACGGCTGGACCGGCCCGTCCACGTACCGTCATGGGTATGAGCCCCACTCCCCCTGTCCGTCGCCTTCGCCTCGGGATGCCCCGGCGTGTGTTCTCACAGGTGCTGCTCATGCAGCTGGCGATCGCCGCCGGAGTCGTGGTGCTCGCGACGGGACTGTTCCTCGCCCCGCTCAGCAACCAGTTGGACGACCAGGCGATGCGCCGCGCGCTCGCCATCGCCCAGACCACCGCCGCGGTGCCGCAGATCGCCGAGGACCTGCAGAACACACCACCCTCCGTCGACGGGCCCGTGCAGCGGGAGGCGGAGCGGATCCGCAAGGCCAGCGGCGCGGAGTACGTCGTGGTGATGGACCTCCACGGCACACGGTGGTCGCACACCGACCCGAGGGAGGTCGGCGGCCACGTCTCGACGGACCCCAGCCAGGCACTGGCCGGCAGGAACGTCATGGAGATCGACAGCGGCACCCTGGGCCGCTCGGCCCGCGGCAAGGTCCCCCTGCGCGACAGCGACGACAAGATCATCGGGGCGGTCTCGGTGGGCATCGAGTACGACAGCGTGCGGGCCCGGCTGATCCACGCGATCCCGGGGCTGTTCGCGTACGCCGGCGGCGCACTCGCCGTGGGCGCGCTGGCCGCCTGGCTGATCTCCCGACGGGTCCAGCGGCAGACCCGCGACCTGGCCTTCTCCGACATCTCCGCGCTGCTGGCGGAGCGTGAGGCGATGCTGCACGGCATCCGGGAGGGCGTCGTCGCCCTGGACCGCGCCGGACGCATCCGCCTGCTCAACGACGAGGCACAGCGCCTCCTGGGCATCGGGGACGAGGCAGTGGGCCGCTCGCCCGACGAGGCACTCGGCGAGGGCCGTACGGCCGACGTCCTGGCCGGCCGGGTGACCGGTACCGACCTGCTCACCGTCCGCGGGCAGCGCGTCTTGGTCGCCAACCGCATGCCCACCGACGACGGCGGCGCCGTGGCGACGCTGCGTGACCGCACCGAGCTCGAACAGCTCGGCCGCGAACTCGACTCGACGCGCGGCCTCATCGACGCTCTGCGAGCCCAGGACCACGAGCACGCCAACCGCATGCACACACTCCTCGGGCTGCTCGAACTGGAGATGTACGACGATGCCGTGGATTTCGTGGGCGAGGTGGTCGGCGATCACCGGGCGACCGCCGAACAGGTGACCGAGAAGATCGAGGACCCGCTGCTCGCCGCCCTGCTGGTCGGCAAGGCGACCGTCGCGGCCGAGCGCGCCGTCGCCCTGCGGGTGTCGGACCGCACCCGGCTCCCCGACCGGCTGGTGGACCCGCGCGGGCTGGTCACGGTCGTCGGCAACCTGGTGGACAACGCCCTGGACGCCGTCGCGGGCACGCGGAACGCGCGCGTGGAGATCGAACTGCGCGCCGAGGGCCGCACCGCCGTCCTGCGGGTCCGGGACACGGGCCCCGGCATCCCGCCGGAGCATCGCGCATCGGTCTTCACCGAGGGGTGGTCCACGAAGAAGCCGCCGGCGCACGGCAAGCGTGGCATCGGCCTGTCCCTGGTGCGCCGGCTCGCCGAACGGCAGGGGGGCAGCGCGTCGGTCGGTGAAGCGCCGGGCGGCGGGGCCGAGTTCACCGTGATACTGCCCGAGGCGCTGGCCGAGCCCGATCCGCAACCCGCCCTCGCCGCATCCACGAAGAGCGAGAAGGAGTCCCGATGATCGAGGTCCTGGTCGTGGACGACGACACCAGGGTCGCCCAGGTCAACGCCGCCTACGTCGAGAAGGTGCCGGGCTTCCACGTCGCCGGCGAGGCGCACAGCGCGGCCGAGGCACTGCGCCAGCTGGAGATGATCCCCCGCCTGGACCTGGTCCTGCTGGACCACTACCTGCCCGACGAGACGGGTCTGGAGGTCGTCCAGGAGATGCGCCGCCGCGGCCACCAGACGGACGTGATCATGGTGACGGCGGCGCGGGACGTCTCGACCGTGCAGGCGGCGATGCGGCAGGGTGCCCTGCAATACCTGGTCAAGCCGTTCGCCTTCGCGGGCCTGCGCGCCAAACTGGAGGCGTACGCGGAGCTGCGCCGCACGCTCGACGGCGGCGGCGAGGCCGAACAGGCCGACGTCGACCGCATCTTCGGCGCGCTGTCCGCGCCGTCGGAGCCGGGGCTGCCCAAAGGGCACTCCCCCACCACCGCCGAACTGGTCCGCCAGTCACTGATGAACGCCGAAGGGCCCCTGTCGGCCCAGGAGATCGCCGACCGGACCGGCGTGAGCCGCCAGACCGCACAGCGCTACCTGAAGCTCCTGGAACGCACCGGCAGAGCCCGCCTGACCCTGAAGTACGGCGACGCGGGCCGCCCGGAACACCGTTACGTGTGGGCGACCCGCGCCTGAGCACCCGAGCCGGCGGAGGCGAGACGGACCCCGCCGGCCGCTGGGCGCCCCGTCCTACGACGATCGGGGCCCGGCCCCCTAGACGGCGCCCGCCCCCGTCAGCGACCGCACCTCGGTCTCCGCGTGCTTGGCCTCGTCGGCGACCTCGGCCGAGGTGACCGTGCCGAGCCAGCCCGCGAGGAAGCCCAGCGGGATCGAGACCAGGCCCGGGTTCTGCAGCGGGAAGACCTGGAAGTCGAGCTCGGGAAAGAGCGACTGAGGGCTGCCGGACACCACCGGCGACAGCAGGACCAGCACCAGCGCGGGGATCAGTCCGCCGTACACCGCCCACACGGCGCCCCGCGTGGTGAAGCCCCGCCAGAACAGTGAGAACAGCAGGACCGGGAGGTTCGCGGACGCGGCGACGGCGAAGGCGAGCCCCACGAGGAAGGCGACGTTGAGATCGCGGGCCAGCAGACCGAGACCGATGGCGACCACGCCGACTCCCACGGCGGCGATCCGCGCCACCGCCACTTCGCTGCGCGGCTCGGTGTTCTTGCGCCTCAAGGACGCGTACAGGTCGTGCGCCACCGACGCCGAGGAGGCGAGCGTGATGCCCGCGACCACCGCGAGGATGGTGGCGAAGGCGACGGCCGCCACGATCGCGAACAGAACCGTTCCCCCCGTGGAGCCCGCCCCGCCGCCCAGATCGAGGGCCAGAAGCGGCACCGCCGTGTTCCCGGCCGCGTTCGACCTGCGTACGGCGTCGGGTCCGACGATCGCCGCCGCGCCGAAGCCGAGGACGATCGTCATCAGGTAGAAGCCGCCGATCAGCCCGATCGACCAGACGACGGAACGCCGGGCGGCCCGCGCGGTCGGCACGGTGTAGAACCGGGACAGGATGTGCGGAAGCCCGGCCGTACCCAGTACCAGCGCGAGCCCCAGGCTCATGAAGTCGAAGCGCGCGGTCCAGTCCCCGCCGTACTTCAGCCCAGGTGCGAGGAACGCGGCGCCGTGCCCGCTGCGTTCCGCCGCCGTGAGCAGCAGTCGGTCGAAGTCACCGTGGAAGCGGACCAGGACCAGCACGGTGAGCGCGAGAGTGCCGCCCAGCAGCAGCACTGCCTTCACGATCTGGATCCATGTGGTGGCCCGCATCCCTCCCAACGACACGTAGATCACCATGAGCGCACCGACACCGATGACGGCCCAGGCCCGGGCCGCCTCGCCGGTCTGCCCGAGGAGCAGCGCGACCAGGCTTCCCGCACCCACCATCTGCGCCACCAGATAGAGAACGGACACGGTGACGGAGGAGGTTCCCGCCGCGATCCGCACCGGCCGCTCACGCATCCGCGCGGCCACCACGTCGGCGAGGGTGAACCGCCCGCAGTTGCGCACCAGTTCGGCCACGAGGAACAGCACCACCAGCCACGCCACCAGGAAGCCCACCGAGTACAGCAACCCGTCGTAGCCGAAGAGCGCGATGAGCCCGGAGATGCCGAGGAAGGAGGCGGCCGACATGTAGTCGCCCGCGATGGCAAAACCATTCTCCATCGGCGAGAACAACCGGCCGCCGGCATAGAACTCCTCCGCCGAGCCACGGCGCTTCCGGCTCACCCATGTCGTGATCCCGAGGGTGACCGCGATGAAGGCGCTGAACAGCAGCAGCGCCAACGTCTGATGGTTGTCGGTCACGCCACACCCCCTCGCGCCTCGCGCGTCAGCTCCTGCGTCTGCCAGCGCACGTCGAGCGCCGCACGGTCCCTGCGCAGCCGCGCGTGCCGGGCGTAGGCCCAGGTGAGCAGGAACGTGCTGAGGAACTGCCCGAGACCCGCGAGCAACGCCACATTCACCGCGCCCGCCACGGGACGTGCCATGAGACCGGGCGCGGTCGTCGCGGTCACGACGTAGCCCACGTACCAGAGGAAGAAGCCGGCGACCGCCGGGACCACGAACCGTCGGTACCGGCTGCGCACCTCCTGGAAGGCCGCACTGCGCTGCACCTCGAGGTAGACCTGGGCCGTAGCCACGGCGGCGTCCTCCCGCTCCCGCCGTGCCGCCGGGAGGTCCGCCGCGGACGTGCCCGGAGGGCCGGTAATGCCGGTAGCGCCTGGACTGTCCGGCTCGCCCCAGCCCGAGGCGAGCGTTTCGTACCACGGATCCGCGTACCGGACGTCCCGCGGGGCGTCGGAGAATGACGCCCCGTGGAATGACGCCCCGTGGTTTTGCCCATGGTCGCCCGAACTTGCGGAACCGTCCCGGCTTCCACCGGTACGGCCGTTACTTGACTGCATGCCCAAGGATGGACAGAACGGGAAGATCTCTGACTCTTCTTCCCTCCGCTCTTCACCCCATCAGGTGACCACGGGCCCCGTTACCCCGTCGGCGGTCACACCACTCCGGGGCAGGGCCAGACCCGCCGCAGCCCTCGGAGCCGAAGTCCTCGGACGAGGGCACGCAGCAGCCCTGGCCACGCCAGGCCCGGCGCAGCCACTACGCGTCGATGCGCGACCGGTCCAACGTCGCCGCCGAGCTGGAGATGAACTCCTTGCGGGGTGCCACGTCGTTGCCCATGAGGAGGTCGAACACCTGCTCCGCCGCTTCGAGGTCGGAGAGGTTGATGCGGCGCAGCGTGCGGTGGCGCGGGTCCATCGTCGTCTCGGCCAGCTGGTCGGCGTCCATCTCACCGAGGCCCTTGTAGCGCTGGATGGAGTCCTTGTACCGGACGCCCTTGCTCTGGAACTCCATGAGCTTGTCGCGCAGCTCACGGTCCGAGTACGTGTAGACGTACTTGTCCTGGCCCTTCTTGGGCTGGACGAGCTCGATGCGGTGCAGTGGCGGCACGGCGGCGAACACCCGGCCGGACTCGACCATGGGCCGCATGTAGCGGTGGAACAGCGTCAGGAGCAGGGTGCGGATGTGGGAGCCGTCCACATCGGCGTCGGTCATCATGATGATCTTGCCGTAGCGGGCCGCGTCGATGTCGAAGGTCCGGCCCGACCCCGCCCCTATGACCTGGATGATCGCGCCGCACTCTGCGTTCTTGAGCATGTCGGTCACGGAGGACTTCTGGACGTTGAGGATCTTGCCGCGGATCGGCAGCAGCGCCTGGAACTCGGAGTTCCGGGCGAGCTTCGCCGTGCCGAGCGCGGAGTCCCCCTCGACGATGAACAGCTCGCTGCGGTCGACGTCGTCACTGCGGCAGTCGGCGAGCTTGGCGGGCAGGGACGAGGACTCCAGGGCCGTCTTGCGGCGCTGCGCGTCCTTGTGCTGCCGGGCCGCGATACGCGTACGTGCCGCCGCGACCGCCTTTTCCATGACGACCCGTGCCTGGGCCGCCGCGTCCCGCTTGGTGGACGTCAAGAACGCCTTGAGCTCCTTGGAGATCACGGTGTTCACGATCCGGCGGGCCGCCGAGGTACCGAGGACCTCCTTGGTCTGGCCCTCGAACTGCGGCTCTGCGAGACGGACGGTGACGACGGCTGTCAGTCCCTCGAGCGCGTCGTCCTTGACGATGTCGTCCTCGGCGACGCGCAGCAGCTTCTTCGCGCGCAGGACCTCGTTGAGGGTCTTGGTGACGGCCTGCTCGAAACCGGCCACATGCGTGCCGCCCTTGGGGGTGGCGATGATGTTCACGAACGACCGCAGCGTCGTGTCGTAGCCCGTACCCCAGCGCAGCGCCACGTCGACGCCGAGTTCGCGCGTGACCTCCGTGGGCGTCATCTGGCCATGGTCGTCCAGGACCGGGACCGTCTCCTTGAAGGTGCCCTGCCCGGTGAGGCGGAGGACGTCGCAGATGGGCTTGTCGGTGGCCAGGTACTCGCAGAACTCGCTGATGCCGCCGTCGAAGCGGAAGGACTCCTCGCCCTTGCTGCCGCCCTCGCCGAGGCCGTACTCGTCACGGACGACGATGGTCAGGCCGGGCACCAGGAACGCGGTCTGGCGGGCCCGCTGGTGGAGGGTCTCCAGGGAGAGCTTGGCGTCCTTCAGGAAGATCTGGCGGTCGGCCCAGTACCGCACGCGCGTGCCGGTGCGGGTCCTGGGGATCTTCTTGTCCTTGCGCAGGCCACCCTTGGCCTCGAACTTGGCGTCCGGCCCGTCGGCCGCGAACGCGCCGGGTACCCCGCGGCGGAAGCTGATCGCGTGCGTGTGCCCGCTGCGGTCGACCTCGACGTCCAGGCGGGCGGACAGGGCGTTGACCACGGAGGCGCCGACGCCGTGCAGACCGCCGGAGGCGGCGTACGAGCCGCCTCCGAACTTGCCCCCGGCGTGCAGCTTGGTCATGACGACCTCGACGCCGGACAGGCCGGTCTTGGGCTCGACGTCGACCGGGATGCCCCGGCCGTTGTCCCGGACCTCCACCGAGCCGTCGTCGTGGAGGACCACCTCGATGTGGTCGCAGTAACCACCGAGAGCCTCGTCGACGGAGTTGTCGATGATCTCCCAGAGGCAGTGCATCAGGCCTCGACTGTCGGTCGAGCCGATGTACATACCGGGGCGCTTGCGCACGGCCTCGAGGCCTTCGAGGACGAGCAGGTGCCGCGCGGTGTAGTTGGAACCGTCCCGGTCTGCTCCTGCCAGCAGCGCTGTGGACGGCACGGACGTCTCGGCGGTCACGCGGTTCGCTCCTCGCTGAATTTCAGTTGGGCCCTAGTGGGGAAGGGCGCGGCTTCGGTCGCCGCCAAGAGGGTACCGAGGCCTGGTAGAGCCGTTGTAACGCCACCCTCGTCTGAAGGCAGACTAGTCCAGAGTCGTATGAGTGTTCGATCCCTCGATGGAGTGAAGTACATGTCACGTTCCCTTCGAGGCATGAACCATTTAGGCTCCGGGCACGTCCTCATGAACAAACCGGCAATCCAGCCGGGAGGACGGAACCATGACCGACAGCGCGAAACCGTAAGACACATCAGACACGCAATACGGCACATTCGCCGCCAAACCGGCAGCAGACGGCCACTTCGAAAGATTTTTTCGAGGAGAAGCCACGAGCGGGAACGTTTTGGGGCTGGTTGGATGTTGACCCTGGTACGACAGCTCGTCGAGCTAGAGAAGAGGCGACGTGACTACTGTTCTGACCCCCGCGAGCCCGCTGACGGCCGCTGACCGCTGCGACCGCTGCGGCGCACAGGCGTACGTGCGCGTCGTCCTGCTCAGCGGCGGAGAACTGCTCTTCTGCGCCCACCACGGCCGCAAGTTCGAGCCGGAACTCAAGAAGATCGCCGCTGAGATACAGGACGAGACGGAGCGGCTGACCGCCGTTCCTGCATCCGCCTCCGAAGAAGAGCGCTGACCGTTCGCGTTCACGACGAGCCAGATCCGGCACAGGCCGGCACGTGGGCGGCCGCCCCTGCTCGCAGGGGCGGCCGCCCGCACTCGTTACGCGAAGAGGCGCTCGGGCCGGTCGGGCAGGCTTGTGAGCTCCCGTGAGCCGGTCTCCCAGCGCAGTGCCCGCAGAAGGTCGGACACACGCGTGTAGACCCCAGGGCGCCCCGGCCGCCCACAGCCGCTCCCCCAGGACACGAGTCCGATCAGCCGGCCCTGCGCGACCAGCGGTCCGCCGCTGTCGCCCTGGCAGGCATCCCGGCGGCCCTGCGTCTCTCCGGCGCACAGCATGGTCTCCGCCGTATACGTACCGTCGTCCGGTCCGGGGTACGCCGCCTCGCAGAGGCGGTCGGCCAGCACATGGAGGCGGGCTGCTCTGAGGCGGTGGGCGTAGGAGCCGTGCCCCGTGGTGTCGCCCCAGCCGTACACGGTGGCCTCGGTCCCGGGTGCGTACGCCGGGTCGCCGGCGGCGGCCATGCCGATCACCGAGGACTGCGGCAGCACCTCGGTGAGCTTGAGCACCGCGAAGTCTCCTGAGTTGGTGGAACTGTCGTAGGCGGGATTCACCCAGACCTGCCCCACCGGAATCTCTCGGCCCGTGTCCGAGTAGAGGTCCGTGCGCCCCGCGACGACCCGCAGGTCGGCCGCCCGTGTCGACCCCAGTACTTCCCCGCTCATGCAATGGGCCGCCGTGAGCACGGTGGACGGGCCGACCACCACGCCCCCGCAGAACTGCCCCGACCTCATACCGCCGAACCGGTCACGGCTGGACAGCGCGACGGTCCAGGGGCTGGTGGAGACATCGACCGGGAAGCCTCCGACGACGATGCCGTCGGAGGCCGCCGGTGCGGCGGAGACCAGCGGTATTGCCATGGCTGCGGCCGCCAGAACCAGCGGCCGGGCCAGGGCCCGGGCAAAGGGACGACGCATAGCGCTCCTCACTCGGGAGTGATCGATGGACACTCAGAGTGAGACACCTCATGGCGTCGCGCACCCGCGTACCGATGCCGAAGGCCCGGCTCCCTGGCGGGGACCGGGCCTTCGGTGTCGTCCTTCGGCTGCGACTTAGTCCAGGTAGTCGCGCAGCACCTGCGAACGCGACGGGTGGCGCAGCTTCGACATGGTCTTGGACTCGATCTGGCGGATGCGCTCCCGCGTGACGCCGTACACCTTGCCGATCTCGTCGAGGGTCTTCGGCTGACCGTCGGTGAGACCGAAGCGCATGGAGACGACGCCCGCCTCGCGCTCGGACAGGGTGTCGAGGACGGAGTGCAGCTGCTCCTGCAGGAGCGTGAAGCTGACCGCGTCGGCCGGGACGACGGCCTCGGAGTCCTCGATCAGGTCACCGAACTCGCTGTCGCCGTCCTCGCCCAGCGGGGTGTGCAGCGAGATGGGCTCGCGGCCGTACTTCTGGACCTCGATGACCTTCTCCGGGGTCATGTCGAGCTCCTTGGCCAGCTCCTCCGGGGTGGGCTCGCGGCCCAGGTCCTGGAGCATCTGGCGCTGCACACGCGCGAGCTTGTTGATGACCTCGACCATGTGCACCGGGATACGGATGGTGCGGGCCTGGTCGGCCATCGCGCGGGTGATCGCCTGACGGATCCACCAGGTGGCGTACGTGGAGAACTTGTAGCCCTTGGTGTAATCGAACTTCTCGACCGCGCGGATCAGGCCGAGGTTGCCCTCCTGGATCAGGTCCAGGAAGAGCATGCCGCGACCGGTGTAGCGCTTGGCCAGGGAGACCACCAGACGGAGGTTGGCCTCCAGGAGGTGGTTCTTGGCGCGGCGGCCGTCCTCGGCGATGATCTCCAGCTCGCGCTTGAGCTTCGGAGCGAGCTTGTCGGCGTTGGCGAGCTTGTCCTCGGCGAACAGGCCGGCCTCGATGCGCTTGGCGAGCTCGACCTCCTGCTCGGCGTTGAGCAGGGGAACCTTGCCGATCTGCTTGAGGTAGTCCTTGACCGGGTCGGCGGTGGCGCCGGCCGCAGCGACCTGCTGCGCTGGGGCGTCGTCCTCGTCCTCGTCGGAGAGTACGAAGCCGGCGCTCTCGGCACCCTCGGGCTCGTCGCCCGCCTTGGGTGCCTCCTCCAGGACCTCGTCCTCAAGGAGCTCGACGTCGTCCTTCTTCGCGGTGGTCTTCTTGGCCGCCGTCTTCTTCGCGGGGGCGGCCTTCTTGGCGGTCGCCGCCTTCTTGGCGGTCGTCTTCTTGGCCGCCGCCTTCTTCGCGGTGGCGGCTTCCTCTGCGGGGTCGTCCACAGCGGGTGCGGCCGGGGCGGCCGCGCTGGCGGCGGTGGCCTTCCTGGTGGTCACCGTCTTCGCCGCGACCGTCTTGGTGGCGGTGCGCTTGGCCGGACTCTTCGCTGCGACGCTCTTTCGGGTGCGCTTGGGCTCCGCGGCACTGACCATCAGCGTCACACCCTCTTCCTCGAGGATCTGGTTGAGGCTGCGCAGTACGTTCTTCCACTGAGTGGCCGGAATCTGGTCAGCTTCGAAGGCCCGACGCACATCGTCGCCGGCGATCTGCCCCTCAGCCTTTCCCCGCTCAATGAGCGCCATGACAGAGACGGACTCGGCGATCTCCGGCGGGAGCGTACGGGATGTGCTGGCCGACACGAACAACCTCTCGGAACGTTGGAAAACGGCTTCCGGCCCCGTCCACTGCGGACAGGAGCCGACCACCGGCCTGGGGATGGGCCGACGGCGCGGGCGGGGGCCGGGAAGTTCCACAGCGCCTTGTACGGCGTCCGTATTCCCTCCGCGGCTGTCACCTCTTAGGTCATCGCGTTGTTTCCACAAGCGTTACGCCCAATCTTCGTGGCCCGAGTCACACCCCGTAAGCACTCAAAAAGGTCAGACACGGGCAGATAAGGTCACCCGCGACGTCTACCCATGCCAGAGCGACCCAACCCGCCTCGACGCACCGCCGGACCCCGCAGGCCCGTGTTCAAGGTCTGCGGGGTCCGACGGGAGGGCGAGGCGCCGATCGAGGAAAGACGCAGGTGGGGAAGCCTTACCCGACCGCACCGCCCGGGGGTGTGAGCTCAGTGCTCGCGCGGCGCCGGAACGACGCGCTCCACCTCTGGATGGACGGTGAGCAGCTGACGCATGGCCGACTCCGCCCCGGCGCCGTCGGCCGCGGCGAGGGCGTCGACGATCCTGCCGTGATGCGCCAGGGATGCCTCATTCGGCCGGTCACAGCCCGTGACGGGGCCACCGGACACCTGGAGGGCGGCCGACACGATCCCGGAAAGGTGCTCCAGCATGCGGTTGCCCGCGAGCTGAATGAGCAGTGAGTGGAACTCGGCATCGGCCCGGGAGTACGTCAGCGCGTCACCCTGCCCCATCGCGTGCCCCATGATCTCCACCATGTCGGCCAGCCGCTGCTGTACGTCCTCCCGGCCGTGCCCGGCGGCGAGGCGGGCGGCGAGCGGTTCGATCGTCCAGCGCAGCTCGCTCAGCTCGCGCCGCTGGTCGTCGCGCTGCGGACCGAAGGCCCGCCACTCGATGATGTCCGGATCGAGAAGGTTCCAGTCACTCACGGGACGCACGCGTGTGCCGACGTTCGGACGGGCACTGACCAGCCCCTTCGCCTCCAGTACCCGGAGCGACTCACGGACGACGGTGCGGGAGACCTCGAAGCGCTGGCCGATCTCCTCGGGCACGAGCGGGCGGTCGGCACCCAGATCGCCGGAAACGATCATCTGGCCCAGCTGCTGGACGAGTTGGCCGTGGAGCCCGCGCCCGCGGCTGCCCGCGGCACGCCGGCCCACACGGCCCAGCTCCGGGTCTGCACCCTCCCAGACGGGGGCTCCGACGCGGTCGACGGCGGGAGCCTCGGCGTAGGGGTAGCGGTCGAGTTCGCCCGGGCCGGCCAGACCGGAGTCGGCGGAGCGGGCGGCGGTCATCATGGTGTGCGCAAGGGTACTCACGGATCCTTTGTCGGCGCCGCTCCCAACTCCCTTGAGGTCTTTGGTGAAAAGCACACGAAAGGGTGATCGCTCACGCCGTCGCAATTGACGCCTTATCGGAAAGAAATGGGCTTTCTGCGCGGAGTTGTGCACGTGCTGGGATCGGACGGGCACGGGCGGTCGTCATCGAACCCTGCTACGCATGGTAGTGATCAGATACGCGCACAGCAGGGCGGTCAGAGCCAACGCCAACGCACCGCCCACGGGTTGGGCGAGCACACGGACCGCAGCGGCCAGATAGCGCTCTCCACCAAAGGGCCACTGCAGCAGGAACACCTCACGCAACCGCACCGAGAAGCCGGCCGCCGTCCGCACGGACGCTCCCTCCACGACCTTCTGTACGAGAGGTACGCCGACCACCGGCACCCCGACGACCGCGGCGAGCCCGGCCGTGGTGGACCGGAAGAGACCCGCCGCCAGGACACCGGCCCAGGCGCAGCCGATCACGAGTGCGATCCAACTCGCGCTCAGCTGCGGCCAGTCCGAGGGAACCTTCGCGAACTCCCGTCCGTAGACGAGATAGAGCACTTCGGCATTGCAGCCCACGGTGAGGAAGGCCAGCATCAGCCCGGTGAGCGCCGTGACGAGGAGCTTCGCGGTCAGCAGGCCCAGTCGGCGGGGCACGGTACCGCGGTCCACGGCCAGGGCGGGGTGGCGGAACTCGTCACCGAAGGCGAGCGCGCCGACCAACCCCGCACCGAGCGCCGCCGGGGGCAGCGGCAGTTCCACGGGCCAGGCGGCCAGCAGTCGCGGCTGTGACGTGTGGCCGACGCGGGCCAGGAGAAGGGTGGTCACGGCGGAGACGAGCAGCACGGCAGCGCCGGTGAGGAAACCGGTGCTGATGCCGGCGGCACGGCGGAGTTCGTAGCGGAGGGGGCGCAGGGGGCTGGGAGCGGGGCGGACGGAGATGGGCGGCGGGAGGGCCGGCAGGGCGCCGAGCGTACGGGCCGGAGCGGGGCGGGCGGGCTTCCTGTTCGAGGGTCGGGAGGCCTGGCCGGGGACGGCGTCCACAGGGGGGTGCGGGGTGTCGGGCGAGGCAGCGGCGGGCAGGGCTGGGCCGGTGGCGGGCTGCGGTTCACCGGAGGAGGGATGCCTCGCCGCACCGGAGGAGGGCCGCCCTGGTTCGCCACCGGACGGCTGCTGCACTTCGTCGGCAGGCGAGGGCGACGCCTCGCCGGTGACGGTGGGCTGGGCCTCGCCGTCGACCGTGGGCTGGGCATCGTCGGTGACGGTGGGCTGCGCCTCGCCGGCTGCAATCGGCTGGGGCTGGTCGGCCGTGGGTCGAGCCTCGGTCGAGGATCGATCTTCGGCGGTGGGTCGATCTTCGGCGGCGGATCGGCCTTCGGTGGTGCATTCGTCGGCGGCGGATCGGTCTTCCGAGAGGCATTCGTCGGCGGCGGATCGGTCTTCCGCAGCGGATCGAGCATCTGCGACGGATCGATCATCCGCGACGGCGGGGGCGAGGGCCGGGCGCGCATCGTCGGAACCGGAAGTCGCGCTGTCGGCAATCGACGCAGGGGCCTTTGCGTCGGTCTCGCCCTCGGAAGCCCGTGCGCCACCGGCCGCCGGATCCATCGGCTGGTGCGGCACCGACATGGGCCGCTGCCCAGCCTCCGACGCGTGCCTCGCGCCGACGACCACGACTTCCCGAGCCTCACTCAGCAGACGGCCCTCGTCCTGGCTCTCCGTGCCGTCCTCTCCGGCTCCCGGTCCCATGTCGCCCACTTCGTCGGCGAGTTGGTGCACGAGGATGCCGTGCCGGAACGCCGTCTCACCGACGTCGGCGCAGGTGCTGCCGTACACGGAGAGCCGGTTGCCGCCCTCCTGCACCACCTCGACGGAACGGTGCGCGGTACGGGCTTCCTTGGTGAGCAGGGCGGCCAGACGGACGGCATGGGGGCTGCGGACGGCGACGCGGGGGCGCAGCCTGGTGCGGGCGAAATCGCCGGCCTCCTGATCTGCGACGAGTCTGCCCTGGTCCAGGGTGACGACCCGGTCGGCGATGCGCGAGGCCTCCTTGGGGTCGGCCGTGGTCGACAGGACGGTCCCACCCTGGGCCGCGTGCGCACGCAGCATGCCGTGCAGCCAACGGCTTTCGCGCTCGGAGAGCCCGTCGGCCGGGTTGTCGAGCACGAGGGTGTGCGGGTCGGCGAGGAGGGCGCAGGCCAGTCCGAGCCGGCGGTCCATGCCGCGGGAGAGCGTGCCGAGGCGCTCGTCCCGCAGGCTGACGAGACCGACCACCTCGAGGACTTCGTCGGCCCGCCGTACCGGGACGCCCGCGGCCGCGCACAGCATGCGCAGGTGACCACGGACGGTGCGGGCGGGATGCCCCGGCACGTCACCGAGGAGGACGCCCACCTCGCGCGACGGATGGGCGATGCGGTGCAGGGGGCGTCCTCTGAAGTAGGTGAGGCCACGGCCCTGTTGGAGTTCGAGCATGAGTCTCAGCGCTGTACTCTTGCCCGCGCCCGGCGCGCCGAGCAGCACGGTGACGCGACCGGCACGCGCTTCGAAGGAGACGTCGTCGAGGGCGGGCGGAAGCTCCTTGCGGGGATTGCTGGTCAGTCCGAAGGCCTGGATCACCCGTAGCAAGATAGCGCGTTATGTCCGTTTTTCCTGTATAGCGCGACTTGTCGCGCGGGCGCGATCGTCGCCTATGGCGTCGACCCGTCGTCCCGAACGGGA
Organism: Streptomyces sp. NPDC051315; assembly: GCF_044455165.1. NCBI lineage: Bacteria > Bacillati > Actinomycetota > Actinomycetes > Kitasatosporales > Streptomycetaceae > Streptomyces > Streptomyces sp. NPDC051315. Next base: position 84,165 of record NZ_JBITEN010000018.1, read on the forward strand.
GACCAGGCCTCGGAGCGTGGCCAGGACGCGCGAGGGAAGCCACGACCGCGTGTCAGCCCGGCTCGCGCAACGCGCCAAGTGTGTGGCCGCCAAGGGCCGTCAGCCGCTTCGCGGCCCGCGGCGGCTGACGGGCGGGCAGTCGGTCAGTCGGTCGGTACGCCCCGTCCCCGTCACACCCCGAGGTCACACCTCGGGACGCAACATCGGCGGGTTGAGCAGGGTGGCGCCGCCCGCCCGGAAGAGCTGGGCAGGGCGGCCGCCCTGCCGCGTGGTGGTGCCTCCTGTGGGGACCAGGAAGCCGGGGGTGCCCGTCACCTTGCGGTGGAAGTTTCGCGGGTCCAGCGCCACGCCCCACACCGCCTCGTAGACGCGCCGCAGCTCGCCGACGGTGAACTCGGTGGAGCAGAACGCGGTCGCCAGCGACGAGTACTCGATCTTGGAGCGGGCGCGTTCCACCCCGTCCGCGAGGATCTGGGCGTGGTCGAAGGCGAGCGGTGCGACCGGTTCGCCGTCACGGCCGTAGCCGCCCTGCTGCAGCAGTTCCTCGACCGGCGCCCAGCGGGCGTTGCTGGCGTCGCCGCCGGCTCGCGGAGCGGGCAGGTCGGGGGCGAGTGCCAGGTGGGCAACGCTGACGACACGCATCCGGGGGTCACGCTCGGGGTCACCGTAGGTGGCGAGCTGTTCCAGGTGGGCGCCGTTGTCCTGGGCCGGGGTGGACGGGTCGTGGGCGGTCAGCCCGGTCTCCTCGGCCAGTTCGCGCGCCGCCGCCTGGGAGAGGTCCTCGTCGGCCCGTACGAAGCCGCCCGGGAGGGCCCACCGGCCCTGGAACGGCGGCTCGCCCCGGCGCACTGCCAACGCACACAGGGCATGGCGGCGCACGGTGAGCACGACCAGGTCCACGGTGACGGCGAAGGGTGGAAAGGCTGACGGGTCGTAGGGCATGCGGCGATCATAGTCGTCTTCCTGACGATAAACACTCCCTCCATCGGTCGCTTCGGCGGCTGATCCACTCGGGTGCGGCGCGGTTGTCACCACTCGGCCCCGGCTGTCGCCCGGTTCCGCGTCATACGAGGTCACACTCCCAATTGCAGTCCGTCAGCCGCTTCCTCCACCATGGCGAGACCGAGCCGGCTGACCCGTACGGAGAACGGGGCGCCGGCGACCCGCAGTCCGGTCACGCCGATCTCGCCGAGGGGTGCGCTGGGCATGGGGCGCAGGGTGACGGTTCCCGCCGGAACGTCGGGGCGTATGCCCGTCAGGGTGGTCACCAGCAGGACCCCGGCGGCCGCCGTGGTGGCGGCGGGGCGGCAGGCGGCCGGGTGGGGCAGCGGAGCGCTCCCCTCGGTGCGTTGCTCTCCCGCGTACATCTCGGGAAGGCGATGGCCGAAGGCCTCGGCCGCCGCCAGTAGGCCCCGCAGCAGCGCGCCGGCCTCCTTCTCGTAGCCCGCGGCGGTGAGGCCCGCGACGGCGATCGCCGTCTCGTGGACCCGTACGGCGCCGCTGCGGTGACCGAAGGGATTGTGGCCCGCCTCTTTGGCGCCCAGCCCGCGCAGCCCCCAGCCCGAGTCCATGACCGGGCTGCCGAGGAGCCGGGCGAGCTGTTCGGTCTGCACGCTGTCCAGCAGCCCTGAGGCGAACTCGCCACCGCCCAGCAGTCCTGTGTCGAGCAGGTGGACGGCGGTCGCGCCCAGGTGTGGCACCGGTCGCCCGTCCGGAGTACGGGCGGCGGCGGGCCGGCCACCGCCCAGGTCGTCGATCCAGAAGTCCTGACGGAACGCGGCCCTCAGTGTCCGAGCCCGGTCCCGCAGCTCGCTTCCCCCCGGCCTGCCACAGGCGTCGAGCAGGTCGGCGCCGAGCAGCGCCGCACGGTGGGCATGGGCCTGGGTCTCGCAGCGCACGGGCCCACCGGGTTGGGGGTCAGGCAGGTAGGCGCCCTGTCCGACAGCGGCTCGCAGCCAGGTCAGGCACCGCTCGGCCGCCGGCAGCAGTTCCTCCGTCTCCTGGTCGGGCAGTCCCCATCGGCGGGCTTCCGCCAGGACCACCGGAAACAGCAGCGTCGCCTCCGTGGCGGTGCACCCCGGCGGGAGGTGTGCGCCCGCGTCCCGCCGCGGACCGGGGATCAGACCGGCGTGCGGTCCCTGGCCCGTCACCTGGGTGCGGGCGAGGGTGCGCAGCGTGCCCGCGGCGAGACGGGTGCCGAGGGGCAGCGTCATACGGGCCGCGGCGAGCGCCTCGGCCGGCGCCAGACCGCAGCGCCACGGTGCTCCCGCTGCGAGGTGCGTGTCCATCGGGTGGGCGGGGTCGCGCACCAGCAGGGCTAGCAGGTCCTCGATGCTCGTGCTCAGCAGCATGGGAACACGGTGGTCGTCTCCCGTGGCCCGTGCGGGAGCCAGGGGGTTCGTCGCGGCACGGCCCACGGCCCGGAGCGGACCCGCGCCGTCCAGGCGGACTCTCAGCTCCACGGTCACGCTGCTGCCGGGCATCATGTCGAAGTCCCAGCGCAGGAGTCCGGCGCAAGCCAGGGCGTCCGCGGGCGCAGGGTCGGCGGTGACGTACGAGGTCCCTGCGGCGCCGGACCATCGCAACCCGGAATCGTGCACGCTGGCGGGCAGCTCGGGGCCGACGGCGCCGGCCGCGATCGCCCCGAGGTCGGCGAGGTCCGTGCCGAGGGCCACCTCCACCGGCAGGCGCAGCGGCCGTGCGGCGGCGCTGTGCAGCGTGATCCGCTCTGTACCGTCCGCGGATCGGGTCCGTTCGACCACGACGTCCGGGTCCGGGCCACCGTGCGGTGTGGCCCGGAGCGTGCCGACGAAACGAGCCCGGTCGGCGGAGGTCATCCGGGACTGGACCACGAGCGGCTCACGCCCGGCCACCCGCATCTGGCACCGGGACAGGATCCGCCGCCCCGCCCGGTAGAACCCCTCGAGTCCGCGCCCGGTCAGCTGCCCCTGCTCCGTGGAGATGGCGAGGCCCGGCAGGGCAACGCAGATCATCGCCGTGTGGACGGCAGGCAGGTCGGGGGAGCGGCGCGGTGCCGGCGTGGCCGGCGGTGCGGCGCCACGGGGCGGGCCGGGAGCGGGACGACCCGCTGTGCCGGGCGGTGGGAAGGCATAGCCACCACGGGCCCTTTGATCCGCAGGTGAGCGGGCGGCTCCCTCCGGTCCGGCGGGGGGCGTGGCGCGCCGGGTGTCGTCGGGTCCCGGGGATCCGGTCCCATGACGTCCGGGCCCGGGCTCCGTCGGCGGCCGGTCGGCACCGGCAACCCCGGGGAGGGGCACGAGCCTGTCGAGGGCGGAGCGTCCTTCGGCGGCGGAGGGCGGAGTCGGCTGATGCATGCGGTGACTTCTCGGCTCTCTGTGCGCCTCGGGCAGGGTCGACGCCGGCGCAAGGCTCCGGCAGGGCGGGTGCGCTGCGGCGGCACACTCCGTACAGGCATTCCGCCACTCAGGTGAACGGAGCGGGGCTCCCCCAGGTCACGGCCGGGGCCCGAGGGCCCCACGAATGGCCGCGCGGCTGGAACCGCCGCAGGCGGCGGCCCGGCGCTGTCGGCCCCATCCGGTCACCTGGCGTCCGGTCACCTGCCGTATTGAGGAAGGACCGCCGTGCAGCCGTCGACGACATCCGTCGGCACGGGGACGTCGCCCGGTGGTGTGACGGTCGCGGTGCCAGTCGGGTGCGGGCACGGTCGGGTAGCGCACGCGGTGGTCGGCAGCGCCCGGATCGCCCTTCCATGCTCAGCGCCGTACCGGCAGGCGCTCCCCCTTGTCCCTGGCCTCACCCCTTCTCCTTCTTCCTGGTCTCACCGCTGTCGTCCCGCCCACCTCCCGCACAGTTGCCGGGGCGCCGTGCGGGGGCCCGGCCCACGGCGCGGGTGCGGGGGCGGGACTCGCCTCGGCCGGGCGGGACGGGCCGCGTGCCACGGACCGACGTACGGGGACGCACAGCGTCAGGTCGCCGCTCGTCGCCGTCGGCTGCCTCCGCTCGCCGGACACCGCCGGTGGCACCCTCGGAACGGGTGCGGCGACGCCGGCGGCCCGCCGTGGGCGCGGGCGCCGGCCCGGCCTCCGGTGCGGTCGCGCCGGGCAGGGCCGCCGCCGCGACGTCGTGCGCTGCGGCGGGACGGCCGGAAGCGCCAGGTTCGCCGCCCTCGTCGCGCCCACGGATCCCGTCGGTTCCGTCGAGCCCTACGGCGTCCTGCGCGCCGTAGGGCACGTCCGCCCCCCATGGCGCTTCCGCGCCCGCCTCGCTCTCGTCCCCGGGCGGCCACTCGGCCTCGGCCCTCCGCCCGCGGCCGTCGCGCCCGGCGCGCAGGCAGCCCCGGACCGACTCCGGGTCGAGGCCCTCGTTGCACGCCTGGTGCAGGAGGCGCGCGAACAGGTAACCGGGGTCGGCGCCCAAGGCCATGGCGAGGGCCTCACGGGCTTCCAGCTCGTCGCCGGTGGACCAGGCGACCCACCCGGCGAGCGTGAGAGGTGCCGCCGCGTGCTCTGCGTAGGGGCCGACGCAGCGGCGTGCCAGCGCGCGCCAGAGGCGCAGGGCGGGAGCGGCCTCGTCTCCCTCCATCCACTCGGCCGCGCGATCACGCGTCGTCCGGTCCTGGAGGCCGAGGATGAGAGCCGCGGCTTCGTCGGGTGCGAGCAGCTCGTCGTCGCGGTGGTCCGCCATGAGGGTTCCGGTCACCGGCGCTGCCTCGGCGAAGCGCCGCATGACCCGCCCGGCCAGGGCGACCGTCTCCTCCGCCACGGCCGCTCGGCCTGCGTCATCGAGGATCCGGGGGACCAGCGCCATGCTGGCGGTGTCGAGCGCGATCTCCTGTTCCAGCGCGGCGCCGGTCTCCAGGGGAAGCAGCCGGGCCCGCAACTCCCTCAGAGTGCCTCGGACCTGGATTCCGGCGTAGGTGGCCGCCGCGGCCAGCACGGAGGTGCCGGGCAGGCCCATCGGCACGCCCTCGACCGGGCAACAGCCCCGGCCCGCACAGCAGTACGACCAGAAGCGGCCGTCGGAGATGCACAGTGCCTCGATCACGGGGATGTCGAGCCGGCCGCACTCGACCCGGAGCTGCTGGGCCAACGGCTGCAGCCGTTCCATGACCCGCCGGCCCGTCTCACCCTTCGCCGGTTCCTGGCAGAGGTAGGCGACCATCTGCGCGGGACGGGCACCCCGGCGTTCGCTGCCCGTCACGAGCCCCTGTGCCAGCTGTCGGGCCACGGCGTCCCAGTCGTCCGGATTGGTGGGAATGCCGAGTCGGGCCCGGCCTCCGAACCGGCCCCGCCCATCCCGGTCGTGCAGGGCGACCAGGACGATGCTGTCCTCGGGCCGGTACCCGAGCAGGTAGGGCAGGGCGTCGGCCAGTTCGGCCGGGGTGCGCAGGGTGACCTGGTGCACGGGGCCTCCGTCGTACGGTAAGCGTCCGTCGTACGGGGCACTGCCCTCGTGCGCGGCCCGGTCGTCGTACGACGCAGACCCGTCACATCCGTCATCGCCGGTCATGTCGCCGTTTTCGAAGGGTCCCGTCGTTTCGCTGTGATTCGTCATGTGGCGACGATCTCGCGGATCGCCGGATTCCGCTTGAGCCTGTGGATAAGTCCGACCAGGGACACGTCAAATCGATCGAGCGTCGGTCGTCGATGACCGGATTGTCAGTGCCGTCCTGTTGTATGGGACGCATGGAGCACACGAGCAACGCGGATCTCAGGACCGACGCCGATGCCGTCCTCGCCCGTCTCGTCGGCGACGCCACCGGCTCGGCCCGACTGCGCGAGGACCAGTGGCGGGCGATCGAGGCGCTTGTCGCCGAGCGGCGCCGGGCACTGGTCGTCCAGCGCACGGGCTGGGGAAAGTCCGCCGTGTACTTCGTGGCGACCTCACTGCTCCGGGCACGCGGCTCGGGTCCCACCGTGATCGTCTCCCCGCTGCTCGCCCTCATGCGCAACCAGGTCGAAGCCGCGGCCAGGGCCGGTATCCACGCCCGGACCATCAACTCCTCGAACACCGAGGAGTGGCAGACCGTCCAGGCCGAGATCGCCGCAGGCGAGGTCGACGTCCTGCTGGTCAGCCCGGAACGGCTCAACAACCCGGACTTCCGCGACCAGGTCCTGCCCGAACTGGCCGCCACCACCGGACTGCTCGTGGTCGACGAGGCCCACTGCATCTCCGACTGGGGTCACGACTTCCGCCCGGACTACCGGCGGCTGCGGACCATGCTCACCGACCTCCCGCCAGGGGTGCCCGTGCTCGCGACGACCGCGACCGCCAACGCGCGTGTGACCGCCGACGTCGCGGAACAGCTCGGCACTGGTGGCACCTCGGACGCCCTGGTGCTGCGCGGCCCGCTCGACCGCGAGAGCCTCACGCTGGGCGTGCTGCGACTGCCGGACGCGGCGCACCGGATGGCCTGGCTCGCCGACCATCTCGACCAGCTGCCGGGGTCCGGGATCATCTACACGCTCACCGTGGCCGCCGCCGAAGAGGTCACCGCCTTCCTCCGGCAGCGCGGGCACACCGTCGCCTCGTACACGGGCAGGACGGAGAACGCCGACCGTCAGCAGGCCGAGGACGACCTGCTCGCCAACAAGGTGAAGGCCCTGGTCGCCACGTCCGCCCTCGGGATGGGGTTCGACAAGCCCGACCTGGGCTTCGTCGTGCACCTCGGCTCGCCCTCCTCCCCCATCGCCTACTACCAGCAGGTGGGCCGTGCCGGACGCGGCGTCGAGCACGCGGAGGTGCTGCTGCTGCCGGGGAAGGAGGACGAGGCGATCTGGGAGTACTTCGCGTCGCTCGCCTTCCCGTCGGAGGAGCTGGTGCGCCGCACGCTCGACGTCCTCGCGCGCGCGAACGGCCCCGTGTCGCTGCCCGCGCTGGAACCCCTGGTGGAACTGCGCCGCTCCCGCCTGGAGACCATGCTGAAGGTGCTGGACGTCGACGGGGCGGTCAAGCGGGTCAAGGGCGGCTGGATCGCGACCGGGCAGCCCTGGACGTACGAGGCGGAGCGGTACGACTGGGTGGCACGGCAACGCAGGGCCGAGCAGGAGGCGATGCGGCAGTACGCGTCGACGACCGGCTGCCGGATGGAGTTCCTGCAGCGCCAACTCGACGACGAGGGAGCCAAGCCCTGCGGACGCTGCGACAACTGCGCGGGAGCGCGCCACACGGCCGAGACGTCCGCGACGGCGTTGGACGCCGCCCGCGTCGACCTGGGCCGTGCGGGCGTCGAGGTGGAGCCGCGCCGGATGTGGCCGACGGGTCTCCCCGCGATCGGCATGGAACTGAAAGGACGCATTCCCGCCGGTGAACAGGCGGCGACCGGGCGGGCATTGGGGCGTCTGTCGGACATCGGCTGGGGCAATCGGCTCCGCCCGATGCTGGCTGCCCAGGCTGTCGACGGGCCCGTCCCGGACGACGTGGCAAAAGCCGTGGTGGGTGTGCTGGCCGACTGGGCCAAGGGCCCCGGTGGCTGGGCCTCGGGAGCGGCAGACGCACAGCCCCGCCCGGTCGGCGTGGTCACCATCGCCTCGCGTGCACGGCCGCGGCTGATCCACTCCCTGGGAGCGCGCATCGCGGACGTCGGCCGGCTGCCGTTGCTGGGCACGGTGGAGTACACCGGTGAGGCCTCTCCCGTTTCCCGGAGCAACAGCGCCCAACGCCTCAAGGCGCTCGACGGGATGCTGGAGGTGCCGCCCGCACTCGCTACCGCACTGTCCGAGGCCCAGGGCCCCGTGCTCCTCGTGGACGACTACACCGAGACCGGATGGACACTCGCGGTCGCTGCCCGGATGCTCCGACGTGCGGGCGCGCAGGCGGTGCTGCCCCTGGTCCTGGCAGTGCAGGGCTGACCCCTCACGCAGCGCCCCCGCAGAGGGCCGGCGCGACGGCTCACCATGTGTTCGGCCGCCATGTCGGGGAACACCGCTACGACAGAAAGTGAACGAGGCATGTCCGGCGGACACGCGCGTCACCGCATCATCATTGGGTAGGGATATAAGACACGCACCACCACATAAAGGTCGGTGGCCCCAATTGCTCGTTGCCGCAACCAAGTTCGACAGGAAGAATTGAGTTCCGCTCCCCGCATGGCTTGTCCGTGGTCCGGTAGGGCCTTGCTGCGGTGTGCACTCCCCCCGAACCCGACCCGCCCGCTGTGTGGGCCGTAGCCGAAGGGAGGCTCGTGACCTTCGGATTTGCTCCGTCCTCGGCGGCATCGTTGTCGACGTCCACGTCCGCCGCTTCCGCCAACCGCTTGCTCGAGCCTGCCGAGTGGGCCGCGGCCGGCATTCCGCTGCTGCGCAACCCGCGAGAGGTCGTCAGCGGGCTGCACGCACGCCATCGGCCCAGACCCTCCACGGCGGTGGTGGCCGTGCTCGACCCTGACGAGCGGTTGCTGGCCAGCGCTTCGTTCACCCGGCGCCAGGCCTCGGCCGACGGCTGGATGTTCCGCAACGCACTGCTCGCCCAACTGCGCCGGGTCATCCCCCACGACCTGCGGCGCCGCACGCCGGTACGCACCGCCGTGCTGCTCTACTGCCGTGAGGGCGACGCGCGTTGGACGGAAGAGGACGGCGCCTGGATGTGGGGTCTTCGTGACGCCTGCACCCTGCACGGTCTGCGCTGTGGGGCATACATCACGCTGACCCGGGACGGCTGGCAGGTCCTCGGGGAGGGGCGTGGAGGCCGCCGGCCCAACGCGGATTCGGCACCGGAGCCCTTCGCCCTGTCCGAGGCGCCGCCCCCGATACCGAGGACAGGTGGCGCCGCCTCGGAGGTTCTGCGCCGCGCGGCCGCCCGCTGAGCGGGACGGCGGGACGGCGGGACAAGCCGAGCACACGATCCGGCGGGCATGGCGGCCCTCGGAAGGGCGAGAGAAGCCCCGAGGGAGTGCCAAAAGCGGCAGAGCGGCAGGCATCGCCGCACGCGCCGGCATGCCCCGAGGCGGGTACGACGGCCGCGCACTGGGGCACTCCCGCGGCGCCCCGCCGGGCGCCGTCGCGCCCGCCTCGGGGCGTGCCGAGGTGCGCGCGCCGAGACGTCCGTCGTCCGCGCACGCCAAGACCCACTGTGCAGGTGCCGCAGCAGCGACGCCTCCTCGAACCCGGTCTTCTCCCGGGTAACCGGGACCGGCTCAGACGCCCGCGCCCAACACCGCGTTGATCTGCTGCGGGTCACCACAGACGATCAACAGGGCGTCGGCCCGCTTGTGGGCCAGGGGCAGAGCAGTGGCCGCAGCGGTGGCGGGACCGCCGTTCACGGCGACCACGACCACGGGGCGCGCGCCTGCTCGGTCCGCGACGGCGGCGTCTGCGTAGAAGACGTCGTCTCCCGCGTCGTGCTGCGCCCAGTAGGACGCCTCGCCGAAGGACAGCTCGTGGGCGGCCCACGGATGCTGTTCACCGGTGGTGATCACCAGCACGTCGCCCGGGGCGCGGCCCGAGTCCAGGAGCAGGTCCACGGCCTCCTCGGCGGCATCCAGCGCGCCGTCGGCCGAGGCCGGGATCAGCTGGACCTGGGGAGTCGCCGAGGCGGGTGCGGAAGCGGCAGGGGCGGCCGGGGCCGAGGGCCCGGGCTTGGCGGCGACGTCGCGCGGCGAGCGTTGCACCGGGGGCGCGGGCCGGACGGGGCCTGGCCGACCGGGACGCGACGGAGCCGCGGGACGGGGACCGGGTACGGGTCGAGGGGTCGGCGCGGTGCGGCCGCTGGCCGGAGTGGCGCGGGGACCCTGGGCACTCTCGTGAATCTGAGGCTCCTCGGGAATGAGAGGCATGGGCTGTTATTTATCAAACCTTGGTGCGGCTCGCGCCAGCGGGTGGCACATGCGTGCGAGCGGAATCGTCAGAAATCGAAGCCGAGCTGACCCTCGATCTCCGGAACGCTTCCGTCCGCCCAGCTACGGGCCTTCTTGAGGTGCCGCCACTGGGGCAGCGCATCAAGATACGCCCATGACAACCGGTGATACGGGGTGGGGCCCCGCTCCTGCAGTGCGGCCTTGTGCACGGGCGACGGATACCCGGCGTTGTCCGCAAAACCGAAGTCTGCATGGTCGATACCCAGTTCGGCCATCATTTTGTCGCGCTGAACCTTGGCGATCACCGAGGCCGCCGCGACCGCCACGCACGACCGGTCACCCTTGATCACCGTGCGGACCCTCCAGGGAGCGCCGAGGTAGTCGTGCTTCCCGTCGAGGATCACCGCATCAGGGCGGATCGGAAGGGCGTCCAGTGCGCGTATGGCGGCGAGCCGGAGCGCGGCCGTCATCCCCAGGTCGTCGATCTCCTCCGGGGAGGCGTGGCCCAGGGCGTACGACGTCACCCACTTCTCCAGTTCCGCGGCGAGCTGATTGCGACGCTTCACGGAGAGGAGTTTGGAGTCGGTGAGGCCTACGGGAGGCCGGCGCAGTCCGGTGACCGCCGCGCAGACGGTGACGGGACCGGCCCACGCACCGCGGCCCACCTCGTCGACACCGGCAATGATCTTCGCTCCGGTCGTGGCGCGAAGGGAGCGCTCGACGGTGTGAGTAGGTGGTTCGTACGGCATGGCGCCCTTAGGGTACGCCGCCGGGATCCCCTCGCGACACCCCGGTTTCCCGTTACCGCTCCCCGGTCGGCGACGACCGCGTCCCAACACCGCTCAACCGGCATCCGGCCGCAGCAGCGGCAGCATGAGCTGGTCGACCATCTCCTCGAGATCCCGATCCCTCCATTCACTGGTGCACATCTTTGATCGGTACATCATCATGGCCGGGATGGCATCCAGGACGTACCCGTTCGCCGCGCCGGGATGAACCTCGCCGCGCTCAATTCCGCGGCTGATGACCTCATGCAGGAGCTTGACGGTCGGCTCGACCACCCCTTCGAAGATCAGCGCATGGAAGCGCTCTGCCTGCGATGGGTCGCATTCGTGAATGATCGAACGCACGGCGAAGCCAGGTCGGGAGAACATCGCGTCGCGTGCCTTGCGGCACAGCACCACCAGGTCCTCGCGCACGCTCCCCAAGTCCGGTGCGGCATCCAGCCGAGGCAGTCCGGCGCGCAGGGCGTCCGCGACGAGATCCTCCTTGGACGCCCAGCGGCGATAGACGGCGGCCTTGCCGGTCTGAGCTCCGGCCGCGATTCCTTCCATCGTGAGGCCGTTCCAGCCGACGGTGCCCAGTTGCTCCAGGGCGGCATCGAGGATCGCGCGTTCGAGTACGGCGCCGCGCCGGCGGGAGGAGGCGGCCCGAGCGGGGGCGGCCGTCCAGCGCGAAGTAACCATCCGAGTGTCTCCAGCAAGCAGTAGAGGCGGGGAGTGCGGGGAGCGGCGAGACGCCGTGCGGCAGCGACGAGACACCCACCGATGGGCGGCACCTCAAGTGAACGCTTGCGTTCACTACTGGGGACTCACTACCGTTGGCGCGACAGTGAACGACATCGTTCACTAACGCATGTGTGGGGGACCCATAGTGACGACCTCTCAGTTGATTCAGGACCAGAAACCAGGTGCGGCCCGCCGGGAGGGGCATCCCGGCATCGCGCTCACCGTCATCGCGGCGTGCCAGCTCATGGTGGTGCTCGACGCGACGATTGTGAACATCGCGCTCCCGCACATTCAAGAAGCGCTCAGGTTCAGCACCACCGACCTCACCTGGGTGGTGAGCGCCTACACGCTCACCTTCGGCGGTCTGCTGCTGCTCGGCGCACGGGCCGGTGACATCCTCGGCCGGCGCCGGGCCTTCCTGACCGGCATCCTGCTCTTCACGTTCGCTTCGTTCCTGGGCGGTATAGCCCAGGAACCCTGGCAGTTGCTGGCCGCCCGCGCCCTGCAGGGCGTCGGTGGCGCCATCGCGTCGCCCACCTCGCTGGCGCTCATCACCACCACATTCCCCGAGGGCCCGGAACGCAACCGGGCCTTCGGTGTCTTCGCCGCGGTGTCGGCGGGTGGCGGCGCGATCGGTCTGCTCGCGGGCGGCATGCTCACCGAGTGGCTCGACTGGCGCTGGGTGCTGTTCGTCAACGTGCCGATCGGCGTCCTCATCGCCGTCCTCACTCCGCTGTACATCAGCGAGTCCGAACGCCACCCCGGCCGCTTCGACATCGCGGGTGCGCTGACCTCGACGGTCGGTATGGCCTCCCTGGTCTACGCCTTCATCCGCGCGGCGGAGGAAGGCTGGGGAGACGGGCTGACCCTCGGGGCCTTCTGTACCGCGCTGGTCCTGCTGGTCGCCTTCGTGTTCACGGAGATGCGGGCGAAGGAGCCGATCACTCCACTGAGGATGTTCGCCGACCGCAACCGCTCCGGTACGTACGTGATCATGCTGAGCCTCGCCGCTGCCATGTTCGGCATGTTCTTCTACATCGTGCTGTTCGTGCAGAACGTGCTGGGCTACAGCCCGATCAAGGCCGGGCTCGCCTTCCTCCCCGTCACCGTCGCGATCGTGGTCGGCGCGGGCCTGTCGCAGCGGTTCCTGCCGGCCCTGGGCCCCAAACCGTTCATGCTCGGTGGCTCCACCCTCGTGGTGGTCGGTCTCGTCTGGCAGACCTTCATCCGGCCCGACAGCTCCTATGTGGGCGGGGTGCTCGGGCCGATGCTGGTGTTCGGGTTCGGCATGGGCCTCAATTTCGTGACGGCCACGGTCACGGCGGTCTCGGGTGTCGCCCAGCACGAGGCGGGTGCCGCGTCGGGCCTGCTCAACGCCACCCAGCAGGTGGGCGGTTCCCTCGGGCTCGCCATTCTGACGACCGTTTTCGGCTCGGCCAGCAAGGACGAGGCGGAGAAGCAGCTGCCGGACTTCCTCGCACACGGATCGACGGAGCAGCAGGCCGAATTCGCCAAGACGCACCAACTCCCCGCTCCGTGGGGGCACGAGGTACTCGCGCAGGGCATCTCGACGGCCTTCGTCCCGGCCGCCGCGATGGCCGCACTCGCCCTGGTGACGGCCTGGCTGGTCATCCGGGTCCGCAAGAGCGACCTGGAGGCCCTGTCGGGAACGGCGGGACCCATGGCCGGCTGACAACACGGCGTCACGGGCCGGCCGTGAGCTGTCGCCGACGGGCATCCGGCGTGCCCGTCCGCGGCCGCCCGGCCGTCCCGGACCCCACAGCGGCGTGACGGTGGCCCGCCCCGCCCTGGCCGCACCCCGCAGGATCCGCGCCACCATCGCCCACCACGGCACGGTCTCGAACAGCACGCACCGCACGGCCCACCCCCCATACCTCTCCCGCACCCGCCCGCACCTCTTCGGTCACCCCTGCGCAGCTCACACCTCGCACAGCGGATGTCCGGACAACGCGCGACCGCTCACACAGAGTTCCCGCCAGACACGGAGAGTTTCCATCGGTGCGGTGACGCCCGCTTTGAAGCGGCTACGCACACCTCCGGCCGGCCCCTCGGGCGCACCCGGCTGGGCGCGGCGACGTCACGCGGACGCCGGCACCCACGTGGGGAACGCCTCCACCTGCTCCACCCAAGCACTAGGGGGCGTGCCCGTCTTCCCCGACGCCAGTACTCCGCCCACGATGGCGCAGGTCGTGTCGACATCCCCGCCGACCTGGGCGGTCGTCCAGAACGCCTTCTCGTAGTCGCCGAGAGAGCGAGCGGCGGACCAAAGCGCGAAGGGGACGGTGTCATGCGCCGTCGTACGCCGTCCACAGCCCAGCACGGCCGCGACGGTGGCAGCATCGCCATAGTCGAGCATGTCCCGGGCGCGTCGCAGGCCCGCGCCCACGGCGCTCTTCGGGACGAGCGCGATGACGCCGTCCAGGAGCGTCTCGGGGCTCGGCGGGCCGCCGGGCGATCCGGCCAGTGCGGCGGCCGCCGCGACCGCCATGGCCCCGACCACGGCCTCCCGGTGCTGATGCGTGGGATAGGCGGAGATCTCCGCCTGGTGGGTCGCCTGCTCGGGGTCGTCGGCGTACCAGGCACCCAGAGGAGCGATCCGCATCGCGGCGCCGTTGCCCCAGGAACCCTGTCCGTTGAACAGCGCGGCGGACAGTTCACGCCAGTCGCCGCCCTCCCTGACCAGCCTCAGCAGCCGGTTGACCGCTGGACCGTAGCCGCGGTCGAAGTCATGGTGCTCCGCGAAGGAACGGGCCAGGGCGTCCTGGTCGATGCGGTGGTGGGTGGCCAGGACAGCGACCACGGAGCAGGCCATCTCCGTGTCGTCCGTCCACTGCCAGGGGCCGGGTGGCAGCTCGCGGCGCTTCAGCAGCGGGTAGTGGACCGGCACGAAGAACTGCGAGCCCAGCGCGTCCCCCACCGCGAGTCCGCGCAGGCTGGCGAGGGCGCGCTCCAGGCGCCCGTCGGGAGAGGAGTCAGCGGTCATCGCTCTGCCACTCTATCCGGTGATCCCGTACGGCTCCGGATCTCGCCACTGGTCGAACGGCCGGTCAAGAGTGTATTTGCCGTCGTCTCCCAGAACGAGCATCCGCATCTCGGCGTTCCCCGGATTCGACAGCGACTCGAATTCGGCGACCGTCCAGTGGAACCAGCGCATGCAGAACAGGCGCATGGCGAGGCCGTGGGTCACGAGAAGCACGTTGGGCGGGTGGTCGGGGGCCTCGAAGCTGCGGAACAGGCTCTCCAGGAAGCCGCCGACCCGGTCGTACACGTCGGCTCCGCTCTCCCCCTGGGCGAAACGGTAGAAGAAGTGGCCGTAGGCGTCCCGGTAGGCCTTCTGCAGGCGGACGTCGTCGCAGTCCTGCCAGTTGCCCCAGTCCTGCTCGCGCAGCCGGGGCTCCTCGCGCACCCGTATGAGGTCGGGGTCGAGGTGGAAGGCGCGCAGGGTCTCATGGGTGCGCCGGTAGGGCGATACGTACACACTGACCCGCTCGCGGCCGAAGAGCTCCCGCAGTGTCCTACCCGTCTCCTCCGCCTGCCGGCGGCCCCGCTCGGTCAGACCCAGTGCGTGGTCCGGTTCACGCTCGTAGACGGTGTCATCAACATTGCCCGTTGACTCCCCGTGTCGGACAAGGACGATGCGCCGTGGTCGTGCCATGTCAAAACCCTAGATCGGGTAGCGGCTGATCGAGCACTCAGACAGCCTCCATACAGCGTAGGTCACACGGATCCTGCACCACGAGGCACACAAGTGCACACAAATAGTGAGTTTTTTTCTCACACTATCCAGGTCGGTTCGAGCTCGACGATGTCTCCCGTGAGGGAGGAGATGTCCGCCTCGGTCTGGGCGCGCAGCGCGAGCCGCTCCACGCGCTCGGTGCGGTACTTGCCGTGCTCGGCCTCCGAACGCCACATCGACAGCACCAGGAACTCGTGCCCCGGCGCCTCCGCGAACAAGCCGCGGATCATGCCGGGCGAACCGGCCATGGCGGGGTTCCACACCTTCTCCTGCATCAGCGTGAAGTGCTCGGCCCGTTCCTCGTGGACCCGGCACAGGGCCACCCGCAGCAGGTCCGAGTCGGTGAACCGTGGCTCGAACCCCGTCTTCACGTCGAAGCGGTAGTCGAACAGGCGGACCTGCGCGTCCTTGAAGGTGCCCGCCTGCGCCGCCGCGAGCCGGTCGTGGGAGCGCGCCATGAAGGAGTCGTAGAAGGCACGGCTCTCCCAGAAGGCGAAGACATGCGCGACGGAGGGCCGCCCCCTGCTCCAGCCCCCGCCCTGTCCCCGAAATCCCGGCTCCCCCAGAAGCCCCGCCCACTTTCGCTGCCCCCGCTCGAAACCGCGGCGGTCCACCACGGTGCAGCGAATCCACTTGACCAGCACCGCGCCATGGTAAGGCCACCGGGCGTGGCGTCGGTCACTCTCCGCCGCGAAGCAGTCGTGCGGGCGTGCACGCTCGCGTGGCAGGATGGACAACCGGCCCTGACGAGCGGGCAGTTCGGGGCGACGGCAGACGGCGAACGGGGAGGGGAGTCCGGTGAACGGCCTCAACAAGGGGATCCACAAGGTCGAGATAGCGCTGAAGTGGGACCCCAGTCCTTCGGGGCAACCACCCACCGATCTGGACATAGTGGCCGCGACCTACCTGACGGACGACCCGCACGGCGCCCCCGCCTATGTGGTGCACTTCGACAGCCGCTCCCCCGACGGCACCATCCATCTCAACCGGGACAGCAAGGACGGCAAGGGCTTCGGCTGGGACGAGGTCCTGACCGTGGAACTCCATCGCCTGGACGCCCGGTACGCGCGCGTGGTGGTCGGTGTGGTCATCCAGCAGCACTCCGAGCGCCGGACCTTCGTCAGCGTGCTCAACCCCGCCGTCCGCATCCGCGAGGGCTACACCGACCTGGCCGTGGACGACTTCGGCGGGGTGCTGGGCGCGACGGCGGCGACGGTCGCGGAGTTCGTGCGCGTCTCGTCCGACGGGTGGTCGTTCCGCTCCGGTGTCCAGGGCTTCGAGGACGACCCGGCGTCGTTCACCAGGATCATGGGCGAACTGCGCCGGTCGTGACGCCCTCCCCGGCGCCGGGGTCGGTCATTCCCGCCCCCGGCGCCGGGCATGAACCCGCGCCGGGCGCAGAACACGGACCAGGGCGGTGGAGCCGTATGCCGGCTCCACCGCCCTGTGCCAGGTCATTCACCCCTGGCCGGCACCGCTGGGATCAGCTGCAGCCGCTGGTCGAGCCGCAGCCCTCGCAGATGTAGCAGGAACCGGCCCGCTGCATCTTCGTACCGCAGGAGAAGCAGAGCGGGGCGTCGGCCTGGATGCCCAGCTGCATCTCCACCAGCTCGGCGCTGGTGTGGGCCTGCTTCGGGGCGGGCTGGGTCGCCTCGATCTCGGCCTTCGGGGTGGCGACGGCCTTCAGGTCCGTCTGACGCGGTGCCGACTGGGCCAGGCCCTCGACGTCCACGTCTTCCTCGGCCGGCTCGTAGGAACCGGTCTCCAGGTGACGCTGACGCTCCTCGGCGGAGTGGATGCCGAGCGCCGAGCGCGTCTCGAAGGGCAGGAAGTCCAGCGCCAGGCGGCGGAAGATGTAGTCGACGATCGACTGGGCCATCCGCACGTCCGGGTCGTCCGTCATACCGGCCGGCTCGAAGCGCATGTTGGTGAACTTGGAGACGTACGTCTCCAGCGGCACGCCGTACTGCAGGCCGACGGAGACCGCGATGGAGAAGGCGTCCATCATGCCCGCGAGGGTCGAGCCCTGCTTGGACATCTTCAGGAAGACCTCGCCGAGACCGTCGTCCGGGTAGGAGTTGGCGGTCATGTAGCCCTCGGCACCGCCGACGGTGAAGGACGTGGTGATGCCGGGACGTCCCTTCGGGAGGCGCTTGCGGACCGGGCGGTACTCGACGACCTTCTCGACCTTGGTCTCGACGGCGGCGGGCTCCTCGGCCTTCTTCTCCTCCACGTCCTTCTTCTTGGCGGAGAGCGGCTGGCCGACCTTGCAGTTGTCGCGGTAGATCGCGAGGGCCTTGACGCCCAGCTTCCAGGCCTCGAAGTAGATCTCCTCGACCTCTTCGACGGTCGCCGTCTCCGGCATGTTGACCGTCTTGGAGATGGCGCCCGAGATCCACGGCTGGATCGCGGCCATCATGCGGACGTGGCCCATCGGGGAGATGGCGCGCTCGCCCATGGCGCAGTCGAACACCTCGTAGTGCTCGGGCTTGAGGCCGGGAGCGTCGATCACATTGCCGTGCTCGGCGATGTGGGCGACGATCGCCTCGATCTGCTCCTCCTGGTAGCCCAGGCGGCGCAGGGCCTGCGGGACGGTGCCGTTGACGATCTGCATCGAGCCGCCGCCGACCAGCTTCTTGAACTTGACCAGGGCGAGGTCGGGCTCGACTCCGGTGGTGTCGCAGGACATCGCCAGGCCGATGGTGCCGGTGGGAGCGAGCACGGACGCCTGGGAGTTACGGAAACCGTTCTTCTCGCCGAGACGCAGCACGTCCTGCCAGGCCTCGGTGGCAGCGGCCCAGACCGGGGTGTCCAGGTCGTCCATGCGGACGGCCGTGCCGTTGGCGTCGGCGTGCTGCTTCATGACGCGGTTGTGGGCGTCGGCGTTGCGGGCGTAACCGTCGTACGGGCCGACGACCGCGGCCAGTTCGGCGGAGCGGCGGTAGGCCGTACCCGTCATCAGGGAGGTGATGGCGCCGGCCAGGGCGCGGCCGCCGTCGGAGTCGTACGCGTGGCCCGTGGCCATCAGCAGGGCGCCGAGGTTGGCGTAGCCGATGCCGAGCTGGCGGAACGCGCGCGTGTTCTCACCGATCTTCTCGGTCGGGAAGTCCGCGAAGCAGATGGAGATGTCCATCGCGGTGATGACGAGCTCGACGACCTTCTGGAAGCGCTCGGCCTCGAAGGACTGGTTGCCCTGGCCGTCGTCCTTCAGGAACTTCATCAGGTTCAGCGAGGCCAGGTTGCAGGACGTGTTGTCCAGGTGCATGTACTCGCTGCACGGGTTCGACGCGGTGATCCGGCCGGACTCGGGGCAGGTGTGCCAGTTGTTGATGGTGTCGTCGTACTGGATGCCGGGGTCGGCGCAGGCCCAGGCGGCTTCGGCGATCTTGCGGAAGAGCGACTTGGCGTCGACCTCCTCGATCACGTCACCGGTCATCCGCGCCCGCAGGCCGAACTGACCGCCCTGCTCGACGGCCTTCATGAACTCGTCGTTCACACGGACCGAGTTGTTCGCGTTCTGGTACTGGACGGACGCGATGTCGTCGCCGCCCAGGTCCATGTCGAAGCCCGCGTCGCGCAGGACGCGGATCTTCTCCTCCTCCTTGACCTTGGTCTCGATGAAGTCCTCGATGTCCGGGTGGTCCACGTCGAGGACGACCATCTTGGCGGCGCGTCGGGTGGCACCACCGGACTTGATGGTGCCGGCGGAGGCGTCGGCGCCGCGCATGAAGGAGACCGGGCCGGAGGCGTTGCCACCGGAGGAGAGCAGCTCCTTGGAGGAGCGGATGCGGGAGAGGTTCAGGCCGGCGCCGGAGCCGCCCTTGAAGATCATGCCCTCTTCCTTGTACCAGTCGAGGATCGACTCCATGGAGTCGTCGACGGCGAGGATGAAGCAGGCGGAGACCTGCTGGGGCTGCGGGGTGCCGACGTTGAACCAGACGGGGCTGTTGAAGCTGAAGATCTGGTGCAGGAGGGCGTACGCGAGCTCGTGCTCGAAGATCTCGGCATCGGCGGGCGAGGCGAAGTACTTGTAGTCCTCGCCGGCTTTCCGATACGTCTTCACGATGCGGTCGATCAGCTGCTTGAGGCTGACCTCGCGCTGCGGGGTGCCGACGGCGCCCCGGAAGTACTTGCTGGTGACGATGTTGACCGCGTTCACCGACCAGAAGTCGGGGAACTCGACGCCACGCTGCTCGAAATTGACCGAGCCGTCGCGCCAGTTGGTCATGACGACGTCACGGCGCTCCCAGGCCACCTCGTCGTACGGGTGCACGCCCGGAGTGGTGTGGATGCGCTCGATACGCAGCCCCTTGGTGGCCTTGGTCCCCTTCGCTCGGGAACCTCGTGCCGGACCGCTCGCCGTCTCTGTCATGCCGCCTCCCTGTACAGGCAAAAACGCCCTGAAATGCCACGATGTTCCCGTGGCACGGTGTTGTGTCTGGTGCTGCGGGCAACCCACTGACTCACGCCCGCAACAAGTCTTCGTCCGCCGCCGCCCGGCCGGATCCGGAACCTCCGCCCGGTCCCGGCCCTCCGGTCAGTCGGCGGCGTGGGCGGGCTCGGGGACCTGCACGGTCCCTCCGCGCCCGCCGTCGCTTTCCTGGCCCCCCGCGACAGCTCCTTCGGCGTCCTCGCGGTCGTCGTCGTCCCCGGCGGGGTGTCCCGTCTGCTCCCTGAGTTCCGCGATGGCGGCCTCGAAGTCCTCGAGCGAGTCGAATGCCCGGTAGACGGAGGCGAATCGCAGATAGGCGACGAGGTCGAGCTCCTGCAGCGGGCCGAGGATGGCCAGCCCCACGTCGTGGGTGGTCAGCTCGGCGCTTCCAGTGGCCCGCACCGCCTCCTCGACCCGCTGGCCGAGCTGGGCGAGGGCGTCCTCGGTGACAGGCCGCCCCTGACATGCCTTGCGCACACCATTGATGATCTTCGTGCGGCTGAAGGGTTCGGTGACTCCGGACCGCTTGACCACCATGAGCGAGCACGTCTCCACGGTCGTGAAACGACGGGAGCAGTCAGGACACTGGCGGCGCCTGCGGATCGACGTGCCGTCATCGGTCGTACGGCTGTCGACGACGCGGCTGTCGGGGTGCCTGCAGAAGGGGCAGTGCATGAACTCCCAACCCTCCTCACAGCAGACTCAATGACCTCGCTGGACCTCACGGGCCCCTCGAAGCAGCCCCCAGCATAGGCGATCCCCGAGGACGCGAAGACCGGGGGGACCACAACTTGTGGGCTGCTCGTGCCATCCAACCACTAGATATGGGGCCTGGCTCATACACCCAGGCCATATCGCGTGTCGCGGCCACAGCCATCACACCGTGCTCTTCCACCGTCACGGCGAGCACCCGAAAAACGGGTCCACGCGCGCGCGTACGGCCGTATCGCGGCGGCACGCACAGGGATACCGTGAGCGCCACGAGGAGGTGCGGTGGGACTCTCGCACAGAGCGGGGCCCGGTTCCCGGTCGACCGGAGGGCGGATGGCAGACTGGGGCGACACCTCACAAGGTCGTCGGCCTCGGCGGTGAAGAGTACAACAATGAGCCTTTTTGCCCGCCGGTCAGCGCGTCAGCCATACACCCAGAGACATGATCAAGTCAGGCGATTCACGCTTTTTCACTCGAACGTGTGTTTGGCGCAACCTTTCGAAACCAACTACCGTTGTCCAGCAGGGAGACAACCGAGAGGGGCCGACGTGACCACCACCGCAGACAGTGCCACCATCACCGCCCAGGACCGCTCCCAGGGCCGACTCGAGCCGGTGCATGCGATGAACGAAGCCATCAATCCCGAGGGGCACAAGCGCTCCCTGCCGGGCCGACCTCCAGGCATCAGGGCGGACAGCTCGGGCCTCACCGACCGGCAGCGGCGGGTGATCGAGGTCATCAGGGACTCCGTGCAGCGGCGCGGCTACCCGCCGTCCATGCGGGAGATCGGCCAAGCGGTCGGCCTGTCCAGCACCTCGTCGGTGGCCCACCAGCTGATGGCACTGGAGCGTAAGGGTTTCCTGCGTCGCGACCCGCACCGCCCGCGCGCCTACGAGGTGCGTGGCTCCGACCAGGCCGCCGCCGTGCAGCCCACGGACACCGCCGGCAAGCCCGCCGCGTCGTACGTCCCCCTGGTCGGCCGTATCGCCGCCGGTGGCCCCATCCTCGCCGAGGAGTCGGTCGAGGACGTCTTCCCCCTCCCCCGGCAGCTGGTCGGCGACGGTGAGCTGTTCGTGCTGAAGGTCGTGGGTGACTCGATGATCGAGGCCGCGATCTGCGACGGTGACTGGGTCACCGTCCGCCGCCAGCCGGTCGCCGAGAACGGCGACATCGTGGCCGCGATGCTCGACGGCGAGGCCACCGTCAAGCGTTTCAAGCGCGAGGACGGCCATGTGTGGCTGCTCCCGCACAACGCGGCCTACGAACCGATCCCCGGCGACGACGCGACGATTCTCGGCAAGGTGGTGGCCGTACTGCGTCGCGTATGAGGTCGGTGGCGGACAGACCTTCTCGATCCGCCCCCCTGACTGGGCCCCGGGATCCCTGCGCCGGTTCCGGGGCCCTGTGCTGTGCCCGACCGGTCTCGAACAGCATCGGGGTGGGGGGGGGGGGGGGGGGGGGGGGGGGGGCGCGGCCCCGGGGGGGGGGGGGGCGGCCGGAGCCGCCGGGGCCGGGGCCGGGGCCTGAGGCGCGGGGGCGGCGGGTTGCGCCGGTGCGG
>NZ_JBITEN010000018.1:105913-184857 GCF_044455165.1 Streptomyces sp. NPDC051315
CCGGGGCCTGTTTCGTGTTCCTCGCCCCCCCGCCCCCGCCCCCCCCCCCCCCCCGGGGGGCCCCCCCCGCCCCCCCCCGGGGGGGGGGGCCCCCCCCCCCCCCCCCCCCCCCCCCACCCCTCACTGTGCTTCCGCTTCCGCCTTCTTGGCCGCCGCGTCGATCGCAGCCAGTGACTTGCGGACCTGGTTACGGTCCGTCGTGTACCAGAAGTCGGGCATGGACGCCTTCAGGTAGCTGCCGTACCGGGCGGTCGCCAGCCGCTGGTCCAGTACGGCGACCACGCCGCGGTCGCCCGACGCGCGCACGAGCCGGCCCGCGCCCTGGGCCATCAGCAGCGCGGCATGCGTGGCGGCGACAGCCATGAAGCCGTTGCCGCCGGCGTCCTCCACCGCCTTCTGGCGGGCACTCATCAGTGGATCGTCCGGGCGCGGGAACGGGATCTTGTCCATGACCACCAGCTGGCAGCTGGGCCCGGGAACATCCACGCCCTGCCAGAGCGACAGCGTGCCGAAGAGGCAGGTCATGGGGTCCGCCGCGAAGTTCTTGATCAGCTCGCCGAGCGTCTCCTCGCCCTGCAGCAGAATGGGGAACTCGGGGATCCGCGTGCGCAGCTCCTCGGCG
Organism: Streptomyces sp. NPDC051315; assembly: GCF_044455165.1. Lineage (NCBI taxonomy): Bacteria > Bacillati > Actinomycetota > Actinomycetes > Kitasatosporales > Streptomycetaceae > Streptomyces > Streptomyces sp. NPDC051315. The sequence goes on from NZ_JBITEN010000018.1 coordinate 106,536, forward strand.
GCGAGCTGAGCGGCCCGCATGGACGAGAAGAGGCCGAGGGTGCGCCCGCCGGCCGCCTGGATCAGTTCGGTCAGCTCGTCCAGCATGTCCGCGCGGTCGCCGTCCCGCGCGGGGCGCGCCAGATGCTTGGCGACGTACAGAATGCCCTGTTTCGGGTAGTCGAAGGGCGAGCCGACGTCGATGCCCTTCCACTGCGGGACGTCCTCACCCTGCGTGCCCTCCGGGGCGAGGCCGAGCGAGGCACCCACGCCGTTGAAGTCCCCGCCCAGTTTCAGGGTCGCCGAGGCGAGGATCACGGAACGGTCCGCGAAGAGCTTCTCCCGCAGCAGGCCGGACACGGACAGGGGGGCGACGCGCAGGGAGGCGCCGAAGCGGTCGTGGCGCTCGTACCAGACGACGTCGTACTCGGAGCCGTTGACGATCCGCTCCGCCACGTCGTGCACCGTCTCCACGGAGGCGAGCGCCTGCTTGCGGATCGCGTCCTCGTCCTGGACGGACTTGTCGCGGGTCGCGCCGATCGCGGAGATGACGGTGCGTGCGGCGTCGCGCAGCGCCATGAGGGCGTAACCGAGGTCCTCCGGGATCTCCTCCAGACGGCCCGGGAGCGCCAGCTCCATCAGCCGCTCGAACCCCTCGGCGGCGGTCTGGAGCTGGTCGGCGGCCTTCTCGTTGACCAGCTTCGCCGCCCGGCGCACCGCGCGGTTCACCTGGCCCGGGGTGAGCTCGCCGGTGGCCACTCCGGTGACTCGCGACACCAGCTCGTGCGCCTCGTCGACGATCAGCACCTCGTGCTGCGGCAGGACCGGGGCACCTTCGATGGCGTCGATGGCCAGCAGCGCGTGATTGGTGACGACGACCTCGGACAGCTTGGCGCGCTCACGGGCCATCTCCGCGAAGCACTCGGCTCCGTACGCGCACTTCGAGGCGCCCAGACACTCCCGCGAGGAGACCGACACCTGACCCCAGGCGCGGTCGGAGACGCCGGGCGTCAGGTCGTCGCGGTCTCCGCTCTCGGTCTCGTCCGCCCAGTCGCGCAGCCGCAGCAGGTCCTGACCGAGCTTGCTGGTGGGAGCGGCGGCCTCGAACTGGTCGAAGAGTCCCTCCTCCTCGTCCTGCGGCATGCCTTCGTGCAGACGATGCAGGCACACATAGTTCGACCGGCCTTTGAGCATCGCGAACTCCGGTCGGCGGCGCAGCAGCGGATGCAACGCGTCGACCGTGCGCGGCAGATCCCGCTCGACGAGCTGACGTTGCAGCGCCAGCGTGGCGGTCGCCACGACGACCTTCTCCCCGTGCGCGAGCGCGGGCACGAGGTACCCCAGCGACTTACCGGTGCCGGTGCCGGCCTGGACCAGCAGATGGGAGCCGTCGTCGATCGCCTCGGCGACGGCTTCGGCCATGGTCACCTGGCCAGGGCGCTCCGTACCGCCGACGGCGGCGACGGCGGCATGCAGGAGTTCGGGAAGTGAGGGCTTCGTCATAGCGCGACCACCCTACGGCGCGGGACTGACAAACGTGTGGTCATGCAGGTGGTCAGGGGTGAGGACGGAGACGGTCAAGGTCGGGAGCTTCTCGCATCGGTGGTTGGGGAGGGGGCGGGAGCAGCGGTATCGGTGGATGGAGCGAGACACTCGGCGGGGCACTCCGGCGGGTGAGGTGAGCGGGGCGACGGAAGCGAGGAAGTCCGGCGGATGAGGTGAGTGGGGCGACCGGAGCTAGACAATCCGGCGGGTGAGGTGAGTGGGCCGACAGGACCGAGGAGTCCGGCGGATGAGGTGAGCGGGTCGGCTGGGCAATGGGCCGTGAGGCCGAGCGAGCAGCTCGCGAGAAAAAGTGGTCGGCTTTCCGGGCTCCCGGGAACTGGTTCGCGACCCGCGGCGTTCAACTTGTAACGGCACGACTGCGGAGGGTCACTACAGCAGAGGCGGTTGTCGGTCTCGGACCATGAGGGCTGCTCGCTTGGCGGGCAGGTCGACCTCGGCGGAGAACCGGAAGCCGGCTCTGAGGAAGGCGGCCAGGGAGGGGGTGTTTCGAAGGTCCGGTTCCGCGATGACGCGCGCACAGGCGGGTCTCATGTCGAGTACGAGGCCGGCGACGGCTCTGAGCAGGATGCCGCCGAGTCCTCGCCCGCGGTCGGCGTCACCGCCGATGAGGAGGTGGATGCCGGTGTCGTGCGGTAGGGCCGGATAGTGGTCGGCCAGCGGGTCGAGGTCGGCCCGGTAGATCTCCCAGTAGCTCATCGGGGTGCCCTCCAGCGCGCCGAGACACGGAACGCTGCGTCCGTCACCGTCGATTTGGCGGCGCAGGTGTTCCTCGACCACGCCGACGGGGCCCGCCAGGTCCCAGAACGCGGCGACAGCGGGGTCGTTCATCCACCTGCCGATGAGGTGGAGGTCCCTCTCGATCCGCACGGGGACGAAACGGAAGGTGCCGGCCGGAGTGACAGCCGGCCCCCAGTCGCCGACGTGGTCCAGCGGGTCGGCGGCGGGCGGACGCAGGTCCAGCCTGTCCTCGGTGTCGGTGGGAGGCACAGTGTGGCTCCTCTCTGAAGGCGGGAGGGGACGAGGGCCTCAGGGGCCGAAGGGAATGGGTGAGTGGTGAGTAGGCGAGTGGGTGACAGGAAGGCGAGCGGTTCAGGAATGCAGGGGGTTGGCGATGGTGACGTACACGGACTGGGTGTCGACCGGACCGACGAGTTCGTCGAGGCCGTGCAACCGGGTCAGCAGATTGGCCTTGCAGCGCAGGACGGGTGAGTCGAGCAGACGGGCGGGCAGTGAACTGCGCAACCGAGCGGGGCCGCGGGCGGCTTCGGTGAGGAAGCGTCGGAAGGCCGCGAGCAGCACGTGTTCGTCGGCGAGCCGCTGGTAGCCGAACGCGCCGATGAGTCCGAGCACGTTGTTGATGCCGAGGTAGTAGGCGAAGCGCTCGTCGGTGACCTCGTCGGAGACGAAGGTGTCGCTGTGTTCGCCGATTCCGGGCAGTCGCGCGTCGAGTTCCGCGCGGCGGGACGCACGGAAGTAGTAGCCCTGGTTGTCTCGGTGGCGTCCGCCGGCGGGCCAGCCGTCGGGGTCCAGCAGGAGGAGCGTGTTCTGCTGGTGTGCTTCGAGGGCGATGCCTGCCTCACCGTCCAGCCACAGCACCGGGCGGACGACCTTCTCCAGGTAGCGCAGGAACCACTCGGTGGCCACGGTCCCGCGCGGGCGGCCTGTCCTGCGAGCGAGGTGCGTGACGAGCTCGGCGAGCCGGGACGGCAGGCAGGGAGCCCGGTCCTGGGCGGCCAGTGGCACCTCGGATGTGGGATCGCCGGGTTCGGCGTTCCGCTGTTCGCTTCGTGGAAAGCCTCGCTGCATGTCTCCCCGGACGTCTCGCTCGGTGTTCCGTCGGACGGACGGCCGAGGAGCGACGAGGGCGGCGATGCAGGAGACGTCGTCGGACGGGGTGAACGGGTTGTGCCGGATCACCACGTCGAGGCCCGTCACCGGCACTCCGTCCGGTCCGTCGACCGCGAGCCAGGCCGGGTCGCGGACGATGTCGAAGCCCGGATGGGCTGCCTGCCACTGCTGGAGCAGGCCGGTGCGGAGCAGGCGGTGCACCTCGACACCGCGGTGGAGTTCCTTGCGGAGGTTCTCGCGGCGGGAGTTGGTGATGCGCAGTCCCAGCGACAGTTTGAGCATCGCCGGGGCGCCGGAGCGGTAGACGGTTCGGACGGAGGAGGTGGGATGCCACGGGAGTCCGTGGGCGCCGAGGTCTCGGAGCAGTCCTGCGTCGAGCAGGGCGGCGACCTCGGGACGGTGGCGGGCCTCGTCCCACTGCCAGGGGTGCAGGGGCAGGGCGGCGTGGCCGTCCGGGAGCGGCAGCCCGGGGTCGGCGAGTCGGGCCGTCAGCCCGTCCGCGGGGACGGGGCGGCCACGCTCGGTCCAGGCGGAGTCGGCGGCGAGTACGGAGGGGGCGACGGCCAGCCAGTGCAAGGGGAAGGAGCCGTGCAGCTCAGGTGAGTAGAGCGCTGCTTCGGCGTCGGAGAGACCCTCGCGACTCTTGGGGGTCGGGTGGAAGGGATGCCCGAGCAGCAGTGCCTGTTCGGCGGAGAGGAACAGATCGGGTTCGTCGGCCGGGTGTTCCCGGCGGGCGCCGATGAAGGCCGCGGTACGGCGGACGGAGTCGGCGACGCGAGCGACGAGATCGATGCCGTCTCCGCATGTGGAGGGGTGGGCGGGGGTGCCGGCGAGGCGGGGTGCCGGGTCTGAGGAGGCGGTGCCCCCCTGGTCGACGAGCACCTCCAGCCCTTCGCCGACGCGCTCCTGGGTGGTGACCGCGGTCGTGCCGTGCGCCCGGAGCGTCTCTCGGGCCAGCAGGGCCGCGACCGTGGTCGCGTCCGCGGGCGGGGAGTGTTCCGGAGCGTCTGCCAGGCGCGGGAGGCCAAGGCGGTGGCAGCCCGTCGGTGACCAGTAGTGGACGGGGGTGAGCAGGGAGGTTCCGGTGGCGGGCAGCGGAATGCGCAGCGTGCCGTCCCCGGAGGTGGACAGGCCGGTCTCGCGCACCCAGCAGCGCAGCAGGTTCTCCACTGCCGCGGACTGGGCCGCCGCGAGCGCGGCAGCGTGATCGACGAGATCGGTGACGGCGTGGTGTGGCGGTCGGTGATGCGGCGGTTCGGCGTGCGGGGTGTCTCCCCGGTGGCGGGGTGCCGGGAGCGGTGGAGCGGAAACCGATGACGGGACGGAGGAGGTCGACGCCGATGCGGGGCAAGTGGCGGTTGCCCGGAGGGCGGATCCGGCAGGCTGGCGGGACGTGTTCAAGGTCGTTCCTCGTCGGGTGGGATCGGCTGGGTCGGCGACGAAGCGGGGTGCTACGGGGGTGGCTTCGCCGGTCGGTGGACGGAGGGCTCCCCATCGAGAGGTGGGTGTTCGGCAGCGGTGGCCCGGGGCGACCTGCTCCGCGGGACGGAACGGCCCCCGAGTGGCCCGTGCGCCGGCTCGCTCGCGGAGCACGGAAGCGTTGTCGCACACCGGCGGCCGCTGGTTTTGGGGGACGTAGGAGGAATGTGGGGCGATCGCCCGGGTTACCTCGTGCCGTCGGCAGAGGTCGGGGGCGGCGCGGGTGGGCCGGTCGGCTGTCGTGGTGGGCTCGACCGGCCCTGGCCGGCCCGGCCCGTGCGGCCGGCGTGGGCGCGGGCCACCGCTTCCAGCGCGTCCGCCAGCCGGTCCAGGACGGCGGCCGCCTGCTCGTCGGTGATCGTCAGGGGCGGCAGCAGACGCACGACGCTTGCGTGGCGTCCGCCGAGTTCGACGATCAGGCCCCGGTGCAGGCACTCCCGCTGCACCGCGAGGGCCAGGTCCGGGGCGGCGGGGCGAGGACCACGGGCGGCTTCCCTCGGGATGGTCATCCCCAGGGCCGGCGGGTCGAGCCCCGGCGAGGCAGCCGCAGGCGGTCCCCCCATCCGGGCAGGGTCCGCCGCGACCGCGGTCAGGGACCCGGACCCGAGCCCGGGTGCGTCCCCTCGCCCGGCACGGTCTTCCCACCCGCCCTCACTCACGCCGGCCCATCCCGGCGCGCTGCCGCCGTATTCGCCCTCGGGGTCCACCATCTCGATTCCGATCATCAGTCCCCGCCCCCGCACATCCCCCATGCACGGGATGCCCCGGGCCAGCCGCCGGAGTCGGTCCAGCAGGTGGGCGCCGAGGGTGGCCGCGCGGTCGGCGAGATTGTTGGCGCGGACGTAGGCGAGCGTGGCCGTGCCGGCGGCCATGGCGAGTTGGTTGCCGCGGAAGGTGCCCGCATGGGCGCCGGGTTCCCAGACGTCGAGGTCGTCGCGGTAGACGATGACGGCCAGGGGCAGGCTGCCGCCGATCGCCTTGGAGAGGACCATGACATCGGGGGTGACCCCGCTGTGCTCCACCGCCCAGAAGGCACCGGTCCGGCCGACACCCGTCTGGACCTCGTCGACGATGAGCGGGACGCACCGGTCGGCCGTGATCTGCCGCATGCGCCGCATCCAGGTGTCCGGTGCGGGAATCACACCGCCCTCGCCCTGGACGGGTTCGAGGATCATCCCGGCCGGCGGGCGTACACCGGACTTGGGGTCGTCGAGGACGGACTCGGTCCAGCGGGCGGCGAGTTCGGCACCCCTTTCGCCGCCGACGCCGAACGGGCAGCGGTAGTCCTGCGGGTAGGGCAGGCGCGTCACCCGTACGTCGAAGGCACCACCGGAGGCTTCGAGGGATCCGGCGGTCATGCCGTGATAGGCGCCGGTGAACGCCAGGACACCCGTACGGCCGGTGGCGGCCCGGACCAGCTTGAGCGCGGCCTCCACCGCGTCCGTGCCGGCCGGTCCGCAGAACTGCACGCGTGCGTGGCCGGCGAGCCCGGGGGGCAGGGTGCGGAACAGTTCGGTGATGAAGGCGTCCTTGACGGGGGTCGCGAGGTCGAGGACGTGCAGGGGCGCGCCGGAGTCGAGGACCTTGCGGATGGCTTCCAGCACGACGGGGTGGTTGTGGCCCAGTGCCAGGGTGCCGGCGCCCGAGAGACAGTCGAGGTAACGGCGGCCGTCGGCGCCCTCGATGGTCAGCCCGCGTGCCCTCACGGGCACGATCGGCAGGGCGCGCGCGTAGGTACGGGCCGCCGACTCGCGCGCCGACTGCCGCCGCAGAATGCCCTCGTGCGCCGGCCGCCCGCCCAGCGGGCCGCCACCGGCGCAGGCGCCCTCGCCTCCGTCGCCCCGCGCGTCGGAAACCCCGGCACGGGCCGCCGCCGTAGCAGCGTCCCCACCACCGGAGCGTCCCGAGGACGCTTCTCCAGGTACAGGCTCGGTCACGGCCACGGCTCCCTGTCCTCCCGCTGTCCACAGGCGAGTTGGTGCGTCGCGGAACGCCAGGGCCGACGTCGTGTCCGTCGACCGCGAGGAAGTCGACCGCGAGGAAAACGGCTTCCCCGCACCCTCGGTGGATTCCCGCACGGAGGGCCGCAAGCAGGCGGCAGGCTCCACGGCTACCAACCCCGGATGGTCCACCGGGTTACGGGTTACCCCGAATTCCCTTGCCGCGACGCACTGAGACAGCTGCCACCTCGGCCGGGTCGACGTCCACTCCGCGGGCTCGGGCTGACATCCATCGGCGACCGCCTCTCCCCCGTCGCCGCGTACCGTGGCCGGCGTCTCGTGTGGCACAGGGACCGCCCTGCCGAGTCGGCGGCGCCGGCACCGCCCCCGCGCTTATCCCCCCACGAGGCCGACCCCTCGACCCGACCGCCCCCCCCTCGACCCGGCCAACCTCGTCGGCCTGCATTTCACCGGCCCCTCGGCGCCCCCGCCCCCGCTCCCGGCGTCACCGGTCGGCCACGGGCACAGCGCTCCAGTGCGATCGGTCCGACAGGAGGCCACGCATCCGTCGGGGCCTGACCGACCGGCGGGACACTTAGGTATGTTGACATAGGTATGTCTTTTTACCTATGCTGCTGACATGCCCCAGCACAGCGCGTCCGCACAGGACATCGACCATGTGGCCGCGGGCCTCGTGGCGTGCCTGCCCGCGCTGGCCCGGGCCCTTGAGCGGCAGATCGACCGGGACTACCCGCACCCCAAGCCCTCCGAGGCCCAGCTCGCGCTGCTGCGGCACGTCGAGGCCAACGACGGCGTCACCGTGCGCGCCGCGGCCGAGGCCCTGCTGATGAAGCCGAACAACGTCAGCGCGCTGGTCACCCAGCTGACCGAACAGGGGCTGGTGGAGCGTCGGCAGGACGCCGCCGACAAGCGGATCGCGCATCTGCACCTCACGGCGACCGCCCGGCAGCGACTCGCCGAGGTAGCGCAGCTGATGGGCGCCCACATCGCGCACGCGCTGCGCGCCATGACCGACGGCGAACGGGGCGCCCTCGGCTCCGCTCTGGGCGCGCTCGAGGTGCTTCACCGGCACCTCCACCACTCCGCCCGCTGATCACGCGCACCGGGTCCCCCCTGTGGACCCGGCAGGCGTGCTGCGGGCCGGCTCCCTTCGCGCTCCGGTCACCCATGCGCCGGTCGCCCGGTCTCGTCATTCCCCCTTTCCCGCGGTCGGGCCGAGTTCCGTCCGCGCCTCCCCATGCCATACGAAGGACAGGCACAGTCATGCCCTCCGCCACCATGAGCTCCCCCTCACCGCTCGAAGCCCCGTCCGAGGACCCGCCCTGCGGTATGCGGGCCAACCCGTGGCTGACGCTCGTCGCCGTCGCCTTCGGCCTCTTCATGGTCGGTCTCGACGGTTCGGTCGTGTCGATCGCCAACCCCGAGATAGGCCGCGACCTGAACGCGTCCACCGCCGACCTGCAGTGGGTGACCAACTCCTACCTGCTGGCGCTCGCCGCGGCGCTGATCCTCGGCGGCAAGCTGGGTGACCGTTTCGGGCGCCGTACGTTCTACCTGGTCGGCGTCGTCGGCTTCACCGTCGCGTCCGTCGCCATCGGACTCTCCGGGTCCATCACGGGCGTCATCGTCTTCCGCGCGTTCCAGGGCTTCTTCGGCGCCCTGCTGATGCCCAACACCCTCGGCATGCTGCGGGCCGTCTTCCCGCCGAAGAAGTTCGGCATGGCGCTCGGCATCTGGGCCATGGTGTCCTCGGTCTCCACCGCCCTCGGCCCCATCGTCGGCGGTCTGCTCGTGGAGAACGTCAACTGGGAGTCCGTCTTCTACATCAACGCTCCCATCGGCGTCATCGCGCTCGTCTTCAGCGCCGTCGTCCTTCCGCAGAGCAGGAACACGGCCGCCGCGCAGGAGAAGTTCGACATCGCGGGAGTCGTCCTGCTGGCCCTCGGTCTGCTCGCCGTCGTGTTCGGTGTGGTCAAGGGTGAGACGTGGGGCTGGACTTCGGGCGGCACCCTGGGCGCGATCGCGGCGGGCGTGCTGGTCCTGGGGGTCTTCGGCTGGTACGAGACGCGCGTGGCCGCGCCGTTGCTGCCCATGCGCCTGTTCCGCAGTCCCGCGCTGACCATCGGCACGGTCATCACCGCGCTGAACTTCTTCGTCCTCCTCGGCGTGATCTTCTTCGTCATGCTCTACCTGCAGAACGTGCGCGGCTTCACCCCCGTGGAAGCGGGTGTGCGCACGCTGCCGCTGAGCCTGGCCTCGGTCGTGGCCTCCCCGCTCGGCGCCGCGCTCACGGACCGGTTCGGGCCGCGGCTCACCATGCCGCTCGGCATGGTGCTGCAGGCGATCGCCTGCTTCGCCATGCTCGGCTGGAGCGCGGACTCCTCCTACGCCGCGATGTGGTTGCCGTTCATCGCGCTCGGCCTGGGCGTGGGCATGGTCATGGCCTCCTCCTCCGATGCCATCGTCGGCAACGCGCCGGTCAGGGACGGCGGCGTGGCGGGCGGACTGCAGGCGACCGCACTGCAGGTCGGCGGCGCGCTCGGCACCTCCGTGCTGGTGTCGCTCATCAGCAGCCGGGTCGGTTCCACGCTCACCGGCGAGCTGACCTCCGCCGGGGTGCCCGTGCCCGCGGCACAGGGCCTGCACGAGGCGAAGGACGCCGTGGCCATGGGCGTCGCCCCGGTCACCGGTGACATGCCCGCCCAGCTCAGGACCGCCGTCCTCGAGGGAAGCCACCAGGCCTTCATGAACGGCGTGCACACCGCGGTGCAGGTCGCCGGCGTGCTGTGCGTCATCGGCGCCGTGGTGGCCGTGGCCGGCGTGCGGCGCGCCGGTGAGGCGGCCCGTCACTGAGGCGGAGGGGCCGGTGGGCCCGGCCGTGCCGCGTGGGTGCCCCGGAGTGAGGGGCACTTCTCGGGCTCGGCCGGGCCCTTGGCCTGCGCCCCCGGACACGCGCGTAGGAGAGAGGCCGGGGCTGCCGACCCGACGGGATCGGACGCGACAAGGCGCCGAACCCGGTCGACCCCGGGACGTTCCAGGTCAGACGGCTTGTAGCCGAACCGTTGCCGTTCCGTCGGGAGTCCCCCGTCGCGAACGCATATCGTGTGATGCCGTTCCACCAGGCCGTGAGACCCGTGTGAACCGGGCCTGAGATCACCATGAGTTCCGCGGCGGGGAACAGCACCGCACCAAGTTCGTTGACAGCAGGGGGAGTCAGACCATGCGATCCATACGGCCGTCGTTCACCACTCGCCGGGGGAGGAACGCCCGCCGCAGGACTTCCCCCGTACTGGGCGCCGTTGCCCTCGTCTCGGCGCTCGCCCTCACCGCGACCGCCTGCGACTCGGGTGACACCAACACGGAGGGCCGGGCCACCGCGTCCGCCCCGGCGGACGGCGACGGGAAGATCACGATCCCGGACGACATCAAGGACCGGCTCAAGGAACACGGGATCGACCTCGACACGTGGCGGAACGGCGCCTGGAAGAACTGGGACAGGGACGACTGGCTGCGTGAGGCGCAGGACTACATCAACCCCATCATCGAGGGCCTGTGGGACCCGGACCGGATGCGCGAGGCCGAGGACCCGGACCGGGGCGTCGACGACAGCGACCTCTCCGACGACCAGGGCGTGACCGACCCGACGCCGGCGGCGGTGGACGCGACGGCCGTGTCGCCCACGTACCACGCCAACGCTCCCGAGGCGGGCAAGGTGTTCTTCGACTCCCCCGAGGGCACGATGGTCTGCTCGGCGACGGTCGTGCAGGACCCGGCCCACCCCGGCAAGTCCAACCTGGTGTGGACGGCGGGCCACTGCGTGCACGCCGGCAAGAAGGGCGGCTGGTACCGCAACATCGCGTTCGTGCCGTCGTACAACGACGAGGGCAAGTCGGCCGCGGAGTTGCAGACCGCCACCAGGGAGGAGGCGGCGCCGTATGGGGTTTGGTGGGGCGACTGGGCGCAGACCTCGGACCAGTGGATCGAGCAGGGCGGGCCGACCGGCGGTGACGGGGCCGCGTACGACTTCGCCGTCATCCATGTGACGCCCGAGGAGGGTGGCTCCGGCAAGTCGCTGGAGGAGACGGTCGGTTCGGCGCTGCCGGTGGACTTCGCGGCGCCGGCCGTCACCAAGGTGCCGAGCATCACCGCCACGGGGTACCCGGCCGCGGAGCCGTACGACGGGCAGAAGCTGTACCAGTGCCAGGACAAGCCGGGCCGGCTGTCGCTCAACGCCTCGGACCCGACGATGTACCGCATCGGCTGCACCATGACCAGTGGTTCGTCCGGCGGGGGCTGGGTGGCGACGGGCTCGGACGGCAAGCCGGCGCTGGTGTCCAACACCTCGATCGGCCCGGTGGACGCGGGCTGGCTCGCGGGGCCGCGGCTCGGTGAGGCGGCCAAGGGCGTGTACGACTCGGTGAGCGAGAAGTTCGCCGGGCAGTGATCGACGGCGGTGGGGTGTCTGACGGGACCTTTCACCACCTCACCGCCGTTCGTCCCGGATTCCCCGGGCATAGTGGGGTGCTGCCTCCGATGGTCTCGGTCCGGAGGCACCACCGCCTGACAAGAACATGACATACAGCGTTTCAACGGGGGACAGGGACATCGCACCATGCGCTCCACACGCACGCCCGTCGCACATCGGCGCGGCCGACGGCGCACCCTTGTGGCCACCGGGCTCACCGCGGCCCTGGCACTGACCGGGACCGCCTGCGGCGGCTCGGCCGACACCCGGGCCGACGCCTCGGCCACCGCGTCCCAGTCCGCCGACACCGGCGACGGCAAGGTCCGCGTCCCCTCCGGCATCGCCGACAAGCTGAGGAAGCAGGGCATCGACGTCGACGACTGGGCGAACGGCGGCTGGAAGGACTGGGACAAGGACAAGTGGCTCAGTGAGGCCAAGGACTTCGTCAACCCGGTGATCGAAGGCCTGTGGAAGCCGGAGCGGATGCGTTCCGCCAAGGAGGCGAACAAGACGGTCACGACGAAGGACACCGCCGCCGACCAGGGCGTCAGCGACCCGGAGCCCGCGCCCGTCGACGCGGCGGCCGAGAAGACGCCGTACCACGAGAACGCGGCCCCGGTCGGCAAGGTCTTCTTCGACACCCCCGCCGGCACGGCGGTCTGCTCGGGCACCGTCGTCTCGGACGTGAACCACCCGGGCAGGTCGAACCTCGTCTGGACGGCCGGCCACTGTGTCCACGCCGGTGGCGAGGGCGGCTGGTACCGCAACATCGTCTTCGTCCCGGCCTACAACGACCTCGGCAAGAGCGAGGCGCAGCTGGGCAAGGCGACGGCCTCGGAGATCGCCCCCTACGGCAACTGGTGGGCCGACTGGGCGTCGACGTCGAACCAGTGGATCCGGGGCGGCTCGGACACGGGCGGCGCGGGTGCCGCGTACGACTACGCCGTGCTGCACGTGACGCCGGAGTCCGGCTCCAAGTCGCTGGAGGAGACCCTCGGCGGAGCGCTGGACGTCGACTTCTCCGCGCCGCCCGCGACGGAGGTCGACGCGATGGGCGCCTGGGGCTACCCGGCGGCGGCGCCGTACAACGGGCTGAAGATGTTCAAGTGCGTCGACCGGCCCGGGCGGCTGTCGCTGAGCCCGGCGCTGCCGACGATGTACCGCATCGGCTGCACCATGACCGGCGGTTCGTCCGGCGGCGGCTGGTTCCGGATGGTGGACGGCAAGACCGAACTGGTCTCCAACACCTCGATCGGCCCGACCGACAACACCTGGCTGGCGGGCCCGCAGCTCGGCCAGGAGGCCCAGGCGCTGTACGAGAACATGAGCGAGACCCACGGCGGTCAGTGAGACTCGAACACACCGAAGGCCCGCCCCCGCGCCGAGTTGGGGGCGGGGCCTTCGCACTCCGTAGGGGGAGGTGTCAGCCGAGCTGCGCCGGGACGTACGGCGCGAGGTCCGCTGCCAGCTCCTCGTGCACCCGCGCCTTCAGCAGCGTGCCCTCCGCCGTGTGCTCCGCGGAGATCACCTCGCCCTCGGTGTGGGCACGGGCGACCAGCCTGCCGTGCGTGTACGGCACGAGCGCCTCGATCTCGACCGAGGGCCGCGGCAGCTCGTCGTCGATGAGCGTGAGCAGCTCGTCGATGCCCTTGCCGGTGCGGGCCGAGACCGCGATGGAGCGCTTCTCGATCCGCATGAGCCGCTGCAGCGTCAGCGGGTCGGCCGCGTCCGCCTTGTTGATCACGACGATCTCGGGCACGTCGGTGGCGCCGACGTCCCGGATCACCTCGCGCACGGCGGCCAGCTGCTCCTCCGGGTTCGGGTGCGAGCCGTCCACCACGTGCAGGATCAGGTCGGACTCGCCGACCTCCTCCATGGTGGAGCGGAACGCCTCGACCAGGTGGTGCGGCAGGTGCCGGACGAATCCGACGGTGTCCGCCAGCGTGTACAGGCGGCCGCTCGGGGTCTCGGCCCGGCGCACGGTCGGGTCCAGGGTCGCGAACAGGGCGTTCTCGACCAGGACGCCCGCGCCCGTGAGGCGGTTGAGCAGCGAGGACTTGCCGGCGTTGGTGTAGCCCGCGATGGCCACGGACGGCACCTTGTGGCGCTTGCGCTCCTGGCGCTTGACCTCGCGGCCGGTCTTCATCTCCGCGATCTCCCGGCGCATCTTCGCCATCTTCTCGCGGATCCGACGCCGGTCCGTCTCGATCTTGGTCTCACCGGGACCACGGGTGGCGAGGCCGCCGCCCTTGCCGCCGCCCATCTGACGGGACAGCGACTGACCCCAGCCTCGCAGCCTCGGCAGCATGTACTGCATCTGCGCGAGCGCGACCTGCGCCTTGCCCTCTCGGGACTTGGCGTGCTGGGCGAAGATGTCGAGGATCAGGGCCGTACGGTCGATGACCTTGACCTTGACGACGTCCTCGAGGTGAATCAGCTGGCCCGGGCTGAGCTCACCGTCGCAGATGACGGTGTCCGCGCCGGTCTCCAGCACGATGTCGCGCAGCTCGTCGGCCTTGCCGGAGCCGATGTAGGTGGCCGCGTCGGGCTTGTCACGGCGCTGGATCACGCCGTCGAGCACGAGAGCGCCCGCGGTCTCCGCGAGGGCGGCGAGCTCCGCGAGGGAGTTCTCCGCGTCCTGTACGGTCCCCGAGGTCCAGACGCCGACGAGCACGACCCGCTCCAGGCGGAGCTGACGGTACTCGACCTCGGTGACGTCCTCGAGCTCGGTGGAGAGGCCCGCGACGCGGCGCAGGGCCGCGCGCTCGGAGCGGTCGAACTGGTCGCCGTCCCGCTCTCCGTCGATCTCGAGGCTCCAGGCGACGTCCTCTTCCATCAGGGCATCGGCCCGAAGACCCTCGGGGTAGGCGTGCGCGAGGCGCTTGGTGTCCTGGGAAGGGGAAGAAGAGGAGGTCATTGGGTCCTTACGTCGTTGGGGATGCCTGTTCGGCGGTCATACTGCACAACGCACGAGTACCCCGGGAGATTCCCGTTGTCCCGTACCACGCCGACCTCACGATGGTCGCACGGCACGGCCCGTCTCGTCACCGCCTTATTTCGCGGCCTTATTTCGCGGCCTTGCCGGTCCGCGCGGGCGCCGTCGGCTTCCAGTCCGGGTGTCCGGGCATCGGCGGGGTCTTCTCGTCGTACAGCCAGCTCTTGAAGAAGGCCCCGAGGTCACGTCCGGAGATCCGCTCGGCGAGGCGCCGGAAGTCGGCGGTGCTCGCCGTGGAGTCCCGGTGGTCGCGCACCCAGGCACGCTCCAGCTGCTCGAACGCCCGGGTGCCGATCACCTGGCGCAGGGCGTACAGCACCAGGGCGGCGCCGTCGTAGACGTTCGGACGGAAGATGCCGATCTTCTGGCCGGGCGTGGGCGGCTTGGGGGCCGCGGGCGGACCGCCGGCCGCGCGCCAGTGGTCGGAGGCGCCGTACGCCGCCTTCATGCGTGCCTCCAGGGTGCGGCCCGCCTTCTCCTCCGCGTAGAGGGCCTCGTACCAGGTGGCGTGTCCTTCGTTGAGCCACAGGTCGGACCAGGTGCGCGGGCTGACGCTGTTGCCGAACCACTGGTGCGCCAGCTCGTGCACCATGATCGACTCGACGTACCACCTGGGGTAGTCCTGCTCGGTGAACAGATCTCGCTCGAACAGGGAGAGGGTCTGCGTCTCGAGCTCGAAGCCGGTCGTGGCGTCGGCCATGAGCAGGCCGTACGTCTCGAAGGGGTAGGGACCGACCCTGTTCTCCATCCAGGTGATCTGGTCGGGAGTCTTCTTCAGCCACGGTTCCAGGAGATCGCGGTCCTTGGTGGGCACGACGTCCCGTACGGGCAGTCCGCGCGGGCCCTCGCGGTGCAGGACGGTGGAGCGGCCGATGGACACCTGGGCGAGCTCGGTGGCCATGGGGTGCCGCGTCCGGTACGTCCACGTGGTCGTGCGGCCGGCCCGGTCGACGCCGACGGGGAGGCCGTTGGCGACGGCCGTGTAGCCGTCGGGTGCGGTGACCCTGATCGTGAAGCTCGCCTTGTCGGAGGGGTGGTCGTTGCAGGGGAAGACCAGGTGGGCGGCGTCGGCCTGGTTGGCCATCGCCAGGCCGTCCGCGGTGCGCACCCAGCCCCCGTCCCGGCCCTCGCTGCTCACCGGGTCGCTGGTGTGGCGCACGGTGACGCGCATCCAGTCACCCTTCGGCAGCGGCTCCTCGGGCGTGATCACCAGGTCCTCGCCGGCGCTGGCGAAGGCGGCGGGCTCGCCGTCGACCTCGACGGACTCGACCTTGCCGTGGGTGAAGTCGAGGTTGATCCGGTCCAGAGCGGTGGTGGTCCAGCCGTCGATGGTGGTGACCGCCTGGAGCGGCTTGCTGTTGCTGCCGGAATAGGTGAAGGCCAGGTCGTACGAGGCCACGTCGTACCCGGGGTTGCCCAGATACGGGAAGAGGCGGTCGCCGACACCGAGCGGGGTCGCCGGGGCGCTCGCGGCGACGAGACAGACGGAGACGGCCGAGGCGAGCAGGGTGGCCTTCAGGCGACGGGAGCGGGCGGTGCGGGCGCGGGACGTCAGGGGGGTGAGGAGCATGCACCACCGCTACCAGCGCCCGCCCGCCCCTCGACGGCGACGCGCGACCGGCCCACCCGAACGGACCTGCCCCCACGCGCGTGCTGGGTGACGTACCCCTCCGGAGCAGTCCCGGGGCCGACCGCCGGGAGCGCACGCCCCCGCATCCGGCGCACCCCGCGCACGACCGGCTCGCGTCCCTGGAGACTCGGTCGACACCCGCCCTCGGGCCGGGCTCCCTCAGGAGGCCGGCGCGTGGTGCTGTGCCCGGCTCACGTCGTACACGCCGGGCACGTTCCGCATGGCGCGCATCAGGGTGGGGAGGTGGGCCGCGTCCGGGAGTTGGAGGGTGTACGTGTGGCGTACGCGTTGCTGGCTCGGGGGTTCGACGGTCGCGGAGACGATCTCCGCGCCTTCCAGGGCGATCGCCTCGGTGAGGTCGGCGAGCAGGTGGGGGCGGCCGAACGATTCGGCGACCAGGGTGACCCGGCACCCGGTGGTGTCCCCCCAGCCCACGTCGACCCGCGCGCGCCCCGCGTCCGTCATACGGGCCACGGCGGCGCACTCCACGCGGTGCACGGTCACCACTCCCCCGCGCACGGCGAAACCGGTCACCTCGTCGGAGGGCACGGGCGTGCAGCACCCGGCGAGCCGGACGGTGGCTCCGGGACGGTCCGCCACGGTGATCGCGGCGTCCGGGCGGGGAGCGGGCTCCTCGGCCGCGGGGCGGGCGGCGACGCCCTCACGGGTTTCCCCTCCCTCGACCTCGTCAGCAGGCGCGATCCTCCCGACCTCTCGGGCCGCACCCGCCCCCCGCATCTCCCCGCCGGCGCCGACGGCTTCATCGCCGGAGTCCGCGGCCGGTCCGTCCGTCCCCGGATGCGTCGCCAGCCACCGCTGGATGGCGATGCGGGCGGCCGGCGTGTGGGCGTGCTCCAGCCACTCCCGTGAGGGTTCGGAAGCCGGGTCCTGGCCCATGAGGAGCTGGACGGTGTCGCCGTCCCGCAGAACGGTGCTCAGGGTCGCCAGGCGGCCGTTGACGCGGGCGCCGATGCAGGCGTGGGCGTCCTCGCCGTACTGCGCGTACGCGGCGTCCACGCACGTGGCGCCCTCGGGCAGGCCCAGGGTGCCGCCGTCGGGGCGAAAGACGGTGATCTCGCGGTCCTGGGCGAGGTCCTCGCGCAGGGTGGACCAGAAGGTGTCGGGGTCGGGAGCGGCCTCCTGCCAGTCGAGGAGGCGGGAGAGCCAGCCGGGCCGGGTGGGGTCGACGCGCTCCCCCTCGACGCGCGCTCCGTCGCCCGCTCCGCCCTCGCCGCCCTGCTCCTCGGCAGGAGGAGCGTAGGGATTGCCGAGCGCGACGACGCCGGCCTCGGCGACCTTGTGCATCTGGTGGGTGCGGATGAGGACTTCGGCGACCTGTCCGTCCTCACGGGCGACGGCGGTGTGCAGCGACTGGTACAGGTTGAACTTGGGGACGGCGATGAAGTCCTTGAACTCCGAGACGACGGGGGTCATACAGGTGTGCAGTTCGCCGAGGACCGCGTAACAGTCGGCGTCCTCGTTGACGAGGACGAGCAGGCGGCCGAAGTCGCAGCCGCGCAGCCGACCGCGTTTGCGCGAGACCCTGTGCACGGAGACGAAGTGCCGTGGCCGGATGAGGACGTCCGCCGGGATGTCGGCGTCGCGCAGGACGGCGCGCATCGCGTCGGCGAACTCGGCCAGCGGGTCGTCCGCGCGGGAGGCGTTGTCGACGATCAACTGGCGCGTGTGCTCGTACTCCTCGGGGTGCAGGATCGCGAAGACGAGGTCTTCCAGCTCGGTCTTGAGCGCCTGGACACCGAGGCGCTCGGCGAGCGGGATGAGGACGTCGCGGGTCACCTTGGCGATGCGCTCCTGCTTCTCGGGACGCATCACACCGAGGGTGCGCATGTTGTGCAGCCGGTCGGCGAGTTTGATCGACATCACGCGGACGTCGTTGCCGGTGGCGACGAGCATCTTGCGGAAGGTCTCGGGCTCGGCCGCGGCGCCGTAGTCGACCTTCTCCAGCTTGGTGACGCCGTCGACGAGGTAGCGCACCTCCTCGCCGAACTCTTCGCCGACCTGGGCGAGCGTCACGTCGGTGTCCTCGACGGTGTCGTGGAGCAGAGAGGCCGTCAGGGTCGTGGTCTCGGCGCCGAGTTCGGCGAGGATGAGGGTCACCGCGAGGGGGTGCGTGATGTACGGCTCGCCGCTCTTGCGCATCTGGCCGCGGTGCGAGGACTCGGCGAGCACATAGGCGCGGCGCAGCGGTTCCAGGTCGGCGTCGGGATGGTGGGCGCGGTGCGCGTCGACCACGTGACCGATCGCGTCGGGCAGTCGGCCGCGGGAGGTGGGGCCGAGCAACGCGGCCCGGCCCAGGCGACGCAGGTCGATCCGGGGGCGGCTGCGCCTGCGGGAAGCGGCAGGCACTACCGGGCCTGGGGTCGCGGGATTCGTGGCCTCCGCACTCATGGGCACCTCCGGCTGCGTGGACCGGCGGACGGAGTGCCCCAGGGCGGACACGGCTCAGGGGGCTGGCATCGATCCCCCGTCCGGGCCGGTGCTTGATGCTACCGAGCCCATCACGCCCGACTGACCGCCTCTCCCCGAGCGTGAAACGGATCACCCATTCGAGCGATGGCGCGGAGGTTTACGGTTTTGCGCCGCCTGACCTGGAGTGGGTCGTGGTTTCGAACTCGCGGGTTCGCCCCCGGCAGCACTCCCGCGCCTCACCGGGCCGCGTCGACCTCTGATGCCAAGTCACCACGCCCGTCAACGGACGGCGGTTTCCAGCCACTCCGGATGGATCGTGCCTTCGGCGACGATCACCGCGGGTCCGGTCATCTCGATCTCGCCGTCGGGTCGTTCGGTGATCACGAGGCGACCGCCGGGAACGTCCACGGTGTACGTGGCCGGCGTCCCGGTGACGGCCGGGTCGGCGCCGTCCCGGCGGGCGGCCGCCACGGCGACGGCGCACGCGCCCGTGCCGCACGAACGGGTCTCGCCGGAACCGCGCTCGTGGACGCGGAGCGCGACGTGCCGCGGGCCGCGGTCGACGACGAACTCGACGTTGACCCCGTCCGGGTAGGCGGAGGCGGGGCTGAAGGGCGGCGGGGAGAACAGGTCGCCCGCGTGCGCGAGGTCGTCGACGAAGGCGACGGCGTGCGGGTTGCCCATGTTCACGTTCCGCGCGGGCCAGCTGCGCTCGCCGACGCTCACGGTGACGTCCCCTTCGGGGAGGCGTGCCCTGCCCATGCCGACGGTGATGTCGCCGTCCTTGGCGAGGTGCACGGTCTTCACGCCACCGCGCGTGGCGACCGCGAGGTCGCCTTCGGTGACGAGTCCGGCGTGCTGGAGGTAGCGCGCGAAGACGCGGACGCCGTTGCCGCACATCTCGGCGACGGAGCCGTCGCCGTTGCGGTAGTCCATGAACCACTCCGCCTCGGCCGCCATGTCCTTCGCCTCGGGGTGGGCGGCGGAGCGCACGACGTGCAGCAGCCCGTCACCGCCGATGCCCGCGCGGCGGTCGCACAGGGCGGCGACGGCGGCCGGGGGAAGGTCGATGGCGTTCTCGGGGTCGGGGACGATCACGAAGTCGTTCTCGGTGCCGTGACCCTTGAGGAAGGCGATCCGCGTGCTCATTCCTCGATCGTACGGGGTGGCTGCACCGCCCCGGCGTCGGCGGCCTAGCGGAGCCGGGCGACCCGCCACACCGCCAGGACCACGACCGCGGCGACCATCACGACGTACGTGAGGACGACCCGCCAGTCGGGGCGGCGGCCGGAGCCGCGCTGGGGCAGGCCGGGCCACGTGTGACCGACGCGGCGTGCGGCCATCATCCCCCAGCCCGCCGCGCAGGAGCAGATCAGCAGCCCCAGCATGGCGATCACGGCTCCGCTGTCGCCGAAGTCGAAGGCGAGGGGGAACGCGAACATCAGGGAGCCGGTCGCGGCCAGACCGACGATGGGGGCGAGCTGCCAGATCCGCAGTCGGCGCTGGGGGCGCAGCTCGACCTCGACCTCGGGGCCGCCCGCGAACATCTCCTCGGGTTCGGGCCCGTCGGCGGTCACGCCGTCCTGGGTGTCGTCGGCGTCCGGCCCGTCGGGGCTCAGACGGCTTTCCTCCGGCTCCGGTTCACCCCGCTCGGTGGTGAGGTGCTCGGTGCCTTGTGCGGTGTCGCGAGGGCCGGCCTCCATCGCCACGCGCCCTCCCAACTCGGACTCCACTTGGTCGATCGAAGCTCGATGATGGCACGGTGCCGAAGGCCCGGACGGCGGCCGGAGCGTCCCGATGCCATGACGTGATCAGGCTGTAACCGGTCGTTCGACCAACGCCAACGCGAGCTGTGGAAGTTCTGTGAGATCCGCCGCAGCCCCACTCAACCAGTGCACCCGCGGGTCGCGCCTGAACCACGAATCCTGACGGCGCGCGAAGCGCTTGGTGGCACGGACGGTCTCCGCCCGCGCCTCGTCCTGCGTGCACTCACCCGCCAGGGCGGCCAGGACCTGCTGGTAGCCGAGCGCGCGCGAGGCCGTACGCCCCTCGCGCAGGCCTTGCGCCTCCAGCGCGCGCACCTCGTCGACGAGGCCCGCGTCCCACATCCGGTCGACGCGGCGGGCGATGCGCTCGTCGAGTTCGGGACGCGCCACGTCGACGCCGATCTGGACGGTGTCGTAGACCGAGTCATGGCCGGGCAGGTTGGCCGTGAAGGGCTTGCCGGTGATCTCGATCACCTCGAGGGCGCGGACGATACGGCGGCCGTTGCTGGGCAGGATCGCCTGCGCCGCCTCCGGGTCGGCGGCGGCCAGACGGGCGTGCAGCGCGCCGGGGCCGCGCAGGGTGAGCTCCTCCTCCAGGCGGGCGCGGACCTCGGGGTCGGTGCCGGGGAACTCCAGGTTGTCGACGGCGCCGCGGACGTACAGTCCGGAGCCGCCGACCAGGATCGGCCAGCGGCCCTCGGCGAGCAGCGCGTCGATCCGGGCGCGGGCCAGTCTCTGGTACTCGGCGACGGAGGCGGTCTCGGTGACGTCCCAAATGTCCAGAAGGTGGTGCGGGACACCGGCGCGCTCCTCCCGCGTCAGCTTGGCGGTGCCGATGTCCATCCCTCGGTAGAGCTGCATGGAGTCGGCGTTGACGACCTCGCCGCCGAGTTGCCGGGCCAGGAAGACGCCCAGATCGGACTTTCCGGCCGCGGTCGGACCGACGACGGCGATGACGCGGGGGGTGGGGGCTGTGCTGCTCACGGCCCCAGTCTCGCAAACCTCCGACCCCGCCCTCGAACGAGTTACGTGACGAGGCCCGTCCGGCGTCGTTGCCCGTTGCGAGTTCCCGTCGCCCGTTCGCGGGGGCGGCGCACTCCGGTGACGCAATCGGACGCACCGGGCAACGCGGGATTTCGCCCGCACGAGTACCGTATGGAGTGGATATGGGCGTTTTGGCGCGGCTTTTCCGGAGGTCGAAGGCCACGGAGGAGACGGCCGCGGAGGCGGCGAGTACGGAGGAGACGGCCACGGAGGAGACGAACGCTCGGGAGGCGGGGACAGGCGCCGAGGCACCGGCCGGTACGGCGGTGGAGGGCGCCGAGGCGGAGCGGGCCGCCGGGGACACGCCGGTGCGGGAGCCCGCCGAGGCCGGTGACGCCCCGAAGAGGGCGACCGGGATCGATGCGGCCGCCGCCACCGACGGCGTCGAGATCCCCCGGCAGCAGTCCGCCGAGGAGGCCGTCGACAGCGACGCCGGCGAGAGCGCCCGCTCGTAACGGACCCGCCAGGGAAGGTGACCCATGGGTCTTTTGAACAATCTGAAGTCCAGGCTCGCCCCGGCCAAGGGCAAAGTCTCGGACCTCGCTCAGCGGCACGAGGACAAGATCCAGCACGGGATCGACAAGGCCGCCAAGGTCGTCGACGAGAGGACCAAGGGCAAGTACAGCGACAGGATCCACACGGGCACCGGCAAGGCGAAGGGCGCCATGGACCGGCTCGCGCACAAGGACGGGCCGGGGGCGGGCGGCGACACGTTCACCCCGCCGAGCACGCCCCCGCCGAGCACGCCCCCGCCGAGCTCCTGACCAGCAGTCCACAGCAGCACATCGATCGGCGGACGGCCGCGCAGCGGGAACGCGCGCGGCCGTCCGCCGTTCCACGACGGATGCGGCGCCGCCGCGGGTTCACCGGCGGGCCCCCTGCCACCGATCGTGTTTCGGGGACCCCGTCGCGGCTGCCGCTCCCGCCAGGATCGCGTCGCCGGTGTCGCCGCTGCCGATGCGGGAACCCCGTCGCCGCTGCCCGGCCCGCAGAGACCCCGTCGCCGCTGCCCTCTCCCGCCACGCCTCCCCACGCCTCCGGTGGACGACGGGGACGGGTCATCCGGCGCCTTCTAGGACCAGGCGGCGACCATGTAGCCGACCCCGTACGGCGCGTCCTCGTACAGGAGGGTGCCCGTCAGCCCGGTGTTCTCGGCCGCGCCCGCGAGCACCTGCCAGGGCGCGCGGCCCGCGGCCTTCAGCTCGCGCGCCAGCTCGACGTCGAGCGCCTCGAGGGCCGCGACGTCCGCGCTGCCGAGGGCCCGCGCGACCTCCGCGTCGAAGGGCGCGGCGCGCTCGTCGAGGTAGCCCGGCCCCTTGAGCGAGCGGCGCGCGCTGGCGTCGCCCATCACCAGCAGCGCGATCCGTCCGGGCCGTCCGCCGATGTCCCTGCCGAGTTCGACGCACCGCCCGGCCGGGAGCGGTTCCGCCACGCCGAGTCCCTCGACCGGGGTGCCGGACCAGCCGGCCCGCTCGAGGAGCCAGGCGCCGACGGCGAGGGAGGGGGGCAGTTCCCGTCCGGACGCCGGTTCCCCGCCGCCCCGGCCGAGGCGTACGGCGGCATCGACCCCGAAGCCGCGGAAGGAGCCCCGCGCGCCCTCCGGGTACGTCCCCCGCCCGGACTCGTCGGCGGGCCCGAGGACCAGGAGCCGGTCCGGACGGGCCGCGGCGAGCACGCCCAGCGCTTCGGAGCAGGCGGCACGCGCGGCGTCCAGCTCGGGCGCGGAGCCCGCGGCGACCTCGGGCACGAGCAGGGGCGGGCAGGGGCAGACTGCGGCGGCGACAAGCATGATCGGCAGCGTAACCCCCGCGCGCGGTCAGTCCTCGGTCAGCACGTCCGGCAGATGGATCACCGCCAGGACCAGCACCACCAGCACGAACCAGCACCACCAGCACGACCAGCACGACCAGCACGACCAGCGTGCCAGTCGCTGATCACGTACTCGACGAAGAGGGTCTCCGGGTCAGTCGCAACCGCAGCCGCTGCCGGTGGCCACCGGGAGCGGTGCCGGAACGCCGATCTTGGGCAGGCCGAGCATGACGCCGACCGCCTTGGCCTCCTTCTCGGCGTTGCGCTTCTCCCAGGCGTCCCCCGCGCGCGTGCGGCGCACGTCGAGGACGGCGCCCTCGGCGAGGAGGTGGTGCGGGGCGGCGTACGTGATCTCGACGGTCACCACGTCGCCGGGGCGCACCTCCTGCTCCGGCTTGGTGAAGTGGACCAGGCGGTTGTCGGGGGCGCGGCCGGAGAGGCGGTGGGTGGCGCCGTCCTTGCGCCCCTCGCCCTCCGCGACCATCAGCTCCAGGGTGCGGCCGACCTGCTTCTTGTTCTCCTCCCAGGAGATCTCCTCCTGAAGGGCGACGAGACGCTCGTAGCGCGCCTGGACGACCTCCTTGGGAATCTGGTTCTCCATGGTCGCGGCCGGGGTGCCGGGCCGCTTGGAGTACTGGAAGGTGAAGGCCTGCGCGAAGCGGGCCTCGCGGACGACGTGCAGCGTCTGCTCGAAGTCCTCCTCGGTCTCGCCGGGGAAGCCCACGATGATGTCGGTGCTGATCGCCGCGTGCGGGATGGCGGCCCGGACCTTCTCGATGATCCCGAGGTAGCGCTCCTGTCGGTAGGAGCGGCGCATCGCCTTCAGCACCGTGTCCGAGCCGGACTGGAGCGGCATGTGCAGCTGCGGCATCACGTTCGGCGTCTCGGCCATGGCCGCGATCACGTCGTCGGTGAAGTCGCGCGGGTGCGGGGAGGTGAAGCGGACCCGCTCCAGGCCCTCGATCTTTCCGCAGGCGCGCAGCAGCTTGCTGAAGGCCTCGCGGTCGCCGATGTCGGAGCCGTACGCGTTGACGTTCTGGCCGAGCAGGGTGATCTCGGAGACGCCCTCGGCGACCAGGGCCTCGACCTCGGCGAGGATGTCGCCGGGACGGCGGTCCTTCTCCTTGCCGCGCAGCGCCGGGACGATGCAGAAGGTGCAGGTGTTGTTGCAGCCGACGGAGATGGAGACCCAGGCGGCGTACGCGCTCTCGCGACGCGTCGGCAGGGTGGACGGGAAGGCCTCGAGCGACTCGGCGATCTCGACCTGCGCCTCCTCCTGCACGCGGGCCCGTTCCAGCAGCACCGGCAGTTTGCCGATGTTGTGCGTGCCGAAGACGACGTCCACCCAGGGCGCCTTCTTCACGATGGTGTCGCGGTCCTTCTGGGCGAGGCAGCCGCCGACCGCGATCTGCATGCCCGGCCGGCTCGCCTTCTTCGGCGCCAGCCGGCCGAGGTTGCCGTACAGCCGGTTGTCCGCGTTCTCCCGGACCGCGCAGGTGTTGAAGACGACGACGTCGGCGTCGCCGTCCGACCCCTCGGGGGCGCGCACGTAACCGGCCTCTTCGAGCAGCCCGGACAAGCGCTCGGAATCGTGGACGTTCATCTGGCACCCGTAGGTGCGGATTTCGTAGCTCTTAGGTCCTTCAACGCCCACTGCGAGACTCCGGTCGCTGCTGCTGGTCATTCCTCAAGGGTAGGTGGTCCGGTGAGGTGGCTGTCGTCGACGTCGGTGAGCGGGGCGGGCGGGCGCGCGCCGTGCCGGCGTCGTCGCCTCCGCCGGGCCGGTACGCCAGGTGTTCAGGGATCGATGAGGCCCGCGCGGATGGCGTAGCGGGTGAGTTCCAGCCGGTCGCGCATGCCCAGTTTGTGCAGCAGGTTGGCGCGGTGGCGCTCGACGGTCTTGGCGCTGATGAAGAGCAGCGCGCCGATCTCCTTGGACGTGTGCCCCTCGGCGACGAGTTTGAGGATCTCCTCCTCGCGCTCGGTGATGGGCCGCTCGGGCAGACCGCCGACGCCGTCACCGCGGTGCAGCCGGTCCAGGTACGAGCGGACGAGGGCCCGCTCCGCGCCCGGGTAGATGAACGGCTCGTCCCGCATGACCGCCCGGCACGCCTCGACCAGGTCGCGGTCGGCGACGGATTTCAGGACGTAACCGCCGGCTCCGGCCTTGAGGGCCTCGAAGAAGTACTGCTCGTTGTCGTACATCGTGAGGATGAGGATGCGCAGGCCGGGGAGGCGGCGGGAGAGTTCGCGGGCCGCCTGCAGACCGGTGGTGCGGGGCATGGCCACGTCGAGGACGGCCAGGTCGACGTCCCCGGCCCGGGCCCGCTCGACGGCCTCGGCCCCGTCCCCGGCCTCGGCCACGACCGTCAGGTCGGGTTCGCCGTCGAGGATGAGCCGCACGCCCCGGCGGACGAGCGTGTGGTCGTCGGCGAGAAGGACGCGGATGGGCGGGGCGGGCGGAGTGGGCGGGGTGGACGAGGTGGGCGGGAGCCGTGGCGTCGCGCCGGTCATTCGCGGCCTCCGGAGGTGACCGGGGGACGGACCCGCGACGCGCCTTCGCCTTCGTCCGCGGCGGTGTCGGTTCCGGCGGTGGTGCCCGTACCTCCGGTGCCCGTCTCCGGCCCCGGGGCGAGCCACTCGGGCCCGGACTGTTCCGGCCCACCGGGCCGCCGCAGCCGTCCGGTCCGCAGCCGTACGTCCGTCCCGGCGCCGTCGGGTCCGCAGGTCAGGGTGAGTGTCGCTCCGATGAGCAGGGCGCGTTCGCGCATGCCGCCGATACCGGCGCCCTCGGCCGCCGCAGGGCCCAGACCCTTGCCGTTGTCCCGGACGAGGAGTTCGACGCCGCCGGCGACCGGGCGGAGGTGGAGTTCGGCACGGTCGGCGCCGGAGTGCCGGGCGGTGTTGGTGAGGGCTTCCTGGGCCACGCGGTAGAGCACGAGTTCCGTCTCCTCGGTCAGCGGGGGCAGACCGGCCCGCAGGTCGTGGCGGACCGTCAGTCCATGGGTGGTGAAGTCGGCCGCGAGCGAGCGCAGAGCGCTGAACAGGCCGAGTTCGTCGAGGACACCGGGGCGCAGGCGCCGGGCGATGCGGCGGATCTCGTCGAGGCCGGCGCGAGTGGCCTCCTGTGCCTGGCCCACCTCCCCGCGCAGGCCGTCGGGGGCGCGGTCGGCGACGCGCTTGAGCTGGAGGAGCACGGCGGTCAGGGTCTGGCCGACCTCGTCGTGGAGTTCGCGGGCGACCCGGTGGCGTTCGCGTTCCTGTGCGGAGAGGGCCCGGGCGACGCTGGCGGCGCGTTCGGCCTCCAGCCGGTCGAGCATGGCGTTGTAGGTCGTGATCAGTTCGGCGGTCTCCACCGGTCCGCCGACGACGGCACGGGCCCCGGGGTGCAGCAGATCGACGTCGGCCATGGCCCTCCCCAGGCGCCCGAGCGGGGCCAGACCGACCCGCAGCACGACCGCGTTGACGGCGAGCAGCCCGGCCAGACCCGCCACCACGACGAGCGCCTCGTCGGGCAGGACGGGCGTGGAGACGGTGACCGGCCCGAGGAGCAGCGCGGCGGCCACGATCAGACCGACGGCGTTGAGGGCGAAGATCCGCCAGAACAGCGACACGTGCGCGACTCCCCCTCCCCCGGTCCTCGCCGACTGCCGACTTCCGGTCCACGGCACCGCCGTGACCAGCCTTTCCGTCCTCCGCCGGCCCTGTCCATCCGTCACGACACCCATGTCGTCACGGTACGGGGGGATGACAGCATGGCGGCTCCGCGCACGTGACCGGCGGCCGGTACGGGCCGCCGGACGCGGCCTGCCGGGCCCGCCGCGCTCGCCCGGTTCGTGCGCACCCCGCGTGACCGTCCTCAAGCCTGCACGGCGACCGGACGGGAACCTGCACCACCATGCCCGACGGCGGCCGGCCAGCACGCGGAGCACCCAGCACGACCGACCAGAAGGACGAACACCGGCACCACGCACCACGCACCACCGGCACCACGCACCACCGGCACCACGCACCACCAGCACCCGGCCACCGGCCACCGGCCACCGGCAAGAAGAACCGCCGGCAACACGAATTGCCGGCACGCACCAGCGACATGAACGACCCGCAGGTCGAACGAGAACAAGGGGAAGAAACGTGTCCGCTCCACGCCTCCGGACGACACCGCTGCCAGGCATCGGCGTCCAGTACGACCTCGTGACGCGCGAGCGACGCCATCTGTCCGTGGTGGCGCACCGTGACGGCACCCGGACGGTGAACGTGTACCGCGCCGACGACCCCGACTCCTGTGCCCAGTCCCTGCGGCTGACCGCCGCCGAGGCGGACTCGCTGATCGACGCGCTCATGCCGTCCCATCACAGCGCGAGTCTGCTGTACACCACCGATCTGGGGCTGGTCGCCGAACGCGTCGAGGTGGCCGCGAGCTCCCGCTGGAACGGGCGGCTGCTGGGCGACACCCGGATGCGCACGGAGACCGGGGCGTCGATCGTGGCGGTGCTGCGGCGGGCCGAGGCCATTCCGTCGCCCGCGCCGGACTTCCGGCTCGCGGGCGGTGACATCCTCATCGTCATCGGCACCCGTGAGGGCGTGGACGCGGCCGCGGCGATACTCGGGCGGGAGTGAACCGGTGCACTCCTCCGCCGTCCTGCTGATCGAGTTCGGTTCCATCATCCTGGGCCTCGGCCTGCTCGGCCGGTTCGCGGCCCGTTTCCGGTTCTCGCCCATACCGCTCTACCTGCTGGCCGGTCTGGCCTTCGGCGAGGGCGGACTGCTGCCACTCGGCGCGAGCGAGGAGTTCGTCGCCATCGGCGCCGAGATCGGCGTCATCCTGCTGCTGCTGATGCTCGGCCTGGAGTACACGGCGAGCGATCTGGTCTCCCATCTCAAGGCGCACCACCCGTCCGGTCTCGTGGACTGCGCCCTCAACGCCCTCCCGGGCGCGGCCGCCGCGCTGCTGCTGGGCTGGGGGCCGGTGGCGGCCGTGGTGCTGGCGGGCGTCACCTGGATCTCGTCGTCCGGGGTGATCGCCAAGGTCCTCGGCGACCTGGGCCGCGTCGGCAACCGGGAGACCCCGGTGATCCTGAGCGTCCTGGTGCTGGAGGACCTGGCGATGGCGGTCTACCTGCCGATCGTCACCGCGCTGGTGGCCGGGGTCGGGCTGGCGTCCGGCAGCGCGACCCTGGCGATCGCGCTGGGCGCCGCGGGGCTCGTGCTGTTCGTGGCGGTGCGCTACGGCCGGGTCATCTCCCGCTTCGTGTCGAGCGACGATCCGGAGAAGCTGCTGCTCGTCGTCCTGGGGCTGACGATCCTGGTCGCCGGTGTGGCGCAGCAGCTGCAGGTGTCGGCTGCGGTGGGCGCCTTCCTGGTGGGCATCGCGCTGTCCGGGGAGGTGGCCGAGGGCGCGCACACCCTGCTGAGCCCGCT
Source organism: Streptomyces sp. NPDC051315 (assembly GCF_044455165.1). Taxonomy (NCBI): domain Bacteria; kingdom Bacillati; phylum Actinomycetota; class Actinomycetes; order Kitasatosporales; family Streptomycetaceae; genus Streptomyces; species Streptomyces sp. NPDC051315. The sequence continues at coordinate 134,928 of NZ_JBITEN010000018.1, forward strand.
GCGGGATCTGTTCGCCGCGGTCTTCTTCGTGTTCTTCGGTCTGCACACCGACCCGGCCAGCATCCTTCCCGTCCTGCTGCCCGCCCTCGCGCTGGCCGCCGTCACCGCCGCCACGAAGATCGCCACCGGCTACTGGGCGGCCCGGCGGGCCGGGATCTCCGTCAAGGGCCGTTGGCGCGCGGGCGGGGCGCTGGTGGCGCGCGGCGAGTTCTCCATCGTCATCGCCGGACTGGCGGTCACCGCGGGCATCGAGCCGGCGCTCGGCCCCCTGGCGACGGCGTACGTCCTGATCCTGGTCGTCCTCGGCCCGCTCACCGCCCGCTACACCGAACCGCTGGCGACACGGTTCGCGCGACGCCGGGACACCCGCCGGCACGCTCCGGAGCCCATGCCGGAGGCACGGAAGGAGACGCCGGTGGGCGACTGACGAACGGGGCGGCGGGGCGCCTGCGCCGCGAGCCGGAGCCGACGGGCCGCCTTCACCGCGAGCGGAACAGAGCCGGCAGGCGCCCTCCGGCACCCGTCAGGGCGCCCTCCCGCACCCGGCGCGCCGCCCCGCCGCCCCCGCCGTACACAGCGCGCCGCCCCGCCGCACCCAGCGCACCGCCCCCGGGCCTCAGGCCGTGCGCCCCGCAGGTTCTCGAGCGGTGCCGCCCGGCAAACCCTCAGGCCTCGTCGCCGGGCACCCAACCCTGGCGGCGCAGCACCGCCGCCACGTCCGGAGCCTCGTAGTGCTCGCCCTTGAGGACCTTGCCGTCGGCGCGGCGCTCGATCCGGCCGTCGGGGCCCAGCTTCGTCATGTTGGAACGGTGGATCTCGGCTATCACCGCATCGAGGTCGATCCCGTGCACGAGGGCCGTGCCGTACGCGACGTAGACGACATCGGCCAGCTCGTGCGCGAGCCGGTCCAGCGGGCCGCTCACCGACACCTCGGCGACCTCCGCGGCCTCCTCGGCCAGCAGCTCCCCGCGGTGCGCGGCGAGGTGGGGCGACACCTCCGTCGGCGTACTGCGGACGTCGAGCCCGAAGGCGAGGTGGAACGCACGGACGAGGTCGGCGGGCGAGGAACTCATGCACCGACTGTAACGACAGCCACTGACACTCCCCTTCCGGAACCCACCGCCCCTCCCCCGGCCCCGCGGGGCGGGCCCCGGGGGGCCGCACTGTGAGCCCCGCCCTGGTCAGGGCCGCTCCCGCCTGGCAGGATCGCGCGCATGTCCAAGGTGTTGCCCCCTGTCGGCAGGCGCCGGGCCCTGCAGGGCGCGGCCGCCGGTGCCGTCGTCCTCGGGTTGCTGCTGTGGTGGCTGCTGCCCCTGGGCGAGGAGCCGCCGAGCGGCACGATCACCTTCAGCACGGGCACGACGAGTGGCGTCTACTACGAGTACGGAAGCCGTCTGCGCACCGAGCTCGCCGAGGACATGCCACACCTGGACGTGAACCTGACGACCAGCAACGGGTCGCAGGAGAACGTCGCGCGCGTGGCGGAGGGCCGGGCGGACCTCACCATCGCCGCGGCCGACGCGGTGGCGACCTACGAGGCCCAGCACCCCGGCTCGGCCGCCCGGCTGCGCGGTGTCGCCCGGCTGTACGACGACTACGTCCAGCTCGTCGTCCCGCGCGACTCGGACGTCCGGTCCCTGGCGGACCTGAAGGGCAGGACGGTCGCCACGGGTCTGCCCCGCTCGGGTGTGCGCCTGATCGCCAACCGGGTGCTCAAGGCGGCGGGCCTGGTCCCGGGGAAGGACCTCACGGCGGTGTCGGAGGGCATCGACACCGGGCCCGAGCAGCTGAAGCAGGGCAAGATCGACGCGTTCTTCTGGTCGGGCGGGGTCCCGACGGCCGGTCTGCAGAAGCTGGCCGACAGCTTCACCTTCCGCTTCGTGCCGATCGACGCCGAGCTCGTCGCCAGGATGCACGAGCAGGACGACGCCACCAGCTACTACCGGGCCACCAACATGCCGGAGTCGGCCTACCCGACCATCCAGAACGGCTCCACCGTGGCGACGATCGCGGTGTCCAACCTGCTGATGACCCGCACCGACGCGGATCCCCGGCTCACCGAGTGGCTGACCCGGACCGTGATCAAGAGCCGGGACGGAATCGGAGCGCACGTCCACTCCGCCCAGCTGGTCGATCTGCGCACGGCCATCTACACCGACCCGCTCCCCCTGCACGAGGGCGCCCGCCGCTACTACCGGTCGGTGAAGCCGTAGGGCCGTGACTGGCCCGTCAGGCCACCGACCACCCACAGCTCACGCGCCGGCCCCTGGGGCCGCGACCGCTCCCGCCCGCGCCCCTCAGACCACAGGCCGCGACCGCGGCACCGACACCGTCACCGTCAGCCCGGTCGGCTCGTGGTGGTCGTACGACAGTGATCCACCGCCGGCCGCGAGCAGGGCCCGGGAGATGGACAGGCCCAGGCCGGAGCCCTTGACGTTCTGGTGGCGGCCGCTGCGCCAGAAGCGGTCGCCCACGCGCGTGAGTTCCTCGTCGGTCAGGCCGGGGCCGTTGTCCGTGACGACGACGGTCGAGGTCTCCCCGTTGGAGGCGACCGTCACCTCCACGCTCTCGCCCTCCGGCGTGAACTTCACCGCGTTGTCGATCACCGCGTCCAGGGCGCTGGACAGGGTGACCGGATCGGCCCACGCCGTGGTGGGCGGGCAGTCGCCCACCAGCCGGACGCCCTTGGCCTCGGCGGTCGGCGCCCAGGCGGCGACGCGCTCGGCGGTCAGCGCGCCGATGTCGGTGACCCTGAGGTCGGCCTCGGTGTGCTCGGCCAGGGCCAGGTCGAGCAGGTCGTCCAGGACCTGCGCGAGGCGTTTGCCCTCGTTCTGGACCGAGGCGATCTCCTCGTTGCCCTCCGGGAGTTCGTAGGCGAGCAGCTCGATGCGCAGCAGCAGCGCCGCGAGCGGGTTGCGCAGCTGGTGCGAGGCGTCGGCGACGAAGGCGCGCTGCTGCTCCAGCACGTCCTCGACGTTGTCCGCCATCTCGTTGAACGACCGCGCCAGGCGCCTGAGTTCCGGCGGCCCGCTCGCGACCGCGACCCGGGACTTCAGACGCCCGGTGGCGATGTCGTGGGTGCTGGCGTCCAGGACGCGTACGGGTTTGAGCACCCAGCCGGTCAGCTGCAGGGCCGCTCCTATGGCGAGCAGCATCGCGGCGATCTCGCCCGCGCCGATGACCAGCCAGCCGTGCAGGATCCGGGACCGCATCTCGCCGGTGGGCGAGTCGGTGACGACGACCGCGACGACGTCACCGTCCCGGATCACCGGCGACGCCACCACCAGGCGGTTGCGCTGCCAGGGCCACACCTGCTCGGGGTCATGGCTGCGACGGCTGAGCAGCGCCTCCTCGTACGCGTCCCGCACCTCGCCCGTTTCGGGGAGGTACCAGTCCCTCGGCGCATGGGCCATGGGGGTGTCGGTGCGGTAGAAGACACCGGCACGAATGCCGTAGACCTCGTAGTAACTGGCCAGCTCGCGGCTGAGGGTCTCACGGCGCTCGTCGTTGGACGTCGAGACGGCACCGGACGTGGCGGGCGGGGCGGTGACGAACTGGGCGAGGGCGGCGAAGCGCGCCGTGTCGTCGATGCGGTCCACGACCACCTTCTGCTGCTGCGCACCGGCCACGCTGACCGCCAGGGGCACGCCGAGGGCGAGCAGCACGGCCGCCATCAGGACGATGAGCAGCGGCAGGAGACGTGTGCGCAACAGGTCCCCGCTACGCGGCCGGGGCGACGAGCCGGTAGCCGACGCCGCGTACGGTCTCGATCAGCGCGGGCATGCGCAGCTTGGCGCGCAGGGAGGCGACGTGCACCTCCAGGGTGCGCCCGGTCCCCTCCCAGCTGGTGCGCCACACCTCGCTGATGATCTGCTCCCGGCGGAAGACGACGCCGGGGCGCTGGGCGAGCAGCGCCAGGAGGTCGAACTCCTTGCGGGTGAGTTGGACGACCGAACCGTCGACGGTGACGCGTCGGGTGGGCAGCTCGATGTGCACGGGCCCCAGGTTGAGGGTGTCCTCACCGGCCGCGGCCGGGTCCTCGTGGGCGGTGCGCCGGCTGACGGCGTGGATCCGGGCGAGCAGCTCTCCGGTGTCGTAGGGCTTCACCACGTAGTCGTCGGCGCCCAGGTTGAGACCGTGGATGCGGGAGCGCACGTCGGAGCGGGCCGTCACCATGATGACCGGGGTGGAGGTGCGTTTGCGGATCTTGCCGCAGACCTCGTAGCCGTCCTGGTCGGGCAGGCCCAGGTCGAGCAGGACGACCCCGAAGCCGGGCCCTTCCGGGACGAGGGCCTGGAGTGCCTCCTCACCGCTGCGCGCGTGGGTGACGTCGAAACCGTGCCGCTTCAGCACCGCGGACAGCGCGGCGGCGACATGGTTGTCGTCCTCGACGAGCAGCAGTCTCATTCCGGCCTCCTCCGGTTCATCGGGCGTTCGGTCCGGCTCTGTACAAAGTCGTACGGTCCGGGCGTACGGTTCCAGCGCGCCACGGAAACGCGGCACACGCGCGTGCACCATGGCAGTCACGCCGATGGACGAGGACGCCGTCAAGTGGGTTCCGGTTGCGCGCGGCTTCCGTTATCCGGCCGATACGCGCCCAGGTCACCACTGCTACGACAGGTGTCCGATTGCTATCGGATCGTGATGCTCAGATTCCCCTCAGATGTAATGACGCTGGTCGAGAGTGGTTACTACTGTCCTCCGAAACCGAGGAGGACGGAGCCCTAGAGCGATGACCGAAGTATCGGTGGCCAAGGAAGACGCGGCCGCGCCCGGAGAACTGGTCGTCCTGAAGAGCGTCAACAAGCACTTCGGCGCGTTGCACGTTCTCCAGGACATCGATCTGACGATCGAGCGCGGTGAGGTCGTCGTGGTCATCGGACCCTCCGGGTCCGGGAAGTCCACCCTGTGCCGCACCATCAACCGCCTGGAGACGATCGACGCGGGGACGATCACGATCGACGGGAAGCCGCTGCCCCAGGAGGGCAAGGCGCTGGCCCGGCTGCGTGCCGACGTCGGCATGGTCTTCCAGTCCTTCAACCTGTTCGCGCACAAGACCGTGCTCGAGAACGTGATGCTGGGCCAGATCAAGGTCCGCAAGACCGACAAGAAGAAGGCCGAGGAGACCGCCCGCCAGCTCCTGGACCGGGTCGGGGTGGGCACCCAGGCCGACAAGTACCCCGCCCAGCTCTCCGGCGGCCAGCAGCAGCGTGTCGCCATCGCGCGGGCCCTGGCCATGGAGCCGAAGGTGATGCTCTTCGACGAGCCGACCTCGGCCCTCGACCCGGAGATGATCAACGAGGTGCTGGAGGTCATGCAGCAGCTCGCCCGGGACGGTATGACCATGATCGTCGTCACCCACGAGATGGGGTTCGCGCGATCGGCCGCGAACCGCGTGGTCTTCATGGCTGACGGCCGCATCGTCGAGGAAGCTGCGCCCGACCAGTTCTTCAGCAACCCGCGCAGCGACCGCGCCAAGGACTTCCTGTCGAAGATCCTTCACCACTGACGCGCCCCGGCGCACCCGACGACCCGCGTCACCCGCCTTCCGACGGCCCCGTATTCCTTCATACCGAAGGCATCATCCAAAGGACGTTCACCATGAAGCTTCGCAAGGTCACCGCCGCCTCGGCCGCCGTCCTCGCCCTCGCCCTGACCGCCACGGCCTGCGGCTCCGACGACAAGGACGACAGCGGCAGCGGCTCCTCCGGCGGCGGCGAGAAGATCAAGATCGGTATCAAGTACGACCAGCCCGGTATCGGCCTGAAGGAGCCGGACGGTTCCTTCTCCGGCTTCGACGTGGACGTGGCCACCTACGTGGCCAAGGAGCTCGGCTACGAGGCGAACCAGATCGAGTTCGTCGAGACCAAGAGCGCCGACCGTGAGAACGCGCTCGCCCGTGGCGACGTGAAGTTCATCGTGGCCTCCTACTCGATCAACGACGAGCGCAAGAAGAAGGTCGACTTCGCCGGCCCGTACCTGCTGGCCCACCAGGACCTGCTGGTCAAGACCGACTCCAAGATCAGCAAGGGTGCCGACCTCAACGGCAAGAACCTCTGCTCGGTGGCCGGCTCGACCTCGGCGCAGAACGTCAGGGACAAGATCGCCCCGAAGGCCAACCTGCGTCAGCTCAGCGGCTACTCCGAGTGCCTCGCCGCCCTGCAGAGCGGCTCGGTCGACGCGTTGACCACGGACGACTCGATCCTCGCGGGCTACGCCGCGCAGGACAAGTACAAGGGCCAGTTCAAGCTGGTGGGCGAGAAGCTCAGCAACGAGAACTACGGCATCGGCGTCAAGAAGGGCGACACCGCCACCGTCAACAAGATCAACGCCGCGCTGGAGAAGATGGTCAGCGACAAGTCCTGGCAGAAGGCGGTCGACGAGAACTTCGGCCCGGCCAACTACAAGAACGAGCCGGCCCCGAAGATCGGCGTCGTCGTCAAGTAAGGCGGCCTCCGCACCCGATGCGGCCTCCGCTCGCCATGCGGCATCCGCTGCCGTAGGAATCCCGCGGCCTCCGTGGGGTTCCGCGGGCGCGCCGCCGACCGTCGCGATCACGGCGGCGGCGCGCCACGCCCTCCACGTACGCCACACACCCGGAAGCGCGGGAGATCGTGTTCGACTTTCTTGAAGGCTACGACGTCCTCGCGGCGTTCTGGTTGACGGTGAAACTGACCGTCTTCTCCGCCGTCGGCTCCCTGGTCTGGGGCACCCTGCTGGCCGCGATGCGGGTCAGCCCCGTCCCGCTGATGCGCGGGTTCGGCACCGCTTACGTCCACATCATCCGGAACATCCCCCTGACGGTCATCATCGTCTTCACCTCCCTCGGCCTCGCCGACATCTTCGGCATGACGATGGGCGCGTCCGACGACTTCGCGCTCCAGGGCTTCCGGCTCGCGGTGCTCGGTCTGGCCGCGTACACCGCGGCCTTCGTCTGCGAGGCGATCCGTTCCGGCATCAACACCGTGCCCGTCGGCCAGGCCGAGGCGGCGCGCGCGATCGGGCTGGGCTTCAGCCAGACGCTGCGGCTCATCGTGCTGCCGCAGGCGTTCCGCGCGGTCATCGGCCCGCTGGCCAACGTCCTGATCGCCCTGACCAAGAACACCACCGTGGCGGCCGCGATCAGCGTGGCCGAGGCGGCCTTCCTGATGAAGGAAATGATCGAGAACGAGGCCCAGACACTGGCCATCGGCGCGGTCTTCGCTTTCGGGTTCGTGGTCCTGACTCTCCCCACCGGCCTGCTGCTCGGCTGGCTCGGCAAGCGACTGGCGGTGAAGCGATGACCTCCGTCCTCTACGACGCGCCCGGCCCCCGCGCCAAGCGGCGCAACGTCCTTCTCTCCGTCCTCTTCTTCGTCCTCCTCGCCCTGGCCCTGTGGTGGATCTGGACGATGATGGACGAGAAGAACCAGCTCGAGTGGGCGCTGTGGGAGCCGTTCACCACCTCCCAGGCGTGGACGACGTACCTGCTGCCGGGCCTCGGTGACACCCTGAAGGCCGCGGCGCTCTCCATGGTCATCGCCCTCCCGCTGGGCGCGGTCTTCGGCATCGCCCGTATGTCCGACCACCGCTGGATACGCCTCCCGGCCGGCGCGGTCGTCGAGATCTTCCGTGCGATCCCGGTGCTGCTGCTGATGCTGTTCGCCAACGAGTTCTACGTCCGCTCCACGGGCGTCAGCAGCGAGGACCGGCCGCTGTACGCGGTCGTCACGGGCCTGGTGCTCTACAACGCCTCGGTCCTCGCCGAGGTCGTCCGGGCCGGCATCCTCGCCCTGCCCAAGGGACAGACGGAGGCCGCGTACGCGATCGGTCTGCGCAAGGGCCAGACGATGACCAGCGTCCTGCTGCCGCAGGCGGTCACCGCGATGCTGCCGGCCATCGTCAGCCAGCTCGTGGTCATCGTGAAGGACACCGCGCTGGGCGGCGTGATGCTCGGGTTCACCGAGCTGCTGAACGCGCGCAGCACGCTGGCGGCCAACTACGCCAACGTCGTCCCCAGCTTCATCGTCGTGGCGATCATCTTCATCGTCGTGAACTTCCTCCTCACCTCTTTCGCCTCGTGGCTGGAGGGTCGGCTGCGGCGCAGCAAGCGCAGCACGGGCGCGGTGCTGGCGCCGGAGGAGGTCGAGGACAACCCCGCCGCGGTCCCCGGCACCTACCGGACCGGCGGGGACGGCAAGATCTGAGCCGCACTCAAGTGGTGTGACCAGTACGGAGGCAGTGGCGGGCTCGCCACTGCCTCCGTCGCTTGACGCAAGCTGCGGCAATGGGTTGCATACGTTCTGTGATCGTGCACCCTGCTCCAACCTCTTGTTCACTTACGTCCCTGAGGGCATCGTCGCGGGCAGGGGGCGCCACGCCGTGGACCCGGTGATCATCGTCGGAGCGGGGCCCGTGGGGCTCACGCTCGCCCTGGCGCTGGCGCGTCAGGAGGTACCGTCGATCGTCCTCGACGAGGGGCCGGGCAAGGACGAACCACGCCTCGCGCGCACCGTCGTCCTGCACGAGGGCACCGCGGCCCTGGTGGAGCGGCTCACCGGGACGTCCCTCTCCGAGGCCGGCGTCCGCTGGGCCGGATGGCGGGCGATGCGGCGCAAGCAGGTGACGCGCGAGATCACCTTCGACGACACCGAACCGGCCCCGCTGCACCTCGCCCAGCACGTGCTGACCGGCGCCCTGCGCGCGGCCCTCGCGGGCGAGCCGCTGGTGCGGATCGCCGTGGACAGCCGCCTCGACACCATCGAGCAGGAACCTTCCGCTGTCACGGCCCGCACCCGCGGCCCCAAGGGCACGTGGTGGCGCGGCAGCTACCTGGTCGGCTGCGACGGCCCCCGTTCCACGGTCCGCAAGCTCCAGGACATCCGCTTCCCCGGCCGTACGGCGGTGGAGCGGCACGCCGTCGCCGCGCTGCGCGCGGAACTTCCGTGGACCGGTGAGGCGTTGCTCCATCGGATGCCGCCCTGGCGGACGTCCGGTCCCTCCGCCGGGGAAATCACCGGACGTCCGCTGCCGGACGGCGTCTGGCGCCTGGACTGGCTGCTGCCGCCCGGCAAGGACCTCGTCACGCCCGAGCTCCTGGTGGCCCGCGTCCGCGAGACCCTCGCGGGCTGGAGCGGCGGCTCGCCCCCCGCGTACGAACTGCTCGACACCGGCGTCCACACGGTCCACCACCGGCTGGCGCGCCGCTGGCGGGCCGGGCGGGTCTTCCTCGCCGGGGACGCCGCCCACCTGCTCGGCGCGTTCGGCACCCAGGGCCTCGACGAGGGCCTGCGGGACGCCGACAACCTCGCCTGGAAGCTGGCCCTGGCCTGGCACCACGGGCCGCGCGAGGCGCTGCTCGACAGCTACCAGACGGAGCGGCGCGCGGCGGTCGCCGCACGGCTGCGCGCCGCCGACCAGGCACTGCCGCCGCTGCGCGGCGGCGGTGGCATAAGGGCGTACGTCCCCGGCGCCGCCCGCGGCCACGACGTGCTGCTCACGGACGGCCACCTGGGCCGTGGCCAGCTCGGTGCGCCGGGCACCTACGCCGACTCCCCGCTCGCACCGCAGCACCTGGAGGCGGAGGTGCCCGTGGACACGCCCCGGGGCGCGGCGGTCGAGGACGTCCGGGCCACGGCCGAGGACGGCTCCTTCGTACGGTTGCGGGACCGGCTGGGCCGCGGCGCCCTGCTCGTCGTACTGATCGCGCCGGGCACGGGGGTATGGGAGCGCAAGCACTGGGTGAGCGCCGGGATCATGCCCCGGCTCGCCGCCGCGGTGACCGCTCTGCCCTGTCCGGCCGAGTTGCTGGTCGCCGAGAGTTACCCGGGCGCGGCCCCCCACACGGTTCTGCTGGTCCGGCCCGACGGCCATCTGGTCACGGCGCTGGGCGGGGTGCGCCCGGCCGACCTGTACACGGCGGCGGAGACCGCCGTGGGAGGGAAGGTGGGGGCACAGGCCGGGGCCGGGGCCAAGTGAGCGGACCTGGGTAGCGGGGACGTGTGGGTGGGGCTTGAACGCGGTGGTGACCGGCTGTCCGCACGCACCGTCACCTGCGGTCCACGTGGTGACGGTGAGTTGACCGGTGTGGACCGGCGTGGTGTACTCCGGATCGTGACCGACACCTGTGTGCGCCTGTGGCGGAGGGTCCATATGGACCTCGTCCGCTACGCGGGCTGCGTGTGTCGTCCGTCCTGCTGATTCGCACCCCCTTCTTCCACCGGCGCGCGCCGTGTGCGCTTTCGCGCTGCCGCGCGCTCCCCGCGAACGCCTCCAGGACGGTACCCGTGTCTGTCTCCCCTTCCGTCGTCCCCGTGTCCGCCGCCGTCGCCGCGCCCACGCAGGCGGACCTCCTCGACTTCGTCCGGCGTACGGCCGCCGACACCGAACTGATCTCCTCGCTCCCCCTCGACCCCGAAGGCCGCACCTGGGTGCGCCTGGAGGGGCCCGGCGGCAGTGAGGCCTGGCTGATCGGCTGGCCTCCCGGCTCCGGCACCGGCTGGCACGACCACGCCGACTCCGTGGGCGCGTTCCTCACCGCGCGCGGCGAGCTGAAGGAGAACTCGCTCGCCGCCCGGCTGCCCACCGACGGCTGGAAGACCCTCGAACTGACGGAGGGCGTGGACCGGGAACGCCGGCTGCCGGCCGGCCGGGGCCGCGCCTTCGGACGCCACCACGTCCACGAGGTCCTCAACGAGTCCGCCGACGAGCACGCGATCTCCGTCCACGCCTACTACCCGCCGCTGCCCCGCATCCGCCGTTACAGCCGTACCGGCCAGGTGCTGCGCCTGGAGCAGGTCGAACGCCCGGAGGACTGGCAGTGAGCGGCGAGCGGCCCCTGGGCATCGACGAGTTGCTGGAGCGGGTGCGGGCGGGGTACGCGCGCGTGGCGCCACGGGAGGCGTACGAGGCGTCCCGCGCGGGCGAGGCGTTGCTCGTCGACATCCGGTACGCGGCCCTGCGCGAGCGGGACGGGCTGATCCCCGGGGCCCTGGTCGTCGAGCGCAACGAGCTGGAGTGGCGCCTGGATCCCCGGGGCAGCCATCGCGTGCCCGAGGCCACCGGCCATGACCTGCGGATCGTCGTGATCTGCAACGAGGGCTACGCGTCGAGCCTCGCGGCCGCGTCCCTGCACCAGCTGGGGCTGCGCCGGGCGACCGACCTGGTGGGCGGATTCCAGGCGTGGCGGGCGGCGGGGCTGCCGGTGACGCGGTAGGCGGGTTCCGCGCGCGGAGCGAGGGGCCGGGCGGGGTGGCGTCTCCGTGGCCGTCGGCTCGTTCGGGCGTCGGCTCAGGGCGCGGGAGCGGCGCCCCGGGCCCGGTGGCGTCCCCGTGGCGGTCGGCTCGGCAGGCGTCGGCTCAGTATTCGTCGATCGGGCAGTACAGCGGGGCGGTGTCCGCGTTGTCCTTGGTGACCAGGCGGACCCGCGTCCTGTCGATCTTCTCGGTCTTCTCGCCGCGCAGCAGCGAGACGACGTTCTCGACCGCCAGCTCTCCGGTGTCGGCGGCCGAGTTGGAGACCGTGGCGGCGAAGCGGCCGTCCTTGAGCGCGGCCAGCGCCTCGTCGGTGCCGTTGACGGTCACGATGTCGACTTCCTTCGCGCCGGCCGCGTCGAAGGCCTTCCGCGCGGCGAACGCCATCTCCTCGTTGGCGACGAAGGCGTAGTCCAGCCCGGGGTGGTCCCGGATGATCTCCTCGGCGACGCTCCGCGCCTTGCCGGGGTCGTACATGCCGGGCTGGTTGGCGACCACCGAGGCGTTGTCGGGGAGCCGCTCGACGAAGGCGTCGACGAGCACGTCCGAGGCGGCTCCGGGGGCTCCCGCGATCACGCCGACGGTCACCTGACGGCCACCGGCGTCCTCCTCGATCCACTCGGCGTCCAGCCGCCCCACCTCCTTCAGATCGACCACGACGGCACCGAGGAGGTCGGAGGTGTCGTCCGGTGTGACCGAGGTGAGGAAGATCGGTACGCCCGCGCCCCTGGCCTTGGCGATGTCCCCCTTGAGCGCGTCGACGTCGACGGTCTGCACGATCAGCGCGTCGACGTGCCGGGCGATGAGGTCCTCGATGTTGGCGACCTCCGTCGCCGCGTCCTGACGCGAGTTGGCCGTGTGCAGCTCGACGCTGTTGTTGCGGGCCGTGCGCTCGACGGACTTCTGCAGACAGGTGTGGAACTCGCTGGTGCCGCCGTTGACGAAGCCGAGCGTGATCCTGCCGTCCCCCGTGCTCGCGGGCTCCGGCGGCCACAGACCACAGCCGCTGAGCAACAGGCTCGTGCCGAGGGCCGATCCGGCCAGCGCTCTTCGGGAACGGGTGGGCACGGGCATGGCTGGACCGCCTTCCGGGACGTGCGGGTGGGCTTGGGCGTGCTGGTCGTTCGGTACATGCGGTCCCGACGGCTCGTACGGCGAGGGTGGTGGTACGGGGCGTACGGGCGCCCGGGTTCGTGCGGCCCCGGGCTTGTGTCCGCGCGACGGCTCGTGTGCCCGCGCGACGGCAGCAGACCGTACCTCCGAGGTGGGAGGGGCTCACCCTTCCGGGATCGCAAGGTAATCCTGCGCGTCCTGGGGGGTCGGGCACGGGGGCACGGCTTCCGGTTCGGACGGCCGGGACCGCGGACGGCCCGGGACGACGGACGGCCGGAACGACGGACGGCCGGGACGACGGCAGCCGGAACGACGGACGGATGGCCGGAACGGCAGAAGGCCGGAACGGCGGCTTCTGCGTCGTCCCGGCCTCCCTCCGAAGCGGAATGGCTCACTCCTTCGCCGTCGCCACCGTCACCGCGCGGACCCTGAGGGCCACCCGGCCGGGCAGGGCGGTCGCGACCAGCGCGAGCAGTCCGGCCGCCCCCACCACCGTGACGTACGCGAGTGGCGTGACCGCCGGCGCCGCACGGCCCGTCATGCCGACGCTGAAGGCGGTCAGCACGGCCAGGGCGACGGCGCTGCCGAGAGCCGTGGCGAGGAAGAGGACCGACAGGGCCTCGGTGCGCAGCATCCGCAACACCTGACGACGGGTCGCACCCGCGAGGCGCAGCAGCGCGAACTCCCTCACCCGTTCAAAGACGGACATGGCGAGCGTGTTGACGACGGCGATCGCGGTGAAGGCCAGGACGAGCGCCATGGCGAGGAAGTTGACCTCGGCGTTGACCTGCTGTCGCTCGGCCTGGAGTGAGTCGGCGGCGGCCGGGGAGAGGATGTCTACTCCCGGGAACTCACGCAGCGTGGCCGTGAGTTGTGTCTGGGCACGGGGCGTGCTGACGAGGAGGGAGGAGGAGAGCGGGTTGTCGACGTGGGGGGCGAGCAGGCCGTGCGCGAAGGTGAGGTCTCCGAATCCGAGGTTCTTGGCGTAGACGGCGGCGACGGTGACAGCGGCGGGCGTGCCGTCGCCGAGCGTCACCCTGAGGGAGCTGCCGGTCGTCAGGTGGAGCTGGTCCGCGGCCAGTTCGCTGACGGCGACGGTGCGTTCGGTGAGCCCGTCGAGGGAGCCGGCGGTGACGTCCGGGTCCCAGGTGCGGGTGAGGCCGGCCGGGGTGACGCCCTGGGCCGCGTACTTGTCGAGACCGACCCGGACGGTCGTCCGGACGACTTCGGTGACGACGTCACGTTCGGTACGCAGTTGTCGTGCCGCCTCGGCGGGGACACCGGGGCCGCGGGAGGCGACGACCCAATCCGCGCGGACGCCCTCACGGACCTGGGCGCGGGCCGCGTCGCCGAGGGTCGGCTGTACGAACAGCACGGTGCAGGTCATGCCGATGAGCAGGGTGAGGGGGGTGACGACGGAGGCCGTACGGACGGCGTTGCCGCGCAGGTTGGCGGTGGCGAGACGGCCGCCCGGGCCGGTCAGCCGCAGCGGGCCGGCGAGGAACAGGGTGGCCGCCCTGACCAGGAGCGGGCCGAGCAGCGCGACGGAGGTGGCCAGGACCACGACGGCGAGGAAGGTCACGGGCGTCGAGGCGGGCTCGGTGCGCAGCACGCTGAGGACGGCGACGAGCACGGTGCCGCCGGCGAGCAGCAGCAGACCGGCGAGCACGCGGCCCCAGGCGGGCCTGCTGCGCTCGGCGCGCGCTTCGGCAAGCGCCTCGGCCGGACGGATCCGGGCCACCCGGCGGGAGGCGATCCGCGCGGCTGCCCAGGCCCCGAACAGGGTCGCGGCGACGGCCGCCAGTGGCGGGACGACGCCGACGGTGTGCCGGAGTGTCGGTGGCACGGCGTCCAGCGCGACGAACCGGGAGTGCAGCCAACCGCCCAGCAAAACCCCCACGAGGGCGCCGGCCACCCCCGCGGCCATTCCGACGATCAGGGCTTCCCGTCCGAGCAGTTTGCGGATCTGTCCGGAGGTGGCGGCGATGGCACGCAGCAGGGCGAGTTCGCGGTGGCGCTGCTGAACGGAGAGCGCGAAGGTCCCGACGACCACGAGGATCGCCACGAGCAGCGAGGTGCCGCCCATCGCGCCGCCCATGCTGACCAGTTTTGTCCGGGCCGCGGCGGCGTCGAGGAACTCGACCGGCCCACGGGCGTCCCCGGCGCTGACCTGCGCGCCGGTGCCGCGCAGCGCGGCGGCCACGTCCTGCCGCAGCCTCTCCTGATCCGTCCCCGCAGCCGGGAGCACGCCGAACGCGGTGACCTGTCCGGGACGGCCGGCGAGCCGGCGGGCCTCGGTGGTGGAGAAAAAGAGAGACGTCTGGTGGCGTACGTCCGCCGCGGGGGCGGCGATTCCGGTGACGCGGTAGGTGCGCGGGGCCTGCGTCGACTGGACGGTGAGGCGGTCGCCTGCAGCGAGGTGGGCGCGCTCGGCGAGGTCACGGTCGACCACCACGTCGGTGGCGGCCTCGGGCGCCGTGCCCGCGGTGAGCCGGTACGGCGTCAGCGCGGCGGACTCCCAGGCGTGGCCGTAGGAGGGTCGGTGGGCGCTGCCGTCTCCACCGGTGCCCGCGAAGAGCAACGGCTCGGCGAGAAAGGTGAGTTCGGGGACGACGTGAGCCACGCCGGGCGTGTCGACGAGGGCGTCTGCGAGATCTGCCGGGAGCCAGGCGCGTTCGGCGATGGGTTTGGCCTTGTGCTTGACCTTGGTCTTGCCCTTCTTGTGCTTGACGGTGGTCCGGTGGACGTTCTGGTCCGCGGAGACCACGACCGGGGTCGCGGCGTAGCGCTCGGTCCGGACGGTGCCGCGCAGTCCCGTCTCGAGAAGGGTGCCGCACGCGGTGATCAGGGCAGCCGCGCACATCAGGGCGAGGAAGGCGCCGAGAAAGCCCGTCTTGCGTGCGCGGACGGTCTTGAGGGCGTAGCGCAGCATCATGAGGGGTCGGCCTCTCTCGCGTCGTGTGACGGGGTCGTGGGCGCCGGGGCCGGAAAGGCGAGGAACCGGGTGAGCAGGGTGCGCGCCCCGGGCGGGGTTTCGGACTCGGGCCGCTTGTAGCGGTTGAGGAGGGCGATGTACTCCTCGAAGAACTCACGGAGTTCGGGCAGCGTGAGCCGGACGGTTCCGCGCGAGTAGGGGAACGCGTCCGCCCAGGGGGCGCCGTCCTCCGCGTCGCGCCGGAGCCGTTCGAAGAGTTCCAGGTCGGCGGCGTAGGCATGGTGGTTCAGCTCGTCCATGACGTGTCGCATCTCGCGGCTCTGCCGGCTGCGGGGCGGAAGGCGGAGATCGCCGGGGACCGCGCGCCACCAGCGTTCCCGGTGCCGGGCGGGGCCCCTGCGGTTCTTGCCGTGCGTCGCCGCGTCCGTGTCCCTGGCGGCCCGGCCGTCCGCCGGAGCGGCTCGGCTCTCCGTCTGCTCGACGAAGCCATATCTGGCCAGTTCACGCAGGTGGTAGCTGGTCGATCCGGTGTTGAGGCCGAGAGCCCGGGCGAGCGTCGCCGAGGTGGCCGGGCCGTGCAGGGTGAGGTGTTCGAGCATCCGCTGACGGCGCGGGTGCGCGAGCGCCTTGAGCGCGGCCAGATCACCGAGTTCCACGGGGGCGGCGGGATCGGTTGCGTCGGCGGGGGCGGGGGTACGCCCCGCGTCCAAGGGTTCCTCGGCGCCGAGTTCCTGTGACATGCGTACACAGTCGTCTGTGCACAGGTGTCTGTGCACTGCGGCGGCCCGGCGTCCTGGGAGGGGGTTGTCCCCACCTTGAGGTTGGGAAGCCGGGAGGCCGGGAAGCCGGCGTCGGCGCAGCGCGGGAGGACGGAGAGCGGGCGGACGGAGAGCAGGAGGACGGTGAGGGATCGGGGAAGGAGGACTGAACGGCGCGGTCGGCGGCGGCCTGTCTGACGGGCCAACCGGTGCCCCTGCTCCTGGACGCGCTGGGCGCCCCCGCGTCCACCGTGTCCGGAACCGAGCCGGTGGGGGCGGGTGTCGCCCACCGTCGGGTCTTTCGTCAGACTCTGGGGGATTCCTGGGGAGCCTTGCGGAGTCCTGTCGCCGTCACCGATCCGGCGTCAGGCCCTGCACCGTCGTGGCCTGCCATGTCGACGGTCTGCCCGCCCGGGACCTGCCCGTCCAACTCCTGCCCGTCCAGGACCTGCCGTACCGAGGGGCCTGACCCGCCCGGCGCAGGCTGTGTCCGGGGCCTGCCGTGGCGAGGACCCTGCCACATCGGTGCGCGGACTGACCACCCGGCCTACCGTGTCTGCACCGACCGTGTCCAGGAACTGCCGTATCGAGGGCCTCCCGCCCGGCACCTGCCGTGTCCGGAGCCCTCGGTCACACGTCCCCGCCGGTGTCCCCGAAGAAGTCCGTGTCCTCGCCCTCCTCCTCCAGCGCCTGCCGGACCACTCGTAGGGCCATGCCCTGGGAGTAGCCCTTGCGGGCCAGCATCCCGGCAAGGCGGCGGAGCCGTTTGTCGCGGTCGAGGCCGCGGGTCGAGCGCAGCTTGCGGGCGACGAGTTCGCGTGCGGTCGCCTCCTCGCGCTCGGAGTCGAGCTGGGAGACCGCTTCGTCGATCAGGGTGGAGTCGACACCCTTGGTGCGCAGCTCCTGCGCGAGCGCGCGCCGGGCCAGGCCCCGGCCGTGGTGCCGGGACTCCACCCAGGCGTCCGCGAAGGCGCCGTCGTTGATGAGCCCGACCTCCTCGAACCGCGAGAGCACCTCCTCGGCCACCTCGTCCGGGATCTCCCGCTTGCTCAAGGCGTCGGCGAGTTGCTTCCGCGTGCGCGGGGTCCCGGTGAGCAGGCGCAGGCAGATCGCCCGTGCCCGCTCAGCCGGGTCCCCTGAAGACTCCCCCTTCTCGGCCCTCGACGAGTCGGAAGTGCCTTCGTCCTCGGCGGATGGTTCTCCGAAGCCGCGTCGACGGCGTCCACGCCCGCTCCGTGAACCGCCCTCACCGCCGCGTCCGGCCCGGCCGCCACGTCGCCCGTCTTCGCCGTCCGGCTCGTCGCTCGTGTGCGAGCCGACGTCCGGCCAGTCGTCGCCCCGGGCGAGGCCGCCGCCGTCCCCGCTCCCCGGCTCCCGGGGAATGACGGGGTAGGCGTCGTACTCGACCCAGTCCGTTCGTCGCGTCACGGGTCAGCTCTTGGCAGCCGCGGCCTTGGTCTTGGCGGCCTTGGCGGCGGGAGCGGGAACCGTCTTGGCGGCGTCGTCCGCCGACGTGCCCGTGGTGGCCGCGGCGTCCGCGCCCGTCTCGGCGGCGGGCTCCTCCGGACGCACGCCGACGCCCAGCTTCTCCTTGATCTTCCTCTCGATCTCGTTGGCGAGGTCGGGGTTGTCCTTCAGGAAGTTACGGGCGTTCTCCTTGCCCTGGCCGAGCTGGTCGCCCTCGTACGTGTACCAGGCGCCGGCCTTGCGGACGAAGCCGTGCTCGACGCCCATGTCGATCAGGCCGCCCTCGCGGCTGATGCCCTGGCCGTAGAGGATGTCGAACTCGGCCTGCTTGAAGGGCGGCGCGACCTTGTTCTTCACGACCTTGCAGCGGGTGCGGTTGCCGACCGCCTCCGTGCCGTCCTTCAGGGTCTCGATGCGGCGGATGTCGATACGCACCGAGGCGTAGAACTTCAGCGCCCGGCCACCGGTCGTGGTCTCCGGGGAGCCGAACATCACGCCGATCTTCTCGCGGAGCTGGTTGATGAAGATCGCGGTGGTCTTGGACTGGTTGAGCGCGCTGGTGATCTTCCGCAGGGCCTGGCTCATCAGACGCGCCTGCAGACCGACGTGGCTGTCGCCCATCTCGCCCTCGATCTCCGCGCGCGGGACGAGCGCGGCGACGGAGTCGATGACGATCAGGTCGAGGGCACCGGAGCGGACCAGCATGTCCACGATCTCCAGGGCCTGCTCGCCGTTGTCGGGCTGGGAGAGGATCAGGTTGTCGATGTCGACGCCGAGCTTGCGCGCGTACTCGGGGTCGAGGGCGTGCTCCGCGTCCACGAACGCGACCTGGCCGCCGGCCTTCTGGGCGTTGGCCACGGCGTGGAGGGTCAGCGTGGTCTTACCGGAGGACTCCGGTCCGTAGATCTCGACGACGCGGCCGCGCGGCAGTCCGCCGACGCCGAGAGCCACGTCGAGGGCGGTCGACCCGGTCGGGATGACCTCGATGGGCTCCTTCGACCGCTCGCCCATGCGCATGACCGCGCCCTTGCCGAATTGCCGTTCAATCTGTGCGAGTGCGGCGTCCAGGGCCTTCTCGCGGTCGGTTCCTGCCATGGGTTCCACCCGATTTGCTTGAGTCGATCGCTTCACGTCAAAGACGCTAACGCCTGCCACTGACAATGCGCCCCGACGCTGGTCCGGCCTGTGGATAACTCGGGCACTTCCCCACCCAAATCGGGACGGAATCCCCGCCGTGAGCCTCGCCGGAGCCTCCATGAGAATAGATGTTCGATTTTCGTGTCAAGCGCACCACGCGGCACTTCCGAGCCTGGGGTCACGCCTCCGACACTGCCCGCATCCCCGGTCTGGAGTGGTCCATGCAGCGGCCGGTGCGTCCATGCCCATGACCGTGACCGCACCGGCTCGGTGGGGCGTGGACACGGCCGGCGGCCACGGCCAGGTCGCGGCATGGTGGGCGCCCGGCACTGCTTCGCCGGCACACGCCTCCTCAGCCCTGCCCGCACCGCGCCTCGCCGACGCCCTGCCCCCTCTGCGACGTCTGCCGGGTCTGCCCGCACCGCGCCCGCCCCGCGTTCTGCCCGGTCCGCACCGCGTCTGCCCCGCCGCGAGCCAGTGCCGTACCCCGCCGAGGCCCTCACCACCCCGTACCCGTACGCGCGCCCCCAGCAGCCGAGCACCGCCCCCTCCCCCGAGACGGCCCACGTGCAGCGGGAACGAGAGCGTGGACGGAAGCGGGGACGGGGCTGGGGCCACGCGGCCGACGTCACCCCCGCCGCTACCGAAGCGACGTCACTCCAGCCACTCCCGGACCGACGTCACTCCGGTCGCTGCCGGGCCGTGGGTCATGGGCTGTAAGCGCAGTCATCCGGATCTCTTCACCGGCCCGGCGATCCGCTGCCGCGTCTTCGTCCAGAGCCGCCGCGCGCGCGTGAGCGGGCCCGGCCCGTCGCCCCGTCTCCGGTGCCCGTGGACACGGGGATCGTCCGTGACGTCGTACCGCTTCACGTACGCGCCCAGGAACGCCTGCAGCGTGGCCACCGCCGGGATGGCGATCAAGGCGCCGACCGCGCCGAGGAGGGCGGTGCCGGCGACGACCGAGCCGAAGGCGACGGCAGGGTGGATGTCGACGGTCTTCGAGGTCAGCTTGGGCTGCAGCATGTAGTTCTCGAACTGCTGGTAGACCACGACGAAGATCAGCACCCACAACGCGTACAAGGGCGAGACCGTGAAGGCGATCAGCATCGGCAGCGCGCCCGCGAGATACGTACCGATGGTGGGGATGAACTGCGAGACCACGCCCACCCACATCGCGAGGGCGGGCGCGTACGGGATGCCGAGCGCCTGCAGCAGAACGTAGTGGGCGCCGCCGGAGATCAGCGCCATCAGCCCGCGGGAGTACAGGTAGCCGCCGGTCTTGTCGACGGCGATCTCCCACGCGCGCAGCACCTCCGCCTGCCGGGCGGGCGGCAGCACGGAACACAGGGCGCGGCGCAGGCGGGGTCCGTCGGCGGCGAAGTAGAAGGAGAACAACGCGATCGTCAGCAACTGGAAGAGACCGCCCAGGACCTGCGTGGAGACGTCCAGGACGCCGGCCGCGCTGTTCTGCGCGTACCGTCTCAGCCAGTCCGAGTGGAGCAGGCCCTCCTGGATGTCCACGCGCCTGAGCTCGGTGTGGAACGTGGTGTTGATCCAGTTGATGACGGAGTCGAGGTACGCCGGGAAGCCCTCGATCATCTTGATGATCTGTCCCGCGAGGATCGAGCCGAGCAGTGTGAAGAAACCGGCGAGCACGACGAGCAGGCCGAAGAACACCAGGAAGGTGGCAAGCCCCCTGCGCATGCCGTGGGCGGCCATCCGGCTCACCGCGGGTTCGATGGCGAGGGCCAGGAAGAACGCGATGAGTACGTTGATCAGCAGGCCGATGAGCTGGTGAAAGGCCCATGTGCCCAGCTGGAACACGCCGACGAGGGCGAGCGCGAGCACCATCGCGCGAGGGAGCCAGCGCGGCATGCGGTCACCCGGCCCGGCCTCTGTGCCGGCCGGAGGCGGCGTGAGCTGCGTCGTGCCCGGCGTCGTGCCCGGCGTCGTGCCCGGCGGGGGTGCGTGCGGGCCGACCTGCCCGGACTCGTCAGTGGGTGCCACGGATCAAGTCTCGCCCACAGCACCGACAGTCGGAGCCCCCTGTGCGATCTTCACTGTGGATCAGCGCTTCTCCTGCGGAACGTTCATCACCGTGCACACCACGCGCCACACGTCCTTCGCGTCCCAGCCGGCCGCCAGCGCCTGGTGCACCGTGCGCCCGCCCAGCTCCGCCATCACGTGATCGCGCGCGAAGGTGTCGGCGTAGCCCGTACCGAAGTGCTCCGCCATCCGCTGCCAGAAGACCGTCAACCGCATGACACCAGTATCCCGCCCCAGGGGGTGGCCCCCGGCCGGGACCGCCTGCCGAGACCGCTTTCCGCTCTACGGTCTGACCATGGCCGAAACTGGAGCATCCCCACTCCCCCCTACGCCTCCGGCGCACACCCCGCTCTTCCGCGCCGAGCACTTCGTCTGGCTCACCGCGCGCGTGCTTGAACAGCGCCTCTTCGCACACCACTTCCTCCACGGCGCTGCCGACCCCGTCGAAACCGCGCTCGACGCCTACCGCAACGACGACGGCGGATACGGCCACGCGCTGGAACCGGACCTGCGCGGCCCCGTCAGCCAGCCCCTGCACGTCGCGCACGCCCTGCGCGTGCTGGACTCCCTGGGGCGCTGCGGCGGCCAGCGTGTGGAACGGGTGTGCCGCTACCTCACCTCCGTCTCCACTCCCGACGGCGCGCTCCCGGCGGTCCATCCCAGCCAGCGCGGCTACCCGGCGGCCCCGTTCGTCCCGATCGTGGACGACCCGCCCAGCGATCTCCTGTCCACGGGCCCGGTGGTGGGCGTCCTCCACCGCAACGAGGTGTGGCACGCCTGGCTGTTCAGGGCCACGGACTTCTGCTGGCAGGCGGTGGACTCCCTGCAGACGTCCCACCCCTACGAGATCCAGGCTGCTGTGACGTTTCTGGACTCCGCTCCCGACCGCCCGCGCGCGGAGGCGGCCGCCGACCGCCTGGGCCGCCTGGTGCGCGAACACGGGCTCGCCGTACTGGACCCGGATCGCCGCGACGCCCACCCCGTCCCGCCCGGCTACGCCCCGGGCGAGCACCACTTCCCGTACGACTTCGCCCGGACCCCCGGTTCTCTCGCGCGCGCGTGGTTCACGGACAACGAGATGGAGCGGTCCCTGGACTTCCTCACCGGCGAACAGCAGGAGGACGGCGGCTGGCCGGTCCGATGGCGCCGCTGGGCACCCGGCACCGACCTGGAGGCACGCCCCATGGTCACGATCGAGGCCTTACGCACCCTGAGGGCGTACGGCCGCGCCATCGGCTGACGCCAGGACCGCGGCCCAGGGACGCCGGGCCGGGCCCGGCAGCCGTGGCCCACCACGGGCACAACCCGACCACCAGCCCTGACCCACCCCGGGCACAACCCGACCAATGGCCACGGCCACCCGCGAGCCGTCCCGACCGCCGACCGTGACCCACCGCGGCGCACCCCGACCGCGAACCGTCCCCACCCCAGCCCCTCCCCGTCACAGCCCCATAGCCATCCTCAGGCCGCCCCGGCCCCGACCGTCACCCGCCCACGGCCCGCACCCCCGCCGTCACCACCACGGCCGCCGCGACGACAAGCAGGAACGGCGCTCTCAGGACGAGCGCCACGGCGGCCGCGGCGAGCCCCGCCGCCCTCGCGTCCAGCACGAGCGTCTGCCCGTCGGCGAACGCCTGCTGGGCCGTGAGGGCGGCGAGCAGGGCGACGGGCAACAGGGCCGCGAGCCTCCGGACGAGTGGCCGCTCGAGCACACCCGCGGGAACGAGCAGTCCGGCGAGCTTGACGGCGTAGCAACCGAGGGCGGTCGCACCGATGGCGATCCAGGTGTTCACCGCTCCCCCTCCTCCGGCCGGCCACGCGTCCGGCTCTTGCGGCGGCCCTCGCCCCAGAGTGCGAGCGGCGCTGCGAGCGCGGCCACCAGGACGGGCACGCCGGCGGGCAGGACGGGCAGCAGACCGAGCCCCAGCACCACCGCGAGCCCGGCCACGGCCCGCTCGGTGGCGGTCGTCAGCATGGGGGCGAGCAGCGCCAGGAAGACGGCGGGTCCGGCCGCGTCGAGCCCCCACGCGTCGGTGTCCCCGATCGCCTCGGCACCCAGCGCGCCCAGCAGCGTGGTGAGGTTCCACAGCACATAGAGGCTGAACCCGGTGACCACGAAGCCGATCCGCGCACCGCGCCGATCGCGCTGGGCCAGCGAGACGGCCGCCGTCTCGTCGATCATCCACTGCGCCGCGAACGGTCGCACCGCGCGCGGGAGGGCCAGCAACTGCGACAGGCGCAGGCCGTAGAAGGCGTTGCGCACGCCCAGGAAGAAGGCGCCCGCGGCCGCCGTGAGCGGACTGCCGCCCGCGGCGAGCGCCCCGACGAGCGCGAACTGGGACGCACCCGTGAACACCAGCAGGCTGAGCGCACAGGTCTGCCACACGGTGAGCCCACTGCCCGCCGAGGTCACCCCGAAGGCGAACCCGGAGAGTCCCACGGCGACCCCCACTCCGAGGGCGTCCCGTACGACGGCGGCGTCGGGCCTGGCACCCCGGCCGTCGCGTATGTCTGCGAAAGCTGTCTGTTCTGCCACGCGTCGGACGGTAGGAGCGATCACCGCCGCGCGTCTTGTACGTTCTTGCGCTCACGCTGGTAGGCGCCCGGTGGCACACCCACGATCCGGGCGAAGTGACGGTTGAGGTGCGGCTGATCGGTGAACCCCACCGCCAGGGCCGCCTCCGCCGGTGCCGTCCCGGCGTCCAGCAGCCGCCGCGCCCGGCGGACCCGCGCGTCGGTGAGCCAGGTGTGGGGCGGCATCCCGTAGGCGTCCCGAAACGCACGCAGCAACGCGAACGGACTGGTCCCGAGATCCGCCGCGAGGTGTTCCAGGGTCGGCGGATCTGCCATCCGGTCCTCCAGGACGGCACGCGCGCGTGCGGCGACCCGGCTCCCGGCCGTCAACACCCGCCGAGCCGGCAGAGTCCCGCCGTTCATCCGCAGCAACCGCGTCACGGCGACCCGCAGCAACGTGTCGGCGGCCAGCGCGTTTCCCTCGTCGGCGGCCCGCAGCACCCGCTGCACCAGCGCGACGGCGTAGGGATCGTCGAGCACCGGACTCACGAACCCGGGCGTGCCCCGCAACGCGGTCGTCTCGGCCGCGATCCCGGCCACGACCTCCGGCGACGGATACACGACCTCGTACCGCCA
This sequence comes from Streptomyces sp. NPDC051315, assembly GCF_044455165.1. Taxonomy (NCBI): domain Bacteria; kingdom Bacillati; phylum Actinomycetota; class Actinomycetes; order Kitasatosporales; family Streptomycetaceae; genus Streptomyces; species Streptomyces sp. NPDC051315. Next base: position 158,764 of record NZ_JBITEN010000018.1, read on the forward strand.
GCCTTCGGGAACACCGGCCCGCCCGGTGTGCGGAGTGTCAGGATTGACCAACGCGAGCGCACCGGCTCCCGCGTAGTGATCGCCCCCACGGTGCTGGAAGACCTCCACGCCCTCGACGATGCCGGCGATCACGAAGTGCTCGTGGGTGTGCCGCACGAAGTTCTTCCGCACATAGCGGGCCCGCAGCAGATCGACTCCGGGCAGCTCCGCGTACCGCCAGTGCCGCGCCACTTCACCCGAACCCGCCATACCCGCATTCTCCGTGACGGTTCCGCCCTCCCGCAGCCGCAGTGCGGCTGCGGGCCCGCGGTGACGCGTCGCGGCCGGACGGAGCGACGGTCGAGGTGCGGCTGCGGCGAACCCCGTCGCGGCGTCAGTCCCGCACTCAACAAGCCCGCACACCAGCCGCACGGACCGGCCCCCGCAGAGCACCCCACAGCCCAGCCCCGCGGGTCCGCCTTGCGGGTCCGCCCCCCGCAGGTCCGCCCCATAACCGAACCCCGCCGATCAGCCCCGCAGGTCGGCCCCACACCCCAGCCCCACAGCCGAACCCGGCAGGTGAGTCCCGCAGGTCAGCCCCATTGTCAGACCCCGGGTGCACGATGGACGCATGGTCAGCGACGCACACCGAGCCCTGGACGGCTTCTCCCCCGCGACCCGCGGCTGGTTCACGGGGGCGTTCTCCGCGCCCACCGCGGCCCAGGCGGGCGCGTGGCAGGCCCACCGTGAGGGCTCGGACGTGCTGGTGGTGGCCCCGACCGGCTCCGGCAAGACACTCGCCGCGTTCCTCGCCGCCCTGGACCAGCTGGCCTCCACGCCCCCACCGGCCGACCCGAAGAAGCGCTGTCGCGTCCTGTACGTCTCCCCGCTCAAGGCCCTCGCCGTCGACGTGGAACGCAACCTGCGCAGCCCCCTGACGGGCATCCGCCAGGAAGCCGTGCGCCGGGGGCTGCCCGAGCCCGAGATCAAGGTCGGCATCCGCTCCGGCGACACGCCCGCCGCCGAGCGCCGCGCCCTCTCCACCCGCCCGCCGGACATCCTGATCACCACCCCGGAGTCCCTGTTCCTGATGCTGACGTCGGCCACCCGGGACGCGCTGACCGGCGTCGAGACGGTGATCCTGGACGAGGTGCACGCCGTGGCCGGCACCAAGCGCGGCGCCCATCTGGCCCTGTCCCTGGAGCGCCTGGACGAACTCCTGCCCAGGCCGGCCCGCCGCATCGGCCTCTCCGCGACCGTCCGCCCGGTCGACGAGGTGGCCCGCTACCTCTCCCCGCGCCGCAAGGTGGAGATCGTCCAGCCCCCCTCCGGCAAGGAGTTCGACCTCTCGGTCGTCGTCCCGGTCGAGGACCTGGGCGAGCTGGGCGGTGCACCGGTCGCGGACGGCTCGGAGGGGGCGGAACGCCCCTCGATCTGGCCACACGTCGAGGAGCGGATCACCGACCTCGTCCAGGCCCACCGCTCCACGATCGTCTTCGCCAACTCCCGCCGCCTGGCGGAGCGCCTCTGCAACCGCCTCAACGAGATCGCCTACGAGCGGGCCACCGGCGAGCCCCTCGACGAGCACCACGCCCCGGCCGAACTCATGGGCGGCTCCGGGGCGGCCCAGGGCGCCCCGCCGGTCATCGCGCGCGCCCACCACGGCTCGGTCTCCAAGGAGCAGCGCGCACTCGTGGAGGAGGACCTCAAAGCGGGCCGGCTGCCCGCCGTCGTGGCCACCTCGAGTCTGGAACTGGGCATCGACATGGGCGCGGTCGATCTCGTCGTCCAGGTCGAGTCCCCGCCCTCGGTGGCCTCGGGCCTCCAGCGCGTCGGCCGGGCGGGCCACCAGGTGGGTGCCGTCTCCACCGGCGTCGTCTTCCCGAAGTACCGCGGCGACCTGGTGCAGGCCGCGGTGGTCACCGAGCGCATGCGCACCGGTTCCATCGAGTCCCTCAGGGTCCCGGCGAACCCCCTGGACGTCCTCGCCCAGCAGTTGGTCGCCATGACCGCGATGGACACCTGGCAGTTCGACGACCTGCTCGCCATGGTCCGCCGCGCCGCGCCCTTCGCGTCACTGCCCGAGTCCGCCTTCACGGCCGTCCTCGACATGCTCGCCGGCCGCTACCCCTCCGACGCCTTCGCCGAGCTCCGCCCGCGCGTGGTGTGGGACCGCGTCGCCGGCACGATCACCGGCCGCCCCGGCGCCCAGCGCCTCGCCGTGACCTCCGGCGGGACCATCCCCGACCGCGGCCTGTTCGGCGTCTTCCTGGCGGGCGCCGACCCCAAGAAGGGCGGCGGCCGGGTCGGCGAGCTCGACGAGGAGATGGTCTACGAGTCCCGCGTCGGCGACGTCTTCACCCTGGGCACGAGTTCCTGGCGCATCGAGGACATCACGCGCGACCGCGTCCTGGTCTCCCCGGCCCCCGGCGTCCCCGGCCGCCTGCCGTTCTGGAAGGGCGACCAGCTGGGCCGCCCGCTGGAGCTGGGCCGCGCGGTGGGCGCGTTCCTGCGCGAGGTCGGCTCCCTGCCCAAGGACGACGCCCGCCTGCGCCTGCTGACCGCGGGTCTGGACGCCTGGGCCGCGGACAACGTCTTGTCGTACCTGGACGAACAGCGCCAGGCCTGCGGCCACGTCCCGGACGACCGCACGATCGTCGTGGAGCGCTTCCGGGACGAACTCGGCGACTGGCGGGTCGTCGTGCATTCCCCCTTCGGCGCCCAGGTCCACGCTCCCTGGGCCCTCGCCCTGGGCGCCAAGCTCTCCGAGCGGTACGGCATGGACGCCCAGGTCATGCATGCCGACGACGGGATCGTGCTGCGCCTTCCGGACGCCGACCTCATGAACCTGGACCTGCTCGACCGGGAGCCGATGAAGGCGGGCACGGAGTACGACGCCGAGCAGGCGCCGGTCGGCGCCGCGGACGTCGTCTTCGACAAGGGCGAGGTCGACCAGATCGTCACCGACCAGGTCGGCGGCTCCGCCCTGTTCGCGGCCCGCTTCCGCGAGTGCGCCGCCCGCGCCCTGCTGCTGCCGCGCCGCAACCCGGGCAAGCGCACCCCTCTGTGGCAGCAGCGTCAGCGCGCCGCCCAGCTGCTGCAGGTGGCGAGCGAATTCGGCTCGTTCCCGATCGTGCTGGAGGCGGTCCGCGAGTGCCTCCAGGACGTCTTCGACGTGCCCGGGCTCGTCGAGCTGATGGGCGACCTGGAATCCCGCAAGGTGCGCCTGGTGGAGGTCACCACCCCGGAACCGTCCCCCTTCGCCCGCTCCCTGCTGTTCGGCTACGTCGCCCAGTTCCTGTACGAGGGCGACTCCCCGCTCGCCGAGCGCCGCGCGGCCGCCCTCTCGCTGGACTCTCGGCTGCTGGCCGAGCTGCTCGGCCAGGCGGAGCTGCGTGAGCTGCTCGACGCCGAGGTGCTCACCGAGCTGGAGCGGGAGCTGCAGTGGCTGACCGAGGACCGCCGCGTGAAGGACGCCGAGGGCGTCGCGGACGTCCTGCGACTGCTCGGCCCGCTCACCGACGCGGAGCTGGCCGAGCGCGGCGCGGAGCCCCATTGGGCGCAGGAGCTGGCCGCCGCCCGCCGCGCCATCCGGGTCCGTGTCGCCGGCGCGGACCACTGGGCCGCGATCGAGGACGCGGGGCGGCTGCGCGACGCCCTCGGCACCGCACTCCCGGTCGGGGTCCCGGAGGCCTTCACCGAGCCGGTGAAGGATCCGCTGGGTGACCTGCTGGCGCGTTACGCCCGCACCCACGGACCGTTCACGTCGGCCACCGCCGCCGCCCGCTTCGGCCTGGGTGTCGCGGTCACCGAGGGCGCCCTGCAGCGGCTCGGGGTGGGCGGGCGCGTCGTCCAGGGCGAGTTCCACCCGGCCGGCATCGGCCAGGAGTGGTGCGACGCGACCGTCCTGCGCAGGCTGCGCCGCCGTTCCCTGGCCGCCCTGCGGCACGAACTCGAACCCGTCCCGCCCGCCGCGCTCGCCCAGTTCCTGCCCCAGTGGCAGCACATCGGCAAGGGCCACGCCCTGCGCGGCATCGACGGTCTGCTGCGCGCGATCGAGCAGCTCCAGGGCGCGTCCGTACCCGCCTCCGCCCTGGAGAGGCTCGTCCTGCCGTCCCGCGTGACCGACTACACCCCGGCGCTCCTCGACGAGCTCACCGCCGCCGGAGAGGTGGTGTGGGCCGGGGCGGGCGCCCTGCCCGGCAAGGACGGCTGGGTCTCCCTGTATCTGGCGGACGCGGCCCCCCTGCTGCTGCCCCCGCCCCACCCCCTGGAGCTGACGGCACTGCACCAGTCCGTCCTGGACGCCCTCTCGGGCGGCTACGGCTTGTTCTTCCGCCAGATCGCCGACCAGGTCCGCGCGACCACCCACCCCGACGCCACCGATCCCCAGCTCGCCGACGCCCTCTGGGACCTGGCCTGGTCCGGCCGCCTCACCAACGACACGCTCGCGCCGATGCGCTCCCTGCTGGGCTCGGGCCGCACCGCCGGCTCCACGGCTCACCGCGCCAAGCGCGCGGTCCCGCGCGGCCGCTACGGCTCGCTGGCGGCCGCCGCCCGCTCGGCCTCCCGCAGCGGCCCCCCGACCGTCGCCGGCCGCTGGTCGCTCCTCCCGGCCCACGAGCCCGACCCCACCGTCCGCGCCCACGCCCTCGCCCGCACCCTCCTGGACCGGCACGGCGTGGTGACCCGGGGCGCGGTGTCGGCCGAGGGCGTCGAGGGCGGCTTCTCGGCGACGTACCGCGTCCTGTCCGCCTTCGAGGAGAGCGGCCAGGCCCGGCGCGGCTATGTGGTGGAGGGTCTCGGCGCCGCGCAGTTCGCGATGGACGGCGCCGTGGACCGTGTCCGCGCGGTGGCCAACGCCCGCGACCGGGAGCAGACGCTGCCCGGCCCGCGGGAGGAGGGCAGCCCCGACGGCTTCACCTTCCCCGACACCTCCCCGTCCGACGACCTCGGCTGGGACGTCCCCGGCCTCGACGACGCCTTCGACCTCCCGGCAGCCCCGGCCTCACCGGGCGAGTACGTCTCCCCCCGCGACTTCGCCTCCCCCGGCGCCGGCGGCCCCCGGGGCGGCGACGGCTTCCCGTACGCCTCCGGATTCTCCGACCGCCGTCGCCGTACGCCCTCCTCCGCCTCCCGAGCCGTGGTCCTGGCCGCGGCCGATCCCGCGAACGCGTACGGCGCAGCTCTGTCCTGGCCCGAGCCACCGACCGGTGCCGGGCACAAGCCCGGCCGCAAGGCGGGCTCCCTGGTGGTGCTCGTGGACGGCGAACTGACCCTCTACATGGAGCGCGGCGGTAAGACCCTGCTGGCCTGGCCCTCCACCCCGGACGGCGTGGACACCCCCTCCGACGACCCCCGCCTGCACGCTGCGGCCGAGGCCCTCGCCGCAGCCGCCCGCGCGGGTTCCCTCGGCACGGTCACGGTGGAACGCGTCAACGGCACCTCGGCCCTCACCTCCCCCCTGGGCACCCTCCTGGAAGGAGCCGGCTTCATCGCGACCCCCCGAGGCCTGCGGCTACGAGCATGACCACCCCGCGCCGGCCCGCACGCCCCGCACCACCGCCCCGCCGCACACCCCACCCCGTGCCACCCTTGACCCATGCCCGAAGGTGACACGGTCTGGCAGGCCGCGAGGCGGCTGCACACCGCCCTCGCGGGCAAGGTGCTGACCCGCTTCGACCTGCGCGTGCCCCAGTACGCCACCGCCGACCTCACCGGCCGCACCGTCCTGGACGTCACTTCGCGCGGCAAGCACCTCCTCACCCGCATCGACGGCGGCCTGACGCTCCACTCCCACCTGCGGATGGACGGGTCCTGGAAGGTGTTCGCGAACGACCAGCGCTGGACCGGCGGTCCGGCGCACCAGATCCGTGCCGTCCTCGGCGCCCACGACCGCACGGCCGTCGGCTACCGCCTCCCCGTCCTCGAACTCCTGCGCACCGCCGACGAGGACCGAGCCGTCGGCCACCTCGGCCCCGACCTCCTGGGCCCCGACTGGGACCCCCAGCAGGCCCTCGCCAACCTCCTCGCGGACCCCGCCCGGCCCCTCGGCGAGGCCCTCCTCGACCAGGGCAATCTCGCCGGCATCGGCAACGTCTACAAGAGCGAGCTCTGCTTCCTCCTCGGCGCCACCCCGTGGCTGCCCGTAGGAGCCCTCCCCGCCGACCGCGCGGCGAAGCTGCCCGCCCTCGCCAAGAAGCTCCTGGAGGTCAACCGCGACCGCCCCATCCGCCGCACGACGGGGGGTCGCGGCCCGGACCTCTTCGTCTACGGCCGCGCGCCCCGCCCCTGCCTGCGCTGCGGGACCCGCATCCGGGTCGCCGACCAGGGCGACGGCTCGCGCGACCGCCCGACGTACTGGTGCCCCGCCTGCCAGACGGGCCCCACCCCGGCCCCCGGCTCCCCACCCACGCGCCGCGTCCGCTCCCACCCCGTCAATTGACGGACCGTCAGAAACGCTCGTACCGTCCCCTCATGGCCGTGAAGGCGTACGACCTCCCCGGACGCACCGCATTCGTCACCGGCGCCGCGAGCGGCACAGACCGCGCCTGCGCCGTCCTGCTGGCCGAGGCCGGTGCCACCGTGCACGGCGCGGACCGTGACGCGCAGGGACTGCACGAGACGGCGAACCTGATCAAGGACCGGGGCGGCACGGCCCACACCCATCACCTCGACGTCACCGATCGCACCCAGGTGTGCCGGGCGGTGGAGTCCTGATCGGCGCCCTCTCACGCCCCCGGTCGGCCCAGCGGGTCTCCATCACACCCGAGCACCACCATCCACCCACCACCCACCCACCACCCACTCCAGCCCTCAAGACGCATCCGACCGCGCATGCCAGGCCCCACCATCGACCCACCAGCCCAACCGCCGCTCCACCCCAGTCGCACCCTCAGGCCTCACATTCCCCTCCAGCCTCACCGACACCAGCGCACCCCTCCCCTCCAACACCACCATTAACCCGGCCAGAACCCCGAACATCCTCAGCACCAGCACCACTGATACCCCCACTCTCCCCCGCACCAGCCACACCCCCACCCTCACCCCGCCAGGCCGCCACCCACCGCCCCTCAGCGACCGCCCCCACCGCACGCGCCTTGGCCACACAGTGCACCGGCAGCAGGCTCAGCCCCCACCCTCCGGCGGCCACCGCCCCCTCCAGCACCCCGGCGTCGGGCGCCACGGCGATCCGCACCACGGCCCACCACCACAGCACCCCGAGCCCCAGCACGGCCCCCCGGCGCACTGTCCGCCCCGCCACGGCCGTCACCTCCAGCCCGCCGCCCGTGAGCCGCTCCACCGACCCGGCATGACGCTAGACGGCCGCTCGCACCACCGGCAGGGCGCGCCACCGGCGCACGCACCGGCGCGTCGGCGGCGCCGCACGCCTCACCCGTTCTCCGCCTGGAACATCCAGTGATGCTTCGCCAGATCGGCGGTGATCCCGATGAAGAGGTCCTGGGTGACGGGATCCGCGTCCTCGGTGGCCCCCACCCGTTCCCGCATCCGGGTGATCACCGCACCCAGCGCCGCCACCAGCGCCCCGACCGCGTCCGTGTCCTTGACCCACCCTTCGGACACCGCGTCGATGCCGCTCCCGGCGGCCACCGTCGCCGCACGCCCGTCCGGAGGCACGCCCAGCGCCGAGGCACGCTCCGCCACGGTGTCGGAGTGCGTCCGCGCACTGGCCACGACCTCGTCGAGCTGGAGGTGGACGGTCCGGAAGCGCGGCCCGACGACGTTCCAGTGGACCTGCTTGGCGACGAGCGCCAGGTCGATCATGTCGACCAGCGCACCCTGCAACGCCTCGGAGACGGTCTCCAGAGCGGGGTCGGACAGTGGGCTCTTGACGACGTACATCCGTACCTCCGGGTTGGTCGACTCCGTCGTGCCCCTTCACGATGACCGCCGCACCCGAACCCGGCAAACGCACCCGAAAGCCCCCGCACCACCCGAATCCCCGGGCTCGCCTCTCAACCCACCCCAGCACAGCCACCCCACCCACACAGCCGCCTCCCCCGCACGGTCACCCCACCCGCCCGGCCACCTCACCCGGACACGCAAAAACCCCGACCGCACCTCTCCGGATCTCCCGGAGAAGCCCCGGCCGGGGCCTCACATGCCGTACGCCCTACGCGTACGGCGGGCTGTGCGCCTTCACACGCACTCGCCGATGGACACACCCACCCAGGGGCACATCACGCGGCGACCACGTCCACCGCCTCGGCGGGCGCCTTGATGGTCACCCGCTCCGGCGGCACACCGGTCACCGACACGGAACCCAGCATCGGGCGAACCGGCGTGGGCACAGGCTGACTGGGGGTGGCCGCAGCAGACTGGGCCAGCTCGGCGAGGGCGAGCTCGTCGCTCACTTCCCGCATGAGCTCGGACATCCGTACGTCCAGCGCGTCGCAGATGGCGGCGAGCAGCTCGGAGGAAGCCTCCTTCTGCCCCCGCTCCACCTCGGAGAGATAGCCGAGTGAGACTCGGGCGGACGAGGAGACTTCGCGCAGAGTACGGCCCTGGCGTTGGCGCTGCCGACGCAGCACGTCACCCAGCAGGCGACGGAGCAGAATCATCGGTGGCTCCCTCCTCGGACCGCGTAGCCGCATCCTTCTCGCCCCACCGTACCGCCTTGCGCCGCGGCCGTGCGGGGAGCGATGTCGTGTTCACTCAGGGCTGCAAACATCAAAACCCCCCGTTCTGTTCCGTATCCTGTGCCCGCTCATTCCCGGTCTGTTCGTCCGCAAGCTCCCTCAGGAGCACTGCGAGTACGCTCCGTACACTCTCTCTACGAATTTCCGCGCGGCCGCCGTTCAACCGCAGGGCCTCCACTTTTCCGCCAGAGGCGGAACCGGAGTCGGACCGGCTCGGCCCGTCCACGGCCACGAAGACCGTGCCGACGGGCTGCCCGTCCTGGGGGTCCGGGCCCGCGACGCCGGTCGTCGCGATGCCCCAGTCGGCACCCAGAGCCTTGCGCACGCCCGCCGCCATCTGGCCCGCGACCTGCGGATCCACGGCTCCCCGAGCGGCCAGCAGGTCGGCGTCGACCCCGAGCAGTTCCTGTTTGAGCACGGTGGCATACGCCGTGACCGACCCCCGGAAGGCCTTGGACGCGCCGGGGACCGATGTGATCTCCGCCGCGACCAGACCACCGGTGAGCGACTCGGCGACAGCGAGCGTCTCGCCCCTCACCGTGAGTAGTCGCACCACGTCGTCAGCCGGGGAGCTCACGCTTCCGTCTCCTCCGACGCGGCCCTGCGCTCGGCGATTCCCTGCCGGCGCAGCACAATGGCCTGTCTCACATAGTCGAGCCCGGTCACCACGGTCAGCACGACCGCCGCGGCCATCACCCAGAACCTCAGGGTGGCCAGCCACCCCGTCAGCGCCAGGATGTACATTCCGACGGCCACGCCCTGGGTGAGCGTCTTGAGCTTGCCGCCCCGGCTCGCCGGGATGACGCCGTACCGGATGACGAGAAAACGCAGCAGCGTGATCCCGAGTTCCCGGCCGAGGATCACGCCCGTCACCCACCACGGCAGGTCGCCGAGCGCGGAGAGGCAGATCAGGGCCGCTCCCATGATCGCCTTGTCGGCGATGGGGTCGGCGATCTTCCCGAAGTCGGTGACGAGGTTGTACGTCCGCGCCAGATGACCGTCGAACAGGTCGGTGATCATGGCGACGGCGAAGGCCGCCCAGGCGAGCGCACGCCACGCCGGGTCATAGCCGCCGTCGGCCAGCATCAGCGCGACGAAGCCGGGCACCAGGATCAGCCGGAGCATCGTCAGCAGATTGGCGACGTTCCAGACACTCGCCTGGTTGACGGCCGCGGCCGCCAGCTTGCCGCCCCGCGGCACCTTCACGACACCCGAGGAGTCGTCGGCGGCGGACGCGCCGGAAGGAGCCGCGGCATCCTTCGCCTGCGAGGAGCCGCCCGCGGCCGATGCCGGGACACCCGTCATCTGCCCGCCTCCTCACTACACCCGATCGAGCCCTGGAGGGGCTCGGCCACGAGGTCGACACCTTCCGTGCCGACCACCTTCGCCTCGACCATACGACCGACGCTCAGTCCTTCGCCCGACGTGAGGAGCACCTGGCCGTCCGTCTCCGGCGCCTGGTGCGCCCCGCGGCCGTACACGCCCTCGTCGTCCACCGACTCGACGAGCACGCGCACGGTCTCCCCGAGTCGCTCCTCGGCCCGCTGCGAGACGAGTTCCTCGGCGAGCCGCGAAACGCGCGCCAGCCGTTCGGCGACGACATCCTCGTCGAGCTTGTTGTCGTACGTCGCGGCCTCGGTGCCCTCCTCGTCGGAGTAGCCGAAGACGCCGATGGCGTCGAGCCGCGCGTGGTTCAGGAACCGCTCGAGCTCGGCCAGGTCGGCCTCGGACTCGCCGGGGAAACCGACGATGAAGTTGGAGCGCACGCCGGCCTCGGGCGCCTTGCTCCGGATGGTGTCGAGCAGTTCCAGGAACCGGTCGGTGTCGCCGAAGCGGCGCATGGCGCGCAGCACGTCGGGCGCGGAGTGCTGGAAGGACAGGTCGAAGTAGGGGGCGACCTTCGGGGTGGAGGTCAGCACGTCGATCAGGCCGGGACGCATCTCGGCCGGCTGGAGGTAGCTGACGCGCACCCGCTCGATGCCGTCGACCTCGGCCAGCTCGGGCAGCAGCGACTCCAGCAGCCGGATGTCACCGAGGTCCTTGCCGTAGGAGGTGTTGTTCTCGGAGACCAGCATGATCTCCTTGACGCCCTGGTCGGCCAGCCACCGCGTCTCGTTCAGCACGTCGCTCGGGCGGCGGGAGATGAAGGAGCCGCGGAAGGACGGGATGGCGCAGAAGGTGCAGCGCCGGTCGCAACCGGAGGCGAGCTTGACGGAGGCGACCGGGGCACCGTCGAGGCGGCGGCGCAGCGGCGCGCGGGGCCCGGACGCCGGGGCGAGGCCGTCGGGGAGGTCCGCCGGGCCGTGCCCGGGCAGCGCGACGTCGGCGGCCGACTCCTGCCGCTGCGCCGGGCTGATCGGCAGCAGTTTGCGCCGGTCGCGCGGGGTGTGGGCGGCGTGGATGCCGCCGGACAGGATCGTCTGCAGACGGTCGGAGATGTCGGCGTAGTCGTCGAAGCCGAGCACGCCGTCGGCCTCCGGGAGGGCCTCGGCGAGGTCCTTGCCGTACCGCTCGGCCATGCAGCCCACCGCCACGACGGCCTGGGTTCTGCCATGGCCCTTGAGATCGTTGGCCTCGAGGAGGGCGTCGACGGAGTCCTTCTTGGCGGCGTCGACGAATCCGCAGGTGTTGACGACGGCGACGTCCGCGTCCGCGGCGTCCTCCACGAGCTGCCAGCCGTCCGCCTCCAAACGGCCTGCGAGCTCCTCCGAGTCCACCTCGTTACGGGCGCAGCCAAGGGTGACGAGTGCGACGGTACGGCGTTCAGGCATGGGCTCAAGACTACTTCGTCCGGCTGACACCCCACGTCGACGGGTTGGCGATCTTCGTGCCGACGGGGCCGGTGATCTCCGCCGGCCCCGTCCGCATCACGGCACGCCCCGCTCACCCGGCCTGCGGGTCACCCTTCGTGTACGTCAGCCGCTCCACGGCACCCGGCTGCCAGTCGTCCTCGATCTTCTTGCCGTTCACGTACAGCTGGATCGCGCCCGCGTCACCGAGGACGAGGTTGATCTTCTCGCTGTCCTGGAAGGTCTTGGAGTCGCCCTGCTTGAGCAGACCGTCGAAGAGCAGTCGGCCGCTGTGGTCCTTGGCGGAGATCCAGCTCTTGCCGTCGGTGGCGCTGACCTGGACGGTCACCTTGTCCTGGGGCGCGGCGGCGATGGCGCTGTCGGAGGGCTCGGGCGTCTCGTCGGCCGTGTTGTCACTCTTCGGGGTGGGCGTGGCGGGCGCGCTGGTCGTCGGGGCGGTGCCGTCGGCGACGTCCTGCGTGCCCCCGCCACCCTTGAACGCGGTGAAGCCGACGAACCCGACCACGGCGACGATCGCGGCGACCATGGCCGCGGTCCAGTTCGGCCCGCGCCGCTCGGGGCGGATGCGTTCCGCCTCGAACAAGGGTGCGGCCGGCGTCGGTGCCGGGCGGCCGCCGTGGGTGGCGTCGAACTGCTCGATCAGCGGGGCGGGGTCGAGGTGGACGGCCCTGGCCAGGGTCCGGATGTGCCCCCGCGCGTAGACGTCCCCGCCGCAGGCGGCGAAGTCGTCCGACTCGATGGCGTGGATGATGGCGATGCGGACCCGGGTGGCGGAACTGACGTCGTCGACGGTCAGCCCTGCCGCGATGCGCGCCTGCTGCAGGGCTCGGCCGATGGGGGGGCGGGCTTCCTCGGAGACGTCTTCGAACGGACGCTCGTCTTCAGGGGAGTTGCCGATGGACACGGGGGCGCCTTTCGAGCGTGTAGCCACCTGTGCTGGAGGTTCAGTCTAGGGGGGGTACGAAAGGGAGGGGCAACCGGGCGATAGGGCTTTGTACGCCATCGGAATGGCCGGACACACCGATGACGGGACAGGTACGCGGCCCAGGATGGGACCCGCACCTGTCCTTTCGCTCAACTTGACGTACGCCGCAGGGAAACGGTTGCCCGTCGCTCTCTAACGGGTGAGTCACGGACACCCGCCGTCCCCATGGAGAAACGTCTATCCTTCAGCCTCCCCGCGGATCACCGCGAGCACGCCGTCCAACTCGTCGGGCTTCACGAGAACGTCACGTGCTTTGGACCCCTCGCTCGGTCCGACGATGTTCCGCGACTCCATGAGGTCCATCAGCCGCCCCGCCTTGGCGAAACCGACCCGCAGTTTGCGCTGCAGCATGGACGTGGACCCGAACTGCGTGGAGACGACCAGCTCGGCCGCCTGGCACAGCAGATCGAGGTCGTCGCCGATGTCCTCGTCGATCTCCTTCTTCTGCTTGGTGCCCACGGTGACGTCGTCCCGGAAGACGGGCGCCATCTGGTCCTTGCAGTGCTGCACGACCGCCGCGACCTCGGCCTCGGTCACGAACGCGCCCTGCATACGGGTCGGCTTGTTCGCGCCCATCGGCAGGAACAGCCCGTCACCCTTTCCGATCAGCTTCTCGGCACCGGGCTGGTCGAGGATGACCCGCGAGTCCGCGAGCGACGACGTGGCGAAGGCGAGCCGCGACGGCACGTTGGCCTTGATCAGACCGGTGACGACGTCGACCGACGGCCGCTGCGTGGCGAGCACCAGGTGGATGCCGGCCGCGCGCGCGAGCTGGGTGATCCGCACGATCGCGTCCTCGACGTCCCGCGGCGCGACCATCATCAGGTCGGCCAGCTCGTCGACGATCACCAGCAGGTACGGGTACGGCTGGAGCTCGCGCTCGCTGCCCTCGGGCGGCTTGACCTTCCCCTCGCGCACGGCACGGTTGAAGTCGTCGATGTGCCGGTACCCGTACGCCGCCAGGTCGTCGTACCGGAGGTCCATCTCCCGTACGACCCACTGGAGCGCCTCGGCGGCCCGCTTGGGGTTGGTGATGATCGGCGTGATCAGGTGCGGGATGCCCTCGTAGGCGGTCAGCTCGACGCGCTTGGGGTCGACGAGGATCATCCGGACGTCCTCGGGCGTCGCCCGCATCATGACCGAGGTGATCAGGCAGTTGATGCAGGACGACTTGCCGGAGCCGGTGGCGCCGGCGACCAGCATGTGCGGCATCTTCGCCAGCGAGTGCATGACGTACCCGCCCTCGACGTCCTTGCCGAAGGCGACCAGCATCGGGTCGTCGTCCTCCGCGGACTCCGCGAGACGGAGCACGTCACCGAGGTTGACCATCTCACGGTCGGTGTTCGGAATCTCGATACCGACCGCCGACTTGCCGGGAATCGGGCTGATGATCCGCACGTCGGGGCTGGCGACGGCGTACGCGATGTTCTTCGTCAGCGCGGTGATCCGCTCGACCTTCACGGCGGGGCCGAGTGCGACCTCGTAACGCGTGACCGTGGGACCCCGGGTGAAGCCGGTGACGGCGGCGTCGACCTTGAACTCGGTGAAGACGTTCGTCAGCGAGGCGACGACGGCGTCGTTGGCCGCGCTGCGCGACTTGCCGGGCCCCCCGCGTGTGAGGAGGTCGAGCGACGGCAGCGCGTAGGTGATGTCGCCGGACAGCCGGAGCTGCTCGGCGCGCGACGGCAGCTCGCGCGGCGCCTCGGGGGCGGACTTCGTCAGGTCGGGCACCACCCCGGCCTTCGGCTTCTCCCGCTCGGGGCGCGCGGCCGGAACCGGGACGGGTGTCGGCGTGGTGGGCTCACGGTCGCCGGCGCTCACGCCCTGGGTCAGGTCGGCGACGATCGGCGACGGCGGCATGCCGTGCAGCACGGCGCCGTCGAGGTCGGCCGCGGCGGCCGCGGCGATGTCCACGGCGTCCGGCTGCCGGTCCATCGCGGGCTGCGGCACCGCCGAACGCCGGGGCCGGCCGCGCCGCCGGGTGAGGGCCTCCTCCTCGGCGCCGTCGGCGTCGTACGCCTGCGGGGCGCTCGAGCGCCGACGGGGGCGCGCGGGCAGCGCCTCGCGCCACTGCTCGTCGTAACGCGCGTCGTCGTCCGCGAACTCGTCGTACCCGTCCGCCCTGGGATCGTGCAGCACCCCCAGACGCACCCCGAGCTGCCGCAGCCGCTGCGGAATGGCGTTGACGGGCGTGGCCGTGACGACGAGCAGCCCGAACACGGTGAGCAGCACGAGCAGCGGTACGGCGAGGACCTCACCCATGGCGTAAGTCAGCGGGGTCGCGGCGCTCCAGCCGATGAGACCGCCGGCGTCCCTTATCGCCTGCATGCCGTCACCGCGGGCGGGCGAGCCGCAGGCGACGTGCACCTGGCCGAGGACGCCGATGACGAGAGCGGACAGGCCGATCACGATGCGGCCGTTGGCCTCGGGCTTCTCGGGGTGCCGGATGAAGCGCACGGCGATGACCGCGAGCAGGATCGGCACGAGCAGGTCGAGGCGGCCGAAGGCGCCGGTCACCAGGATCTCGACGAGCTCACCGACGGGGCCGCGCAGATCGGCCCAGGTCCCCGCGGCGACGATCAGCGCGATGCCCAGCAGCAACAGCGCGACGCCGTCCTTGCGATGGGCGGGGTCGAGGTTCTTGGCGCCGTTTCCTATGCCGCGGAACACCGCGCCCACGGCGTGCGCCAGGCCCAGCCAGACGGCGCGTACGAGCCGGTAGACGCCCCCGGTGGGACTCGGCGCCGGTTTGGGTGCGGGCTTCTTGGCCGCGGCCTTCCTGGGGGGCGCCTTCTTCACCGGGGCCCTTTTCGCGGCGGCCTTCTTCGCCGGAGCCTTCGCGGGAGCAGCCGCCTTCCTGGCGGGCTGCTTCTTGGCTGCGGAGGGACGTGAGGCCATAGGTGTGAGGTTACCGGGGGAGACCCCGGCGGACACGTGTGCCCACTGCTTCACCCGTTCGTGTCGCAGTCGCAGAGGCGCGGAACTGACGCGCCCCCACCGGCGGCTGACGCGGGCTCTCTCCCGGCTGCCGTCCGTACCCGCGCGACAAGACCGCCGTCCAGGACCGCCGCTCGTCCGCCCCCGCCTGACGGCCGCTCACGCACAACCGCCCGCGCCGCACGCGTCAGTTCTGCGACGGCACCGAGGCGGGACCGCTGCCGCCGGTGCCGGGCTCCAGCGCGTCCAGCGCCCGGCGCAGACCGGTGAGCTTGCGCTCCAGGTGCGCCGCCGTGGCCACCGCCGCCGCGTCCGCCGACTCGTCGTCGAGCTGCTTGGACAGGGCCTCGGCCTGCTCCTCGACGGCCGCGAGCCGCGCGGACAGCTCGGCCAGCAACCCGGCCGACTCCTTGGCGCCGCCGGCCGCCTTGCCGCCACCGCCCTCCAACTGCAGCCGCAGCAGTGCCGCCTGCTCCCGCAGCTGACAGTTCTTCATGTACAGCTCGACGAAGACGGAGACCTTCGCGCGCAGCACCCACGGGTCGAACGGCTTGGAGATGTAGTCCACCGCGCCCGCCGCGTACCCGCGGAACGTGTGGTGGGGACCGTGGTTGATCGCCGTGAGGAAGATGATCGGGATGTCCCGCGTCCGTTCTCGCCGCTTGATGTGAGCGGCCGTTTCGAAACCGTCCATTCCCGGCATCTGGACGTCCAGCAGAATGACCGCGAAGTCGTCCGTCAGCAGTGCCTTGAGCGCCTCTTCCCCGGACGATGCCCGCACCAGCGTCTGATCGAGCGCAGAGAGGATCGCCTCCAGCGCCAGCAGATTCTCCGGCCGGTCATCGACCAGGAGGATCTTGGCCTTCTGCACCATGGCCCGCCCTCCTCGCCCCGGCAGTGCACCGGGCGCCGCCCCTGGGGACGACTCCTTTGCGCCGCCCTTCCTTGTGCCGGTCATGGTAGCCGCACCCCGACCGTCGCCACACCCTGTCACCGTGATGTCACTGTGCACGTAGCAGGAACGCGGCACGAGACCAGAAGGTTCCCCGGATCCCGCCCCGCTACACGGCCTCCACCACCCCGAGTCCGCGACTTCTCCCGTCCTCGGGTGGCGTCCGTCACTCCTCCCGCATCCACTGCTCCATCACCGCCAACAGGTGATCGGGGTCGACCGGCTTCGTCACGTAGTCGGAGGCACCCGACTCGATCGCCTTCTCCCGGTCGCCCTTCATCGCCTTCGCGGTCAGCGCGATGATCGGCAGCCCCGAGAACTGCGGCATCCGGCGGATCGCCGTCGTCGTCGCGTACCCGTCCATCTCCGGCATCATGATGTCCATCAGCACGACCGCCACGTCGTCGTGCTGCTCCAGGACCTCGATGCCCTCGCGGCCGTTCTCCGCGTACAGCACCGACAACCCGTGCTGCTCCAGGACGCTGGTCAACGCGAAGACGTTGCGGATGTCGTCGTCGACGATCAGCACCTTCTCACCGCCGAACCGGATCACCCGCTGCACCTGCGCCGCCGCCTCGTGCCCCACGGGCGCCCACTGGTCCGGATGCCCGACCTGCGGCTCCCCACCGGCCACGGAGCGCCGCCGGCGCCGGAAGAGCGCGGCGGGACCGTTCTGCGTCTCCTGGTACGACTTCACCTCGGCCGGCGTCTGGATCTCCACGTCGGACAGCTCCGACAACTCGGCCGACCCGTTCTCGGAGGCCACCAGGTCCCCGGCCTCCAGCGCGGGCACGATCTGCTGGTAGCCCTGCGGCGGCAGCTCGCTCGGGTGCAGCGGCAGGTACAGCGTGAACGTCGATCCGCGCCCCGGCTCGCTCTGCGCGTGGATCTCACCGCCCAGCAACTGCGCGATCTCCCGCGAGATGGACAGCCCCAGCCCCGTACCGCCGTACTTGCGGCTGGTGGTGCCGTCCGCCTGCTTGAACGCCTCGAAGATCACCCGCATCTTGCTGGCCGCGATCCCGATACCCGTGTCGGTCACCGAGAACGCGATCAGCGGCGCGTCCGGATCGGCCAGCGAACCGGCCTCCAGCAACTGCTCCCGGATCGCCACCGGCGCCTCCGCCCCGGCCGGCCGGATCACCAGCTCGACCGACCCCGAATCGGTGAACTTCACCGCGTTGGACAGCAGGTTGCGCAGCACCTGGAGCAGCCGCTGCTCGTCGGTGTGCAGCGTGGCCGGAAGCTCCGGCGACACCCGCACCGACAGGTCGAGGCCCTTCTCCGCGGTCAGCGGCCGGAAGGTGGCCTCCACGTAGTCGACGAGCTGGACGAGCGCGATACGCGTCGGGGAGACGTCCATCTTGCCCGCCTCGACCTTCGACAGGTCCAGGATGTCGTTGATCAGCTGGAGCAGGTCCGACCCGGCGCCGTGGATGGTCTCGGCGAACTCGACCTGCTTCGGAGACAGGTTGCCCTCGGCGTTGTCGGCGAGCAGCTTGGCCAGGATCAGCAGCGAGTTGAGCGGCGTACGCAGCTCGTGCGACATGTTGGCGAGGAACTCGCTCTTGTACCGCATCGACACCGCGAGCTGCTCGGCACGCTCCTCCAGAACCTGCCGCGCCTCCTCGATCTCGGTGTTCTTCACCTCGATGTCGCGGTTCTGCCGGGCCAGCAGCTCGGCCTTCTCCTCCAGCTCGGCGTTGGACGCCTGCAGGGCCTTCTGCCGCTGCTCCAACTCCGCAGACCGCTCCCGCAGTTGCTCGGTCAGCTCCTGCGACTGCTTCAGCAGCTGCTCGGTCTTGGTGTTGACGGAGATCGTGTTGACGCTCGTCGCGATCATCTCGGCGAGCTGGTTGAGGAAGTCCTTCTGGATCTGCGTGAACGGGGTGAACGACGCCAGCTCGATCACCCCGAGCACCTTGCCCTCGAACAGCACCGGCAGCACGATCACCTGCGCGGGCGGCGCCTCACCGAGCCCGGAGGAGATCTTCAGGTAGCCGCTCGGCGCGTTCGAGACGAGAATCGTCCGCTTCTCCTCCGCGGCCGTCCCGACGAGCGCCTCACCCGGCCGGAACGACGTCGGCATGGACCCCATCGAATAGCCGTACGAGCCCAGCATCCGCAGCTCGTACTGGTCGCCGATGCCGTCGGCCGGCGGCATCGCCAGGAAGAACGCGCCGTGCTGCGCGGCCACCAGGGGCGGCAGCTCGCTCATGATGAGCGAGGCCACGTCCTCCAGGTCCCGCCGCCCCTGCATCAACGCGGACACGCGCGCGAGGTTGCCCTTGAGCCAGTCCTGCTCCTTGTTGGCGATCGTGGTGTCGCGCAGGTTGGCGATCATCTTGTTGATGTAGTCCTGAAGTTCCTGGATCTCCCCGGACGCGTCCACGTCGATCTTCAGGTTCAGGTCGCCGCGGGTCACGGCGGTCGCCACACGCGCGATGGCACGCACCTGCCGGGTCAGGTTCCCGGCCATCTCGTTCACCGACTCGGTGAGGTCGCGCCAGGTGCCGTCGACGTCACGCACGCGTGCCTGGCCGCCGAGCTGCCCCTCGGTGCCCACCTCGCGGGCGACCCGGGTGACCTCCTCGGCGAAGGACGACAGCTGGTCGACCATCGTGTTGATGGTCGTCTTCAGCTCGAGGATCTCCCCGCGCGCGTCGATGTCGATCTTCTTCGTCAGGTCACCCTTGGCGATCGCCGTCGTGACCATGGCGATGTTGCGCACCTGGCCGGTCAGGTTGGACGCCATCTGGTTCACCGACTCGGTGAGGTCCTTCCACGTACCGGCCACACCCGGCACGTGCGCCTGACCGCCCAGGATGCCGTCGGTCCCCACCTCACGGGCCACCTTGGTGACCTGGTCGGCGAACGAACTCAGCGTCTTCACCATCGTGTTGAAGGTGTCCGCCAGCTGCGCGACCTCGCCGCGTGCCTCGATCGTCACCGTCCGCGTCAGGTCACCGTTGGCCACGGCCGCGGCGACCTGGGAGATGTTCCTCACCTGAACGGTGAGGTTCTTCGCCATCAGGTTGACGTTGTCGTTGAGGTCCTTCCAGATGCCCGTGACACCCGGCACGTGCGCCTGACCGCCCAGGATGCCCTCGGTGCCCACCTCGCGGGCCACCCGGGTCACCTGCTCGGCGAAGGAGGACAGCTGGTCCACCATCGTGTTGACGGTGGTGACCAGCTCGAGGATCTCGCCCTTGGCGTCGACGGTGATCTTCTTGGACAGGTCGCCCTTGGCGACCGCGGTGGTGACCTCGGCGATCTGACGCACCTGGATGGTCAGGTTGTTCGCCATGAAGTTCACCGACTGCGTGAGGTCCTTCCAGGTGCCGGAGACACCCTGCACCTCGGCCTGACCGCCGAGGATGCCCTCCGTACCCACCTCACGCGCCACCCGCGTGACCTCCTGGGCGAACGACGACAGCTGGTCCACCATCGTGTTCAGGGTGTTCTTCAGCTCCAGGATCTCCCCGCGCGCGTCCACGGTGATCTTCTGCGACAGGTCACCCCGGGCCACCGCGGTGGCGACCTGCGCGATGTTGCGCACCTGGGCGGTGAGGTTGCCGGCCATGCCGTTCACCGAGTCCGTCAGGTCCCGCCACACACCGGCGACACCGGGCACCTGCGCCTGACCGCCGAGCCGCCCGTCCGTACCCACCTCACGCGCGACCCGCGTCACCTGGTCGGCGAAGGCGGAGAGCTGGTCCACCATCGTGTTGATGGTGTTCTTCAGCTCCAGGATCTCCCCGCGCGCGTCCACGTCGATCTTCTGCGACAGGTCACCCCGCGCGACCGCCGTCGTCACCTGGGCGATCTGCCGCACCTGAGAGGTGAGGTTGCCGGCCATGAAGTTGACGGAGTCGGTCAGTTCCTTCCACGTGCCCGACACGCCGTCCACCCGGGCCTGACCGCCGAGCCGGCCCTCCGTGCCCACGTCCCGGGCCATCCGCGTCACCTGGTCGGCGAAGGACGACAGCTGGTCCACCATCGTGTTCACGGTGTTCTTCAGCTGGGCCATCTCGCCGGACACGTCGACGGTGACCTTCTGCGACAGGTCACCGTTGGCCACGGCCGTGGTGACCTGCGCGATGTTCCTCACCTGTCCGGTGAGATTCCGGAACGCCGTGTTGACGGAGTCCGTCAGGTCCTTCCACGTCCCGGCCGCGCCCGACACCTGTGCCTGACCGCCCAGCTCACCCTCGACACCGATCTCCCGCGCCACTCGCGTGACCTCGGCACCGAAGGCCGACAGCTGGTCGACCATCCCGTTGACGGTGTTCTTCAGCTCCAGCATCTCGCCGGCCACGTCCACCGTGACCTTCTGCGACAGATCACCGTTGGCCACGGCCGTCGTCACCGCGGCGATGTCCCGCACCTGCGTGGTCAGATTGCGGAAGACGGTGTTCACCGAATCGGTGAGGTCCTTCCACGTCCCCGCCGCACCCGGCACGTTCGCCTGGCCGCCGAGCCGCCCCTCGCCACCGACCTCGTTGGCCACCCGGGTGACCTCGTCCGCGAAGATCCGCAGCGTCTCGGTCATCTGGTTGATCGTCTCGGCGAGCTGCGCGACCTCACCACGCGCCGGGACGGTCACCTTCCGCGACAGATCACCGTTGGCGACCGCCGTCGTGACCTCCGCGATCCCGCGCACCTGGGCCGTGAGGTTGCCGGCCATGGTGTTCACGGAATCGGTCAGTTCTTTCCACACCCCGTCGACGCCGGACACCTGCGCCTGCCCGCCCAGGATGCCCTCGGTGCCCACCTCACGGGCCACCCGCGTCACCTCGGACGAGAACGCCGAGAGCTGGTCCACCATCGTGTTGACGGTGTTCTTCAGCTCCAGCATCTCGCCTTCGACGTGCACGGTGACCTTGCGTGACAGATCGCCCTTGGCCACCGCGGTCGTCACCAGCGCGATGTCGCGCACCTGCGCCGTCAGCCGCTCCGCCATCGTGTTGACGGACTCGGTCAGGTCCTTCCACGAACCCGACATACCGCGCACCTGGGCCTGACCGCCCAGCTTGCCCTCGGTCCCCACCTCGCTGGCCACCCGCGTGACCTCGTCGGTGAACGTCGACAACTGGTCGACCAGGTTGTTCACCGTCCGCCCGACCTTCAGGAACTCCCCGCGCAGCGGATGCCCCGCCCCCTCCGGCGTGTGCGTCCGCAGCTCCATGCGCGGCGACAGATCACCCTCGGCCACCGCCGACAGCACCCGCCCGACCTCGGAGACAGGGCGTACCAGGTCGTCGACCAGCGCGTTCGAGTTGTCGATGGCGGTCGCCCACGACCCCTCGCAGGCGCCCGTCTCCAGCCGCTCCGTGAGTTTTCCCTCACGGCCGACCATGCGCCGCACCCGCGACAGCTCACCCGTCAGGTGGAGATTGCGGTCGGCCACCTCGTTGAAGACCGCCGCGATCTCCGACATCACGCCGTCGCCGGACACCGTGAGCCGCTTGCGGAAGTTGCCGTCCCGCATCGACACCAGGGCCGCCAGCAGCCGGTTCAGGGCCGCCGTGTCCACCGTGGTGGTACCGCTTCGTGGTGTGCCCTGCCTGTTCAGGGACTGTCCGCCTTTCGCGCGCGTCTTAGTGCCCCGCGTCGCTGCGCCAGACTCCACTTGTCCCTCCCGCAGGGATCGACCGTCCTACTGCCCGATGAAATCAGGCAGGCCCAAGGGGCTGCTGCCCGCCGTACACAGAAGACACCCAGTCTGCCCGACCTTCACAAGAAGCTTGCCCAGTGTTTCACCCTCGCCGAACCAGGCCATAACAGTTCGGCAGCACGCACACACGGTCCGCACACCCGGGGGGCGGAAACACTGCTGACCGGCATCCGTACGGACGGGGAAGGTAAGTAACCTTGCATGCGGCTGTCCAGCCGCGCCGGCCCGTCCGGTCTGGGCGGTGGCACGAGCACGAGCGGGCATCGGAGGGCGGCCGCACACATGACCACCGGACTGATCCCTGGGGAACAGCCCCCGGACCCCCGGCCGACGAGCGCCCTGCCGCAGCAGCGGCACGAGCAGGACGGCCGGGGAGTTCAGCACGTCGACAACCGGCCGAGGAGTTCTGTGATCACCGCGCGCGCGGCCGCCAGCTTCGAGCCCGTCGGGCGATCGGTCGCGACCGCCCGCTCCTTCGTCCGCGACACCCTCCAGGGCTGGGGGTTCGCCGACATCGTGGACGACGCCGTCGTCCTCACCAGTGAACTGGTGACGAACGCGGTCGTCCACGCGGGCACCCACGCCGAGCTCCTGTGCCTGCGCACCGACGACGGCGTACGCATCGAGGTCGCCGACCGCTACCCCGAGCGGGAGATCCCCCTCCAGGGCTCCCCCGCCTCCATGGGCAGCCCGGACCGCGAGGGCGGCCGCGGCCTCCAGCTGTGCGCGGCGATCGCCGGACGCTGGGGCGTCGACTACACGCCCACCCACAAGAACGTCTGGTTCCACCTCACCCTCCCCGAGCGCCCGGTCGGCACCCGCGCGGCCGGCCCGTCCCTTCCCGCCGACCTCCTCCCGCTCGCCGACGGCCGCGTCCGCGTCGCCGTCGTCCAGATCGACCGTACGGGCGCCATCTCGGCCTGGAACGAGGACGCCGAGGAACTCTTCGGTTACCCGGCCGACCAGGTCACCGGCAAGCCCCTCACCGACCTCGCCGCCTGGCCGCACACCCCCGGCACCAGCACCGGCATCGCCGAGGCACTCCGGCTCTCCCGCTGGGAGGGCAGCTACGGCCTCCGCGGCGCGGACGGCCGCGTGACCCCCGTGTACGCCTCCCACCTGCGCGTCCGCGACACCCACGGCGACCCTTCCACGGTCTGCCTCCTGGTCCGCGACCACGAACGGGCGGTCCTGCAGACGCCGTCGCGCGTCCCGTCCTCCGACACCACCTCCGCCGCCGACGGCCAGAGCACCGACCCCTTCGAGGTGTTCATCGGCTCCCCGGCCCCGGACGACCTCGACGGCCTCCTCCAGCGCACGGTCGAGCGCGCCCGCGACATGCTCGACGGCGACTCGGCGTTCCTGCTCCTCGCGACGGACGACGAGACGGAGTTGGAGGTCCGCGCCTCCACCGGCCTGCCCTCCGCCCGCCAGCGCTTCGCCCGGGTCCCCGTCGAGGCGGGCCCCGGCCGCTACGGCTCGGCCCGCATGCCGGCCGTCCACGAGGACCTGCTGGCCGTCCCCGGCGCCGTACCGCTGCTCAACGGCACCGGCATGCGCTCGGTGGTCACGGTCCCGCTGAAGGTCGAGGGACGCCTCACCGGCTCCCTCGGCGTCGCGGCGGAAGCCCCCGGCAGATACTCCAACGAGGAGGCCCTGCGCCTCCAGTTCGCCGCGGACCGCATCGCGCTGGCCGTCGAATCGGCCCGCCTGGGCGAGCTGGAACGACTGCGCCGCGGCTCCCTGAGCTTCCTCGTCGAGGCCTCCGACCTCCTCGCCGGCACGCTCGACCGCGACCAGACCCTGGCCCTGATGGCCCAGATGACGGTCCCCACCCTCGCCACCTGGTGCGCGGTCTACACGATCGCCGACCAGGCCTCCGACCCATACCTGTCGTACGTGCTGCACGAGGACGAGGAACTCATCGACGGCATCAAGTCGTTGCTGTCGAAGATTTCCCCGCCGGACCCGGTCCCCACCCCGGGCGCCCGCGTCTGGTCGGCTCCCGGCGAGGCGGCGCACGAGGCGGCCCTGCGCAGTTCCATGCGCAGTCTCGGGCTGACCGGTGGCCCGAGCCACCAGATCTCCTCGGGCATCGGCCCCACCCTGGCCACCGCCTCCGCGGTCGGCGGAGAGACGGTCGTACTCCCCCTGGTCGCCCGTAACCGCGTCATCGGCATGCTGACCCTCGGCAAGCCCACCGACGAGCACTTCCGCCAGGAAATCCTGGAGCTGGCCGAGGACCTGAGCCGCCGAGCGGCCCTCGCCCTCGACAACGCCCGCCTCTACTCGGAGCGCACGGCCATCAGCCAGTCCCTCCAGCGCAGCCTCCTGCCCCCGGAGCTGCCCGAGATCGACGGCGTCGAGGTCGAGGTCATCTACCGCGCGGCCGGCGAGGGCAACGAGGTCGGCGGCGACTTCTACGACGTCTTCCCCATCAGCGACGGCGCCTACGGCTTCGCCATCGGCGACGTCTGCGGCACGGGCCCGAACGCGGCGGCGGTGACGGGTCTCGCCCGCCACGCCCTGCGGCTGCTGGCGAGGGAGGGCCTCAGCGGCCCGGCGGTCCTGGAGCGCCTGAACTCCGCGATCCTCGACGAGGGCGCCCGCAGCCGCTTCCTGACCCTCCTCTACGGCGAGTTGCGGGTTCAGGAGGACGGCAGCGCGGAACTGAAGGTGGTCTGTGCCGGCCATCCCCTCCCCCTCCGTCTGCGCCAGGACGGCACGGTCGAGGCGGCGGCCGAACCCCAGCCCCTCCTCGGCGTGATGGATGACCTGGAGCTCTACGAGCAGACGGTCACCCTCGACCCGGGCGATGTCCTGCTCTGCGTCACGGACGGCGTCACCGAGCGTCGCGAGGGCACCCGCATGCTGGGCGACGACGGCCTCGCCGACGTCCTCACGACGTGCACGGGCCTGACGGCCGGCGCGGTCGCGGCCCGCATCATGCGCGCGGTGGAACGCTTCGCGTCGGACGCCCCGTCCGACGACATGGCGATCCTGGCGATGCGCGTGGCCTGAGGGAAAGGCATAAAAAATCCCCCCGCCCGATTGGGCGGGGGGATTTTTAACGGAGCCCCCAAACGGAATCGAACCGTTGACCTTCTCCTTACCATGGAGACGCTCTGCCGACTGAGCTATAGGGGCCTGTCACCTTTTTGAGGTTTCCCTCGCGGCAACGGAATAGATCATACCCCGAACAGAGCCCCAGCCCAAACTCCTTCAGAGGGCGGGCTGGAGCAGTCCTCCGAGCGCGTTGCACGCGGACACGATCCGCTGCATGTCCCGTTTGGTCAAAGACCCGTCCACGGGCAGCGCGAGCGTCTCGTCTGCGGCCAGCTCGGTCTGCGGCAGCGAAACGCAGCGTCGGAACTCGGGCATCCGGTGCAGCGGAGTCTGCACCGGCACCCGGCACGCGACTCCCCGCACCCGCAGGGCCCGGGCGAACGCGTCCCGGTCGGGCCGCCCGTTCCCCGGTACCCGCACGACGTACTGCTGGTAGGTGTGCCCGTCCCCACCATCGGGCGTCCGCACCCCCCGCAAGCGCGCATCAAGATAGGCGGCCCGCTCCCTGCGCTGCGCGACCTCGTCGTACGGCGCCTCGGACTCCCCGTGCTGCAACACCAGCAGCCCATGCCGCTGCCCCACCTCGTGCAACCGCCCCATGTCCGCCGACCGCCCGAACCGATGGACGGCAACGACGGCCGCGGTCCGCGAAGTTACGGCGTCTTCGACGGCGACCGCGTCGAGGCAGTACGTCACCGGATCCACATCGGCGAACACCGCGAGCGCGCCCGCCAGGGTCACCGCCTCGGCTACTTCGACGTTCCCGAAGGCCGGCACGACGACCTCGTCGCCGACTCCTACACCTGCGGCCCTGAGCATTGCTGCAGTACCCATGCGCTGGATGCTGGGCGCGCAACATGAACCCCAAGTGACGAAAGACAAAAAAGGGTTGGGCCCCGAACCGAAGTTCGGGGCCCAACCCTTTCAAAATTTGTTCGGCGGCGTCCTACTCTCCCACAGGGTCCCCCCTGCAGTACCATCGGCGCTGTAAGGCTTAGCTTCCGGGTTCGGAATGTAACCGGGCGTTT
>NZ_JBITEN010000019.1:0-173037 GCF_044455165.1 Streptomyces sp. NPDC051315
CCGCCCCGGCGGCCGGGGCGGCGGGGGGGCGCCCCCCCCCCCCCCCGCCCGCCCCCCCCCCCCCCCCCCCCCCCCCCCCCCCCCCCCCCCCCCCCCGGCGCATGCCCTATGCGGTTGTCCCGGCCCGAGCCGTCTCCCCGAGTGGACGGCGCCGGGCAGCTCAGTGGGAGCCTCGCCCTAGCTTTCCGCCAGGATGTGCGAGAGCTCCTGATCGAGATCGAAGTGGCGGTGCTCCGTGCCGGGCGGCACGGCCGCGTCCGTTCGCTTGAGGAAGGATTCCAGGGCCCGCGCCGGGGCCTCGAGCAGTGCCTCGCCCTCGGGTGAGCTCAGGGCGATGCAGACGACGCCCTGACCGTGGCTGCGCGACGGCCAGACGCGGACGTCGCCGGTGCCCGTGGGCCGGTGCAGGCCCTCCGCGAGGAGGTCGCGGGCGAACACCCACTCGACGGTTTCCTCAGCTCCGGTGTGGAAGGTGGCGTGCACGGCGTAGGGGTCGGCCGTGTCGTACCGCAGGCCTGCGGGGACAGGCAGGGAGGACTCGCTCGACACAACGAGGCGCAGGTGCAGCTCGCAGCTGACCGTGGTGTTCATAAGCGCCAGGGCCTTTCGCTCAGTGTGCGCTCGGGGATTCGCACGTCGGCGAAATCGACATGCCACCTACGGTGCCGTTGTAAACCCCTCTGCGTGTTTTGCGTGCCTTTACGTAACTCTTCCGGCCGAGAGATCGTTCGGGAAGTACCACCATTACGGTGACTAGAATCTCTCGGGTAGGGTTTGGCCGTATGAATACGGGGAGTGACGAGCCGGGCGAGGTAGCCATGGCGGCGGACGACGCGGAAACCGACAGGGTGGCGGAGGAGCACGAGCAGGGTCTCGGCTCCCGGGCCCCGGAGTTCATCAAGGCGCGCCGCATACTGCATCTGAGCTGGCAGGTCGGGATCTTCATCGTCGGCCTCGCGGTCGTGGTCGCCGGCATCATCATGCTGCCGCTGCCCGGACCCGGCTGGATCGTGATCTTCGGCGGCATGGCGATCTGGGCGACCGAGTTCGTCTGGGCCCAGATCGTCCTGCGCTGGACCAAGCGCAAGGTCACCGAGGCGGCCCAGCGTGCCCTCGATCCGAAGGTTCGCCGGCGCAACATCATCCTGACGTCGCTCGGCCTCGTGATCATCGCGGTGATCATGGGTGTCTACGTGTGGAAGTTCGGCTTCGAAATGCCGTGGAGGATCAAGGACCAGTGAGGCCGGGCGGAGGCGCGAAGACCGGCCTGGCCGTGGTCACAGGCACCCGCTGACATGGGGTAATGTTCTTCCTGCGCCCGGGCGATTAGCTCAGTGGGAGAGCGCTTCGTTCACACCGAAGAGGTCACTGGTTCGAACCCAGTATCGCCCACCCGGCATGGCGGCCCGTCTGCGACAGCGGACGGGCCGCCGTCGTGTGTGCGGAGGAGTCGCGGTCGTGTGTGCGGAGGAGTCGCGGTCGTCGGCGTGCCGACGGGGGCGCCGCAGGAGGCGGCCCACACCCTCCCCGGGCGCCGTGCCGCCGAGCAGGCGGTGCCATCGGCGGCCGCGAGAGCCTCGCGGCACTCGAAGGCCGCAACGGTCTCAGGGCATGCGGTGACCGCGAGACCCTCGCGGCAATCGCCGGTCATAGCGCGCGTCGCGGCTACCGCCACGGAGCGTCGCGGCTACCGCCACGAGCGTCGCGGCTACCGCCACGGGGCGTACGGCCACCGCGACAGCGTCACGCAACCGCGAATCGCTCCAGACGGTCTCCCGGCGGGACGCCCGGCGTGCCGCCCTCGTGACAGCCGCGCTCCGGCCTCGCCCTGTCATGCGCCCCTCCCGCGCCTCCGTCATGCCCGGTCTCATCGCGCAGTTCCTCCGCGACGTCTCATCGCGCACTTTCTCCGCGACGCAAGTACTCCGGCCCTGCCACACCGCGCACCCCGTCACAGCGCCCGAGCACTCCCTACCGGCCCTGCCGCGCAGCCCTCGCCCCGACCAGGCCTCCCTTCCATCCTCGACCCTGCCTCCCT
The DNA here is from genome assembly GCF_044455165.1 of Streptomyces sp. NPDC051315. Lineage (NCBI taxonomy): Bacteria > Bacillati > Actinomycetota > Actinomycetes > Kitasatosporales > Streptomycetaceae > Streptomyces > Streptomyces sp. NPDC051315. The sequence goes on from NZ_JBITEN010000019.1 coordinate 2,039, forward strand.
CGCGCCGCTGTCGCGCGCATCCCACCCCGACACGCCCCTGCCACACGCATCCCACCCCCACCCCCCGGGGCGGATTCCAGCCGCTCACAGTGGCCACGCAGGCCCCCACCCACCGTCCGGGCGGTCGAACAAGCATCCTCCGACCTGCGCGTTCTACCTCCTGGGTGCGCGGCATCAGCCCCGCAGGGCGGACCAGGCCTGCCGCCGCCCGGCAAGAAATTCCTGTCCGAATCATTGACGCTCCCCCGGCCCCCTCGTACCTTGTGCCAGCAAGCGCTTTCTTGAAACGATTCATGCAAGCGGCAACGACGCTGCGGGGAGGCCGGCTGTGGGAGCCAGCAGGAATGTTGAGAGGCGAACGATTCTGAAGGTGGCCGGTGCTTCGGCAGCCACCCTCGGGCTGGCCACTGCGACGGGGTGCGGAGGCGGTGCCGGTTCCGGCGACGGAACGGTGACGATTCGTTACGCCTGGTGGGGTGGCGAGCCGCGCACCATCGCCATCAAGAAGACGATCGCGCTCTTCGAGAAGAAGTACCCGAAGATCAAGATCAAGCCTGAATTCACCGACTACGAGGCGTTCTGGGAGAAGTTCCAGACCCAGGCCTCCGGTGGAAATCCGCCGGACGTTTTCCAGAATGCGGTCGGGTTCCTGCGTAAGTACGACAAGCGCGGTGTTCTGATGGACCTCAAGCCGCAGGCGGACGCCGGGAACCTGAGCCTGGAGAACTTCCGCAACGGCGTTCTGGCGAACGGTCAGGTCGACGGCAAGCAGATCGGCATTCCCGTCGGCGCCAACACCATGGCGCTCGTCATCGACCTCAACGCCTTCAAGAAGGCGGGCGTGGAGGCGAAGTTCGGCTGGACCTGGGACGAGTACTTCGACGCGCTGCAGACGATCCAGGACAAGCTGAAGATCGCCGGTGACAGCGGCTACTTCAGCATCATGTACCTCTACGACCTGTACCTGCGTCAGAACGGCAAGGCCTTCTTCACCGACTCCGGTCTCGGCTTCACCGAGGACGACCTGACGCAGTGGTGGGAGGACGGCTACAAGCGCGTGCGGTCCGGGCTCGTCGCCGACCCGAAGAAGGTCGAGCAGGTCAAGCCCAAGTCCGCGCTCTCGGCGGGCCTCGCCGCGTCCGAGTTCACCTGGGACAACTTCTCCATCCGCTACCAGGGTGAGGGAGAGTCGGACTACGGGCTCGCGCCGATTCCCACCACGGACGGCAAGAACACCGGCCAGTACCTCGGTTCGCTGATGCTCAGCGCCTTCTCCGGGACCAAGCACCCCAAGGAGGTCGCGCAGTTCATCGACTTCATGGTCCACGACCCCGAGGTCGGCAAGATCATGGGCTACGACCGCGGCATCCTCGCCACGACCGAGCAGTACGAGGCGTTCGTCCCCACCGACCCCAACAACAAGGGTGTCAAGGCGTACGAGGAGGAGGTGGCCAAGGCCGGCGTCCTCGGAAAGATCACCCCGCACCCATCCGGCGCCGACGTCGTCGAGGCTGCGTTCCTGCGCATCGGCGGCGAGGTCGCCCAGGGCAAGACCAAGCCGGCCGATGCCGCCAAGGCGCTGTTCAACGAGGCCAAGGCCGCGTTCGCGGGCTGAGGGGACGTACCACCATGACGCTCGTCAAGGAAGCGCCCGTGCGCCCGGCCGGGAAGCGGTCCGCCGCCCCCGCCGCCGGGCGGAGCGGGCGGCGCCGCGAGAACCTCGCCGGCTATCTCTTCATGTCGCCGTGGATCGCGGGGTTCCTGCTGCTCACGGCGGGGCCGATGATCGCGTCGCTGTACTACGCGTTCACCAGCTACAACCTGTTCACGCCGCCCCAGTGGGTGGGGCTGGACAACTTCACGACGATGTTCCAGGACCCGCGCTGGCAGAAGTCGGTCGAGGTCACGCTGAAGTACGTCGTCGTGGCCACACCGCTGAAACTGCTGCTCGCGCTCGGTGTCGCGCTGCTGCTCGCGCAGAAGCGGCGCGGACAGGCCCTGTACCGGGCCGCGTTCTACATGCCCTCGCTCATCGGCGCCAGCGTCTCCGTCGGCTTCGTGTGGCGGGCGCTGTTCTCGGACGACGCGATCGTGGACCGTACGCAGAAAATCTTCGGTCTCGACGTGGGCGGCTGGATCGGCAACCCGGACTACGTCATCTACGCGCTGGTGGCCCTGAGCATCTGGCAGTTCGGCGCGCCCATGGTGATCTTCCTGGCCGGCCTCAAGCAGGTCCCGCAGGAGCTGTACGAGGCCGCCGAGATGGACGGCGCCGGTCCCTTCCGACGGTTCTGGAACATCACACTGCCGATGATCTCCCCGGTGCTGTTCTTCAACGTGCTGCTGGAGTCCATCCACGCGTTCCAGGTGTTCGGCTCCGCCTACGTCGTCTCCGACACCCGGTGCGGGCCCGCCGACGCCACGCTCGTCTATACCTGCTACCTCTACCAGAAGGGCTTCAAGGAGGCCCAGATGGGCTTCGCCTCCGCGATGGCCTGGACGCTGGTGGTCGCGGTGGCGCTCGTCACGGCGGTCCTGTTCTGGTCGCAGAAGAAGTGGGTGCACTACGAGGAGGCCGCCAAGTGACCAGTGCCACCAGCCCTGCCCCGCACACCGCCGACGAGCGGCGGCACACCGGATCGATCGCCTGGCACGTGGGCGCGCTCGTCGTCCTCGCGGTCGTCCTGTATCCCGTGATCTGGGTGGTCGGCGCCTCGTTCAAGCCGAGCAAGGACATCATCGCCAGCCTCGACCTGCTGCCCACCGAGCCGGTCTGGGCGAACTTCTCCGGGCTCTCCGACGGCATCTCGGGCATCTCCATCAGCAGCTTCTTCGTGAACTCGCTGATGTACGCGGTCCTCGCCGTGGTCGGTGTCGTGCTGTCCAGCTCGCTGACCGCCTACGCCTTCGCCAAGATCCGGTTCGCGGGGCGGAACCTGCTCTTCACGCTGATGATCGGCACGCTGCTGCTGCCGTACCACGTGCTGCTCATCCCGCAGTACGTCCTCTTCCGCAACCTCGAGCTCACCGACACCCTGGTGCCGCTCGTCGCGGGCAAGTTCCTGGCCACGGAAGCCTTCTTCGTGTTCCTGATGGTGCAGTTCATGCGCGGGCTCCCCAAGGAGCTGGACGAGGCCGCCAAGCTCGACGGCTGCGGGCATCTGCGCACCTACTGGTCGATCGTGCTGCCGCTGAGCCGGCCCGCGATCATCACCAGCGCGATCTTCACCTTCATCAACGCCTGGAACGACTTCATGGGGCCGTTGATCTACCTCAACACCCCCGAGAAGTACACGGTTTCGCTCGGCCTGATGATGTTCCGCGACCAGGAGGGCATCTCCAACTACGGCAGCATGATCGCGATGTCGCTGGTGGCGCTGGTGCCGGTCATCGCCTTCTTCATGGCCTTCCAGCGCTATCTCATCGACGGTATGGCGACGTCCGGACTGAAGGGCTGAGGCGGTCACCATGGCGCGAACACGCGTGAAGGCACCCAGGGAGTCCGTGTTCGGCGAGCGCTTCGCGGTCTTCGCCGAGTGCCTGCTCACCGGCGTGTGGATCGCCGTGGCCTGTCTCGGGGTCGTCACCTACCCCGCGGCCTTCGCCGCCGGCGCACGGCATCTGCGGCGCCGCACCCGTCATGAGGACGGCGGGTGGCGGGAGTTCGGCTCGGACTTCCGGGCGGCCCTGCGCGGCGGGTGGGCCGTCGGGCTCGCCGGCTGGGCGGCGGGTGCCGCGGTCTGGGTGGACGTCCAGGCCGCGCGGGCCGGGCTGCCCGGCGGGCCGCTGGTCGGGGCCGTCGGTCTGTTCGCGCTGATCGGGCTGGCCGTGGCCCTGCTGCGCGCCGCGGCCGTCTGGACGCCGGGCGTCTCCTGGCGGGCGCTGCTCGCGGCCGCCGGGCGCCGTACCGTGCTCGACCCCGCCGGATCCTTCCTGGTCGTCGGCGGGCTGGGCGTGGTGGCCCTGTCCGCCCTGTTCATCGCGCCGCTGGCGGTCCCCGTCCTGGGGGCCGTCGCGGCGGCGGCCGTCGCCGTCGAGGAGCGCCACCGGCACCGCTGACGGGCGGTGCCCCCCCCGTTCCAGAGGGCCGGTCGGCGCCCCGCGCGCCGTACCTCTCTCTGTCATGCCCCTGACCACCCCGTATCCCGCACGGACAGGAAAGGCTGCATCCCTATGTCTCCCATCCCCCGCAGGTCCCTCCTCAAGGCGGCGGCCGTCGCCGGTGCCGCCGCCCAGTTCAGCTGGGCGCTGGGCGCGAAGGACGCCGAGGCCGCCCCGAGAGCCGAGCCCGCGGGCGCGGACCCGGTGACCCTGGACTGGCTGGAGGACGGCGGCCTCGGCGCCGCTCCCGGCTCCACCCTCGGCGTGCCCTGGCCGATGGGCACCTACCAGGAGGACCAGACCTTCGCGCTGACGGACGCCGACGGCAAGGGCGTCCCCGTGCAGTCCTGGCCCATCGCCTACTGGCCGGACGGATCCCTCAAGTGGACCGCCCACGCCGTGAGCTCCGGTACCGGCAAGCTCACCCTCGCCGCCGGGGAGCCGGCCGCCCCCGCCAAGAAGGTCACCGTCGACCAGAGCGGCGGCACCATCGACGTGTCGACCGGTGTCATCACGGCGAAGATCGGCACGGCCGGCGCGACCATCATCAAGTCCGTCACCCGAGGCTCCACCGAGATCGCCCGGAACGGCCGCCTGGTCCTGATCCGTCAGCCCGAGATCGAGGACGAGGACCAGGGCACGGTCAAGACCGAGCGCTTCGACGGCGCCGTCTCCGAGGTCACCGTCGAGCAGGAGGGCCCGGTCCGCGCGGTCGTCCGCATCGACGGCAAGCACCGCAAGGGCAGCCGCAGCTGGCTGCCGTTCTCGATCCGCCTCTACTTCTACGCGGGCGCCGACTCGTTCCGCATGGTGCACACCATCACCTACGACGGCACGCAGGAGCCCGGCAAGGCCAGCGGCGACTTCATCCGCGGCCTGGGCGTCCGCTTCTCCGTGCCCATGCGGGACGAGTCCTACGACCGTCACATCCGCATCGGCGGCGAGGGCACCGGTCTGCTCCGCGAAGCCGTCAAGGGCATCACCGGTCTGCGCCGCGACCCGGGCGCCGCCGTTCAGGCGGCCCAGTACGAGGGCAGGAAGCTCCCGGACCCCGCCACCTGGGACCAGCGGGTCACCACCCGTCTCCAGTACATCCCCGAGTGGGGCGACTACACCCTCTCCCAGCTCTCCGCCGACGGCTTCACCGTGCGCAAGCGCACCAAGAAGGGCCACGGCTGGATCGGCGCCGGCGGCGGCAAGCGGGCCTCCGGATTCGGCTACGTCGGCGGGGCGAGCGGCGGGTTCTCCTTCGGCCTGCGGGACTTCTGGGAGAAGTTCCCGGCCCAGCTCGACATCCGCGACGCGCACACCGACGAGGCCGAGGTCACCCTCTGGCTCTGGTCGCCCGAGGCGCAGCCCATGGACCTGCGCTTCTACCACGACGGCATGGGCCAGGACACCTTCCCCGAGCAGATCGAGGGCCTCAACATCACCTACGAGGACTACGAGCCCGGCTTCGGCACCCCCTACGGCATCGCCCGTACCTCCGAACTCCTCTTCTGGGCCAACGAGTCCACCCCCAGTCCCGAGACGCTCGCCCAGCAGGTCGAGGCCGTCCGGGTGCTCCCGCAGCTCGCCGCCCCGCCCAAACAGCTCATCAAGGCCAAGGTCTTCGGCCCGGGGCTGTACTCCGAGCCCGACCGCTCCACCCCCGCCAAGGCCAAGATCGAGGACCACCTCGACTTCCTCTTCACCTACTACAAGGACCAGGTGGAGATGCGCCGGTGGTACGGCTTCTGGGACTACGGCGACATCATGCACACGTACGACACCGTCCGGCACCAGTGGCGGTACGACATCGGCGGCTACGCCTGGGACAACTCCGAGCTGTCGCCGGACCTGTGGCTCTGGTTCGCGTACCTGCGCTCCGGCCGCGCGGACATCTTCCGCTTCGCCGAGGCGATGACCCGGCACACCGGCGAGGTCGACGTCTACCACATCGGCCAGTGGGCGGGCCTCGGCACCCGGCACGGCGTCCAGCACTACGCCGACAGCGCCAAGCAGCAGCGCATCGCCAACACCACCTACCGCCGCTACTACTACTTCCTCACCGCCGACGAACGCGTCGGCGACCTCATGCACGCCAACGTCGACTCCGACGAGACGTTCCTCGTCCTCGACCCGATCCGCAAGATCCGCACCGAGCCGTACACACCCGACCGGCACGCCCTGTCGGTCGGCTTCGGCACGGACTGGAGCGGCCTGGTGTCGGCGTGGCTCACCGAGTGGGAGCGCAAGGGCCCGAAGTGGGAGAAGGCCAAGGCGCGCGTCCTGTCGACCATGGAGACGATCGCCGCCCAGCCCAACGGCTTCGTGCAGGGCACCGGTCTGTACGACCTGGACACGGGCCGGTTCGCCATCGCCGACAAGCCGGTCGTCGGCGTCTCCCACCTCTCCGCCGTCTTCGGCCTCAACGAACTGTGCGCCGAACTCATCCACCTCGTCGACATGCCGAAGTTCAACGAGGCGTACTACGACTACTGCCGCTACTTCAACGCCACCAAGACGGAGCAGGCGGCCCGGTACGGCTCCAACTTCGGCACCCTGCTGCTCTTCCAGGGCCACTCGCGCCTCGACGCGTACGCGGCCGTGCAGACCGGCGACGAGAAGCTCGCCAAGCGGGCCTGGGACAAGTTCTACAACTCCGACGGCTACAAGGAGTCCGCGCCCTGGAAGACGGAGGCACTGAGCGGCCCCGCCACCCTGGTGCCGGGCAGCGAGGCCACCTGGGTGTCCACCAACGACACCGCGCTGTACGGCCTCGCCGCCATCGAGAACCTGGCGCTCCTCGGCGACAGGATGCCGTCGTAGGGCGCTAGTCCATCCTCCCCAGCACCTCCCGCACTCGGCGCGCGTCACGCATCCGCTGCTCGTAGGTGGCACCCAGGGCGAGCAGCAGCAGACCGGCGAGTGCGGGAGGGACCCAACGCGGCACGAGACCGGCGACCTGGGCGATGTACGGCGCGAGCTCGTGCAGCGCGTCCAGAACCAGGACCGAGGCGCCCAGCGCGAGCGGCGCCTGGAGCCGGTGCCGGGCCCCCAGCAGGGTGACCAGCAGGGCCGCCGCGCCCAGCAGCAACGGACGGGCCCACTGCGGGTCTGCCCAGGCCGCGGCGAGGCTCGGCAGGAGCGTGGCGGCGAGCCCGGGGCCGTACGCCGTCCAGGACGAGGTCCGCGGCTCGCGGTGCCGACGCCAGGCGCCGACGGCCAGGGCCGGGACGGTCACGGGGAGGGTGTACGCCTCGGGCGTGGTGACGTCCCAGGCGACGAGCCGGACCCAGGTGGCCAGAACGAACAGGACCGCGGCCGCGTACCCGGCCGGGCGGCGGTCGGCGCGGACCGCCGTGGCCGCGGTGATCACACCGCACAGGGCGAGCACCAGGGCCAGCATCGGCGGATCGGTCACCGCCAGGCCCACGGCGAGCAGACCGGCGGCCGCGCCCGTCACCTCGACCGGCACGGTTGCCGGGGACTCCCCGAACCGGGCGGCGAGCAGGGCCGCGGCCACCGGGACCGTGAGCACCAGCAGCGCCGTGTGGGCCGGCGGCCAGTCCGCCGCCGCACCCGTCGCGCAGGCCAGCGCGGCGGCGTACACGAGCGCGGCCGGGGCGGTGACGGGGGTGAGGTGAGGCCGCCCGGACACGGTCACGAACAGCGCGGTCAGGGACGCCAGCACGGTCAGGGTCGCGCTCTGCGTGGCCAGGGAGAGGAAGGCGAGGTCGAGGGAGGTGGCCAGGGTGAGGGTCGTCGCGGTCCACGGTGTGGGCAGGAAGGCCGCCACCGCGGTCATGCCCCCCAGGAACAGCAGAGTGGTCACGTAGGGGAGTTCGAAGATCGCCGGAACGGCCACGCCCGCGGCCCACCCCAGGCCCAGCGCGCCGGTCAGCGCCCGTGGCCGCCAGGTCTCGTCCCGGACGACCGAGGCGAGCACCGCGGCGACGACCACCAGGACGAGCAGCGCCTGTACCGGGTGCGGCGGCCACGGCGTGTGGACCGTCACCGCGGCGCGTGCGTCCGACGGCTCGCCCGACCAGGCCCGCTCCACCCAGCCGAGCGGACCGAGCACCGTGACGAGGACCAGCGGGACGGCCCACAGCAGCGCCAGCGCCTGCACGGAGACAGAGGCCCGGACGAGACCGTGTCGTACGGGCTCGGGGAGCCGCGTCCGGACGGCCGCGAGCAGGGCGACGCCGCAGGCCAGGTGGACGGGGGCCGCCCAGCCGGCGGGCAGCGCCGTCCGCAGCGGGCCGCCGGCCGCGGCCACCAGCAGCAGACCGCCGGCGAGGGCGGTGGCCGTCGCGACGGCCGGCTTGGGCAGGCGGGCCGCGGCGCCCAGCGCGACGGCCGCCGCGAGGGCGAGGAGCGCCGCCGCACGGGCGGCGGCGCTCGGACCGGCGGCCGTCCAGCACAGCCAGCCGGCCGCCAGAACCCCGCAGCCGCCCAGGCCGCAGGCGCCGACGGCGGCGGTGATCCGCGGGCCGCGGGCGGTCACGCGAAGCGCGAGGACGGTGTCGAGGCCGGACGTCACCAGCAGCGCCGCCGCGACCGCGTACGGGTCCGCGCCGGCCGCGAACGCCCACAGCGGCAGCGGCACCTGGGCCGCGACCAGCGCGGCGGGCAGGGGCAGGCGCAGGGCGTCGAGCGCACGGCCGTAGACCGCCCAGAGCGCCGCCAGCGCCGTCGCCGCGACCGCCGCGTACCCCGCGCCGTCGATGCCGGTGAGCGCCGCCTCGCGCAGCGCGTAGGCGTCCAGCACGGTCAGCGCCAGGCCCAGGCCCGCCACCGACTCCGCGGTCGAGCGCAGCCCGCGCTTCAGCAGGATCACCGGCGCGGCGAGCACGGCCAGCGTGACCGTGCCGAGCACCAGGGCACGTCCGGCGATCCCCAGCTGACCCCAGCTGACCACGGTGAACGCGATCGCCGCGAGGGTGAGGAGGATGCCGCCGAGCAGCAGGAGGAGGTTCTGCACCCGCGGGGCGGTCGCCTCGGCGGGCGCGGCGGCCGGAGGTCGTACCGGCTGCCGCGGCTGCCGGAGCGCGGCGACCAGCCAGGCGCGGCGCGCCAGCAAATGGGCCCGGCGGGCGTCCAGTTGCCACAGCTCGGCGTCGATGAGCCGCAGCTCCTCGGCCGGGGGCGGAATGTGCGTCATGCATCGGAGTGTGTCCCGCGTCACGCCGCCCGACATGAGCGCGGCTACTCAGAACGTACTCAGATGCCGCCCGGGTACCGGCAGACTCGGCCCATGGACTGGACGCACTACCGCTTCCGCAGCCTGTGGCCCCTGCCCGCGCACCCCACCGCCGTCTACGCGGCCCTGGAGCGGCCCGAGGACTATCCCCGCTGGTGGCCCCAGGTGCGGGAGGTGAACCGGCTCGACGACGGCACCGGTGTCATCACGATCCGCTCGCTCCTGCCGTACGCCATGACCTTCACCGCGCGCGAGGTGCGCCGCGATCCCGGGGCCGGGGTGCTTCAGGTCGCGCTGTCCGGGGACATCGAGGGCTGGGCGCGCTGGACGGTCACCGCGGCCGGTCCCGGCGCCCTCGCCCGGTACGACCAGGTCGTCGACGTGAACAAGCCGCTGCTCAGGACGTTCGCCGTGCCGGGGCGGCCGGTCTTCCGCGCCAACCACCGGCTGATGATGCGCGCCGGACGGCGGGGACTCACGGCGTACCTGCGAGCGGTTTGAAGGAAGCCCGCGGGGACCTGTATTGTTCAGTGCGTTCCCGGGCGATTAGCTCAGTGGGAGAGCGCTTCGTTCACACCGAAGAGGTCACTGGTTCGAACCCAGTATCGCCCACCGGGAAAGGCCGGTCCGCACCACGCGGACCGGCCTTCTTCATGCCGTGGCCCCGCGCCGAGGACCACTGTCACGCCGCCGCCGGCAGCGCCGGGCGCAGCGGCCACGACGTGTCCACGACCTCCGTCGAGCCGCTGCGCGCGAACCACGCCTGCAACCCGCGCGCCTGCGCCGCGTGCCAGGACGTCTGCAGCGAGTGCAGCTCGGCGGGGGAGAGGCGCTCCAGCCGGGCCGCGAACCGCCGGCCCACAGCCCGGACGACCTCCAGCGCGGCCACCGCGTCCGCGGCCGCGTCGTGCGCGTCGGCCAGCGGCACGCCGTAGTGCGCGCACAGGTCGGTGAGCGTGCGACGGCCCTTGCGGTAGCGGTCCAGGTGCTTGTCCAGCACCCGTGGGTCGAGCACCCGCAGCGGCGCCGGCTCCAGCCAGCGGGCCAGTGACGAGGCGCGGTGCCGGCGCAGCTCGCGGTCGAGCAGCGTCAGGTCGAACGGCGCGTTCATCACCACCAACGGCCGCCCCGCCGCGGCCTGTTCGGCGAGCAACTCGGCTATCTCGTACATCACCGGCGCCGGCCAGCGGCCGTTGCGGTGCAGGTGATCCTCCGTCAGACCGTGCACCGCCGTCGCCTCGGCGGGCACCGGCACACCCGGGTTCACCAGCCAGCGGCTCACCCGTGGCCGGACGCCGGGCGCGTCCTGGACGACGAGCGCGGCCGACACGATCCGGTCGGTCTCGACGTCCACCCCTGTCGTTTCCGTGTCGAACGCCGCCAAAGGGCCCTCGTACCAGCACGCCATACCTACACAACCCCTCGTTCACCCACGGCAGCTGACGTCCCGTCTTCTGCCTGTTCGGTGATACCCGGGCTGTTTGCGCCGTACGCCGGGAGGAGACAACAGGAGTACGGGTCCTTGCAGTTCAGCGGCCCGACGCGAAAGTCACTCGGCCCCGGTCGCGGGGAACCTCTTTGCTGGGAAGGCTGTTGGTCATGGCGATAGCGCAGCCCGAGCGGGGCGGGCTGCTGCCCGAGCGTGCGGACCCCCATCGCGGCACACTCGCCACCACCGCCTGCATGGAGACACTGCAGGTCGGTTACCTCCACGCGGTGGCGGCGGCCGCGGGCTGCTCGCTGTCCCAGCCCTTCCCGGACAACGGCATCGACTGGCACGTCAGCCACAGCGCGCCCGGGCACACCGTCGACGACGAGGTGACCATCAAGGTGCAGCTGAAGGCCACGTACCAGATCCCGCCCGACCCACCCGGCCGGTCCTTCGCCTTCACGCTCGACAACGACCACCTGAGGAAGCTCGCCCGCACCCCGGTGTCGGTGCACAAGATCCTCGTCGTGATGATCGTCCCCCGGTCCCGGGACCAGTGGCTGAGGGCCGGCCACGACCGGCTCGACCTCAGGCACTGCTGCTACTGGGTCAACCTGGCCGGTCACCCGGTCACCGGGCGGACCCGGACCACCGTGCGGATACCGACCTCACGCGTCTTCGACGACCGGGCCCTGTGCGAGATCATGACGCGGGTCGGGACGGGAGGCAGACCATGACCCACCGCCCGCTCGACGAACCCCTGCGGCCGGTCCGGCCGCACCCCGTCGAGGCCGCCTGGGACCGCCCCCCCGACCCCGGAGAGGTCGACCCGGCCGTCCTCGGCGCCCTGCTGCGCCGGCACGGCTGGCAGCGGCGCGGCGGCCCCGCCGGACGCTACGGCCGCTGGACCCCGCCCGGGCCGGGCGGCAGCGGCACCAGCCTGCTCGTGCCCGAGAGCCGCGCCTTCCCCGACAGCGACGACCTGCTCGGCGAGGCGCTCCAGGCCCTGGCCCGCAGCCAGACGCCCGCCGCGCGCGAGGTGCTGGTCGGGCTCGCCGTCCCCAGCGACGAGATCCGCTGGTGGCGGGACACCCCCACCGGCCCGGCCGAGGCCGCCGGGGCCGCCTCCTGGGCCGTCGAGGAACAGTTGCGCGGCGCCGCCCGGCAGATGCTCCTCGCCGGCGCGCTCGCCACCCGGGCGCGGGCCGGCTACTACGGCGCACGGCACCGGCGCACGGCCGGCGCGATGCTGGAGACCGTCCTGGTCGGCTCCGCGGCCGGCGGCCGCCGCCTGACCGCGTTCACCCCCGTCGCCACCGCCCGCCCCCTCGCCGTACGCCTCCACCAGGCGCTGTACGCCGTCCGCGAGGCCATCGACTACCAGCGGGCCACCGGCGGCATGGACGCCTTCGTCGGCGCCGTGGAGGCCGGCGCCAGCCGGGAGCTGACCGAGGCGCTGATCGCCCTCGTCCGGGGCACCGAGGGCGCCCGCGTCGCCGTCGAGTGGGCGCCCGCGGCGGGGGTTCCCGAGGACTGCGCCGACGACGAGCCCGTGGAGTTCTCGCCCGGCGACCTGCCCGTGCTGCGCGAGGCCGGCGCCCGCTACCTGCGGGAGGAACCCTCCGTGCCCGTGCGGATCACCGGCGCGGTGGTCAGGATGCGCAGGTCGGGACCGCGCGGCGAGGGCAGCGTACGGCTGCGGGTGCTCGCCGGGGCCGAGGTCCCGCACGTCAGGCTGACCCTCGACGAGGAGGACTACCGCATCGCCGGCCAGGCCCACCTCGTCGGAGTGCCGGTCCAGGTGCGGGGGCGGCTGGAGAGCAGGGGCGGGTTCCGCAGGATCACCGGCGCCTGCGGGGTCGTACCGGTGCAGGTGGACGAGGCCGAGCGGGACCGGCTGATGAAGTCGCTCCAGGAGAATCTGGACTTCTTCGAGGAGGCGTGCGGCGGGGACTGAGGCGCTGCGCCGCCGGGGCCCAGGTCATCCGTTTCGCGGTCGGGGCGCCCGGGTCGGTACGATCCCGTCATGCGCGCGCTCCCGGTATGGCGCCGCACTTCCCCTTCAGTCAGGAGAGACCGGTGTCAGACGTCCGTGTGATCATCCAACGCGATTCCGAGCGGGAAGAGCGCACGGTGACGACGGGCACCACGGCCGCCGACCTCTTCGCCGGCGAGCGCTCGATCATCGCCGCGCGCGTGGGCGGTGAGCTGAAGGACCTCACCTACGAGCTCCGGGACGGCGAGACCGTCGAGGGCGTGGAGATCTCCTCCGAGGACGGCCTCAACATCCTGCGCCACTCCACCGCGCACGTCATGGCCCAGGCCGTGCAGGAGCTCTTCCCCGAGGCCAAGCTGGGCATCGGCCCGCCCGTCAAGGACGGCTTCTACTACGACTTCGACGTCGAGAAGCCGTTCACGCCGGAGGATCTCAAGGCCGTCGAGAAGAAGATGCAGGAGATCCAGAAGCGCGGGCAGCGGTTCTCCCGCCGTGTGGTGACCGACGAGGCCGCCCGCGAGGAGCTCGCGAACGAGCCCTACAAGCTGGAGCTGATCGGCCTCAAGGGCTCGGCCTCCTCCGACGACGGCGCGGACGTCGAGGTCGGCGCCGGAGAGCTGACGATCTACGACAACCTGGACGCCAAGACGGGCGAGCTGTGCTGGAAGGACCTCTGCCGCGGTCCCCACCTGCCGTCCACCCGGCTCATCCCCGCGTTCAAGCTGATGCGCAACGCGGCCGCCTACTGGCGCGGCAGCGAGAAGAACCCGATGCTCCAGCGCATCTACGGCACCGCCTGGCCGTCCAAGGACGAGCTGAAGGCGTACCTCGACTTCCTCGCCGAGGCCGAGAAGCGCGACCACCGCAAGCTGGGCAGCGAGCTGGACCTGTTCTCCATCCCGGAGCAGATCGGCTCCGGCCTCGCGGTCTTCCACCCCAAGGGCGGCATCATCCGCCGGGTGATGGAGGACTACTCGCGGCGCCGCCACGAGGAGGCGGGCTACGAGTTCGTCTACACCCCGCACGCGACCAAGGGGAAGCTCTTCGAGACCTCGGGCCACCTCGACTGGTACGCCGAGGGCATGTACCCGCCCATGCAGCTCGACGAGGGCGTGGACTACTACCTCAAGCCCATGAACTGCCCGATGCACAACCTGATCTTCGACGCGCGCGGCCGCTCGTACCGTGAACTGCCGCTGCGTCTCTTCGAGTTCGGGACCGTGTACCGGTACGAGAAGTCGGGCGTCGTGCACGGCCTGACCCGCGCGCGCGGCTTCACGCAGGACGACGCGCACATCTACTGCACCCGCGAGCAGATGTCCGACGAGCTCGACAAGCTGCTCACCTTCGTCCTCGACCTGCTGCGCGACTACGGTCTGACCGACTTCTACCTCGAGCTGTCCACCAAGGACCCGGAGAAGTTCGTCGGCTCCGACGAGGTCTGGGAGGAGGCGACCGAGACCCTGCGCCAGGTCGCCGAGAAGCAGGGCCTGCCGCTGGTGCCGGACCCGGGTGGCGCCGCCTTCTACGGTCCGAAGATCTCCGTCCAGGCCAAGGACGCCATCGGCCGCACCTGGCAGATGTCGACCATCCAGCTCGACTTCAACCTGCCGGAGCGCTTCGACCTCGAGTACACCGCCGCCGACGGCACGAAGCAGCGGCCGGTCATGATCCACCGCGCGCTGTTCGGTTCGATCGAGCGGTTCTTCGCGGTCCTCCTCGAGCACTACGCGGGCGCGTTCCCGGCGTGGCTCGCGCCGGTGCAGGCGATCGGGATCCCGATCGGCGACGGACACGTCGAGTACCTGGAGAAGTTCGCCGCGGCAGCCAAGAAGCAGGGGCTGCGGGTCGAGGTCGACTCCTCCTCCGACCGCATGCAGAAGAAGATCCGCAACGCCCAGAAGCAGAAGGTGCCCTTCATGGTCATCGCGGGCGACGAGGACATGTCGAACGGCTCGGTCTCCTTCCGCTACCGCGACGGCTCGCAGGAGAACGGCATCCCCTTCGACGAGGCCATCGCGAAGATCGCGAAGGTGGTCGAGGAGCGCGAGCAGGTCTGACACGGCTACTGGAGGGGCCCCAGGGGATCAGTTCCCCAGGGGCCCCTTGGCGTCTCCCCGGGAGAACACCGGCGGCAGCCAGGACGAGAACGACCCGGTGACCGCGCCCAGCCGCGCCGGACCGGGCCATCAGCCCGCCGCGATCAGCCTGGCAGGCGTCACCGGGGCGACGTCGCCGTACCCCACCGTCGCCACGGGGGAGCAAATCCACGACACGGAGTCACCGAGGGTGCGGATCGTGGCCGCCCGCGGGGTTTTCCCGCAACCCCGGCGACACGTCGCGAACGGGCGAAGCCATATGCTGCCTTGCATGACGAGTGAGCCGGAGCAGCAGATCGGAGTGGGGACGCAGGACGCGTTCCAGCGCCTGTGGACGCCCCACCGGATGGCCTACATCCAGGGCGAGAACAAGCCCACCGGCCCGGGGGCCGACGACGGCTGCCCCTTCTGCTCCATCCCTGCCAAGTCGGACGAGGACGGGCTGGTCGTCCGGCGCGGGCAGCACGTGTACGCCGTGCTCAACCTGTACCCGTACAACGGCGGCCACCTGATGACCGTCCCCTACCGGCATGTCGCCGACTACACCGACCTGACCGGCCCTGAGACGGCGGAACTCGGCGAGCTGACCAAGCAGGCGATGACGGCGCTGCGCACCGCGTCCGGGGCGCAGGGCTTCAACATCGGCATGAACCAGGGCTCGGTGGCGGGCGCCGGCATCGCCGCGCACCTGCACCAGCACATCGTCCCGCGGTGGGGCGGGGACACGAACTTCATGCCCGTCGTGGGGCACACGCGTGTGCTGCCGCAGCTGCTGGCGGACACGCGCAAGATGCTGGCGGAGGCGTGGCCGGCGGCGTGATCCTTCCGGCCGCCCGACGCCTCACAGGCGGGGGCGGATCGGCCGACCCGTCCGGCGCCCGAGGGGGAGGCCGTCGGGGCCGTCGGCGGGGGGCCGGGGGCGGCAGGTCCGAGGTGCCGGCACCCCGGACCACCCGCACGGCCTCCGCCCCACCGCCGCGGGCTCACGCGTCGTAGGTGTCCGCCTTGCGCGGGGACAGGTCCTGGACCGCCCCGCTGAGCACCGACGAGCGCGAGCTGAACTTCTCGATGTCCACGTCGTGCTCCTTGAGCACCCGCAGCGCGGCCGTGTGCACCACCCGCAGCACCGGCGCCGCCGCCCGCAGCGCGTCGTCGGCCATGAAGCGGTGCCGCCACGGCTGGTCGGCCCAGGCGTGCCGCAGGCCGAACGGCTCGGGCAGGCCCAGGGAACCGCCGAGCCAGTTCAGCAGCGGCGGATACCAGCTCAGCGTGGCGCGCGCGGCCAGCCGGACCACCTCGTCGGCGGTGACCAGCGGCAGGTTGATCTTCCTGGTCTCCCAGAAGCGGACGGTCTTGGCGACCTCCTTGGTCGGCGCCTCCGGCTTGGTGGTGAACAGGCCGTTCACCGGACCGAGCGCGTGACCGGTGACCTCGATGCGCAGCGTCTCGTGCAGCACCGTCACGGTGATCAGCATGGTGATGATCAACTGGCCGTCCCAGAGCGGCCACTGGACCCCGAGGTAGTGCCGGTCGCCGGCGCCGAACTGCTGCTGGTCGCAGATCTGCTCGATCGCCTTCGGCTTGACCTGGTACGCCTCCACGTCCGTGCCCTCCGGCCGGGCGACCGCCTTGGCGTTCTCGCCGACGGGCGTGACGATCCAGTGCCGCACGGACGGCGGCGGGAAGCCGCCGGTCTTCAGGCTCTGCCGGTTCAGCACGGTCAGCTGGTCGTGGATGGCGCGCACCACCGTCCAGCTGCGGAACTCGTGGACGCCCTTGTTGGGGTCGACCGGGACCAGTTCCTCGGCGAGTTGCCAGGCGCCCCAGCGCGTGCCCATGCCGAGTATGCCCTTGGGGCCGGCGTAGAAGACGGAGTTGGACTGCTGCTCGGCGCTGAGCCGGGCCAGGGACTGGCGCAGCTGCTCGGCCGCGGTCTGGTTGGGGCTGGTCGGCACCGCCTCGGGGACCTTGGCGCCGACGCTGCTGCCGGAGAGCAGGCTGTCCCAGCGCTCACGCAGGTCCTTCGCCGTGCCCTCGCAGATCCGTTTGGCGAGGAACCAGCCGGCGACGGGGGCGACCACGGCGCCGCGCGCGTACCACCCCCAGAAGCCGGTGAACGGCATACGGACCAGGAAGATCACGGCGAGCGCCCCGACGGCGACCAGCAGACCGGTGGCGAGGCCGGAGACACGCCTGTCGCTCAGCTTCCCCATGGTGGCCCGGAGCTGGAAGACCAGCAGCCAGACCAGGAGGCCGGGGAGGAAGAGCAGGCCGCACAGGAGCATGACGCCGGTGAGCTTCTTGTCGCGCTCCCGGCGGATCCGGTTGGCGGCGAGACAGTGCTCGACGACCACCTGCGGCTCACTGCCGAACGACTGGATGAGCGGCTTGCGCCCGACGCCCAGCATGCGGTCCACCACCGCCTGGGAGAACGCCTCGCCGAGGTTCGGCCGGAAGATCCTGGCCCAGCTGCGGCCGGGGTTGACCGTCGACTGGTGCCACTCGTTGTCGGCCTTCTTGATGTCCTCGACGGGGTTGTCCCGGTAGGCGGCCGAGGCCAGCGCGAAGGTCGGCGTCTGCCCTCCGCCGCCGGTCTGCGGCACCTGTGGTCCGAAGATGTCCGCGTAACCGCTGTCAACGGTCATTCCCGCCCCCGATCGCCGCCACTCTCGCTCCTGCGGCCTTCCCGACTTCCGTACTCCGCACACCTGTTGATCAGGTCATCAGCGTATCCGCAGGCACCGGCATCCGTCGGCGGACGGCCGAAGCCGCCCGCCGCATCGGAGGAACACCTTCCACACGGGCCACGGGAGTTCACTCCGGGCGACTGGCGACCGCCCGGCGCGACGCGCCACGGCCCGTGCCAACTCCTAGCCGCCCTCGGCCTGTTGCCGGATGCGTTCGGCCACCTGGACGGGCATCGGCTCGTGCCGGGCGTACGCGCGGTGGAAGCGGGCCGTGCCGTGCGAGAGCGACCGCAGGTCGACCGCGTACCGGCCGATCTCGATCTCGGGCACCTCGGCGCGCACGAGTGTGCGCCCGCCGCGGATCTGCTCGGTGCCCAGCACCCGGCCGCGCCGGCCGGACAGGTCGCTCATCACGGCGCCCACGTACTCGTCGCCGACCAGCACGCTCACCTCGGCCACCGGCTCCAGCAGGTGGATCCTCGCGTCGGCCGCGGCCTCCCGCAGCGCGAGCGCGCCCGCCGTCTGGAACGCGGCGTCCGAGGAGTCCACCGAGTGCGCCTTGCCGTCGAGCAGCGTGATCCGCACGTCGACCAGCGGATGCCCGGCCGCGACGCCCTTGGCCGCCTGGGCCCGTACGCCCTTCTCGACGGACGGGATGAACTGGCGCGGCACCGCGCCGCCGACGACCTTGTCCACGAACTCGATGCCCGAGCCGCCCGGCAGCGGCTCCACCTCGATCTCGCAGATGGCGTACTGGCCGTGCCCGCCGGACTGCTTGACGTGCCGCCCGCGCCCCGCGGACTTCTCCGCGAACGTCTCCCGCAGGGAGACCTTGTGCGGCACGACGTCGACCTGGACGCCGTAGCGGCTGCGCAGACGCTCCAGGGCGACGTCCGCGTGGGCCTCGCCCAGGCACCACAGGACCACCTGGTGGGTCTGCTGGTTCTGCTCCAGCCGCATCGTCGGATCCTCGGCGACCAGCCGGGCGAGGCCCTGCGAGAGCTTGTCCTCGTCGGCCTTGCTGTGCGCCTGGATGGCCAGCGGCAGCAGCGGGTCGGGCATCTGCCACGGCTCCATCAGGAGCGGGTCGTCCTTGGCGGAGAGGGTGTCTCCGGTCTCCGCGCGGCTCAGCTTCGCCACACACGCCAGGTCGCCCGCGATGCAGTGCGTCAGCACGCGCTGCTGCTTGCCGAAGGGCGCGGACAGGGCGCCGACGCGTTCGTCGACGTCGTGGTCCTCGTGGCCGCGGTCGGTCAGCCCGTGCCCGGAGACGTGGACGGTCTGGTCCGGGCGCAGGGTGCCCGAGAAGACGCGGACGAGCGAGACGCGGCCGACGTACGGGTCGGAGGACGTCTTGACGACCTCCGCGACCAGCGGCCCGTCCGGATCGCACGGCTTCAGCTCGCGCGGCTTGCCGTCGATGGTGGTGACGCCGGGCGCCTCGCGTTCCAGAGGCGTCGGGAAGCCCCGGGTGACCAGTTCCAGCAGCTCGATCGTGCCGATGCCCTGCCGGGCACCGTCGGCGGCCGGAGCGGCCGCCAGCACCGGGAAGAACGTGCCGCGGGCGACGGCCCGCTCCAGGTCCTCGATCAGCGTCCCGACGTCGATCTGTTCGCCGCGGAGGTAGCGGTCCATGAGGGTCTCGTCCTCGCTCTCGGCGATGATCCCCTCGATCAGCCGGTTGCGGGCCTCCTCGATCAGCGGCAGCTGGTCCTCGCCCGGCTCGGACTCCTTGCGCTCCCCGGCCGAGTAGTCGAACAGCTTCCGCGACAGCAGCCCGATCAGCCCGGTCACGGGCGCGTGCCCGTCCGGTGTCTGCGGGCCGCGCAGCGGCAGGTACAGCGGCAGCACGGCGTCGGGGTCCTCACCGCCGAAGGCCTCCGCGCAGATCCGGGTCATCTCCTCGAAGTCCGCGCGCGCCGACTCCAGGTGCGTGACCACGATCGCGCGGGGCATGCCGACGGCCGCGCACTCCTCCCACACCATGCGCGTCGAGCCGTCCACGCCGTCCGAGGCGGAGACGACGAAGAGGGCCGCGTCCGCGGCGCGCAGCCCGGCCCTGAGCTCCCCGACGAAGTCGGCGTACCCCGGGGTGTCGAGAACGTTGATCTTGATGCCGTCCCATTCGACCGGCACCAGGGAGAGCTGCACCGAGCGCTGCTGGCGGTGCTCGATCTCGTCGTAGTCGGAGACGGTGCCGCCGTCCTCCACGCGGCCCGCCCGGTTCACCGCTCCCGCGGTCAGCGCGAGAGCCTCCGCCAGAGTCGTCTTGCCCGATCCGCTGTGGCCGACCAGCACCACATTCCGTACGGACGCGGGGTGGTCGGCCGCCGTAGCCCTGCCGGCGGCTCCGGGGTGGGTGTTCGCCTTGTCGCCCATTTCTTGCCTCCCGTGCACGGTGAGGTCATCGGGGGCGCGGACACGGCGGCTCCGCGTGCGGTGGCGTGGCGGCTCCGGCGACGCCCGCGGTTCTTCGAGCTTTCCACTCCCTTCACGGTGCGTCCATACGAAGGACGCGACGACGCCACACGGCCGTGGCGGGCCGGGCACGACCGGACCGTGACCGGGCCGCCGTCAGGCCGTGACACGGGGGGCCGGGTGCCCGACCGGTCGCACACGCGCGCGCGTGGCTACGATGGGCCAGCCGGCGGCCAGCAGGGGCCGCGCGGCGACACCGACCCTCGGGAAGGCCATGCTGAACAAGTACGCGCGTGCATTCTTCACGCGTGTCCTCACACCGTTCGCCGCGTTTCTGATCCGCCGGGGCGTCAGCCCCGACACGGTCACGCTGATCGGCACCGCCGGCGTGGTCGCGGGCGCGTTGGTCTTCTACCCCAGGGGCGAGTTCTTCTGGGGCACGGTCGTGATCACCCTCTTCGTGTTCTCCGACCTCGTCGACGGCAACATGGCCCGTCAGCTCGGCCGCTCCAGCCGCTGGGGCGCCTTCCTCGACTCCACGCTCGACCGGGTCGCCGACGGCGCCGTCTTCGGCGGCTTCGCGCTCTGGTACGCGGGCGGCGGCGACGACAACATCCTGTGCGCCGTCTCGATCTTCTGCCTGGCCAGCGGCCAGGTCGTGTCGTACACCAAGGCGCGCGGCGAGTCGATCGGGCTGCCGGTCGCCGTCAACGGGCTCGTCGAGCGGGCCGAGCGGCTGGTGGTCTCGCTGGTCGCGGCCGGGCTCGCGGGCCTGCACGCGTTCGGGGTGCCCGGCATCCAGTACCTGCTGCCGGTGGCGCTGTGGATCGTCGCCGTCGGCAGCCTGGTCACGCTGATCCAGCGCGTCGTCACCGTCCGGCGCGAGTCGGCCGAGGCGGAGGCGGCGGCCGAGGCCGAGGCGGCCGCCCGGCCCGAGTCCGAAGGACGTGAGACGGCCCAGTGAACCCCCGGGACCAGGTCACCGACGCGCTGTACGGCCTCGGCTGGAGCGCCGTCAAGAAGCTCCCCGAGCCCGTCGCGGTACGGCTCGGCCACACCATCGCCGACCTCGCCTGGAAGCGGCGCGGCGCGGGGGTGCTGCGCCTGGAGAGCAACTACGCGCGCGTGGTGCCCGACGCTAGCCCCGAGCGCCTGGCCGAGCTCTCGCGCGCGGGCATGCGCTCCTACCTGCGGTACTGGATGGAGTCCTTCCGGCTCCCCGCCTGGAGCCCCGAGCGCATCGACAGCAGCTTCGAGCCGAAGGACCTGCACCACGTGACCGACGGGCTCGCCGCCGGGAAGGGCGTCGTCGCCGCGCTGCCGCACCTGGCCAACTGGGACCTGGCGGGCGCCTGGGTCGCCACGAAGCTGGGGATCCCGTTCACCACGGTCGCCGAGCGGCTGAAGCCGGAGACCCTGTACGACCGCTTCGTCGCCTACCGCGAGGGCCTCGGCATGGAGGTCCTGCCGCACAGCGGCGGTTCCGCCTTCGGCACGCTGGCCCGGCGGCTGCGTGACGGCGGCCTGGTCTGCCTGGTCGCCGACCGCGACCTGTCCGCGTCCGGCGTCGAGGTCGAGTTCTTCGGCGACACCGCCCGGATGCCCGCGGGACCCGCCCTGCTCGCCCAGCACACCGGCGCGCGGCTGGTCCCCGTCACGCTCTGGTACGACGACTCCTCCGTCATGCGGGGCCGCCTCCACCCCCCGATCGAGGTGCCCGAGTCAGGTACGCGGGCCGAGAAGACGTCCGTCATGACACAGGCGCTGGCGGACGCCTTCGCCACGGGCATCGCCGACCACCCGGAGGACTGGCACATGCTGCAGCGGCTTTGGCTCTCGGACCTCGATCCCACGCGTTCTCCCGGAGGAGCCGCGTGAGAATCGGCATCGTCTGCCCGTACTCCTGGGACGTGCCCGGCGGCGTCCAGTTCCACATCCGCGACCTCGCCGAGTACTTCGTACGGCTCGGCCACGAGGTGTCCGTCCTGGCCCCCGCCGACGACGACACCCCGCTGCCGCCGTACGTCG
Source organism: Streptomyces sp. NPDC051315 (assembly GCF_044455165.1). Taxonomy (NCBI): domain Bacteria; kingdom Bacillati; phylum Actinomycetota; class Actinomycetes; order Kitasatosporales; family Streptomycetaceae; genus Streptomyces; species Streptomyces sp. NPDC051315. Next base: position 23,985 of record NZ_JBITEN010000019.1, read on the forward strand.
TCTCGGCCGGCCGCGCGGTCCCGGTGCCGTACAACGGCTCGGTGGCCCGGCTGAACTTCGGCTTCCTGAGTGCCGCGCGGGTGCGGCGCTGGCTGCACGACGGCGCGTTCGACGTGGTCCACATCCACGAGCCGACCTCGCCCTCACTGGGCCTGCTGACCTGCTGGGCGGCACAGGGCCCCATCGTGGCGACCTTCCACACGTCCAACCCGCGCTCGCGCGCGATGATCGCCGCGTACTCGATCCTGCAGGCCGCCCTGGAGAAGATCAGCGCCCGGATCGCCGTGAGCGAGTACGCCCGCCGCACCCTGGTGGAACACCTGGGCGGGGACGCGGTCGTGATCCCCAACGGCGTCGACGTCGACTTCTTCGCCAAGGCCGAGCCCAGACCCGAGTGGCAGGGGGACACCATCGGCTTCGTCGGCCGCATCGACGAGCCCCGCAAGGGCCTGCCCGTCCTGGTGCGGGCCCTGCCGAAGATCTTCGCCGAGCGGCCGAACGCCCGCCTGCTGGTCGCGGGGCGCGGCGACGAGGAGGAGGCGGTGGCCGGCCTGCCGAAGGAGCTCCGCTCGCGCGTGGAGTTCCTCGGCATGGTCAGCGACGAGGACAAGGCCCGCTTGCTGCGCAGCGTCGACCTGTACGTCGCGCCCAACACCGGCGGTGAGAGCTTCGGCATCATCCTCGTCGAGGCCATGTCCGCGGGCGCCCCGGTCCTCGCCTCCGACCTGGACGCCTTCGCGCAGGTCCTGGACCAGGGAGCGGCGGGCGAACTCTTCGCCAACGAGGACGCGGACGCCCTGGCCCAGGCGGCCGTACGCCTCCTCGGCGACCCGGAGCGCCGGGCCGAGCTGCGGGAACGCGGCAGCGCCCACGTCCGGCGCTTCGACTGGTCCACCGTCGGCGCGGACATCCTGTCGGTGTACGAGACGGTGACGGCGGGCGCGGCGGCGGTGGCCGCGGACGACCGCGGGTCACCGGGGCTGATGGCACGGTTCGGGCTGGCGCGGGACTGACGGCGCGGGGTGGGTGGCACGGTTGGGGCCGGCCCGGGACTGACGGCGCGGGGCTGGGCGGGGACGGCGTTCCCGGTCCGCCGTCGTACCCGGTCCGTCCGGCCCTTCGGGGACGAGGCCCGTTGAGGGCCGAAGCGGGGGAGCCGGGGGGCGGCAGCGCTCGGTGACGCCCACCCGACAACCCTCGGCTCGACGGGCGGAGCGCCCCGGTAGCCTTGCCGCCCGTGACCGCAACCCTCATCTGGATCCTCGTCGTCCTCGCCGTGATCGGCCTGTACCTCAGCTGGACCGCGGGGCGCCTGGACCGGCTGCACGCCCGCATCGACGCCGCCCGCGCCGCACTGGACGCGCAACTGCTGCGCAGGGCGTCCGTGGCCCAGGAACTGGCCACCTCCGGGGTGCTCGACCCGGCCGCGTCGATCGTGCTCTACGAGGCGGCGCACGCCGCCCGGCAGGCCGAGGAGGAGCAGCGGGAGGTCGCCGAGAGCGAGCTCAGCCAGGCCCTGCGGGCGGTCTTCGCGGACCCGCGGCAACTGGAGGTCGTCCGCGAGGCGCACGGCGGAGAGGCCGCGGCCCGTGAACTGGCGGAGGCCGTCCGGCGCGTTCCCATGGCCCGCCGGTTCCACAACGACACCGTGGGCGCCGCCCGCCGGCTGCGCGAGCACCGCAAGGTGCGCTGGTTCCGGCTGGCCGGTCACGCCCCGTTCCCGATGGCCTTCGAGATGGACGACGAGCCCCCGGCGGTGCTGACCGACCGCGCGGCCTGAGCGGACGGCCGACGCCGGGCGCCGTGTCGCACGCCGTCCGTGGAGCGTCCCCGAACCGAAAAGGATCCACCGACTTCTCATTGGCCCTTGCTGTGGACTGGTCCACTCGCGTTTCCTCGGTGCTTGCAGAGAACCCTCTTCCACTCCAGTGAGGTCAACCCGTGTCCAGCACCGAGAACCAGGCTCCCGCGACCGGCACCGCGCGCGTGAAGCGTGGCATGGCCGAGCAGCTCAAGGGCGGCGTGATCATGGACGTCGTCACGCCGGAGCAGGCGAAGATCGCCGAGGACGCGGGGGCCGTCGCCGTCATGGCCCTGGAGCGGGTCCCGGCCGACATCCGCAAGGACGGCGGCGTGGCCCGCATGTCCGACCCGGACATGATCGAGGGCATCATCGACGCCGTCTCGATCCCGGTCATGGCCAAGTCCCGCATCGGCCACTTCGTCGAGGCCCAGGTCCTGCAGTCGCTCGGCGTGGACTACATCGACGAGTCCGAGGTGCTCACCCCGGCCGACGAGGTCAACCACTCCGACAAGTGGGCCTTCACCACCCCGTTCGTCTGCGGCGCCACCAACCTGGGCGAGGCCCTGCGCCGTATCGCCGAGGGTGCCGCGATGATCCGCTCCAAGGGCGAGGCCGGCACCGGCAACGTCGTCGAGGCCGTCCGCCACCTGCGTCAGATCAAGAACGAGATCGCCAAGCTGCGCGGCTTCGACAACCACGAGCTGTACGCCGCCGCCAAGGAGCTGCGCGCCCCGTACGAGCTGGTCAAGGAGGTCGCCGAGCTGGGCAAGCTGCCGGTGGTCCTCTTCTCCGCCGGTGGCGTCGCCACCCCGGCCGACGCCGCTCTGATGCGTCAGCTCGGCGCCGAGGGCGTCTTCGTCGGCTCCGGCATCTTCAAGTCGGGCGACCCGGCCAAGCGCGCCGCCGCCATCGTCAAGGCGACCACCTTCTACGACGACCCGAAGATCATCGCGGACGCGTCGCGCAACCTCGGCGAGGCCATGGTCGGCATCAACTGCGACACCCTCCCCGAGACCGAGCGCTACGCCAACCGCGGCTGGTGAAGCAGCCTCAGTAAGGACCCGGAACCCCTCCCATGAACACTCCTGTCACAGGCGTCCTGGCCCTCCAGGGCGACGTACGGGAGCACCTCATCGCCCTGGCCGCGGCCGACGCCGTGGCCAGGCCGGTGCGGCGCCCCGAGGAACTCGCCGAGGTCGACGGTCTGGTCATCCCCGGCGGTGAGTCCACGACCATCTCCAAGCTGGCCGTCCTGTTCGGCGTGATGGAGCCGCTCCGCGCGCGCGTGCGCGACGGAATGCCCGTCTACGGCACCTGCGCGGGCATGATCATGCTCGCCGACAAGATCCTGGACCCTCGCTCGGGCCAGGAGACCGTCGGCGGCATCGACATGATCGTGCGCCGCAACGCCTTCGGGCGGCAGAACGAGTCCTTCGAGGCGGCGGTCGACGTCAAGGGCGTCGACGGCGACCCCGTGGAGGGCGTCTTCATCCGCGCCCCCTGGGTCGAGTCCGTCGGTGCCGAGGCCGAGGTGCTCGCCGAGCACGACGGGCACATCGTCGCCGTCCGCCAGGGCAACGCGCTCGCCACGTCGTTCCACCCGGAGCTGACCGGCGACCACCGCGTGCACTCCCTGTTCGTCGACATGGTGCGCGCGAACCGGGCGGCGGAGTCCTTGTAGGATCTCTGGCGTTCGTATCTGGATGGGTTACGCGAAGGAGACAGGCAGATGTCCGGCCACTCTAAATGGGCCACGACGAAGCACAAGAAGGCCGTGATCGACGCCAAGCGCGGCAAGCTCTTCGCGAAGCTCATCAAGAACATCGAGGTCGCGGCGCGTATGGGCGGTGTCGACCTCGAGGGCAACCCGACGCTCTACGACGCCGTCCAGAAGGCCAAGAAGCAGTCGGTGCCGAACAAGAACATCGACTCCGCCATCAAGCGCGGTGGCGGTCTCGAGGCCGGCGGCGCCGACTACGAAACGATCATGTACGAGGGCTACGGCCCGAACGGTGTCGCGGTGCTCATCGAGTGCCTCACCGACAACCGCAACCGCGCCGCCTCCGAGGTCCGCGTCGCCATGACCCGCAACGGCGGCTCCATGGCCGACCCGGGTTCGGTGTCGTACCTCTTCAACCGCAAGGGCGTCGTGATCGTCCCCAAGGGTGAGCTGACCGAGGACGACGTCCTGGGCGCCGTGCTGGACGCGGGTGCCGAGGAGGTCAACGACCTCGGTGAGAACTTCGAGGTCATCAGCGAGGCCACCGACCTGGTCGCGGTCCGCACGGCCCTTCAGGACGCCGGCATCGACTACGACTCCGCCGAGGCCAACTTCGTCCCGACCATGCAGGTCGAGCTGGACGAGGAGGGCGCCAAGAAGATCTTCAAGCTGATCGACGCGCTGGAGGACAGCGACGACGTGCAGAACGTCTTCGCCAACTTCGACGTCAGCGACGAGGTCATGGAGAAGGTCGACGCGTAGCTCCGCCGCGGCTGCACCGGCTCAACGGGCCGACGGGACACACCCGTCGGCCCGTCGCTTTGCCGGGCGCCGCCGGCGGCCGTTTGTCAGTGGCACCCGATAGCCTGCACAAACAGGAGATCGAAGGAGGGGCGCGTGCGCGTACTCGGGGTGGACCCCGGCCTGACGCGGTGCGGTGTCGGTGTCGTCGAGGGAGTCGCGGGCCGCCCGCTCACCATGCTCGGCGTCGGCGTCGTCCGTACGCCCGCCGGCGCCGAGTTGGGACAGCGGCTCGTCGCCGTCGAGCAGGGCATCGAGCAGTGGCTGGACGAGCACCGGCCCGAATACGTCGCCGTGGAGCGCGTGTTCAGCCAGCACAACGTCCGTACGGTGATGGGCACCGCCCAGGCCAGCGCCGTCGCCATGCTGTGCGCCGCCCGTCGCGGCATCCCCGTCGCCCTGCACACCCCCAGCGAGGTCAAGGCCGCCGTCACCGGCAGCGGCCGCGCCGACAAGGCACAGGTGGGCGCCATGGTGACGCGCCTGCTGCGACTCGGCGCGCCGCCCAAGCCGGCCGACGCGGCCGACGCCCTCGCCCTGGCCATCTGCCACATCTGGCGCGCCCCCGCGCAGAACCGCCTCCAGCAGGCCGTCGCCCTGCACGCGGCCACAGCACCGAACACGTCGAAAGGCCGTACGGCATGATCGCCTTCGTGAGCGGCACGGTCGCCGCACTCGCTCCGGACGCCGCGGTGGTCGAGGTGGGCGGGGTCGGCATGGCCGTGCAGTGCACGCCGAACACCCTGTCCACGCTCCGCCTCGGCCAGCCCGCCAAGCTCGCCACCTCCCTCGTCGTACGGGAGGACTCCCTGACCCTGTACGGCTTCGCCGACGACGACGAGCGGCAGGTCTTCCAGCTGCTCCAGACGGCCAGCGGCGTCGGCCCGCGCCTGGCCCAGGCCATGCTCGCCGTGCACACCCCGGACGCCCTGCGCAGAGCCGTCGCCACCGGGGACGAGAAGGCACTGACCGCCGTCCCCGGCATCGGCAAGAAGGGCGCCCAGAAGCTGCTGCTCGAGCTGAAGGACCGCCTGGGCGAGCCGGTCGGCGCCCCCGCGATCGGCGCGCCGGTCACCCAGGGCTGGCGGGACCAGCTGCACGCCGCCCTGATCGGCCTGGGATACGCCACCCGCGAGGCCGACGAGGCCGTGTCGGCCGTGGCACCCCAGGCAGAGGCAGCCGACGGCACGCCCCAGGTGGGCCAGTTGCTGAGGGCGGCCCTGCAGACCCTGAACCGAGCCCGCTGACCGACCAGACCCCGAGGCACATCACATGAACTGGGACGAGACGACCGACACCTCCGCCACCGAGCGGCCCGTCGGCCCCGCCGCGGAGCGGCTGGTGGGCTCCGTCGCCGACCGTGAGGACCAGGCCGTCGAGGCCGCCCTGCGCCCCAAGGACCTGGGCGAGTTCATCGGCCAGGAGAAGGTCCGCGAACAGCTGGACCTCGTCCTGCGCGCCGCACGCGCGCGGGGGGCGACCGCCGACCACGTGCTGCTCTCGGGCGCCCCCGGCCTCGGCAAGACCACCCTCTCGATGATCATCGCCGCCGAGATGGGCGCCCCGATCCGCATCACGTCCGGGCCGGCCATCCAGCACGCCGGAGACCTCGCCGCGATCCTCTCCTCCCTCCAGGAGGGGGAGGTCCTCTTCCTCGACGAGATCCACCGCATGTCCCGGCCCGCCGAGGAGATGCTCTACATGGCGATGGAGGACTTCCGGGTCGACGTCATCGTCGGCAAGGGCCCCGGCGCCACCGCCATCCCCCTGGAACTGCCCCCCTTCACACTGGTCGGTGCCACCACGCGCGCGGGCCTGCTGCCGCCCCCGCTGCGCGACCGCTTCGGCTTCACCGCGCACATGGAGTTCTACGAACCCGCCGAACTCGAACGCGTCATCCACCGCTCGGCGAGCCTCCTCGACGTCGAGATCGACACCGCCGGCGCCGCCGAGATCGCCGGCCGCTCCCGCGGCACGCCCCGCATCGCCAACCGTCTGCTGCGCCGCGTCCGCGACTACGCGCAGGTCAAGGCCGACGGCGTCATCACGCGCGAGATCGCCTCGGCGGCCCTCGCCGTCTACGAGGTCGACGCCCGCGGTCTCGACCGCCTCGACCGGGCGGTCCTGGAGGCCCTGCTGAAGCTGTTCGGCGGGGGGCCGGTCGGCCTGTCCACGCTCGCCGTCGCGGTGGGGGAGGAGCGCGAGACCGTCGAAGAGGTCGCCGAACCCTTCCTGGTCCGCGAGGGCCTGCTCGCCCGCACCCCGCGCGGCCGTGTCGCCACCCCGGCGGCCTGGACCCACCTGGGTCTCACCCCGCCCCGCTCCACCACGGCCGGAAACGGACAACAGGACCTGTTCGGGGCGTGACCGGCCCGCGAGCCGCCGCGAGACCGCCGAGGGAGCGGCCCCGCGAGGCCGCGGCGAGGCCGCCGAGAGGGCGGCCGCGGAGAGGGCGGGCGCGGAGAGGGCGCGTGGTGCGCACACCCGGCGGATGCCGCGCCGGCCCGTGACGGCGGTCACGAAACGGGACGGACCGGTCGGGGGGCCCGCACCGGCCGGACATCAGGAGGGCATCGGCGAGGGCATTGGCCGGGCCAGGAACCCAGGTGCCATGCTGAACGTTGTTCCCTGCGCGCGGACTCGCTTAGACTCCGCCGATGCCGCCGTTGTCGGCAGCACACCAACACCCCCAACCATCAGGCCGCTCACCATCGCGGTCGCGTGAAGGAAGTACCGACCCGTGAGTCTCGTGACCCTCCTCCCGTTCATCGTGCTCATCGGGGCCATGTTCCTGATGACCCGGTCGGCGAAGAAGAAGCAGCAGCAGGCCGTGGAAATGCGGAACGCCATGCAGCCCGGCAGTGGAATCCGCACCATCGGGGGCATGTACGCGACGGTCAAGGAGGTCAACGAGGACACCGTCCTCGTCGACGCCGGCCCGGGGGTGGAGCTGCTCTTCGCGAAGAACGCCATCGGCGCCGTCCTGACCGACGACGAGTACAACCGCATCGTCCACGGCATCGAGCACGACCTGAAGTCCGACTCGGACCTCGTCCCGGACGACGCCTCCTCCCTCACCGGGACCGACGAGTCCGCCGACGCCGCCGCCGCCTCCGACGACAAGCCCGTCGACCTCGGCAAGAAGGACGAGACCGAGGAGCGGACCGCCGACACCGAGGCCGACGAAGAGCCGAAGAAGACCGACGGCGACTCCGACGCGAAGAAGTAGCCAAGCCCCCCGGGGGCCGCGGGCGTGCCCCGCGCGCCCCGGGGCGCGCGCATCTCGCACATAGGGGATCCCGACACCATGTCATGGCCGCCGCCGCGCTGACCCGGCGCGAGGCGGCCCGAGAGGGAGTACGAGAAGGTGGCAGCACCTAAAAAGGGGCGGAGCGCGAGTGCCCAGAGCAAGCCGGGGCGCTCGCTGGCCCTGATCCTGATCGCCATCGTGGCGCTCACCGGGGGAATGTTCCTCTCGGGGCACACCACCCCGCGTCTCGGCATCGACCTTGCCGGCGGGACGAGCATCACGCTCGAGGCGAAGGCCGACCAGGGGTCCGCGATCAACAAGGCCAACATGGACACCGCGGTGGAGATCATGAACCGCCGTGTCAACGGCCTGGGCGTCTCCGAGGCGGAGGTGCAGACCCAGGGCGACCGCAACATCATCGTGAACATCCCCAAGGGCACCAACTCCAAGGAAGCCCGGGAACAGGTCGGCACCACCGCGAAGCTGTACTTCCGTCCGGTCCTGGCCAGCGAGCCCACCGGCTCCGCGGCGAGCGACTCGCCGAGCCCGTCGGCCACCGGCTCGTCCACCGCCTCGCCGACCCCCTCCACCAGCGCCTCCGCCGGTGAGAAGGCCTCCTCCTCCGCGTCCCCGTCGGCCTCCGCCACCTCCCAGGGCCGCGCCGTGACCGACGCGCTGAAGGCCGACCCCTCCCCGTCGGCGTCCGCGAGCGCCAGCGCCTCCGCCAGCCCGTCCGCCTCCGCGAGCGACGCCGCCACCGGCGAGGCCGCGCTCCAGGCGACGTACACCTCCCTGGACTGCTCGAAGGCGTCCGTCCGCGCCGAGGCCGGCGAGGGCGCCAAGCCCGGCGACTCGACCGTGGGCTGCGGCGAGATCCAGGGCGTCTGGTACAAGTACCTGCTCGGCCCGGCCGCCGTCGACGGCACCGAGGTCGACAAGGCCCAGGCCGTCTACGACACGCAGACCGCCGCCGGCTGGCAGGTCACCATGGACTTCAACTCCAAGGGTGCGAAGAAGTTCGCGGACATCACGGCCCAGCTGGCGCAGAACCAGGACCCGCAGAACCAGTTCGGCATCGTCCTCGACGGCGAGGTCGTCTCCAGCCCGTACGTCAGCTCCTCCATCACCGGCGGCCAGGCGCAGATCTCCGGAAGCTTCACGCAGGAGGAGGCGCAGAACCTGGCCAACATGCTCTCCTACGGTGCGCTTCCGCTCTCCTTCCAGGAGCAGAGCGTCACCACGGTGACCGCCGCGCTCGGCGGTGACCAGCTGCACGCCGGTCTGCTCGCCGGCGCCATCGGCCTCGCCCTGGTCGTCATCTACCTGGTGGCCTACTACCGCGGCCTGTCCCTCATCGCGATCGCCTCGCTGCTGGTCTCCGCGGCCCTCACCTACGTGCTCATGGCACTGCTCGGTCCGGCCATCGGCTTCGCGCTGAACCTGCCGGCCGTCTGCGGTGCGATCGTCGCCATCGGCATCACCGCGGACTCGTTCATCGTGTACTTCGAACGCGTCCGGGACGAGATCCGCGAGGGCCGCTCCCTGCGCCCCGCCGTCGAGCGGGCCTGGCCGCGCGCCCGGCGCACCATCCTGGTCTCCGACTTCGTGTCGTTCCTCGCCGCCGCGGTGCTGTTCATCGTCACCGTCGGCAAGGTCCAGGGCTTCGCGTTCACGCTGGGTCTGACCACCGTCCTCGACGTCGTCGTCGTCTTCTTCTTCACCAAGCCGCTGATGACGCTGGCCGCGCGCCGGAAGTTCTTCGCGAGCGGTCACAAGTGGTCCGGCCTCGACCCGAAGAGCCTGGGCGCCAAGCCGCCGCTGCGCCGCACCCGCCGTCCCGCCGGTACTGCCGCCGGCCCCGTCGAGACGAAGGAGGCGTGAGCGATGTCGAAACTCGGCAACCTCGGCGCCCGACTGCACCGTGGTGAGATCAGCTACGACTTCATCGGTCACCGCAAGATCTGGTACGGCATCTCGATCCTGATCACCATCACGGCCATCGTCGGCCTGGCGGTCCGCGGCCTGAACATGGGCATCGACTTCCAGGGCGGCGCCGTCTTCACCACCGCGAAGAACATCAGCGTCTCCGTCTCCGAGGCGGAGAGCGCCGCGGAGGAGGTGGCCGGCCACGAGGCGATCGTGCAGAAGCTCGGCGACGGCTCGCTGCGCATCCAGATCGCCGGCATGGACACCCAGCAGTCCGACAAGGTCAAGACCGCCCTCGCCGAGGACTTCAACGTCGACTCGGAGTCGATCGCGGCCGACCTGGTCGGTCCCAGCTGGGGTGACCAGATCGCCGACAAGGCCTGGCAGGGCCTGGCGATCTTCATGGTCCTGGTCGTGATCTACCTGGCGATCGCCTTCGAGTGGCGCATGGCCATCGCCGCGCTCGTCGCCCTGATCCACGACATCACCATCACCGTCGGCATCTACGCCCTCGTCGGCTTCGAGGTCACGCCGGGCACGGTGATCGGTCTGCTGACCATCCTCGGTTACTCGCTCTACGACACGGTCGTCGTCTTCGACTCCCTCAAGGAGCAGACGAAGGACCTCACCAAGCAGACCCGCTGGACCTACAGCGACGTCGCGAACCGCTCGATCAACAGCACCCTGGTCCGCTCGATCAACACCACGGTGGTCGCGCTGCTGCCGGTGGCGGGCCTGCTGTTCATCGGTGGCGGCGTCCTCGGCGCGGGCACGCTCAACGACATCTCGCTGTCGCTGTTCGTCGGCCTCGCGGCCGGTGCCTACTCCTCGATCTTCATCGCCACGCCGCTCGTCGCCGACCTCAAGGAGCGCGAGCCGCAGATCGCGGCGCTGAGGAAGCGCGTCCTGGCCAAGCGCGCCCAGGCCGCCGGCGACGAGGAGTACTCGGAGCCCCGCGGCTCCGACCTGCACGACGACGAGCCGGAGGACGCCGCGGCGGCCGCGGTCGTCGGCCCGCGCAGCCAGCCCGGCTCCCGCAGCCGGGGACGCGGCCGAGCCTCGGGGAAGCGCCGATGACCGACATCAAGGAGCTGCTGCTCAGCCGCATCCGTGACGTGGCCGACTACCCGGAGCCGGGCGTGATGTTCAAGGACATCACCCCGCTGCTCGCGGACCCGGCGGCGTTCACCGCCCTCACCGACGCGTTCGCCGAGATCGCCGAGCGCACCGGCGCCACCAAGGTCGTCGGCCTGGAGGCCCGTGGCTTCATCCTCGGCGCCCCCGTCGCCGTCCGCGCCGGCCTCGGCTTCGTCCCCGTGCGCAAGGCGGGCAAGCTCCCCGGAGCCACCCTCGCCCAGGCCTACGACCTGGAGTACGGCTCGGCCGAGATCGAGATCCACGCCGAGGACCTCACCGCCGACGACCGCATCCTGATCGTCGACGACGTCCTCGCCACCGGTGGCACCGCCGAGGCCTCGATCCAGCTCATCCAGCGCGCGGGTGCCCGGGTCGCGGGCGTCGCCGTCCTGATGGAACTCGGCTTCCTGAGCGGCCGGCCCCGCCTGGAGGCGGCCCTGGCCGGAGCGCCGCTGGAGGCGCTGCTCACGGTCTGAGCACCGTCGTACGGCGGTCGCGCACACAAGGGGCGGGCCCGGAGGAATCCGGCGCCCGCCCCTTGCGTTTCCCGGGTAGACGGCCCTCACATCGGCCTGAAGGCGATCCCGGAGCCCGGGATCGCTACGATGGGTGCTCCGGAGCCTGACCGGGGACCCGGATCGCGCACGAGGAGTCCTCTTGCCAGACGAGGCCCACCACCTGACCGCCGCCAAGCCCGAGTCCGCCTCGGCGCCCGCGGCCACGCCCGCGTCGCAAGCGCAGAACGACGCCCGCGGGCCGGTCGAGCACGACCGTTCCGCGCCCGTCGACAAGCCGGCCGAGCAGCCCCGCCCCAAGCCGGCCCCGCCCGAGCGCCCCGCGGCCACGCCCGCCGCCCGTCCGGCCACCGCGCAGCAGTCCGCCCGCTCCGGCTCCTCCAACCGCGTCCGCGCCCGTCTCGCCCGCCTCGGCGTCCAGCGCGCCAACCCCTACAACCCGGTCCTGGAACCGTTGCTGCGGATAGTCCGCAGCAACGATCCCAAGATCGAGACGTCGACGCTGCGCCAGATCGAGCGCGCCTACCAGGTCGCCGAGCGCTGGCACCGCGGCCAGAAGCGCAAGAGCGGGGACCCGTACATCACGCACCCGCTCGCGGTGACGACGATCCTCGCCGAACTGGGCATGGATCCGGCCACTCTGATGGCGGGCCTGCTGCACGACACCGTCGAGGACACCGAGTACGGCCTGGACGACCTGCGCCGCGACTTCGGTGACGTGGTCGCCCTGCTCGTCGACGGCGTCACCAAGCTGGACAAGGTCAAGTTCGGCGAGGCCGCGCAGGCCGAGACCGTGCGCAAGATGGTCGTCGCCATGGCCAAGGACCCGCGCGTCCTGGTCATCAAGCTCGCCGACCGCCTGCACAACATGCGCACCATGCGCTACCTCAAGCGCGAGAAGCAGGAGAAGAAGGCGCGCGAGACCCTCGAGATCTACGCGCCGCTCGCCCATCGCCTGGGCATGAACACCATCAAGTGGGAGCTGGAGGACCTCGCCTTCGCGATCCTCTATCCCAAGATGTACGACGAGATCGTGCGCCTGGTCGCCGAGCGCGCCCCCAAGCGCGACGAGTACCTGGCCATAGTGACCGACGAGGTGCAGGCCGACCTGCGGGCGGCCCGTATCAAGGCGACGGTCACCGGCCGGCCGAAGCACTACTACAGCGTCTACCAGAAGATGATCGTCCGCGGCCGTGACTTCGCGGAGATCTACGACCTGGTGGGCATCCGCGTCCTCGTGGACACCGTCCGGGACTGCTACGCGGCCCTCGGCACGGTCCACGCGCGATGGAACCCGGTCCCCGGCCGGTTCAAGGACTACATCGCGATGCCCAAGTTCAACATGTACCAGTCGCTGCACACGACGGTCATCGGGCCCAACGGCAAGCCGGTCGAGCTCCAGATCCGCACCTTCGACATGCACCGCCGCGCCGAGTACGGCATCGCCGCGCACTGGAAGTACAAGCAGGAAGCCGTCGCCGGTGCCTCAAAGGTCCGCACGGACGCGCCGAAGACGTCCGGCAAGGACAAGGACGCCATCAACGACATGGCGTGGCTCAGGCAGCTCCTGGACTGGCAGAAGGAGACCGAGGACCCGAGCGAGTTCCTGGAGTCGCTGCGCTTCGACCTCTCCCGCAACGAGGTCTTCGTCTTCACCCCGAAGGGCGACGTCATCGCGCTCCCGGCCGGGGCCACGCCGGTGGACTTCGCGTACGCGGTCCACACGGAGGTCGGCCACCGGACCATAGGGGCGCGGGTCAACGGCAGGCTCGTACCGCTCGAGTCCACCCTGGACAACGGCGACCTGGTGGAGGTCTTCACCTCCAAGGCGCCCGGCGCCGGCCCGTCCCGCGACTGGCTCGGCTTCGTCAAGTCGCCGCGCGCCCGCAACAAGATCCGGGGCTGGTTCTCCAAGGAGCGCCGCGACGAGGCGATCGAGCAGGGCAAGGACGCCATCGCGCGCGCGATGCGCAAGCAGAACCTGCCCATCCAGCGCATCCTCACCGGCGACTCGCTGGTGACGCTGGCGCACGAGATGCGCTACCCGGACATCTCCTCGCTGTACGCGGCGATCGGCGAGGGCCACGTGGCCGCGCAGAACGTCGTACAGAAGCTGGTGCAGGCCCTCGGCGGCGAGGAGGCCGCCACCGAGGAGATCGACGAGGCGGTTCCGCCGTCCCGCACCCGCGGCCGCAAGCGGCGCACCAACACCGACCCCGGTGTCGTGGTCAAGGGTGTCGAGGACGTCTGGGTGAAGCTGGCCCGCTGCTGTACGCCCGTCCCCGGTGACCCGATCATCGGATTCGTGACGCGCGGTAGTGGCGTATCGGTTCACCGCAGCGACTGCGTCAACGTGGAGTCACTGTCCCGTGAGCCGGAACGGATCCTCGACGTCGAGTGGGCGCCGACCCAGTCCTCGGTCTTCCTGGTCGCCATCCAGGTCGAGGCGCTGGACCGCTCCCGGCTCCTCTCGGACGTCACCCGCGTCCTGTCGGACCAGCACGTCAACATCCTCTCCGCGGCCGTCCAGACCTCCCGCGACCGCGTCGCCACCTCCCGCTTCACCTTCGAGATGGGCGACCCCAAGCACCTGGGCCACGTCCTGAAGGCCGTACGGGGCGTGGAGGGCGTGTACGACGTCTACCGCGTGACCTCCGCGCGCCGGCCCTCGGAGTAGGCCCCGAACGCCAAGAGGCCCCCGTACGCGACGTACGGGGGCCTCTTCGGGTGAAAGCGGCGGGCGCCGGATCAGCCGCCGAACTCCTGCAGACCCTTCAGCGCCTGCTCCAGCAGCGCCTGACGGCCCTCCAGCTCCCGCTCCAGCTTGTCGGCCCTGGCGGTGTTGCCCTGGGCACGCGCCTGCTCGATCTGGGACCGCAGCTTGTCCACCGCCGCCTGGAGCTGACCGGTCAGACCCTCGGCACGCGCGCGTGCCTCCGGGTTCGTCCGGCGCCACTCGGCCTCCTCGGCCTCCTGGAGCGCCCGCTCCACGGTGTGCATCCGGCCCTCGACCTTCGGGCGGGCGTCCCGCGGCACATGGCCGATGGCCTCCCAGCGCTCGTTGATCGAGCGGAACGCGGCCCGCGCCGCCTTCAGGTCCTCGATCGGCAGGAGCTTCTCGGCCTCCTCGGCCAGCCCTTCCTTGAGCTTCAGGTTCTCCGCCTGCTCCGCGTCCCGCTCGGCGAAGACCGAGCTGCGGGCGGCGAAGAAGACGTCCTGGGCGCCGCGGAAGCGGTTCCACAGGTCGTCCTCGTGCTCGCGCTGAGCCCGGCCCGCGGCCTTCCACTCCGCCATCAGCTCGCGGTAGCGCGCGGCCGTCGGGCCCCAGTCCGTCGAACCCGACAGCGACTCTGCCTCGGCGACCAGCCGCTCCTTGATCCGGCGGGCCTCCTCGCGCTGCGCGTCCAGCTGCGCGAAGTGCGCCTTGCGACGCTTGGAGAACGCGGAGCGCGCGTGCGAGAACCGGTGCCACAGTTCGTCGTCGGACTTGCGGTCCAGACGCGGCAGACCCTTCCAGGTGTCCACCAGCGCCCGCAGCCGCTCACCGGCCGCCCGCCACTGGTCGGACTGCGCCAGCTGCTCCGCCTCCGCGACCAGGTCCTCCTTGGCCTTGCGAGCCTCGTCGGACTGCTTGGCGCGCTGCTGCTTGCGCTCCTCGCGGCGCGCCTCGACCGTCGCCACCAGCTTGTCCAGCCGCGCCCGCAGCGCGTCCAGGTCGCCGACCGCGTGGTGCGCGTCCACCTGCTCGCGCAGGTGGTCGATGGCGACCTGGGCGTCCTTCGTCGACAGGTCGGTGGTCCGGACTCGCTTCTCGAGGAGGCCGATCTCGACAACCAGGCCCTCGTACTTGCGTTCGAAGTAGGCCAGCGCCTCCTCGGGGGAGCCTGCCTGCCAGGAACCGACGACCTGCTCGCCGTCGGCCGTACGCACGTACACGGTCCCCGTCTCGTCGACGCGGCCCCACGGGTCGCTGCTCACAGCGCCTCCTCCACATGATGCCTGCGTGGGGCTTCGGCGCCCCCGGGCATCGTCCACAGTTTCGTCACGGCCAACATAGGCGACCGGCGGGCCGCCTGTCCGCATCCAGCACGACCGAAATTGCGCAGTTGACCGCCTTGCGGTCAGGACTTCGTGACCGTCGCCTTGTCGATGACGACCGTCGCGTTCGGAGCACCGTCACCGGCACCCGTGTTCTCGCCCGCGGCCGCGATCTTCTTCAGGACCGTCATGCCCTCGGCCGACACCGTACCGAACGGTGTGTAGCTGGGCGGGAGCGAGCTGTCCTGGTAGACGAGGAAGAACTGGCTGCCGCCGGTGTGCGCCTGACCGGTGTTGGCCATCGCGACCGTGCCCGCCGGGTAGACGTTGTCCTTGAGGCTCTTGTCCTTCAGGTTCTCGTCCGGGATGGTGTAGCCCGGTCCGCCGCTGCCACTGCCCGTCGGGTCGCCGCACTGGAGCACGTAGATGCCGTTGGTGGTGAGCCGGTGGCACTTGGTGTGGTCGAAGTAGCCCTTGGCCGCGAGGAAGTTGAACGAGTTCACCGTGTGCGGGGCCGCCGACGCCTTCAGCGCGACGTCTATCTCACCGCACGTCGTCGCGAGCTTCATCGTGTACTTCGCCGACTTGTCGATCGACATCGCCGGCTCCTTCTTCCAGGTCTGCGACTTGACCGAGCCCGCGGCGGGCTTCTCGCACGGGTCCTCGACCGCGCTGGGAGTCGCGGACGGAGTGGTCTGCGAGCTCGCGTTCGCCTTGTCGTCGTCCTTCAGCACGCCCGTCGTGTACAGCGCCAGGCTGCCCACCAACACCACGCCGAGCACCGACGCGATCACCGAGTTGCGCACGCGCGCCTTGCGCCGCGCGGCCGTGCGGCGCTGCTGCTGCCGCAAGAACTTCTCCCGGGCGAGCTGACGCTTGCGCTGTTCCTGGGTGACCACCGGGTTCTCTCCTCATGGGTCTCGTAGGTCGACCGGTACGCGTGCGTCCAGTGAGCCGACCGCCTGCGTGTGCCCCGTACCGTATATGGGTTCGCTGAGGAATCGGCAGCGCCGGTAGGCTCTGACGACGGGCGCAGCCGCTCGCAAGCCCTCCCGTACCGACACAAACGAAGGACGATCGTGCTCATTGCCGGGTTCCCCGCCGGGGCCTGGGGGACGAACTGTTATCTCGTCGCCCCCGCCGCCGGTGAGGAGTGCGTGATCATCGACCCGGGCCACCAGGCGGCCCCCGGAGTCGAGGAAGCGATCAGAAAGCATCGGCTCAAGCCCGTCGCCGTCGTCCTCACCCACGGCCACATCGACCACGTGGCCTCGGTCGTCCCGGTGTGCGGCGCGCACGACGTACCGGCCTGGATCCACCCCGAGGACCGGTACATGATGAGCGACCCCGAGAAGGCGCTCGGCCGGTCTATCGGCATGCCGCTGATGGGCGAGCTGACGGTGGGGGAGCCGGACGACGTCCGGGAACTGACCGACGGCACGCGACTGGACCTGGCCGGGCTGGAGTTCTCCGTCGCGCACGCGCCGGGCCATACCAAGGGGTCGGTGACCTTCCGGATGCCCGAGGCGGCGGACATCCCGTCCGTGTTCTTCTCGGGCGACCTGCTGTTCGCCGGCTCCATCGGACGCACCGACCTGCCCGGCGGTGACATGGCCGAGATGCTCGACTCGCTGGCCCGCGTGTGCCTGCCGCTCGACGACTCGACCGTGGTGCTGTCCGGCCACGGCCCCCAGACGACCATCGGCCAGGAGCGCGCCACCAACCCGTATCTGCGGCAGGTGGCCGCCGGCCAGGGAGCCCAGCCCGCTCCCCGACGAGGAATGTGACGAGAGACTTCCCGTGAGCACCTTCAAGGCCCCCAAGGGCACGTACGACCTGATCCCGCCGGACAGCGCCATGTACCTGGCCGTCCGTGAGGCGATCGCCGCGCCGCTGCGCAACTCCGGGTACGGCTACATCGAGACGCCCGGCTTCGAGAACGTCGAACTGTTCGCGCGTGGCGTCGGCGAATCCACGGACATCGTGACCAAGGAGATGTACGCCTTCGAGACCAAGGGCGGCGACAGGCTCGCCCTGCGGCCCGAGGGCACCGCGTCCGTGCTGCGCGCCGCCCTGGAGGCCAACCTCCACAAGGCGGGCAACCTGCCGGTCAAGCTCTGGTACTCGGGCTCGTACTACCGCTACGAGCGCCCCCAGAAGGGCCGCTACCGCCACTTCTCCCAGGTCGGCGCCGAGGCGATCGGCGCCGAGGACCCGGCGCTGGACGCCGAACTGATCATCCTCGCCGACCAGGCGTACCGCTCGCTGGGGCTCAGGAACTTCCGCATCCTGCTGAACAGCCTGGGCGACAAGGAGTGCCGTCCCGTCTACCGGGCCGCCCTGCAGGACTTCCTGCGCGGCCTGGACCTGGACGAGGACACGCTCCGGCGCGCGGAGATCAACCCGCTGCGTGTGCTGGACGACAAGCGCGAGTCGGTGCAGAAGCAGCTGACGGGCGCCCCCCTCCTGCGCGACTACCTCTGCGACGCCTGCAAGGCGTACCACGAGGAGGTCCGCGAGCTGATCACGGCCGCCGGTGTCGCCTTCGAGGACGACCCCAAGCTGGTCCGCGGCCTGGACTACTACACCCGCACGACCTTCGAGTTCGTCCACGACGGTCTGGGCTCGCAGTCCGCGGTGGGCGGCGGCGGCCGCTACGACGGCCTGTCCGAGATGATCGGCGGCCCCGCGCTGCCGTCCGTCGGCTGGGCCCTCGGCGTCGACCGCACGGTCCTGGCCCTGGAGGCCGAGGGGGTCGAGCTCGAACTCCCCGCGTCCACCAGCGTGTTCGCCGTCCCGCTCGGCGAGGAGGCCCGCCGCGTGCTGTTCGCCAAGGTCACCGAACTGCGCAAGCTCGGCGTCGCCGCCGACTTCTCCTACGGCGCCAAGGGCCTCAAGGGCGCCATGAAGAACGCCAACCGCAGCGGCGCCCGCTACACGATCGTCGCCGGCGAGCGGGACCTCGCCGACGGCGTCGTCCAGCTCAAGGACATGGAGTCCGGCGTGCAGACGGCGGTCGGCGTCAACGAGATCGTCGCGGAGCTGGAGTCACGGCTCGGCTGACACCCACACCGCGCGGGGGCGCCGGATGCCCGCAGGGGCGTCCGGCGCCTTCGCCGTGCCCGCCCCGTGGCCGGAACCGTGCACTCGCCGGGCGTCGCACGTTCATCCTTATGTGAAGCGAACGGTGCGTACACACGCGCGTGCGGCACAATGGCCCCTGCCCGAAGATGGTCCAGCTCTCAAGTGACGGAATCGGCGTGATGAGCAAGACGACAGTCCAAGACGTCTCCACCGAGCCCGAGCCGGAGCGCGCCGGGGCGGCCGCGCCGGGGACGGCGGGCGGCAGCCGGGCGCTCGCCCTGTTGCTGGTGATCACCGGCGCTGCCGGTCTGCTCGCCGCGTGGGTCATCACGATCGACAAGTTCAAGCTGCTCGAGGCCAAGGTCGAGGGCAAGACGTTCACGCCCGGCTGCAGCCTGAACCCCATCGTCTCCTGCGGCAGCGTCATGGAGAGCAAGCAGGCCGCCGCCTTCGGCTTCCCCAACCCGATGCTCGGCCTCGTCGCCTACGGCATCGTCGTCTGCGTCGGCATGAGCCTGCTGGCCGGCGCCCGCTTCCCCCGCTGGTACTGGCTCACCTTCAACGCCGGCACGCTTTTCGGGGTCGGCTTCTGCGCCTGGCTGATGTTCCAGTCCCTGTACCGGATCAACGCCCTGTGCCTGTGGTGCTGCCTGGCCTGGGTCGCGACGATCATCATGTTCTGGTACGTGACCTCGTTCAACGTCCGCAACGGCTTCCTGCCCGCCCCCAGCTGGCTGAAGAGCTTCTTCGGCGAGTTCACCTGGGTCCTGCCCGTGCTGCACATCGGCATCATCGGCATGCTGGTCCTGACCCGCTGGTGGGAGTTCTGGACCAGCTGACCCACGGACCGCGGGCCGTCGGCGGCCCCGGCGGGATTGTCAGTGCGGTGATTTAGGGTTTCAGCGTGGAGCCCGACCTGTTCACCGCCGCAGCAGAAGAACGCCAGGAGAAGGACCCCGCCGGCAGTCCGCTGGCGGTCCGGATGCGCCCGCGCACCCTCGACGAGGTCGTCGGCCAGCAGCACCTCCTCAAGCCGGGCTCGCCCCTGCGCCGCCTGGTCGGCGAGGGCGCCAAGGGCCCGGCCGGCCCGTCCTCGGTGATCCTCTGGGGTCCGCCCGGCACCGGCAAGACGACCCTCGCCTACGTCGTCTCCAAAGCCACCAACAAGCGCTTCGTCGAGCTGTCCGCGATCACCGCCGGAGTCAAGGAGGTCCGCGCGGTCATCGACGGCGCCCGCCGCGCCACCGGCGGCTTCGGCAAGGAGACCGTCCTCTTCCTCGACGAGATCCACCGCTTCAGCAAGGCCCAGCAGGACTCCCTCCTCCCGGCCGTCGAGAACCGCTGGGTGACCCTGATCGCGGCGACCACCGAGAACCCGTACTTCTCGGTGATCTCGCCCCTGCTGTCCCGTTCGCTGCTGCTGACCCTCGAACCCCTCACCGACGACGACCTGCGCGGCCTCATCCGGCGCGCCCTCGCCGACGACCGCGGCCTCAAGGACGCCGTCACCCTCCCCGAGGACACCGAGGCCCACCTCCTGCGCATCGCCGGGGGCGACGCCCGCCGCGCCCTGACCGCCCTGGAGGCCGCCGCCGGGGCCGCGCTCGACAAGGACGAGACGGAGATCGCCCTGTCGACGCTGGAGGAGACGGTCGACCGCGCCGCCGTGAAGTACGACCGCGACGGCGACCAGCACTACGACGTCGCCAGCGCGCTCATCAAGTCCATCCGCGGCTCCGACGTCGACGCCGCCCTGCACTACCTGGCCCGCATGATCGAGGCCGGCGAGGACCCGCGCTTCATCGCCCGCCGCCTGATGATCTCCGCCAGCGAGGACATCGGCCTCGCCGATCCGCACGCCCTGTCCATCGCGGTCGCCGCCGCCCAGGCCGTCGCCATGATCGGTTTCCCCGAGGCGGCCCTCACCCTCAGCCACGCCACCATCGCCCTCGCGCTCGCCCCCAAGTCCAACTCCGCGACGACCGCGATCGGCGCCGCGCTGGACGACGTACGCAAGGGACTGGCGGGGCCCGTGCCACCGCATCTGCGGGACGGGCACTACAAGGGCGCGGCCAAGCTGGGGCACGCACAGGGGTACGTGTACCCGCACGACCTGCCCGAGGGGATCGCCGCGCAGCAGTACGCGCCGGACGCCATCAAGGAGCGCGAGTACTACACGCCGACCCGGCACGGCGCCGAGGCGCGGTACGCGGACGCCGTGGAGTGGACCAGGAAGCACCTCGGTCGCAAGCGCTCCTGAGCACCCTGTAGACTCGGCCGAAGTGCTGCGTCCCGTGTCCGGGCCCCTGTGAAAGGGGGGCCGGCTCACCAGAGCGGGACATACAGCCGGAGACCTGGTCCGCCAGGAACTCCAGGAGCGTCGCGCACCGTCGAACGGTGTCGCGGGCAGCCCACCACCCCTTGGATCTCCGGGACGGTCGGTGGGCCACTCGCGTGCTGCACGTTGTGCCCAGACCAGGGAGCGGCTGCCCGGCAGGTCCCCGGTGGACCCGCGGGGTTTCCCAGGCTGCGGATGCGACCTCCCCTAACCCTGGTGAAGCCGTACTCGCATAAGAAACACGAGGTGTTTGGTTCATGGCGAACCAGTCCCGCCCCAAGGTCAAGAAGTCGCGTGCCCTCGGCATCGCGCTGACCCCGAAGGCCGTCAAGTACTTCGAGGCCCGCCCCTACCCGCCGGGTGAGCACGGCCGTGGCCGCAAGCAGAACTCGGACTACAAGGTCCGTCTGCTCGAGAAGCAGCGTCTGCGCGCGCAGTACGACGTGTCCGAGCGCCAGCTCGTCCGCGCCTACGAGCGTGCCTCCAAGGTCCAGGGCAAGACCGGTGAGGCCCTGATCATCGAGCTGGAGCGTCGTCTCGACGCCCTGGTCCTGCGTTCGGGCATCGCCCGCACCATCTACCAGGCCCGCCAGATGGTCGTCCACGGCCACATCGAGGTCAACGGCCAGAAGGTCGACAAGCCGTCGTTCCGCGTCCGTCCCGACGACGTCGTGATGGTCCGCGAGCGCAGCCGCGAGAAGACCCTGTTCGCGATCGCCCGTGAGGGTGGCTTCGCCCCCGACGGCGAGACCCCGCGCTACCTCCAGGTGAACCTCAAGGCCCTGGCGTTCCGCCTGGACCGTGAGCCGAACCGCAAGGAGATCCCGGTGATCTGCGACGAGCAGCTCGTCGTCGAGTACTACGCCCGCTGATTTCCCGGCGGTCGTAGCACCCCCTGCGCCTTCGCGCCCGAGCCCGCCGTCCCCCTGCCCCTCCGGGCGGGCGGGGCGGCGGGTTCACGCATGTCTGCGGGCGTTGTGGCAACCCGGCTGTCCGTACCGGCAAATCCGGTTCGGAGCGCCGCCTGTGGCGCGATAGGCTCGGTGCACGACTTTTTCGATGCAGAGGCACGTATCAGGGAGCGGGTGCGCAGTGTCCGGTGGAGAGGTGGCCGGCATCCTGGTGGCCGTGTTCTGGGCGATCCTGGTCTCCTTCCTCGCCGTCGCGCTGGCGAGGCTGGCCCAGACGCTCAGGGCGACCACCAAGCTGGTCGCGGACGTGACCGACCAGGCCGTCCCATTGCTGGCCGACGCCTCCGCGGCGGTGCGCTCGGCGCAGACCCAGATCGACCGGGTCGACGCGATCGCCTCGGACGTCCAGGAGGTCACCTCGAACGCCTCCGCGCTGTCCAGCACCGTCGCCTCCACCTTCGGCGGGCCCCTGGTGAAGGTGGCCGCCTTCGGTTACGGCGTCCGCCGGGCCCTCGGCGGCCGCAAGGACGACGTGCCCGCCAAGGGGCCCCGGCGTACCGTGATCGTGGGCCGCACCGTCCCGGCCTCACGGCGGGCGAAGCGGAAGAAGGACTGACGCAGCAATGTTCCGCCGTACCTTCTGGTTCACCACCGGCGTCGCCGCCGGTGTGTGGGCCACCACCAAGGTCAATCGCAAGCTGAAGCAGCTGACCCCCGAGAGCCTCGCCGCGACCGCGGCCAACAAGGCGCTCGAGACGGGAGCGCGCCTCAAGGACCGCGCGGTGGGCTTCGCGCTCGACGTCCGCGACAACATGGCCCAGCGGGAGGCCGAGCTGGAGGAGGCACTGGGGATCCACGAGGACCCCGAACTCCCGGCACCCCGGCGGCACGCCGCCATCGAGAACCGCAGCACACCGAAGCACGCCCAGTACATCGAGAACACGACGTACTCGCAGACGAAGCACTCGTACAACCGGAATGAGGACCACTGATGGAGTCGGCTGAGATCCGCCGCCGCTGGCTGAGCTTCTTCGAGGAGCGCGGGCACACCGTCGTCCCTTCGGCGTCGCTCATCGCGGACGACCCGACTCTGCTCCTCGTCCCGGCCGGCATGGTGCCCTTCAAGCCCTACTTCCTGGGTGAGGTCAAGCCGCCCTTCAGCCGCGCCACCAGCGTGCAGAAGTGCGTGCGCACGCCCGACATCGAAGAGGTCGGCAAGACCACCCGCCACGGCACGTTCTTCCAGATGTGCGGCAACTTCTCCTTCGGCGACTACTTCAAGGAAGGCGCCATCAAGTACGCCTGGGAGCTGCTCACCACGCCCCAGGACAAGGGCGGTTACGGCCTCGACCCCGAGCGCCTGTGGATCACCGTCTACAAGGACGACGACGAGGCCGAGCGCATCTGGCACGAGGTCGTCGGCGTGCCCAAGGAGCGCATCCAGCGCCTGGGCATGAAGGACAACTACTGGTCGATGGGCGTCCCCGGCCCGTGCGGCCCCTGTTCCGAGATCAACTACGACCGCGGCCCCGAGTTCGGCGTCGAGGGCGGCCCCGCCGTCAACGACGAACGGTACGTGGAGATCTGGAACCTCGTCTTCATGCAGTACGAGCGGGGCGAGGGCATCGGCAAGGACAACTTCGAGATCCTCGGCGAACTGCCCAGCAAGAACATCGACACGGGCCTCGGCCTGGAGCGCCTCGCCATGATTCTGCAGGGCGTGCAGAACATGTACGAGATCGACACCTCCATGGCCGTCATCAAGAAGGCCACCGAGCTGACCGGTGTGGCCTACGGCGACTCCCACGACTCGGACGTGTCCCTGCGCGTGGTCACCGACCACATGCGCACCTCCGTGATGCTCATCGGTGACGGTGTCACCCCGGGCAACGAGGGCCGCGGCTACGTGCTGCGCCGCATCATGCGCCGCGCCATCCGCAACATGCGGCTGCTCGGCGCCACCGGCCCGGTCGTCAAGGACCTGATCGACACCGTCATCGAGATGATGGGGCAGCAGTACCCGGAGCTGGTCACCGAGCGCGAGCGCATCGAGAACGTGGCCCTCGCCGAGGAGGCCCGCTTCCTCAAGACGCTGAACGCCGGCACCAACGTGCTGGACACCGCCGTCGCCGAGACCAAGGCCTCCGGTTCCGGTGTCCTCTCCGGCGACAAGGCCTTCCTGCTCCACGACACCTGGGGCTTCCCGATCGACCTCACGCTGGAGATGGCCGCCGAACAGGGCCTCTCCGTGGACGAGGACGGCTTCCGCCGCCTGATGAAGGAGCAGCGGGAGCGCGCCAAGGCCGACGCCCAGGCCAAGAAGACCGGCCACGCCGGGGCCGGCGCCTACCGCGAGATCGCCGACAAGGCCGGTGAGACCGAGTTCATCGGCTACACGGACACCGACGGCGAGTCCACGGTCGTCGGCATCCTGGTCAACGGCGCCTCCTCGCCGGCCGCCACCGAGGGCGACGAGGTCGAGATCGTCCTCGACCGCACCCCGTTCTACGCCGAGGGCGGCGGTCAGATCGGCGACACCGGCCGCATCAAGGTCGACACGGGCGCCGTCATCGAGGTCCGTGACTGCCAGAAGCCGGTTCCGGGCGTCTACGTCCACAAGGGCGTCGTCCAGGTCGGCGAGGTCACCGTCGGCGCCAAGGCCCACGCCTCGATCGACGCCCGCCGCCGCACGGCCATCGCCCGCGCCCACTCGGCCACCCACCTGACCCACCAGGCCCTGCGCGACGCCCTCGGTCCGACGGCCGCCCAGGCCGGATCCGAGAACCAGCCCGGCCGCTTCCGCTTCGACTTCGGCTCCCCGTCCGCCGTTCCGACGGCCGTGATGACCGACGTCGAGCAGAAGATCAACGAGGTGCTCGCCCGCGACCTCGACGTGCGCGCCGACGTCATGGGCATCGACGAGGCCAAGAAGCAGGGCGCCATCGCCGAGTTCGGCGAGAAGTACGGCGAACGCGTCCGCGTGGTGACCATCGGCGACTTCTCCAAGGAGCTGTGCGGCGGCACGCACGTCCACAACACCGCCCAGCTCGGCCTGGTGAAGCTGCTCGGCGAGTCGTCGATCGGTTCCGGGGTGCGCCGTATCGAGGCCCTCGTCGGTGTGGACGCCTACAACTTCCTCGCCCGTGAGCACACGGTCCTGGCCCAGCTCCAGGAGCTGATCAAGGGCCGCCCGGAGGAGCTCCCGGAGAAGGTCTCCGCCATGCTCGGCAAGCTGAAGGACGCCGAGAAGGAGATCGAGAAGTTCCGCGCCGAGAAGGTGCTCCAGGCCGCCGCCGGTCTCGCCGAGTCCGCCAAGGACGTGCGCGGTGTCGCCCTCGTGACCGGTCAGGTCCCGGACGGCACGACCGCCGACGACCTGCGCAGGCTCGTCCTCGACGTGCGGGGCCGCATCCAGGGCGGCCGGGCCGCCGTGGTCGCCCTGTTCGCCGTGGCGAACGGCAAGCCGCTCACGGTCATCGCCACCAACGAGGCAGCCCGCGAGCGCGGCCTCAAGGCCGGCGACCTGGTCCGTACGGCCGCCAAGACCCTCGGCGGCGGCGGTGGCGGCAAGCCGGACGTCGCCCAGGGCGGTGGCCAGAACCCGGCCGCCGTCGGTGAGGCCGTCGAGGCCGTCGAGCGCCTCGTGGCGGAAACGGCCAAGTGAGCGCCGACCGGCAGACGAGCGGGGACGGCCCGGCGATGCGCCGCGGCCGTCGCCTCGCGATCGATGTCGGGGACGCCCGGATCGGGGTCGCCTCGTGCGACCCCGACGGGATCCTCGCCACCCCGGTGGAGACCGTCCCCGGCCGTGACGTCCCGGCGGCTCACCGCCGGCTGAGGCAGCTGGTCGAGGAGTACGAGCCGATCGAGGTCGTCGTCGGCCTTCCTCGCTCCCTCAAGGGGGGCGAGGGCCCGGCGGCCGTCAAGGTCCGCGGCTTCGCCCAGGAGCTGGCCAGGGGCATCGCGCCGGTCCCGGTCCGGCTCGTCGACGAGCGGATGACGACCGTGACGGCCAGTCAGGGACTACGCGCCTCGGGTGTGAAGTCCAAGAAGGGACGTTCCGTCATCGACCAGGCAGCCGCTGTGATCATCCTCCAGCAGGCGCTGGAATCCGAACGAGTGTCAGGCACAGCACCCGGCGAGGGCGTCGAAGTGGTCATCTGATCGCGATACGGTAACGTTCCGCGCGATGCGGCGGCGTTCGAACAGCTGCCGCACAAAGAGAGGCGGAACGGTAGCCGGGCCGACAAGCCGCGCGACTGCCGCCTCGCGGCTCTAGGGGATCGATGACTGAGTATGGCCGGGGCCCAGGCTCCGAACCGTGGCATCCGGAGGACCCGTTGTACGGGGACGGCGGATGGGAAGGGCAGCAGGCCCAGAACGGCCATCAGCCTGCCTACGGCGGCCAGCCGCAGCACTACCCGCAGGAGCCGCAGCAGCCGGGGTACGGCGACTGGGGTCAGGGACAGGCGCAGCAGTACGACCAGCGCCAGTACGACGAGCAGCAGTACCCACAGCAGTACCAGCAGTCGTACGACCCACACCAGTACCAGCAGCAGGACGCCCAGCAGGGCCACCAAGCTCAGCAGGGTCAGCAGGGCCACCCGGGCGAGCAGAGCCATCAGCAGGCGTACCAGGAGGGCGGGTGGGACGGCACCGGCACCCATGCGCACGTCCCCTACGCCGCGGACCCCGGTGACCCGTACGGCCAGCAGCCCGCTGCCTACGGTGCCGAGCAGCCCGACTTCTACGGCACCCCGGACGCCTATCCGCCGCCGGAGCCGCCCGCCCGGCGGCGCTCCGAGCCGGAGCCCGAAACCCGGGCCGAGGAGCAGCGGCCCGACTGGGACCCGGGTCCGGACCAGGGCGAGCACGCCTTCTTCGCGGGGGGCGGGGCCGACGACGAGGACGACGGCGAGCCGGAGGGCCGGGACCGTCGGGGCAAGGGCAGCAAGGGCAAGAAGCGCCGCAACGGCTGCGCCTGCCTGGTCGTCGTCCTCGTGTTCGGCGGCGGTATCGGCGGCGTCGGCTACTTCGGTTACCAGTTCTACCAGAATCGTTACGGCGCGGCCCCGGACTACGCGGGCGACGGCCTCAGCCAGACCGTCAGCGTCGAGGTGCCCAAGGGCGCGGGCGGCGCGGAGATCGGCCGCCGGCTGAAGGAGGCGGGTGTCGTCAAGAGCGTCGACGCCTTCGTGTCCGCGTTCACCAGCAATCCCGACGGGGACCAGATCCAGGCGGGCGCGTACATCCTGAAGAAGGAGATGTCCGCGGCGAGCGCCGTCGAAATGATGCTGGACCCGAAGAGCCAGGCGAATGTGATGGTCACGCCCGGCCAGCGCAACATCCAGGTGTACAAGGCCATCGACGCGAAACTCGGCCTTTCCGCCGGAACCACCAGAGGCGTCGCCGAAAAGGACTTCAAGACGTTCGGGCTGCCCAGCTGGGCGAACAACGACAGTGAGATCAAGGATCCGCTCGAAGGGTTCCTCCACCCGGGCACCTATCCCGCGGCCAAGGGCATGAAGCCCGCCTCGGTGCTCAAGGAGATGGTGCAGCGGGCCAACGAGGCCTACGGCAAGTTCGACCTGCAGGCCAAGGCGGAGGCGCTCGGCCTGGAGAACCCGTTGCAGGTCGTCACGGTCGCCAGCCTGGTCCAGGCCGAGGGCAAGACGGACGAGGACTTCCGCAAGATGGCGGAGGTCGTCTACAACCGTCTCAAGCCCACGAACACCGAGACCAACCAGTTGCTGCAGTTCGACTCGACGTTCAACTATCTGAAGAACGAGAGCAACATCCACATCAGCGAGTCCGAGATCAACAGCAACCAGGACCCGTACAACACGTACACCCAGAAGGGTCTTCCGCCGGGACCGATCGGAAACCCGGGTGCGAACGCCCTCGCGGCGACGATGAACCCGACGAGCGACGGATGGATCTACTTCGTCGCGACCGACGGCGAGAACAAGACGGAATTCGCGAAGACCTACGCGCAGTTCCAGCAACTCAAGCAGAAGTTCAACGAGAGCGCCGGTAACTGAGGAAATGAGCGACACAGTCAGGGCCGGGCACGGCCACCGTCATCGGGCGGCGGTGCTCGGCAGTCCCATCACCCACTCCCTCTCCCCGGTGCTGCACCGCGCCGCGTACCAGGCGATGGAGCTGACGGACTGGACGTACGACCGCTTCGACGTCGACGAGGCGGCCCTGCCGCAGTTCGTCGAGGGGCTCGGTCCCGAGTGGGCGGGGCTGTCGCTGACCATGCCGCTCAAGCGGGCGGTGATCCCGCTGCTGGACGAGATCAGCGAGACGGCGGCCTCGGTCGAGGCGGTCAACACCCTGGTGTTCACCGAGGACGGCCGCCGCGTCGGCGACAACACCGACATCCCCGGCATAGTGGCCGCCCTGCGCGAGCACGGTGTCGAACAGGTCGACTCGGCGGCGATCCTCGGCGCCGGCGCCACCGCCTCCTCGGCGCTGGCCGCCCTGGCCCGTATCTGCACCGGCGAGGTCGTCGTCCATGTGCGCAGCGAGGCCCGGGCCGCCGAGATGCGGGAGTGGGGCGAGCGCCTCGACGTCGAGGTGCGTACGGCGGACTGGGCGGACGCGGCGGACGCGCTCCGTTTCCCGCTGGTGGTGGCGACCACCCCCACGGGGGTGACGGACGCCCTCGCCACCTCGGTCCCGGGGCGGCCCGCCACCCTCTTCGACGTGCTCTACGAGCCCTGGCCGACCGAGCTGGCCGCCCGCTGGTCCATGTTCGGCGGCGCCGTGGTCAGCGGACTCGACCTGCTGGTGCACCAGGCGGTGCTCCAGGTGGAGCAGATGACCGGGCAGACCCCGGCACCCGTGGACGCCATGCGAAAAGCGGGCGAACACGCACTCGCCTCCCGCTAGGATCCGCTGGGTTCCGCAGGGGGTGGAGCCCAGCGTGGGGGGAGTCGGGTACATGTCCAACGTGGTCGCAGAGGTGCCGCTGGCGTCGGTCAAGGGCGAGATCTTCGAGGCCGCCCTGTGGTTCCTGCCCGAGTGGGCGCAGCTCACGGTGCTCGGGCTGATCGTGCTCGCCGTCGTGGCCTCGTGGGTCCTGAAGCTGAAGCGGAGGATCGCCCACCGGCGTGCCGTGCGGTCCGGTGCGGCCGCGCACGCGGCGGCGGAGGACGGGCAGGGCCGAGGAGCGGACTACCTGGGTGCGTACGCCCCGCGGCAGCACCAGAACCAGCAGAACCAGGATCAGCTGAACCAGCAGAACCAGCAGGGCCAGGCCCAGCGGCCCCCGGCGGCGACCGGACCCAGCGGCGCCGACTTCCTCGGCGCCTACGCCCCGCGGCGAAGGCCCGACGACGCCCGGTGAGCCCGGCCCCGGTCCCGCACCGTCCGCCTGATGGACCGGCGACCGGTTCCGGGTCGCGGACGTGGGAGGATCGTAGGTGGCGGGCCTGGGTCGCGCACCCGGTCACGCCGTTGCCGTACGCGAGGACACGCGTACGCAGGGCAGTACCAGGCGCGAGCACTGAGGAGCACCGTTGAGCAGGTTGCGCTGGCTGACCGCGGGGGAGTCCCACGGTCCCGCACTCGTGGCGACGCTGGAGGGCCTTCCCGCCGGCGTGCCGATCACCACGGAGATGGTCGCGGACCATCTGGCGAGGCGCCGGCTCGGCTATGGGCGCGGTGCGCGGATGAAGTTCGAGCGGGACGAGGTCACCTTCCTCGGTGGTGTCCGGCACGGCCTCACCCTCGGCTCCCCGGTCGCGATCATGGTGGGCAACACCGAGTGGCCGAAGTGGGAACAGGTCATGGCGGCCGACCCGATCGACCCCGAGGTGCTCGCCGGGCTCGCGCGCAACGCGCCCCTGACCCGTCCGCGCCCCGGCCACGCCGACCTGGCCGGTATGCAGAAGTACGGCTTCGACGAGGCCCGCCCGATCCTGGAGCGCGCCTCCGCGCGCGAGACGGCCGCCCGCGTCGCGCTCGGCGCCGTCGCCCGGTCGTACCTGAAGGAGACGGCCGGCATCGAGATCGTCTCCCACGTCGTGGAGCTGGCCGCCGCCAAGGCGCCGTACGGCGTCTACCCGACCCCCGCCGACGTCGAGAAGCTGGACGCCGACCCGGTGCGCTGCCTGGACGCGGACGCGTCGAAGGCGATGGTCGCGGAGATCGACCAGGCCCACAAGGACGGCGACACCCTCGGTGGCGTCGTCGAGGTCCTCGCCTACGACGTCCCGGTGGGCCTGGGCTCGCACGTGCACTGGGACCGCAAGCTGGACGCCCGGCTGGCCGGCGCCCTCATGGGCATCCAGGCGATCAAGGGCGTGGAGATCGGCGACGGCTTCGAGCTCGCCCGGGTGCCGGGTTCGAAGGCCCACGACGAGATCGTGAAGACGCCCGAGGGGATCCGGCGGGCCACCGGCCGCTCGGGCGGCACCGAGGGTGGCCTGACCACCGGCGAGCTGCTCCGCGTCCGCGCGGCCATGAAGCCCATCGCGACCGTGCCGCGCGCGCTGCAGACCGTGGACGTCTCCACCGGCGAGGCCGCGCAGGCCCACCACCAGCGCTCCGACGTGTGCGCGGTGCCGGCGGCCGGCATCGTGGCCGAGGCCATGGTCGCCCTGGTCCTCGCGGACGCGGTGGCGGAGAAGTTCGGCGGGGACAGCGTGGCCGAGACCCGCCGCAACGTGCGGTCGTACCTCGACAACCTCCCCATCCGATGAGCGGGCCGCTGGTCGTCCTGGTCGGGCCGATGGGCGTCGGCAAGTCCACCGTCGGGCAGCAGCTGGCCGAACGGCTCCAGGTCGCCTACCGGGACACCGACGACGACATCGTCGCCGAGCAGGGCCGTGCCATCGCCGACATCTTCGTGGAGGAGGGCGAGCCCGCCTTCCGGGCCATCGAGAAGCAGGCGGTGCAGCGCGCGCTCGGCGAGCACGAGGGCGTCCTGGCGCTCGGCGGCGGCTCGATCCTGGACGCGGACACGCGCGCCCTGCTGTCCGGGCTGCGGGTGGTCTACCTGTCCATGGACGTCGAGGAGGCCGTGAAGCGCACCGGTCTCAACGCGGCCCGCCCGCTGCTCGCGGTCAACCCGCGCAAGCAGTGGCGGGAGCTGATGGAGGCGCGGCGGCACCTCTACGAGGAGATCGCCACGGCCGTCGTGCCGACGGACGGCCGCACGCCCGAAGAGGTCACCCAAGCAGCCCTGGACGCCCTGGAGTTGAAGGAAGCATGAGTGAGGCAGTGACGCGAATCCGGGTCGGCGGCAGCGCGGGCTCCGAACCGTACGAGGTGCTGGTCGGCCGTCAGCTCCTCGGTGAGCTCGGCGGACTGATCGGCGACCGGGCCAAGCGGGTCGCCGTCATCCACCCCGAGGCGCTCGCCGAGACCGGCGACGCGCTCCGCGCCGACCTGGCCGCGCAGGGCTACGAGGCCGTCGCCATCCAGGTGCCCAACGCGGAGGAGGCCAAGACCGCCGAGGTCGCCGCCTACTGCTGGAAGGCGCTCGGCCAGTCCGGGTTCACGCGCACCGACGTCGTGGTGGGCGTCGGCGGCGGCTCGACCACCGACCTCGCCGGGTTCGTGGCCGCGACCTGGCTGCGCGGGGTGCGCTGGATCGCCATCCCGACGACGGTGCTGGCCATGGTGGACGCGGCCGTCGGCGGCAAGACCGGCATCAACACCGCCGAGGGCAAGAACCTCGTCGGCTCCTTCCACCCGCCGGCCGGCGTGCTGTGCGACCTTGCCGCGCTGGACTCCCTCCCGGTCAACGACTACGTCTCCGGGCTCGCGGAGATCATCAAGGCCGGCTTCATCGCCGACCCGGTGATCCTCGACCTCATCGAGGCCGACCCCGATGCCGCCCGCACCCCGGCCGGCCCGCACACCGCCGAGCTGATCGAGCGCTCCATCAAGGTCAAGGCGGACGTCGTCTCCTCCGACCTGAAGGAGTCGGGCCTCAGGGAGATCCTCAACTACGGCCACACCCTGGCCCACGCCATCGAGAAGAACGAGCGCTACAAGTGGCGGCACGGCGCCGCCGTCTCGGTCGGCATGCACTTCGCCGCCGAACTCGGCCGCCTCGCCGGCCGGTTGGACGATGCCACGGCCGACCGCCACCGCACGATCCTCCAGGCGGTGGGCCTCCCGCTGCACTACCGCTACGACCAGTGGCCCAAGCTGCTGGAGACCATGAAGGTCGACAAGAAGTCGCGCGGCGACCTCCTGCGCTTCATCGTCCTCGACGGTCTGGCCAAGCCCACCGTCCTGGAGGGACCCGACCCCGCGGTCCTGCTCGCCGCCTACGGCGAAGTGGGCGAGTAAGAGCTCCGGACAAAAGGGGCGCCCGGCTCGCGGCGCCTGGCACGCACGCTCACCGCGTTGCCGAAAGGTCCTGGTAGCTCCGCTACGAGGACCTTTCGGCGCCTTGCGATCGCACGCGGCCGACGCCGCGAGCTGATCGACCTCCCCTTTTGTTCGGAGCTCTTAAGTCCATCGGCTTCCCTTCCGCCCGATTCGCGTTCCCCACCGGGCACTTCGGACCGCCCCCGGCCGTTCACCAAACGACGGCCGGGGGCGGTACCGTTCGGTAGCGAAGGCGGGGCCCGCCCTGCCCGCGCCGATCGCTCACGGCGCCGAAGGGGCTTTGGCGCCCCGGAGGTGGACCGAACCCCAGAAGAACGAGACGGAGTGGCACCGGATGCAGCACGCAGTGGGTTCTCCGCTGCCGCCGCCCCACCAGCCGGGGCACGGACCGGCCGTCGGCTGGTCACCGGCCGCACAACACCCCGGTGCGCACCAGCCGGGCGGCAACCCCCCGCACACCGCCCCCGCGCCTTTGCCGCACCCGGCACCGGGCTTCACCGGAGTGCCCCCGTCGGGTCCGGTCCCGCCCGCGCCCCAGCCGCCGGTCCCGCCCGCGCCCCAGCCGCCGGTCCCGCCGGTGCCGCACCCGCCGGCCCCGCAGCACGCCCCCGTCCCGCCGGGCACCGACACCACCGGGCACGTGCCGCTGCCGCCCGGCGGCCCCGTCGGCGTGCCGAGCCCGCCCCCGGCGGCGACCACGCCCGACCCCGCGGCCACCACCCTCGCGGTGCTGCTCATCGGCCCCGCCGGCGCCGGCAAGACCAGCGTCGCCAAGTTCTGGGCGGACCACCGCCGGGTACCGACCGCCCACATCAGCCTCGACGACGTCCGCGAATGGGTCCGCTCCGGCTTCGCCGACCCTCAGCGCGGGTGGAACGACAATTCTGAGGCCCAGTACCGCCTAGCCCGCCGCACCTGTGGCTTCGCCGCGCGAAACTTCCTGGCCAACGGCATCTCCTGCATCCTCGACGACGCGATCTTCCCCGACCGCCCGGCCGTCGGCCTCGGCGGCTGGAAGCGCCATGTGGGCCCCGGCCTGCTGCCGGTCGTCCTCCTCCCCGGCCTGGAAGTCGTCCTGGAGCGCAACGCCGAACGCTCCGGCAACCGCCGCCTCACCGACGAGGA
The DNA here is from genome assembly GCF_044455165.1 of Streptomyces sp. NPDC051315. NCBI lineage: Bacteria > Bacillati > Actinomycetota > Actinomycetes > Kitasatosporales > Streptomycetaceae > Streptomyces > Streptomyces sp. NPDC051315. The sequence continues at coordinate 56,987 of NZ_JBITEN010000019.1, forward strand.
GGTCGCCCGCATCCACGGCCGGATGGCCGGCTGGTACGGCTCCGGGCTCCCGATCATCGACAACTCCCAGCTCGACGTGCCGACGACGGCGCGGGTCCTGGACGACGTCCTGGCCAGGGCGATCGCGAGTCCGCCGAAGTGGTAGCCGAGGGGACCGTCCTCGCCTGAGGAGCGCGGGGCCGGGCCGCATGCGGTCGTGCGGGGTGGGCGAGACCGGCCTGCGCGGATCGGCGTCCGGCTCCGCCGGGTGGGGCCGGCCCACCCCCCACCGACCCCCGCCCCCACACATGTGTTGCCCCGGTCGGCCTTCTCAGCCAGCACAATCCGGCCACCGCTCCTAGGCTCGACTCATGTCAGAGGTGTACGCGTCCCGCCGAACCCGCCTCCGGGAACGCTGCAACGCGTCCGGCAACGCGGCAGCACTCGTCTCCCGCCCAGCCAACGTCAGGTACCTCGCGGGCGCGGCGCCCCAGGGTGCCGTTCTCCTGCTCGGCCGAGACGAGGACCTCCTCGTCTGCACGGGCCCGCCCGACGACCGCCCCGGCGACGGCCGGCCCGACGAGAAGCTCCCGGTGCACGTCCTGCCCCGCGCCGGGGGCGACCCCGCCGTGGCGGCCGCGGGCATCCTCGCGGCCCAGGGCGCCGACTCCCTCGCGGTCGAGGAACACCACCTCACCGTCGCCCGCCACCGCGGCCTCCGCTCGGTCGCACCGCGCCTGCGCCTCGCCGACCTCGGTGGCGCGGTCGAACAGCTCAGGGTGGTCAAGGACGAGGAGGAGATCTCCTGCCTGCGCATCGGCGCCGAGATCGCCGACCAGGCACTGGGGGAGCTGCTCGAATCCATCCTCGTCGGCCGCACCGAACGTCATCTCGCCCTGGAACTGGAGCGCCGCCTCGTCGACCACGGCGCCGACGGCCCCGCCTTCCCCACCTCCGTGGGCACCGGCCCCCACTCGGGCCGACGCGGTCACCGGCCCACCGACCGGCGCGTGGAGGAGGGCGACTTCCTCTCCGTCTGCCTGGGCGCCACCTACCGCGGCTACCGGTGCGAGATCGGCCGCACCTTCGTCATCGGCACCTCACCGGCGGACTGGCAGGTGGAGCTGTACGACCTCGTCTTCGCCGCCCAGCGCGCCGGACGGGAGAGCCTGGTGCCCGGTGCCGCCTACCGCGACGTGGACCGGGCCGCACGGCAGGTGCTGGACTCCGCGGGATACGGACAGGGGCTGCCGGTGATGACCGGGCACGGTGTCGGACTCGAAATCGACGAGGACCCGCAGTTGGCTCCCGCGGCCATGGGTAAACTGGACGCTTGCGTGCCGGTCACCGTCGAACCGGGGGTCCACCTCCCGGGCCGGGGCGGTGTCCGGATCGATGACACGCTCGTCGTACGCCCCGAGGCGGACGGCGGACCCGAGCTACTCACCATCACGACCAAGGAGCTGCTCGCACTATAGGCAGGTGCGTGCCCCCGGGGTCGTCCACGTCAGTCCAGGAGATTCCGCAACCGTGGCTTCCACGAACGACCTCAAGAACGGCATGGTGCTCAAGCTCGAAGGCGGCCAGCTCTGGTCCGTCGTCGAGTTCCAGCACGTCAAGCCCGGCAAGGGCCCCGCCTTCGTGCGCACCAAGCTCAAGAACGTGCTCTCCGGCAAGGTGGTCGACAAGACCTTCAACGCCGGCGTCAAGGTCGAGACGGCCACTGTCGACAAGCGCGACATGCAGTTCTCGTACATGGACGGCGAGTACTTCGTCTTCATGGACATGGAGACCTACGACCAGCTGCACATCGACCGGAAGGCCGTCGGCGACGCCGCGAACTTCCTCGTCGAGGGCTTCACGGCCACCGTCGCGCAGCACGAGGGCGAGGTGCTCTTCGTCGAGCTCCCGGCCGCCGTCGAGCTGACCATCCAGCACACCGACCCGGGCGTCCAGGGCGACCGCTCCACCGGCGGCACCAAGCCCGCCACCCTGGAGACCGGCCACGAGATCCAGGTCCCGCTCTTCATCACCACCGGTGAGAAGATCAAGGTCGACACCCGCACGAGCGACTACCTCGGCCGGGTGAACAGCTAACCGTGGCCGCCCGCAACACGGCCCGCAAGCGCGCCTTCCAGATCCTCTTCGAGGGCGACCAGCGCGGCGCCGACGTCCTGACGGTCCTCGCCGACTGGATCCGGCTCTCCCGGGCCGACACCCGGCAGCCGCCGGTGAGCGAGTACACGATGCAGCTGGTCGAGGGCTACGCGCAGCACGCGAAGCGCATCGACGAGCTGATCGCCCAGTACTCGGTCGGCTGGACGCTCGACCGGATGCCCGTCGTCGACCGCAACATCCTGCGGCTCGGCGCCCACGAGCTGATCTGGGTCGACGAGACCCCGGACGCCGTCGTCCTCGACGAGATGGTGCAGTTGGCGAAGGAGTTCTCGACGGACGAGTCGCCCTCGTTCGTCAACGGCCTGCTGGGCCGGCTGAAGGAACTCAAGCCCTCCTTGCGCCGCGACGAGGCATAAGCGGTACGACCCGCATGCCGGAGGGCCCGCAGCATCCTCGCTGCGGGCCCTCCGGCATTCCCGTGTCCAGGCGCCCCGCAGGCCCCTCGGAACGCCGCCGGGGCGGCCGCAACCATCAGGTCCCGGCCACCCCGGCGGCACGTTTCTGCTGAGACGCTACGGCGTTCAGTTGTCCTCGTGGGAGACCGCGCGACGCGCGTCCGCGTCCAGCACGCCCCAACTGATCAGCTGCTCGGTCAGGACCGACGGCGACTGGTCGTAGATGACGGCGAGCGTGCGCAGGTCGTCCTGGCGGATCGACAGCACCTTGCCGTTGTAGTCACCGCGCTGCGACTGGATCGTCGCCGCGTACCGCTGCAGGGGACCCGCCTTCTCGACCGGCACGTGGGCCAGCCGCTCCAGGTCCAGAACCAGCTTCGGCGGCGGCTCGGCGGCGCCGCCCGGGGTGGTGCCGGGCAGCAGCTCCTGCACCGGGACGCCGTAGAAATCGGCCAGCTCCGCGAGGCGCTGCACGGTCACGGCGCGGTCGCCGCGCTCGTACGAACCGACCACGACCGCCTTCCAGCGTCCCTGGGACTTCTCCTCGACACCGTGGAGGGAAAGGCCCTGCTGGGTGCGGATCGCCCGGAGCTTGGCCCCGAGCTGTTTGGCGTATTCGCTGGACATATAGCTCCCCGGCACTGGGTCGACGCGACTGGCTTTTGGTTCCATGCCGCGCGGCTGGTAACTCACTGTGAGGTTACGCAGCGTGATTCTTCTGCGTCAAGCCGAATGGTCCACACCGACGCTTCCGTGGTATCGATGGCCGATTACTCCAAGGGGGTGATCAGGGCGCTCGCCCGGCCTGCTACCGTGGATGGCGCAAATCCGACGTCCTTTAAGGTCCGTCCCGTGAGGCGGAGAAGGAGGTCCGTTTCGTATGGACAAGCAGGACACGCGGCTCGAGCCGCAGCAGTCCGATGCGCGGCCCGTCCTCGAGGGCCCCGACATCGCGCGGGTGCTGACCCGCATCGCCCACGAGATCGTCGAACGCGCCAAGGGCGCCGACGACGTGGTGCTCCTCGGCATCCCGACCAGGGGCGTCTTCCTCGCCCAGCGGCTCGCCGCCAAGCTCGAGCAGATCACCGAGCGCTCCATCCCGGTCGGCTCCCTCGACATCACCATGTACCGCGACGACCTGCGCATGCACCCGCCGCGCGCGCTGGCCCGCACCGACATCCCCGGTGACGGCCTCGACGGCAAGCTGGTCGTCCTCGTCGACGACGTGCTCTTCTCCGGCCGCACCATCCGCGCCGCCCTCGACGCCCTGAACGACATCGGGCGCCCGCGCGCGGTGCAGCTCGCGGTCCTCGTCGACCGCGGCCACCGCGAACTGCCCATCCGCGCCGACTACGTCGGCAAGAACCTCCCCACGTCGCTGCGGGAGACGGTCAAGGTCCAGCTCGCCGAGGAGGACGGTCGCGACACCGTGCTGCTCGGTGTGAAGCAGACCGCCCCGGGCGCGCAGCAGTAGCAGTCCGGCGTACGCCCCCGCGCGCGCCCTCATGCGCCCGCATGCCCGAAAACTCCCCCTTGTCTTACGGAGCCTGACAGATGCAGCGTCATCTCATCTCGGCCGCCGACCTCACCCGCGACGACGCCGTCCACATCCTCGACACCGCGGAGGAGATGGCCCGGGTCGCCGACCGGCCCATCAAGAAGCTGCCGACCCTGCGCGGCCGCACCATCGTGAACCTCTTCTTCGAGGACTCCACGCGCACCCGGATCTCCTTCGAGGCCGCCGAGAAGCGCCTGTCCGCGGACGTCATCAACTTCTCCGCCAAGGGCTCCAGCGTCTCCAAGGGCGAGTCCCTCAAGGACACCGCCCAGACCCTGGAGGCCATGGGCGTCGACGCCGTCGTCATCCGGCACGGCGCCTCCGGAGCCCCCTACCGCCTGGCCAACTCAGGCTGGATCGACGCCGCCGTCATCAACGCCGGCGACGGCACCCACCAGCACCCCACCCAGGCCCTGCTCGACGCCTTCACCATGCGCCGCCGGCTCGTCGGCCGGGACGCGGGGATCGGCCAGGACCTGTCCGGCAGGCGCATCACCATCGTCGGAGACGTGCTGCACAGCCGGGTCGCCCGCTCCAACGTCGACCTGCTGCACACCCTCGGCGCCGAGGTCACCCTCGTCGCCCCGCCCACCCTGGTGCCCGTCGGCGTCGAGACCTGGCCCTGCGAGGTGTCGTACGACCTCGACAGCACGCTCCCCAAGTCCGACGCGGTGATGATGCTGCGCGTCCAGCGCGAGCGGATGAACGCCGCGTTCTTCCCGACCGAGCGCGAGTACTCGCGCCGCTACGGCCTCGACGGCGACCGGATGGCGCGGATGCCCGAGCACGCCATCGTGATGCACCCCGGGCCGATGGTCCGCGGCATGGAGATCACCGCCGAGGTCGCCGACTCCGACCGCTGCACCGTCGTCGAGCAGGTCGCCAACGGCGTGTCCATCCGGATGGCCGTCCTGTACCTGCTGCTCGGCGGGAACGAACCCGCCGTCAGCCACGCCCGTCCCACCGGCACCACCGAGGAGAAGTAAGCGACCATGAGCAAGATCCTGATCCGTGGCGCGAAGGTGCTCGGCGGCGAGCCGCAGGACGTGCTGATCGACGGCGAGGTCATCGAGGCCGTCGGCAACGGGCTGACCGCCGAGGGCGCCGAGGTCGTCGAGGCCGCAGGCAAGGTGCTGCTGCCCGGCCTGGTCGACCTGCACACCCATCTGCGCGAGCCGGGCCGCGAGGACTCCGAGACCGTCCTGACCGGCACCCGCGCGGCCGCCTCCGGTGGTTACACCGCCGTGTTCGCCATGGCCAACACCTTCCCGGTCGCCGACACCGCCGGCGTCGTCGAGCAGGTCTACCGGCTCGGCCAGGAGCACGGCTACTGCGACGTGCAGCCCATCGGTGCCGTCACCGTCGGCCTGGAGGGCAGGAAGCTCGCCGAACTGGGCGCCATGCACGAGTCGGCGGCCGGTGTCACCGTCTTCTCCGACGACGGCAAGTGCGTCGACGACGCCGTGATCATGCGGCGCGCCCTGGAGTACGTGAAGGCCTTCGGCGGGGTCGTCGCCCAGCACGCGCAGGAGCCGCGGCTGACCGAGGGCGCCCAGATGAACGAGGGCGTCGTCTCCGCCGAGCTGGGGCTCGGGGGCTGGCCCGCGGTGGCCGAAGAATCGATCATCGCCCGGGATGTCCTGCTCGCCGAGCACGTCGGCTCCCGCGTCCACATCTGTCACCTGTCGACCGCGGGCTCGGTCGAGATCGTCCGCTGGGCCAAGTCCCGCGGCATCCGGGTCACCGCCGAGGTCACCCCGCACCACCTGCTCCTCACCGACGAGCTGGTGCGCACCTACAACCCGGTCTACAAGGTCAACCCGCCGCTGCGCACCGAACGGGACGTGCTCGCCCTGCGCGAGGCCCTCGCCGACGGCACGATCGACATCGTCGCCACCGACCACGCCCCGCACCCGCACGAGGACAAGGACTGCGAGTGGGCCGCGGCCGCCATGGGCATGGTCGGCCTGGAGACCGCGTTGTCGGTGGTCCAGGAGACGATGGTGGAGACCGGGCTCCTCGACTGGGCCGGGGTCGCCGACCGCATGTCCTTCACGCCCGCCCGGATCGGGCAGGCCAGGGGCCACGGGCGTCCCGTCTCGGCAGGTGAGCCCGCCAACCTCACGCTCGTCGACACGGCATACCGTGGGTCGGTGGACCCCGCGGGCTTCGCCTCGCGCAGCCGGAACACCCCGTACGAGGGGCGCGAGCTGCCGGGCCGTGTGACGCACACGTGGCTCCGGGGCAAGGCCACGCTCGTCGACGGGAAGCTCACGTGACACCTGTAATCCTGCTCGCGGCCGAGAGGGAATCGGCCGAAGTGACCGACTGGGCCGCCCGTATCGGCTGGGTCGTCGGCCTGGCCCTGTTCGTCGCGCTCGTCTACTGGCTGATGCGCGAGGGCTGGAAGTGGCGCGGCACGCTCCAGGGGGACCTGCCCGCGCTGCCCGGCGCGCCGGACGAGCCCGGCCGGGCGAGACTGACGATGAGCGGCCGCTACCACGGCTCCACCACCGCCGGGCAGTGGCTCGACCGCATCGTGGCGCAGGGCCTGGGCACCCGCAGCAGGGTCGAGCTCACCCTGACGGACGCGGGACTGGACGTCGTACGCCCCGGCGCGACCGACTTCTTCGTCCCCGCCGCCGCGCTGCGCGAGGCCCGGCTCGACAAGGGCATCGCCGGCAAGGTGCTCACCGAGGGCGGACTGCTCGTGGTGACCTGGGCGCACGGTGACCGGCTGATCGACTCCGGGTTCCGCTCGGACCACGCGGCCGAGCACGGCGAGTGGGTCGATGCCATCAACTCCATGACCAGCAAGACGGAAACTCAGACGGAAACGGAAGGCGCACGATGACGACCTCCACCAGGGGAGCCACCAAGGCACCCGCCGTACTCGTCCTGGAGGACGGCCGGACCTTCCGCGGCCGCGCCTACGGGGCCGTGGGGGAGACCTTCGGCGAAGCGGTGTTCTCCACCGGCATGACCGGCTACCAGGAGACCCTCACCGACCCGTCGTACGATCGCCAGATCGTCGTGGCGACCGCCCCGCAGATCGGCAACACCGGCTGGAACGACGAGGACGACGAGTCCGGACGCATCTGGGTCTCCGGCTATGTCGTGCGCGATCCCGCGCGCGTGCCCTCCAACTGGCGGGCCAAGCGCTCCCTCGACGACGAGCTGGTCGCCCAGGGCGTCGTCGGGATCTCCGGCATCGACACCCGTGCCCTCACCCGTCATCTGCGCGAGCGCGGCTCCATGCGCGCCGGCATCTTCTCCGGTGAGGCGATCGCCCCCGAGGCGGAGCTCGTCGCGCGCGTGCAGGCCCAGCCGCAGATGAAGGGCGCGAGCCTGTACGAGGAGGTCGCCACCCAGGAGGCCTACGTCGTCCCGGCGGTCGGCGAGAAGCGCTTCACCGTCGCCGCCATCGACCTCGGCATCAAGGGCATGACCCCGCACCGCATGGCCGAGCGCGGCATCGAGGTGCACGTGCTGCCCGCGACGGCCACGGCCGACGAGGTGTACGCCGTGAACCCCGACGGCGTGTTCTTCTCCAACGGCCCCGGCGACCCGGCCACCGCCGACGGTCCCGTGGCGCTGATGAGCGAGGTGCTCGAGCGCAGGACGCCGCTGTTCGGCATCTGCTTCGGCAACCAGATCCTCGGCCGCGCCCTCGGCTTCGGCACCTACAAGCTGAAGTACGGCCACCGCGGCATCAACCAGCCGGTCCAGGACCGTACGACCGGCAAGGTCGAGGTCACCGCCCACAACCACGGCTTCGCCGTGGACGCGCCGCTCGACAAGGTCAGCGACACCAAGTTCGGGCGTGCCGAGGTCTCCCACGTCTGCCTCAACGACAACGTCGTGGAGGGGCTGCAGCTGCTCGACCAGCCGGCCTTCTCCGTCCAGTACCACCCCGAAGCGGCCGCCGGCCCGCACGACGCCGCCTACCTGTTCGACCGCTTCGTTTCCCTGATGGAGGGCCAGCGTGCCTAAGCGCACCGATATCCAGTCCGTCCTGGTCATCGGCTCCGGCCCGATCGTCATCGGCCAGGCCGCCGAGTTCGACTACTCCGGCACCCAGGCGTGCCGCGTGCTCAAGGCCGAGGGCCTGCGCGTCATCCTGGTCAACTCCAACCCGGCGACGATCATGACCGACCCGGAGATCGCCGATGCCACCTACGTCGAGCCGATCACCCCGGAGTTCGTCGAGAAGATCATCGCCAAGGAGCGGCCGGACGCCCTGCTGCCCACCCTGGGCGGTCAGACGGCCCTGAACACGGCCATCTCGCTGGCCGAGAACGGCGTCCTGGAGAAGTACGGCGTCGAGCTGATCGGCGCCAAGGTCGAGGCCATCCACAAGGGCGAGGACCGCGACCAGTTCAAGGCGGTCGTGGAGGAGGTCCGCCGCAAGATCGGGCACGGCGAGTCCGCCCGCTCGGTCATCTGCCACACCATGGACGAGGTCCTCGCCGGCGTCGACACGCTCGGCGGCTACCCGGTCGTGGTCCGTCCCTCCTTCACCATGGGCGGCGCCGGCTCCGGCTTCGCCCACGACGAGGAGGAGCTGCGCCGCATCGCCGGCCAGGGCCTCACCCTCTCGCCGACCACCGAGGTGCTCCTGGAGGAGTCCATCCTCGGCTGGAAGGAGTACGAGCTGGAGCTGATGCGCGACAAGCACGACAACGTCGTGGTCGTCTGCTCCATCGAGAACTTCGACCCGATGGGCGTCCACACCGGGGACTCGATCACCGTCGCGCCCGCGATGACGCTGACCGACCGCGAGTACCAGATCCTCCGCGACATCGGCATCGCCGTCATCCGCGAGGTCGGCGTCGACACCGGCGGCTGCAACATCCAGTTCGCGGTGAACCCCGAGGACGGTCGTGTGATCGTCATCGAGATGAACCCGCGTGTGTCGCGTTCCTCGGCGCTGGCCTCCAAGGCGACCGGCTTCCCGATCGCCAAGATCGCCGCCAAGCTCGCCGTCGGTTACACCCTCGACGAGATCCCGAACGACATCACGCAGGAGACCCCGGCCTCCTTCGAGCCGACCCTCGACTACGTGGTCGTGAAGGCGCCCCGGTTCGCCTTCGAGAAGTTCCCCTCGGCGGACTCGACCCTGACGACCACCATGAAGTCGGTGGGCGAGGCCATGGCCATCGGCCGCAACTTCACCGAGGCGTTCCAGAAGGCGCTGCGCTCGCTGGAGAAGAAGGGCAGCCAGTTCACCTTCGTCGGCGAGCCCGGCGACAAGGACGAGCTGCTGCGCGCGGCCGTCCGCCCCACCGACGGCCGGATCAACACCGTCATGCAGGCCATCCGCGCCGGTGCCACGCCCGAGGAGGTCTTCGAGTACACGAAGATCGACCCCTGGTTCGTCGACCAGCTCTTCCTGATCAAGGAGATCGCGGACGAGCTGGCCGCCGCGGAGCGACTGGACGTCGACCTGCTCGCCGAGGCCAAGCGGCACGGCTTCTCCGACCAGCAGATCGCCGAGATCCGCGGGCTGCGCGAGGACGTCGTCCGTGAGGTGCGGCACGCGCTGGGCGTCCGCCCCGTCTACAAGACGGTCGACACCTGCGCCGCCGAGTTCGCCGCGAAGACGCCGTACTTCTACTCCTCCTACGACGAGGAGAGCGAGGTCGCGCCGCGCGAGAAGCCGGCCGTCATCATCCTGGGCTCCGGCCCGAACCGCATCGGCCAGGGCATCGAGTTCGACTACTCCTGCGTCCACGCCTCCTTCGCGCTGTCCGAGGCCGGGTACGAGACCGTGATGGTCAACTGCAACCCGGAGACCGTCTCCACCGACTACGACACCTCCGACCGGCTGTACTTCGAGCCCCTGACGCTGGAGGACGTGCTCGAGATCGTCCACGCGGAGGCGCAGGCCGGCCCGATCGCCGGTGTCGTCGTCCAGCTCGGCGGCCAGACCCCGCTGGGCCTGGCGCAGGCGCTGAAGGACAACGGCGTGCCGATCGTCGGCACCTCCCCCGAGGCGATCCACGCCGCCGAGGACCGGGGCGCCTTCGGGCGCGTGCTCGCCGAGGCGGGCCTGCCGGCCCCGAAGCACGGCACGGCCACCACCTTCGCCGAGGCCAAGGCCATCGCCGACGAGATCGGCTACCCGGTCCTCGTCCGGCCGTCGTACGTCCTCGGCGGCCGCGGCATGGAGATCGTCTACGACGAGGCCCGGCTGTCCTCCTACATCGCCGAGTCGACCGAGATCAGCCCCACCCGGCCGGTCCTCGTCGACCGCTTCCTCGACGACGCCATCGAGATCGACGTCGACGCGCTCTACGACGGCGAGGAGCTGTACCTCGGCGGCGTCATGGAGCACATCGAGGAGGCCGGCATCCACTCCGGCGACTCGGCGTGCGCCCTGCCCCCGATCACCCTCGGCGGCTTCGACATCAAGCGGCTGCGCGCCTCCACCGAGGCCATCGCCAAGGGCGTCGGCGTGCGCGGCCTGATCAACATCCAGTTCGCGATGGCCGGCGACATCCTCTACGTGCTGGAGGCCAACCCGCGCGCGTCCCGCACGGTGCCGTTCACCTCGAAGGCGACCGCGGTGCCGCTGGCCAAGGCCGCCGCGCGGATCTCCCTGGGCGCGACCGTCGCCGAGCTGCGCGCCGAGGGCCTGCTCCCGGCGACCGGCGACGGCGGCGAGCTGCCGCTGGACGCGCCGATCTCCGTCAAGGAGGCAGTGATGCCGTGGAGCCGCTTCCGGGACACCTCCGGACGCGGCGTCGACACCGTCCTCGGCCCGGAGATGCGCTCCACCGGCGAGGTCATGGGCATCGACTCCGTCTTCGGCACGGCGTACGCCAAGTCGCAGGCGGGTGCCTACGGCCCGCTGCCGACCAAGGGCCGCGCGTTCATCTCGGTCGCCAACCGCGACAAGCGCTCGATGATCTTCCCGGCCCGTGAGCTGGTCGGCCACGGCTTCGAGCTGCTCGCCACCTCCGGCACCGCCGAGGTCCTCAAGCGCAACGGCATCAACGCCACGGTCGTGCGCAAGCAGTCCGAGGGCACCGGCCCCAACGGTGAGAAGACCATCGTCCAGCTCATCCACGACGGCGAGGTCGACCTCATCGTCAACACCCCGTACGGCACCGGCGGCCGCCTCGACGGCTACGAGATCCGTACGGCGGCCGTGGCGCGGTCCGTGCCGTGCCTGACGACGGTCCAGGCGCTCGCCGCCGCCGTCCAGGGCATCGACGCCCTCAACCACGGTGACGTGGGCGTCCGTTCCCTCCAGGAACACGCGGAACACCTGACCGCGGCCCGCGACTAGCAGCCGACGAGGGGGACACCGGAAACGGTGTCCCCCTCGTCATGAGGACCCTTGAGGACTCCCGAGATGTACAAGCTCTTCTTCCGTCTGGTGTTCCAACGGATGGACCCGGAGAAGGCCCACCACCTCGCCTTCCGCTGGATCCGCCTCGCGGTCAGCGTCCCCGTGCTGCGCACCTTCGTCGCGGCCGCGCTCGCGCCCCGCTACCGGGAGCTGCGCACCGAGGCCTTCGGACTGCGCATGCACGGCCCCTTCGGGCTCGCCGCCGGCTTCGACAAGAACGCGGTCGCCATCGACGGGATGTCGATGCTGGGCTTCGACCACGTCGAGATCGGCACCGTCACCGGGGAGCCGCAGCCCGGCAACCCCAGGAAGCGGCTGTTCCGGCTGGTCCCCGACCGGGCGCTGATCAACCGGATGGGCTTCAACAACGAGGGCTCGCTGGCCGTGGCCGCCCGCCTGGCCTCCCGCGAGCCCGTCTTCAAGACGGTCGTGGGCGTCAACATCGGCAAGACCAAGGTCGTCCCGGAGGCCGAGGCCGTCGCCGACTACGTGAAGTCGACCGAGCGGCTCGCCCCGTACGCCGACTACCTGGTGGTCAACGTCTCCTCGCCGAACACCCCCGGTCTGCGCAACCTCCAGGCCACCGAGGCGCTGCGCCCGCTGCTCAGCGCGGTGCGCGAGGCCGCCGACCGCACGGTGACGAACCGCCGCGTCCCGCTGCTGGTGAAGATCGCGCCGGACCTGGCCGACGAGGACGTCGACGCGGTCGCCGACCTGGCCGTGGAGCTGGGCCTGGACGGGATCATCGCCACCAACACCACCATCGCGCGCGACGGACTCGGCCTGCGGTCCGAACCCTCCCTGGTCAAGGAGACCGGCGGACTGTCCGGCGCACCGCTGAAGGCGCGCTCCCTGGAGGTGCTGCGCCGCCTCTACGCGCGCGTGGGCGACCGCATCACCCTCGTGGGCGTCGGCGGCATCGAGAACGCCGAGGACGCCTGGCAGCGCATCCTCGCCGGCGCCACGCTCGTCCAGGGCTACAGCGCCTTCATCTACGAGGGGCCCTTCTGGGGCCGCGCGATCCACAAGGGGCTCGCGGCGCGGCTGCGGACGAGCCCGTACGCCACCCTGGCCGACGCGGTCGGCGCCGACGTGAGGAGCACGGCATGACTCTGGAGCCCTTCGGCGCGCGCCTGCGCCGGGCCATGGACGAGCGCGGCCCGCTCTGCGTCGGGATCGACCCGCACGCGTCCCTGCTCGCCGAGTGGGGCCTGGACGACGACGTCGCCGGTCTGGAGCGGTTCAGCCGGACGGTCGTCGAGGCGATGGCCGACCGGGTCGCCGTCCTGAAGCCGCAGAGCGCCTTCTTCGAGCGGTTCGGCTCGCGCGGTGTCGCCGTCCTGGAGAAGTCGGTCGAGGAGGCGCGGGCGGCCGGTGCCCTGGTGGTCATGGACGCCAAGCGCGGGGACATCGGATCGACCATGGCCGCGTACGCCGAGGCCTTCCTCCGCGAGGGTGCCCCGCTGTTCTCGGACGCCCTCACCGTCTCGCCGTACCTGGGCTACGGCTCGCTGAGCCCGGCCGTCGCGCTGGCGCGGGAGAGCGGTGCCGGGCTGTTCGTGCTGGCGCTGACCTCCAACCCGGAGGGCGGCGAGGTGCAGCACGCGGTACGCGCGGACGGGCGGAACGTGGGGGCGACGATGCTGGCGCACCTGGCCGCCGAGAACGCGGGGGAGGAGCCGCTGGGCTCCTTCGGGGCGGTGGTCGGCGCCACACTGGGCGACCTGTCGACGTACGACCTCGACCTCAACGGTCCGCTCCTCGCGCCCGGCATCGGGGCCCAGGGGGCGACCCCGGCGGACCTGCCCCGCGTGTTCGGGTCTGCGGTGCGCAACGTCGTACCGAACGTGAGCCGTGGAGTGTTGCGCCACGGTCCCGACGTGGTCACTCTGCGTGACGCCGCGGGCCGGTTCGCGGAAGAGGTCCGCACGGCGGTCGGAAAGGCCTGAGCGCCGTCGGCCGTCCGACCGGGGACTCCGTCGGACGGCCGACGGCCGACTTGAGCCTGGATACATCCTCAAATCCGAGGCATTATGTCCTAAATGTCCGTCCTGGCGGAGGCTGACCAGGACTTTTCCTCTGTTCTCGCTGACTCTGGCGGAGTTGCCCGCTAGTCTCCGACGGAGAGTGAACGGGCAAGCGTGTTGCTCGTGGCTCCCCAGGTGTGGGGCGACTAGGTTCCTCACCGGTCCGTATCCGACAGTTCGACATCCGAGGTGACGTAGGCGTGGCTCTTCCGCCCCTTACCCCCGAACAGCGCGCAGCCGCGCTCGAAAAGGCCGCCGCGGCTCGCCGGGAGCGGGCCGAGGTCAAGAATCGACTCAAGCACTCCGGCGCCTCCCTTCACGAGGTCATCAAGCAGGGTCAGGAAAACGACGTCATCGGCAAGATGAAGGTCTCCGCCCTGCTCGAGTCGCTGCCGGGCGTGGGCAAGGTCCGCGCCAAGCAGATCATGGAGCGACTCGGCATCTCCGAGAGCCGTCGTGTGCGCGGCCTCGGTTCCAACCAGATCGCCTCTCTGGAGCGTGAGTTCGGCGACACCGCCAAGTGAGTCCGAGGTGCTCCGGACGGACAGTCCCGGGCACTGCGGGACAGCTGGAATAATCGCTGCATGAGTGAACGTCCGCGGCTGACCGTGCTCTCCGGCCCCTCCGGGGTCGGCAAGAGCACGGTCGTCGCCCATATGCGCAAGGAACACCCCGAGGTCTGGCTCTCGGTGTCGGCGACGACCCGCAAGCCCCGCCCGGGCGAGCAGCACGGAGTCCACTACTTCTTCGTCACCGACGACGAGATGGACAAGCTGATCGCCAACGGTGAGCTGCTGGAGTGGGCCGAGTTCGCCGGCAACCGCTACGGCACCCCGAGGGCGGCCGTGCTGGAGCGCCTGGAGGCGGGTGAGCCCGTCCTGCTGGAGATCGACCTCCAGGGCGCGCGGCAGGTCCGCGAGTCCATGCCGGAGGCCCAGCTGGTGTTCCTGGCTCCGCCCTCCTGGGAGGAGCTGGTGCGCAGACTCACCGGACGCGGCACCGAGCCGCCCGAGGTGATCGCACGTCGTCTGGACGCGGCGAAGGTCGAACTCGCGGCCGAGCCGGAGTTCGACGAGACCCTGGTCAACACCTCCGTCGAGGATGTGGCGCGTGAGCTGCTAGCCTTGATGGATGTCGTGTGATCACGAGTGCTGTGGTCACCGTCCGTCTTTTCCCATCCATCGGAAGGTAGAGCGTGTCCTCTTCCATCTCCGCGCCCGAGGGCATCATCAACCCGCCGATCGACGAGCTCCTCGAGGCCACCGACTCGAAGTACAGCCTCGTGATCTACGCGGCCAAGCGGGCCCGCCAGATCAACGCGTACTACTCGCAGCTCGGCGAGGGCCTCCTCGAGTACGTCGGTCCGCTCGTCGACACCCACGTCCACGAGAAGCCGCTCTCGATCGCCCTTCGCGAGATCAACGCCGGCCTGCTGACCTCCGAGGCCATCGAGGGCCCGGCTCAGTAGTAGCTTCGGCTCGCAGTTGTTTTTTCCACAGGCCCGGCAGCGCTGCTGCCGGGCCTGTGGTCTGCTCGAGGGTGCGGGGTCGCCCCCGCGATGATGCAGCATGGACGCGTACGCGGGAGCCGGGGCGTGCGTTTTCCGAGATTCGGGGAGAGACGGTGGACAAGCCGAAGGTCGTTCTGGGGGTCAGCGGTGGCATCGCCGCCTACAAGGCCTGCGAGCTGCTGCGCAGGCTGACCGAATCCGGCCATGACGTGCGGGTCGTGCCCACCGCCTCCGCCCTGCACTTCGTCGGCGCCGCGACCTGGTCCGCCCTCTCGGGGAACCCGGTCTCCGCGCAGGTCTGGGACGACGTCCACGAGGTCCCCCACGTCCGCATCGGCCAGCACGCCGACCTCGTCGTCGTCGCCCCCGCCACCGCCGACATGCTCGCGAAGGCCGCCCACGGCCTGGCGGACGACCTGCTGACGAACACCCTGCTCACCGCCCGCTGTCCGGTCGTCTTCGCCCCGGCGATGCACACCGAGATGTGGGAGCACCCGGCCACCCAGGAGAACGTGGCGACGCTGCGCCGTCGCGGCGCCGTCGTCATCGAGCCGGCCGTCGGCCGCCTCACCGGCGTCGACACCGGCAAGGGCCGGCTGCCCGACCCCGCCGAGATCTTCGAGGTCTGCCGCCGCGTCCTGGCCAGGGGAGTCCGCGAGCCCGATCTCACCGGCCGTCATGTCGTCGTCAGCGCCGGCGGCACCCGTGAGCCCCTCGACCCCGTCCGCTTCCTCGGCAACCGGTCCTCCGGCAAACAGGGCTACGCGCTCGCCCGCACCGCCGCCGCCCGCGGCGCCCGGGTGACGCTGGTCGCGGCCAACACCGGCCTGCCCGACCCGGCGGGTGTCGACGTCGTGCGGGTCGGCACGGCCGTGCAGCTGCGCGAGGCGGTCCTGAAGGCGGCCGCGGACGCCGACGCGGTCGTCATGGCGGCCGCGGTCGCCGACTTCCGACCGGCGGCGTACGCGGCCGGCAAGATCAAGAAGAAGGACGACCAGGAGCCGGAGCCCATCGTCCTCGTACGAAATCCGGACATCCTCGCGGAGATCTCCGCCGACCGCGCCCACCCGGGCCAGGTGGTCGTCGGCTTCGCCGCCGAGACGGACGACGTGCTGGCCAACGGCCGGGCGAAGCTGCGGCGCAAGGGCTGCGACCTGCTCGTGGTGAACGAGGTGGGGGAACGCAAGACCTTCGGCTCCGAGGAGAACGAGGCCGTTGTCCTGGGCGCCGACGGCAGCGAGACCCCCGTACCGCACGGACCGAAGGAGGCACTGGCCGAAACCGTGTGGGACCTGGTGACGGGACGACTGGGCTGACTGTTTGATGCGCTTCGCCGTTCCCTACCAACCTTGCCCGATTGGGCGTGGCGACCCTGGCCAACGGTGCTCGGCATTCGGCAGAATGCCCGTGCCGCAGGTCACAGCGCTCCCGAGAGGCGAGACGGGTGGGCCGGTGGTGAAGCGCGACCGATAAACTGTTCACGGACGACGCCGGGCGCAGCCTCCGTCGCGTCCGCCAATGATCAGCCAGCAGCCGCTGCAACCCCAGGGAGCGTTGTGTCCCGTCGCCTGTTCACTTCGGAGTCTGTGACCGAGGGTCACCCCGACAAGATCGCTGACCAGATCAGCGACACCATTCTCGACGCGTTGCTCCGTGAGGACCCGACGTCCCGGGTCGCCGTCGAGACGCTGATCACGACCGGTCTGGTGCACGTGGCCGGTGAGGTCACCACCAAGGCGTACGCGCCGATCCCGCAGCTCGTCCGGGACAAGATCCTGGAGATCGGCTACGACTCCTCGAAGAAGGGCTTCGACGGCGCCTCCTGCGGTGTCTCGGTGTCGATCGGCGCGCAGTCCCCGGACATCGCCCAGGGTGTCGACACGGCGTACGAGTCGCGGGTCGAGGGCGACGAGGACGAGCTGGACCGTCAGGGCGCCGGTGACCAGGGCCTCATGTTCGGCTACGCCTCCGACGAGACGCCGACGCTGATGCCGCTGCCGATCTTCCTGGCCCACCGCCTGTCCAAGCGCCTGTCGGACGTCCGCAAGAACGGGACCATCCCCTACCTGCGCCCCGACGGCAAGACCCAGGTCACCATCGAGTACGACGGCGACAAGGCGATCCGCCTCGACACGGTCGTCGTCTCCTCGCAGCACGCCTCCGACATCGACCTGGACTCGCTGCTCGCTCCCGACATCCGCGAGTTCGTCGTGGAGCCGGAGCTGAAGGCGCTCCTCGACGAGGGCATCAAGCTCGACACCGAGAACTACCGCCTGCTGGTCAACCCCACCGGCCGCTTCGAGATCGGCGGCCCGATGGGCGACGCCGGTCTGACCGGCCGCAAGATCATCATCGACACGTACGGCGGCTTCGCCCGTCACGGCGGCGGTGCCTTCTCCGGCAAGGACCCGTCCAAGGTGGACCGCTCCGCGGCGTACGCGATGCGCTGGGTCGCGAAGAACGTCGTCGCCGCGGGCCTGGCCGGGCGCTGTGAGGTCCAGGTCGCCTACGCGATCGGCAAGGCCGAGCCGGTCGGCCTGTTCGTCGAGACCTTCGGCACCCACAAGGTCGACCCCGAGAAGATCGAGAAGGCCATCGACGAGGTCTTCGACCTCCGCCCGGCCGCGATCATCCGCGACCTCGACCTGCTCCGCCCCATCTACGCCCAGACCGCCGCGTACGGCCACTTCGGCCGTGAGCTGCCCGACTTCACGTGGGAGCGCACGGACCGGGTGGCGGCGCTGCGGGAAGCCGCGGGGCTGTAGTCAGGCACCCGGGCACTCAGCGGGCCCGGCTCTCCTTCGTGGAGAGCCGGGCCCGTCCGCGTCGGGGGACAGGGAGCCGCGATCGTCTCGGGCCTCGCTCCCGTTGGAAGGGGGCCGGACTCCCGGTGGTGCGCAGTCGCGCGGGCCCTCCGGTTGTCAGTGCCGTTTGGTAAGAATGCAAGCGTGAGCAGCGAGAACGGGCAGGGGGACGGCGGCGGCGGGGAAGGGGCGCCGCCGGAGCAGCTCGCGCTGATTCGGGAGAGTGTGCGCAAGGCCAAGGTGCCGCGGGCCAAGCCGCGGACGTGGCGGGGGGCCGCGTTGGCCGAGGAGCTGCCGGTGGCCCGGGTGCTCGTCGACAAGGGGGTCCTGCATCTCGACCGGTACTTCGACTACGCGGTGCCCGCCGAGCTCGACGCCGACGCTCAGCCGGGGGTGCGGGTTCGGGTGCGGTTCGGGGCCGGGCGCGGCCGGGTGCGGGAGGGACGGCGTGAGGGCGGGGGACTCATCGACGGGTTCCTCATCGAGCGGCTCGCCGAGTCGGACTACTCGGGACCATTGGCCGCCCTGGCCCAGGTGGTGTCGCCCGAGCCGGTGCTGAGTCCGGAGCTGCTCGGACTGGCGCGGGCCGTCGCCGACCGGTACGCGGGGAGCCTGGCGGACGTGCTGCAGCTCGCCGTGCCCCCGCGCAACGCACGGGCCGAGCGGCGTCCCTCGCCCGCACCGCTCCCCCCGCCGCCGATGCCGGCGGTGGGGACCTGGGCGCGGTACGAGCGCGGGGACGCGTTCCTGCGTGCGCTGGCCTCGGGAGCGTCACCGCGGGCCGTGTGGAACGCGTTGCCGGGCCCCGGGTGGAGCGAGGAGGTCGCGCGGGCCGTCGCCGCGACGCTGGCCTCCGGGCGCGGGGCCCTGGTCGTCGTACCGGACGGGCGGGCCGCCGCGCGGGTGGACGCCGCGCTGACCGCGGTGCTGGGGGAGGGGCGGCACGCGCTGCTCACCGCCGACGCCGGGCCCGAGAAGCGGTACGCCGAGTGGCTCGCCGTGCGGCGGGGGGCGGTGCGGGCGGTCGTGGGGACGCGGGCCGCCATGTTCGCCCCGGTGCGTGACCTCGGGCTGGTGGCCGTCTGGGACGACGGGGACGACAGCCACAGTGAGCTGCACGCTCCGCAGCCGCACGCGCGGGATGTGCTGTTGCTGCGGGCCGCACAGGACAAGTGCGCCTTCCTGATGGGCGGGTGGAGCTGCACCGTCGAGGGTGCGCAGCTCGTGGAGAGCGGGTGGGCGCGGCCACTGGTCGCCACGCGGGAGCAGGTGCGCGGCGCGGCTCCGCTGGTGCGGACGGTGGGGGACCAGGACCTCGCACGCGACGAGGCCGCCCGGGCCGCCCGGCTGCCCACGCTCGCCTGGCAGGCGGTCCGGGAGGGGCTGCGGCACGGGCCGGTGCTCGTGCAGGTGCCGCGGCGGGGGTACGTGCCGCGGATGGCGTGCGCCGCCTGCCGGGCGCCGGCGCGTTGCCGGCACTGCGCCGGGCCGTTGGAGGCGCGGGACGGTGGAGCGCTGTGGTGCGGCTGGTGCGGTCAGGAGGAAAGCGCCTGGCACTGTCCGGAGTGCGGCGGCTTCCGGCTGCGGGCGCAGGTCGTCGGGGCGCGGCGGACCGCCGAGGAGTTGGGGCGGGCCTTTCCCGCGGTCCCGGTGCGGACGTCCGGGCGTGAGCACGTGCTGGACACCGTGCCGGGGACACCCGCGCTCGTCGTGAGCACACCGGGTGCCGAACCGGTCGCCGAGGGCGGGTACGCGGCGGCCCTGCTGCTCGACGGCTGGGCCATGCTCTCCCGGCCGGACCTGCGGGCCGGTGAGGACGCGCTGCGACGGTGGATCGCGGCCGCCTCGCTGGTACGGCCGCAAGGGTCCGGCGGGACCGTGGTCGTCGTCGCCGAGCCGACCCTGCGACCCGTGCAGGCGCTGGTGCGGTGGGATCCCGTCGGGCACGCCGTGCGGGAGCTCGCCGAGCGGGCCGAGCTGGGGTTCCCGCCGGTGTCGCGGATGGCGGCGGTGGCGGGCGCGCAGGAGGCGCTGGCCGGGTTCCTCGCCGCCGTGGAGCTGCCTCGGGAGGCCGAGGTGCTGGGGCCCGTGCCGCTGCCCGTGACCCCTGCGGGGCGGGCGCGCCGGCCGGGGGCGCCGCCCCCCGGGGAGCAGTGGGAGCGGGCGTTGATCCGGGTGCCGCCGGGCCGGGGGGCCGCGCTGGCCTCCGCGCTCAAGGCGGCGCAGGCCGCGCGGATGGCCCGGGGCGGGAGCGGGGCCGCGGGAGCGGCGGTGTGGGTGCGGATCGATCCGCCCGACATCGGGTGACGGGCCGTGGGGCGCGGGTCAGGGCCGCTGTGTGACGTCGGCTCGGGGCGTTCGGTGCCGGACGTGCGGCTGCCCTCTCGACCGCGCGCCGAGAGGGCAGGTGGGGGGCCGCCGTGGGTCAGCCGTTGCGCGGGCCGGGGAGGGCCGACGGTCTCGTCTCGTCGCGCAGGGACGGGCTGCCCGCCGTCGGCTGGGTCGGCATCGAGCGGGCGGCGGGGACCGCCGGGACCACGGGGATGCCGGTGCCCACGTTGACCGTGCGGGTGCTCGACGTCTCGGTCGTACGGTCCGTCTCGGCGGTGGCCTGGGCGGCGGCGCGGCGGGAGCCGTAACGGCGGTGGACGGCCTGCTTGGTGACGCCGAGCGCGGAGCCCACCGCGTCCCACGAGAAGCCGAGCGAGCGGTCGAAGTCGACCGCCGCGGTGACCAGGGTCTCGACGCTGTCCCGCAGCTCCTGCGCGAGGCGGACCGTGGGGGCGGGGGCGCGTCCGTAGACGACGAAGCCCGTGGACGGGCCGGAGCGGCGCGGGCGGTAGACGTTGCCCAGCTGGGCGGTCAGCGTGCGCAGTGCGTCCACCTGCCGGCGGACCCGCTCGATGTCCCGCACCAGCAAGTGCAGGCTGGCCCGGGCCTGGGCGTCGTGGGTTGCGTGGTCGGCCATGAACAAGCCTCTCGAACCGGCGTTAAGAGAAAGGGTCGGACCGCTGTGGGGAGCGGTCCTGTGTGGTCAACTCCCCTTGACCAACGCGGGTTCGCTCCGCTGGTCACGGTGTGGGGGCGTATGGGCATATGCGTACGCCCCCTGCGAGGGGCACGTGGCTCGGCCGTCGGCCCTCCGCCGCCGCCCCTCCCTTCCCTGCCCATAAACTTGTGCGTTGCCCACAGCTCATCCCGTCCGAGAGGCCCGTGCCCACCCATGAAGCTCGTCTTCGCCGGTACCCCCGAGGTCGCCGTTCCCGCTCTGGACGCCCTGATCGCCTCCGGGCGGCACGAGGTGGCCGCCGTCGTCACGCGGCCCGACGCTCCGGCGGGGCGGGGGCGCAGGCTGATCGCGTCCCCCGTGGCCCAGCGGGCCGAGGAGGCCGGGATCGAGGTCCTGAAGCCGGCCCGGCCGCGGGAGCCGGAGTTCCTGGAGCGGCTCGCGGAGATCGGACCGGACTGCTGCCCCGTCGTCGCCTACGGCGCCCTGCTGCCCAGGGTCGCCCTCGACATCCCGGCCCACGGCTGGGTCAACCTGCACTTCTCGCTGCTGCCCGCCTGGCGGGGCGCCGCCCCCGTGCAGCACGCCATCATGGCGGGCGACGAGATCACCGGTGCCTCCACCTTCCTCATCGAGGAGGGGCTGGACTCCGGGCCCGTCTACGGGACGGTCACGGAGGAGATCCGGTCCACCGACACCAGCGGGGACCTGCTGACGCGGCTCGCGTTCGCGGGCGCCGGGCTGCTCGCCGCCACCATGGACGGGATCGAGGACGGCTCGCTGAAGGCCGTACCGCAGCCGGCCGACGGTGTCTCCCTCGCTCCGAAGATCACCGTCGAGGACGCGCACGTCGACTGGCGCGCTCCGGCGCTGCGCGTCGACCGGGTGGTGCGCGGGTGCACGCCCGCTCCCGGCGCCTGGACCACCTTCCGGGGCGAGCGGCTGAAGC
Source organism: Streptomyces sp. NPDC051315 (assembly GCF_044455165.1). Lineage (NCBI taxonomy): Bacteria > Bacillati > Actinomycetota > Actinomycetes > Kitasatosporales > Streptomycetaceae > Streptomyces > Streptomyces sp. NPDC051315. The sequence continues at coordinate 78,751 of NZ_JBITEN010000019.1, forward strand.
TGATCCAGGTCCAGCCGGTTCCCGGGCGCGACGACCTCGCTCCCGGAACGCTGGCCGTCGGCAAGAACAGCGTCCACGTCGGGACCGGGTCGTACGCCGTCGAGCTGCTGTGGGTGCAGGCGCAGGGCAAGAAGCCGATGCGGGCGGCCGACTGGGCCCGCGGGGTGCGGATCGCGGACGGCGAGCGCGTCGGGGCGTAACGCTCCTGCACGGGCCCCGGCCCGCCCGACGTAGGCTGGGCGCATCGTCCTTCCCGCAATCCGGAGCACCTTTTTCGTGAGCGATCAGCCCCGCCGTTCCCGCCCCACCGGCAAGCCCTACCGTCGGCCCAAGAAGGACCCCGTCCGCATCCTCGCCTTCGAGGCGCTGCGGGCCGTGGACGAGCGGGACGCGTACGCCAACCTCGTGCTGCCGCCGCTGCTGCGCAAGGCGCGCGAGGGCGGCGATTTCGACGGACGCGACGCGGCCCTCGCCACCGAGCTGGTGTACGGGACGCTGCGGCGGCAGGGGACGTACGACGCGATCATCGCCGCGTGTGTCGACCGGCCGCTGCGGGAGGTCGATCCTCCCGTGCTCGACGTCCTCGGGCTCGGCGCGCACCAGCTGCTCGGGACGCGGATCCCGACGCACGCGGCCGTGTCCGCCACGGTCGAGCTGGCGCGGGTGGTGCTGGGCGACGGGCGGGCCAAGTTCGTCAACGCCGTGCTGCGCAAGATCGCGCAGCACGATCTCGACGCGTGGCTCGAGAAGGTGGCGCCGCCCTACGACGACGATCCCGAGGACCATCTCGCCGTCGTGCACTCGCACCCGCGGTGGGTCGTCTCCGCGCTGTGGGACTCCCTCGGCGGCGGCCGCGCCGGCATCGAGGACCTGCTGGAGGCCGACAACGAGCGGCCCGAGGTGACCCTGGTCGCGCGGCCCGGGCGGGCCACGGTCGACGAGCTGCTGCGCGAGGAGGCGGCCGTGCCGGGGCGCTGGTCGCCGTACGCCGTACGCCTCACCGAGGGCGGCGAGCCCGGCGCCATCGACGCCGTACGGGAAGGGCGTGCGGGGGTGCAGGACGAGGGAAGCCAACTGGTGGCGCTCGCGCTGGCGAACGCGCCGCTCGACGGGCCCGACGAGAAGTGGCTCGACGGGTGCGCCGGGCCCGGGGGCAAGGCCGCGCTGCTGGCGGCCCTCGCGGCCGAGCGGGGCGCCGTGCTGCTCGCCTCGGAGAAGCAGCCGCACCGGGCCGGGCTCGTGGCCAGGGCTCTCGACGGGAACCCGGGCCCGTACCAGGTGATCGCCGCCGACGGGACGCGTCCGCCGTGGCGGCCCGGGGCCTTCGACCGTGTCCTGATGGACGTGCCCTGCACCGGGCTCGGCGCCCTGCGGCGACGGCCCGAGGCGCGGTGGCGACGCAGGCCGGAGGACCTGGACGGCTTCGCGCCGCTGCAGCGCGGACTGCTGCGGACGGCGCTGGAGTCCGTACGGGTCGGGGGCGTCGTCGGATACGCCACCTGCTCGCCCCACCTCGCCGAGACCCGGGCCGTCGTCGCCGACGCCCTCAAGCAGCACCCGGGAGCCGAGCTGATCGACGCCCGGCCGCTGCTGCCGGGCGTGCCGGGCCTCGGCGACGGCCCCGACGTCCAGCTGTGGCCGCATCTGCACGGGACGGACGCGATGTACCTGGCCGTCATCCGACGCACCGCGTGAGGTGAGCGGGCGCGGGGCCGGCCGGTCCCGGTGGAAGTCCGGGGAACCGGCCGGTCGGCGCGGTGCCCCGGGGCAGCCGCCGCCCCGCCCCTCCACCGTGCCGCTGACCAGGGGCGCGGGGAAGGGCGCGACCACCCGCACCCGACCGGCAGCCCAAGCGCCCACCGTGCCTCATGGGTCCGCCGTTCCGGCGCGGCGCAGCGCATGGCAGGCTTGGGGCATGGCCGCGCAGATCAACCCCAGCATCCTGTCCGCCGACTTCGCCCGCCTCGCGGACGAGGCACAGGCGGTCGCGGGAGCCGACTGGCTCCACGTCGACGTCATGGACAACCATTTCGTCCCGAACCTCACGCTCGGCGTGCCGGTCGTGGAGTCGTTGGCCCGTGCGACGGACACCCCGCTGGACTGCCACCTGATGATCGAGGACCCCGATCGGTGGGCCCCGCAGTACGTCGAGGCGGGTGCCTCGTCCGTCACCTTCCATGTCGAGGCCGCCGCCGCGCCGGTGCGACTCGCCCGCGAGATCCGCGCCAAGGGTGCCCGCGCCTCCATGGCGCTCAAGCCCGCGACGCCGATCGAGCCGTTCGAGGACCTGCTGCCCGAGCTCGACATGCTGCTGATCATGACGGTCGAGCCGGGCTTCGGGGGTCAGGCGTTTCTCGACATCATGCTTCCCAAGATCCGCCGCACCCGTGAGCTGATCGGCAAGCACGGCCTCCAGCTGTGGCTCCAGGTGGACGGCGGTGTCTCGGCCTCGACGATCGAGCGGTGCGCCGACGCGGGCGCCGACGTCTTCGTGGCCGGATCGGCGGTGTACGGGGCCGAGGACCCGGCCGAGGCGGTCCGCGCCCTGCGCGCACAGGCGGAGGCGGCCACCGCCAAGGCGTCGTGGGCATGCGACCACTGAGCCACAGCTACGTGAACGGCTCTCATCAGGGCTGATCGACCGCGCCGGATCTGCGAGGATGAACGGCGAATCCAGAGTGTGAACAGCAGTGAGGAGATCGCCGTGTCGGGTATGTCGGCGGGCCGGTCAGCCATGCGGATGGGACCCGCTGAGCTGGTGCAGGCGGCGGCCATGGCCCGCCGCTTCTACCTCGAGGGCAAGTCCAAGATCCAGATCGCGGAGGAGTTCGGCGTCAGCCGCTTCAAGGTGGCCCGGGTCCTGGAAACCGCTCTCGAACGGGATCTCGTACGCATCGAGATCCGCGTGCCGGCCGAACTGGACGCCGAGCGCTCCGACGCGCTCCGCGCCCGCTACGGCCTCAGGCACGCCGTCGTGGTCGAGTCCCCGGCCGATGTCGAGGAGTCGCCCGATCCCGAGAACCTGGGGGAAGTGGCCGCCGACCTGCTCGGCGAGCTGGTCAACGAGGGGGACGTCCTGGGCCTGGCCTGGGGCAGGTCCACGATCCACATGGCGGCGGCGCTGGACCGGCTGCCGCCGTGCACGGTGGTGCAGCTGACGGGCGTGTACGACGCCGGGACCGCCGAGCGCGGCTCGGTCGAGGCCGTCCGCCGCGCCGCCCAGGTGTCCGGCGGCGACGCGCACCCCATCTACGCGCCGATGCTGCTGCCGGACGCGGCCACTGCGGCCGCGCTGCGCCACCAGACCGGGATCGCCCGGGCCTTCGAGTACTTCGACAAGGTCACGGTCGCCTGCGTCTCCATCGGCTCCTGGGAGCCGGGCATCTCGACGGTGCACGACATGCTCAGCGACGAGGAGCGGGGGCACTACGCCTCGCTCGGCGTCGCCGCCGAGATGTCCGCGCACCTCTTCGACGCCGAGGGCCGCCGGGTCGGGCGCGACCTGGGCGAGCGGTGCATCACGGTCAAGGCCGACCAGCTCCGCCGTATCCCCGAGGTCGTCGCGATCGCGGGCGGGCAGCGGAAGGCGGCCGCGATCGACGCGGTGCTGAGGTCCGGGCTCGTCACCAGCCTGGTGACGGACACCTCGGCCGCCGACTACCTGATGACGGCCGGGCCGACGCCGAAGCCGGCGCTCAACCGGTCCGACCCGGACGGTGTCTGACGGAACGTCACACATGGGCGGGCCGTGGCGGGCAGACCGTCACGGCGCGCCCCCTGTGTGTCATGTGCATGTAGTCCGGCTGGACGGTGCGCCGACCGTCACGTCGGCATCGTCCCGTCGGTGAGGGCCACTGTCTCCCGACGATCACTACGACGCAGGGCGGTACTGAGATGACGGAGTTCGTCGTCACGCTGGACCTCGGCGGGGTCACGGACAAGGCAGGCCTGATGGACCGCGCCGCCCGCGCCCTGGAGCTGCCCGACTGGTTCGGGCGCAACTGGGACGCGCTCGCCGACTGCCTCTCCGACCCGGGCGTGTGGCCCGCGGCGGCGGCAGGCCGCGGCCTGCTGGTCGTCGTACGGGGCTGGCGGCCGTACGCCGAGGCGCGGCCGCGGGAATGGGCACTCGCCCAGCAGGTGTTCGCGCAGGCCGTGGACGAGACGCCGGAGTTGTCCGTGGCGCTCGCCCTCGGCGGCGGTACGGGCGCCTGACGCCGGGCTCGCCCCCGGCGGGGGTACGGGCGCCTGGCGCCGGTCCGGGAACACCCCCTTGGAGGTTCCTCCGAGCCGCCCCCTGACCAGCCTGGATGAATCTCCCGGGCAGGGCATCGGGGCCTTCATGGGACACTGAAGTACGTGCTTTTCCCCCTGGCTGACCTGTCCGGGGGTCACCTCTGATCGACTGGGATGTGCAGCACGTGCGTTTCCTCAACGACATCCAGCCCGCCTACGACCTCACCTACGACGACGTCTTCATGGTGCCGAGCCGCAGCGCGGTCGGATCTCGTCAGGGCGTGGACCTCGCCTCCCCGGACGGCACGGGCACCACGATCCCGCTGGTCGTCGCCAACATGACCGCCGTCGCCGGCCGCCGGATGGCCGAGACCGTGGCCCGGCGCGGCGGGCTCGTGGTGATCCCGCAGGACATCCCGATCGACGTCGTCACCGACGTCATCTCCTGGGTGAAGAGCCGCCACCTGGTGCTGGACACCCCGATCGTGCTCTCCCCGCACCAGACCGTCGCCGACGCGCTGGCCCTGCTGCCCAAGCGCGCGCACAACGCCGGTGTCGTCGTGGACGAGGACTGCCGGCCCGTCGGTGTCGTCACCGACACCGACCTCAGCGGTGTCGACCGCTTCACGCAGCTCGAAGTGGTCATGTCCAAGGACCTGCTGCTGCTCGACGCGGACATCGATCCGCGCGAGGCCTTCAACACCCTCGACCACCACAACCGGCGCTACGCCCCCGCCGTCGACTCGGAGGGCAAGCTCGCCGGCATCCTCACCCGCAAGGGCGCCCTGCGCGCCACCCTGTACACGCCGGCCACCGACGCGCGGGGCCGGCTGCGGATCGCCGCCGCCGTCGGGATCAACGGCGACTTCGCGGACAAGGCCAAGCTGCTGCTCGACGCGGGCGTCGACACGCTCGTCATCGACACGGCCCACGGCCACCAGGAGTCGATGATCAACGCGATCAAGCTGGTCCGTGACCTCGACCCGCAGATCCCGATCGCCGCCGGCAACATCGTTTCCGCCGAGGGCGTCAAGGACCTCGTCGACGCGGGCGCCGACATCATCAAGGTCGGCGTCGGCCCCGGCGCCATGTGCACCACCCGCATGATGACCGGTGTGGGCCGGCCGCAGTTCTCCGCCGTCCTGGAGTGCGCCGCCGAGGCGAGGAAGTACGGCAAGCACGTGTGGGCCGACGGCGGTGTCCGTCACCCGCGCGACGTCGCGATGGCCCTGGCGGCCGGCGCCTCCAACGTGATGATCGGCTCGTGGTTCGCGGGCACGTACGAGTCGCCGGGCGACCTCCACCAGGACGCGAGCGGCCGGCTCTACAAGGAGTCGTTCGGCATGGCGTCCGCGCGCGCCGTGCGCAACCGCACGGCCGAGGAGTCGGCGTACGACCGTGCCCGCAAGGCGCTGTTCGAGGAGGGCATCTCCACCTCCCGGATGTTCCTCGACCCGGCCCGCCCGGGTGTCGAGGACCTGATCGACTCGATCATCGCGGGCGTCCGCTCCTCCTGCACCTACGCCGGCGCCGCCTCCCTGGAGGAGTTCGCCGAGAAGGCCATCGTCGGCGTCCAGAGCGCCGCCGGCTACGCCGAGGGCAAGCCGCTGCACGCCAGCTGGAGCTGACCCACCTCCCTGGCGCACGGCCCCCGTCGACCCGGACTGCCCGGGAAAACCGGGGGCCGTTCCCGTACCCGGACGGCTACGGTCGCGCGCAGGGACACCATGGAGATCACTGTCTGCCGGGCCGCCGACCTCCCGCTCCTCGACCGGCACATCGGCTCGCCGGGGGCCACGTCCTTCCACGCCCGCCGGTTCGTCCGCCAGGGCGGGGCGAGAGCACGTACCTGGTCGCCTGGCCGGACGGGCGGCCCGTCGGGCACGCGGAGACGCGCTGGACCGGCTGCGACGCCCCGGAGGTACGTCTGCCGCGCCGCGCGCCTCGGCCGCTCACGGGGCATCGGCACGGCCCTCTGCCACGCCGCCGAGGAACCGGCCGGGAGCGGGGCGCCACCGTCGTCGGCCTCGGCGTCGCGAAGGACAGCCCGCGCGCTGCCGCTCTCTACGCCCGGCTCGGGTACCGGCCCCTGATCGACCACGTCGACCGATGGTCGTACGAGGACACCGACGGCACGACCCGCGCGTGCGTCGACCCCTGCACGTTCCTCGTCAGGGACCTGCGCCGACCAGCTGCCGCGCAACGGTCGAAAGCCCTTGCGCAACGATTGCCCGGCCCTCCGCGAGGAACGCAATGATCGTGCGGTGACGCGCAAGGTTGCTGCATTACAACGGCAACGCTCCTCCTCGTAGGGTCATGCGCTGTACGTGGCGTGGCGAGGACCCCGCTCGATGGGTTCCTGCCCGCGCAGGTCTGCCCGCCGGTCCCCGCCGCCCCGATCGGCAGCGACGAAGGAGTCAGCGCGTGCTCGACCAAGGCGCACCCCCGCAACAGCGCAGCAAGACCGCCCCCGCGTCCCCGGGGCCGGTCGCGCGCCTCATGCGGCGCAAGCCCGTGGAACGCCTGGTCGCCGAGGGTGGCCAGGGCGAGGGAGGCTCGCTCAGGCGCTCCCTTGGGCTGTGGCAGCTCACCATGATCAGCATCGGCGCGACGCTCGGTACGGGCATCTTCGTCGTCCTCGGCGACGCCGTCCCCGAGGCCGGTCCCGCGGTCACCCTCGCCTTCGTGATCGCCGGTCTCACGGCGCTGTTCTCGGCCCTGTCCTACGCCGAGCTGGCGGGCAGCATCCCCGTCGCGGGCTCCTCCTACTCGTACGCGTACGCAACCATGGGCGAACTCGTCGCCTGGGTCTGCGGCTGGTGCCTGGTGTTGGAGTACGGCGTGTCGGTGGCCGCCGTCGCCGTCGGCTGGGGCGAATACCTCAACGAGCTGCTCGGCGGGACCATCGGGGTCACCATCCCGGACGCGCTGTCCTCGGCGCCGGGGGAGGGCGGGATCGTCAACCTGCCCGCCCTGATCGTCGTCCTGCTGGCGATGGTGTTCCTGCTCGGCGGGGTGCGGGAGTCCGCGCGCGCCAACACCATCATGGTCGCGGTGAAGATCGCCGCGCTGGTGCTGTTCTGCGCGGTCGGCTTCATGGGCTTCAAGTCCGGCAACTACGCCGACTTCATGCCGCTCGGCATGGCCGGCGTGAGCGCCGCCGGAGCCACGCTGTTCTTCTCCTACATCGGGTTCGACGCCGCCTCCACCGCGGGCGAGGAGGCGAAGGATCCCAAGCGTGACCTGCCGCGGGCGATCATGCTGTCGCTGATCATCGTGACCGCGCTGTACGTGCTCGTCGCGGCCGTCGCCGTCGGCGCCTGGCACTGGACGGAGTTCGAGGGCTCGGAGGCCTCCCTCGCCGCGATCATGAACGACGTCAGCGGTCAGACCTTCTGGGGCACCCTGCTCGCGCTCGGCGCCGTCATCTCCATCGCGAGCGTGGTGCTCACCGTGCTCTACGGCCAGACCCGCATCCTCTTCGCGATGTCCCGCGACGGCCTGGTGCCCAAGGCGCTCGGCAAGGTCGACCCGAAGACCGGCGCGCCCCGCCTCAACACGGTCGTCGTGTCGCTCTTCTGCGGCGTCCTCGCCGCCGTGATCCCGCTGGGCAAGCTCGTCGACGCCACCAGCATCGGCACGCTGTTCGCCTTCGCCCTGGTCAACGTCGCGGTGATCATCCTGCGCTACCGGCGCCCGGAGCTGGAGCGCACCTTCAAGGTGCCGTTCGGCCCGGTCCTGCCGCTCCTCGGCTTCGCCTTCTGCGCCTACAACATGTTCAGCCTCGACACCGTGACCTGGGTCGTCTTCGGGTTCTGGATGGCCGCCGGTCTCGTGTTCTACTTCCTCTACGGCTATCGCCGTTCCCGTCTCGCCACGCCAGAAGTGAAGTGAACCACCCTCCGTGCTGAACGATCTCGACGAACGCATCGTGCACGCCCTCGCCGAGGACGCCCGCCGCTCCTACGCGGACATCGGGCAGCTCGTCGGCCTCTCCGCGCCCGCCGTGAAACGGCGCGTGGACCGGCTGCGCGCCACCGGAGCCATCACCGGTTTCACCGTGCGCGTCGACCCGGCGGCCCTCGGCTGGGAGACCGAGGGGTTCGTCGAGATCTACTGCCGGCGCAACACCTCGCCGGAGACCATCCAGCGAGGCCTGGAGCGTTACCAGGAGGTCGTGGCCGCCTCCACCGTCACCGGGGAGGCGGACGCGGTCGCCCAGGTCTTCGCCGCCGACATGCGCCACTTCGAGCGCGTGCTGGAGCGCATCGCGGGGGAGCCGTTCGTGGAGCGGACGAAGTCCGTGCTGGTGCTCTCCCCGCTGCTGCGCCGGTTCTCGTCCGGATCACCCACCTGAGCCGGTGAGCCTGCGGGCCGCCCGCGCAAAACGGTGGTGACCCGTACGGGGACGGGTCTACGCTCGGTCCCATGACCTGGCGACATTGATCCACCAGCCGTGCCTCCCGAGGGCCGCCTCGGACGCCGTACCCCCGGTGTCCGAACTGTCCCTGCGGGAAGGCCTCATGACTCTCTCACCTGCGCGCTTGCCCGTCGGCGCCCGTGACGTACGACGGCTCACGCTCACGCTGTACGGCTACTCGTTCCTCGACGAGTTCGTCCTGCTCTACCCGGTGTACGCGCTGCTGTTCGCGGACACCGGTCTGTCCGTCTGGCAGATGTCGTCGCTGTTCGTCCTGTGGTCGGCGACCGGCGTCCTGCTGGAGGTCCCCTCCGGCGCCTGGGCGGACGCCGTCTCCCGGCGGCTGCTGCTGTGGCTCGGCCCGCTGCTGGGCGCGGCCGGCTTCGCCCTGTGGGTGCTCGTCCCGTCGTACTGGGCCTTCGCCGCCGGCTTCGTCCTGTGGGGCGCCCGGGGCGCGCTGGGCTCCGGTGCGCTGGAGGCGCTCGTCTACGAGGAGCTGGAGCGGCTCGGCGCGGCGGACCGCTACGCCCGGGTCATGGGCCGTGCCCACGCGGCCGGACAGGTCGCCACCACGGCGGCCATGACCGTGGCCGGACCGGTGTTCGCGGTGTACGGGTACCCGGCGGTCGGCGCGGCCAGCGTGCTCGCCTGCCTGCTCACCGCCGCCGTCGCGACCCGCTTCCCGGAACACCGGGCCGCCGCTCCCGGCAGCGAGCACTGGGCCGCGACCCTGCGGTCCGGTCTCGCCGAAGCCCGCCGGGACCGCTCCGTCCGCGGCGCGCTGCTGCTGGTCCCCGCCGTCGCCGCGGTCTTCGGCGCCCTCGACGAGTACACCCCCCTGCTGGCCCGGGACACCGGCGTACCGGACGTGGCCGTGCCCTACCTGCTCGTGCTGGTCTGGGGCGGCGTCACGGCCGGAAGCCTCCTGGCCGGCCCCGCCGAACGGCTCGGCCGCAACGGCGTCGCCGCGGTGCTGTCGGTCTCCGCGCTAGCGCTCGCCGTCGGCGCGACCGCCGGGACACCGGCCGGCTTCGCCCTCGTGGCCGTCGCCTTCGGCGGCTTCCAGCTGGCGACCGTGCTGGCCGACGTCCGGTTGCAGCAGCGCATCGAGGGCACCGGGCGGGCCACCCTCACCTCGGTCGCGGGCCTGGGCACCGAGCTGGCCACCATCGCCGTGTACGGCACCTACGCGGTCCTCGCCTCCACGGGCGGCCACGGCACCGCGTTCGCGCTGTTCGCCGTGCCGTACCTGGTGACGGCGCTGGTGCTGTACCGGCGCCGCGGGTGAGGGTGGGCGCGGCCGGGTGGGGGTGCCCGCGGCCGAGTGAGGAGTGCGCGTTGGCCGGAACGGTGTACGTGGCCGGTGAGGGGTGCGTGCGGCCGGGTGAGGGGCCTGCGCCGCCCATGAGGGGCGCGCAACGAATCGCCGCCGTGCCCGGCACCGACGCAACGAACCGCTCACCAGCGCGCAACGGCTTCTCCTTGTCCGCCCTGGCCGGCCGCCCGTACCGTCTACGTGACCCCCCGAAACCCCCTCGTACCGGTGAGGAACACGCATGCGCACCGCCCTGCTCCAGAGCTCCGGCCGCCCCGGTCAGGTCGTCGAGAACCTCAAGGTCCTCGACGAGGCCGCGGGCCGGGCCGCCGCCGCGGGTGCCGGGCTGCTCGTCGCGCCGGAGATGTTCCTCACCGGGTACGCGATCGGCGACGACATCGCCCTTCTCGCGGAGCCCGCCGACGGGGAGGCCGCCGACGCGGCGGCGGAGATCGCCACCCGGCACGGCCTGGCGCTCGCGTACGGCTACCCGGAGCGCGACGGCGGGACGGTGTACAACTCCGCCCAGCTGATCTCCGCCGACGGCACCCGCCTCGCGAACTACCGCAAGACCCACCTCTTCGGCTGTTTCGAGCGCGACCACTTCACGCCCGGCGCGCAGCCGGTCGTCCAGGCCGAGCTGAACGGCCTGACCGTCGGCCTGATGATCTGCTACGACGTCGAGTTCCCGGAGAACGTCCGCGCCCACGCCCTGGCCGGCACGGACCTCCTGGTGGTACCGACGGCGCAGATGCACCCCTTCCAGTTCGTCGCCGAGTCGGTGATCCCGGTGCGCGCCTTCGAGAACCAGATGTACGTCGCGTACGTCAACCGGGCGGGTACGGAAGGGGAGTTCGAGTTCGTCGGGCTCTCCACGCTGGCCGGGCCCGACGGCGTCGCCCGCGCCCGCGCCGGACGCGGCGAGGAGCTGGTGTTCGCCGACGCCGACCCCGTCCTGCTGGCCGCCTCCCGCGAGGCGAACCCGTATCTGCACGACCGCCGCCCCGGCCTCTACGGGTCCCTCGTCTGAGCCCTCGCAAGCCTCCCCCCAGTTCTTTTCGCGCAAGGAGTCCGTACCCCATGACGTCCACGGTGCCCAACGCCGTCGAGCACGCAGACGAGCAGCAGCCGCCGATCACCATGTTCGGCCCGGACTTCCCGTACGCGTACGACGACTTCCTCGCCCACCCGGCGGGCCTCGGCCAGATACCGGCGACCGAGCACGGCACCGAGGTCGCGGTCATCGGCGGCGGCCTGTCCGGCATCGTGGCCGCGTACGAGCTGATGAAGATGGGCCTCAAGCCCGTCGTGTACGAGGCCGACCGAATCGGCGGCCGTCTGCGCACCGTCGGCTTCGAGGGGTGCGACCCGTCGCTGACCGCGGAGATGGGCGCGATGCGCTTCCCGCCGTCCTCCACGGCGCTGCAGCACTACATCGACCTGGTGGGGCTGGAGACCCGGCCCTTCCCCAACCCCCTCGCCGAGGCGACCCCGTCGACCGTCGTCGACCTCAAGGGCGAGTCGCACTACGCCGAGACGATCGACGACCTGCCGCAGGTCTACCGGGACGTCGCCCAGGCGTGGAACCGGTGCCTCGAAGAGGGCGCCGACTTCTCGGACATGAACCGCGCGATGCGCGAGCGGGACGTGCCGCGCATCCGCGAGATCTGGGCGAAGCTCGTCGAGAAGCTCGACAACCAGACCTTCTACGGCTTCCTCTGCGACTCCGAGGCCTTCAGGTCCTTCCGGCACCGCGAGATCTTCGGCCAGGTCGGCTTCGGCACGGGCGGCTGGGACACCGACTTCCCCAACTCCATCCTGGAGATCCTCCGCGTCGTCTACACCGAGGCCGACGACCACCACCGCGGTATCGTCGGCGGCTCCCAGCAGCTGCCGCTGCGCCTGTGGGAGCGCGAGCCGGAGAAGATCGTCCACTGGCCCCACGGCACCTCGCTGGCGAGCCTGCACGAGGGCGGCGAGCCCCGCCCGGCCGTGACCCGGCTGCACCGCACCGCCGGCAACCGGATCACGGTGACGGACGCGAACGGCGACATCCGCACCTACGAGGCGGCCGTCTTCACGGCCCAGTCGTGGATGCTGCTGTCGAAGATCGCCTGCGACGACTCGCTCTTCCCGATCGACCACTGGACGGCGATCGAGCGCACCCACTACATGGAGTCCAGCAAGCTCTTCGTCCCGGTCGACCGGCCGTTCTGGCTTGACAAGGACGAGGAGACCGGGCGGGACGTCATGTCGATGACGCTCACCGACCGCATGACCCGCGGTACCTACCTCCTCGACGACGGCCCCGACAAGCCGGCCGTCATCTGCCTCTCCTACACCTGGTGCGACGACAGCCTGAAGTGGCTGCCGCTGTCCGCGAACGAGCGGATGGAGGTCATGCTGAAGTCGCTCGGCGAGATCTATCCGAAGGTCGACATCAGGAAGCACATCATCGGCAACCCGGTGACGGTCTCCTGGGAGAACGAGCCCTACTTCATGGGCGCGTTCAAGGCCAACCTGCCCGGCCACTACCGCTACCAGCGGCGCCTGTTCACCCACTTCATGCAGGACCGCCTGCCCGAGGACAAGCGGGGCATCTTCCTCGCCGGCGACGACATCTCCTGGACGGCCGGCTGGGCCGAGGGCGCCGTCCAGACCGCGCTGAACGCGGTCTGGGGGGTCATGCACCACTTCGGCGGCGCGACGGACGCGTCCAACCCGGGCCCGGGCGACGTGTACGACGAGATCGCGCCGGTGGAACTGCCGGAGGACTGACGGCGGTCACCGCGGCAGCGGGGTCAGCAGCATGCGGCCCGCGAAGCCGACCGCCGCGTCCAGACGGGTGGTGAACTCCTCGGCGAGGTCCGGGAGTCCGCGCAGCGCCCACAGGGCGCGGGCGGCGGACCAGGTGGCGTCGCGGGCGCGCTCCAGGCTCCAGGAGCCGAGGAGATGGGTGAGCGGATCGGCGATCTGGAGCAGGTCGGGTCCCGGCATCAGCTCCTCGCGGATGCGTTCCTCCAGTGCGACGAGGAGGTCGCCCACACGGTCGAACTCGTCCTCCAGGTCGGCCGGTTCGCAGCCGAGGCCGCGACAGGCGTCCACCACGGCGAGGGCGAGGTCGTGCCCGATGTGCGCGTTGATGCCCGTGAGCGCGAACTGCAGCGGTCGTACGCCGGGATGGCGGCGGAACTGGAACAGCGGGCGCCAGCAGGCCGGCGGGCGGCGGTCGGACGCCGCCGCGTCCACCGCGGCGAGGTAGCGCTCGGCGAACCGCACGTCCAGGGTGATCGCGGCCCGCGCGTCCGGGAACCGGCCCGCCTCGATGCGCCGGTCCACCTCCTCCGTGACGGCGAGGTAGACACGGTTGAAGACCGCGACCCCGTCCCGGGGCGGCAGAGTCGCGTCGAGGGCGCGCAGCCGGGAGAGCACCGCGTCGAGGGGGAGGCCGGGAGGGTCCAGGGGAGGGGCGAACTGTTCCACGTGGGGCATGGGGGAAGGGTCGCAGCCCTGGACCGGGCCGCGGGGCGACGGACCCGGCGCTTCCCCGGAACGGGGTAACGCCTCCGTCGCGCCGGAGGGGGAACGACGGGGTGCGAGGCTCACGCGAGCGGCGGAACCGGCCGGTGGAGCACCCGCAACAGGCCGGAGCCGCCTCGGCCGCCTCCGCCGGCGTCCTCGGCGAGGTCTGCGACTTCCGCCGCGCGGCCGACGGGATCGCCTGCGACCGGCGGCTCCTTGGACGCCCTCGGCGGACCGTCGCACCGGGGTGCCGTCATCGGCACCGCCCGCAACGGCGACGGCCCGCCCGCCGAAGGCCAGTGGTGCGACCCCGACGGGCGGGGACCGGCCGGGCCCCCACCCGCACCACCGGTCCGTGTCGACGCCTGTCCGTGGTGGAAGCCGCCCGGCGAGTCCGACGGCCGCAAGGGAGCGGCGGGCACCCTCAGCCCGTCGTACGCCTATGAACGCGCCCGCGGCTCCGTCTCACGGTCTCCCTGGTGATCCTGCGTGTCGTAGGACGACGTGCCTTCGTCCAGCAGGGGCTGCTGGGTCTTGAGGTGGGCCGGGGCGAAGGCGCGCAGGGCGTGGTAGCCGGTGATGACGACCAGGGTGCCGAGGGCGATGCCGCTGAGGGAGAAGGTGTCGGTGAACTCCATGGTGACGTTGCCGACGCCGATGATGATGCCCGCGGCGGCCGGCACCAGGTTCAGCGGGTTGCGCAGGTCGACCTCGGCGTTGATCCAGATCTGGGCGCCGAGCAGGCCGATCATGCCGTAGAGGATGACGGTGATGCCGCCGAGGACGCCGCCCGGGATCGCGGCCACCACAGCGCCGAACTTGGGGCACAGGCCGAAGAGCAGTGCGAAGCCGGCGGCGGCCCAGTAGGCGGCCGTGGAGTAGACGCGGGTCGCGGCCATCACGCCGATGTTCTCGGAGTACGTGGTGTTGGGCGGGCCGCCCACCGCGGTGGAGAGCACCGAGCCCAGGCCGTCGGCGGAGATCGCCGTGCCGAGCCTGTCGTCGAGCCGGTCGCCGGTCATCTCGCCGACCGCCTTGACGTGCCCCGCGTTCTCCGCGACCAGCGCGATGACGACGGGCAGCGCGACGAGGATCGCCGACCACTCGAAGGACGGGCCGTGGAAGGAGGGCAGCCCGATCCAGTCGGCCTGGCCGACGGCGGAGAGGTCCAGCCGCCAGTGGTCGGTGACCTTGCCGCTCGCGTCCGCCGAGTGGATCCGGCCGAAGATCCGGTCGAACGCCCAGGAGACCCCGTACCCGAGGACCAGGCCCAGGAAGATCGCGATGCGGGACCAGAAACCGCGCAGGCAGACCACCGCCAGACCGGTGAACAGCATGACCAGCAGGGCCGTCCACTGGTCCTGCGGCCAGTAGGTGGCGGCGGTGACCGGGGCGAGGTTGAAGCCGATCAGCATCACGACCGCGCCCGTCACGACCGGCGGCATCACGGCGTGGATGATCCGCGCGCCGAAGCGCTGCACGGCCAGCCCCACCAGGAACAGTGCCACGCCCACGACGAGGACCGCTCCGGTGACCGTGGCGCTCGTGCCGCCCTGCGCGCGGATGACGGCGGCGACGCCGACGAAGGAGAGGGAGCAGCCGAGGTAGCTGGGGACCCGGCCGCGGGTCGCGAGCAGGAAGATGACGGTCGCGACACCCGACATCATGATGGCCAGGTTGGGGTCCAGGCCCATCAGGACGGGCGCCACGAAACTCGCCCCGAACATGGCCACCACGTGCTGGGCGCCGAGCCCGACCGTGCGGGGCCAGGAGAGCCGCTCGTCGGGGCGGACCACCGCGCCGGGCGCCGGGGTGCGTCCGTCGCCGTGCAGTTTCCAGCGGACGCCAAGATCCATGGTGCGGTTTCGCTTTCGTTCGTACGTGCGGTGTCCGGCCCATTCTCGCGTGAAAAGAGAGGGTGAGCGACCGCTTAGGATAGGGACGGTTGTGCAGTACACCTGTCCGAGTACCTCGTCCCCGCACCTCAGGAGCCCCACCCGTGACCGCCGAAGCCCCGACCGCTCCCGCCCTGTCGTACGGCCGGCTCGTCCCCGTCACCGTCCACTTCGACGACCTCGACGCGCTCGGACTGCTGCACAACGCCCGCTACCCGCTGATGGTCGAGCGCGCCTGGAGCGAGCTGTGGCAGGGACACGGGGTCCGCTTCGAGGGCGACTGGGCGGCGGCCGGTGACGCCTGCAACGCCGTGAAGGAACTGCGCATCACCTACGAGGCCCCGGTCACCAAGCCGGGCGCGTACGCCGTCCACCTGTGGCTGGAGCGGCTCGGCACCACCGGTCTGACGTACGGCTTCCGGTTCTGCTCGGCCGACGGCGCGGTCACCTACGCGCGGGGCACCCGGGTCCTCGTCCGGCTGGACGCGGCGACCATGCGCCCCGCGCCGTGGAGCGAGACGCTCAGGTCCGCGGGCCGGGAACTGCTTCGCCCGGCCGGCTGACCCGGGGCCGGTCGCGGTCGCCCGAGCGCAGCACCCCCGCGAACGCCACCAGCCCGCAGGCCAGCAGCGTCACCAGCCCGAACGACACCGTCAGACTGGTCGCCTGGGCCAGACCGCCGATGGCGCTCGGCGCGATCAGGCCGGAGGTGTACGTGATGGTCGCGACGCCCGCGATGGCCTGGCTCGGGTTGGGGCCGCTGCGGCCCGCCGCGGCGAAGCAGAGCGGGACCACGACGGCGATCCCCAGCCCCATGAGCGCGAACCCGCCCATCGCCGTCGCGGGACGATCCGCCACGACGATCAGCAGACCGCCGAGCACGGCGAGGACGCCGCTCGTGCGGACCGTCCGTACGGAGCCGAAGCGGTCCACCACCTTGTCGCCGACGATCCGTGCGATCGCCATGGTGAGTGTGAAACCGGTCGTGCACGCGGCGGCGAGCCCCGCCGAGGAGTCGAGCCGGTCGCGCAGATAGACCGCCGACCAGTCCAGACTCGCGCCCTCCGCGAACACCGCGCAGAAGCCGACGGCGCCGATGAGCAGCGCCGACCTGGGTGGCAGGGCGAACCGAGGGGGCGGCTCCTCGTCCTCGGCGGGCTGCAGGTCGAGGACCCAGGCGCACGCTGCCACCCCCACCACGGTCAGCACCGCGGCCGCCAGGAGGTGGTGCAGCCGGGCGTCCGTGCCCAGGTGCGCGGCGAGGGTCCCGCCGGCCGAGCCGATCAGGGCACCCGCGCTCCACATGCCGTGCAGGCCGGACATGATCGACCGGCCGAGCCGGTTCTCGACCTCCACGCCGAGCGCGTTCATCGCCACGTCCGCCATGCCCGCCGTGGCGCCGAAGACGAACAGGGCCAGGCAGAGCGTCAGCAGGTTCGGGGCGAGGGAGGGCAGGACCAGGGCCAGCGTCCACAGGGCGATCAGGCCGCGCAGGGCGTTCCGGGCGCCGAACCGGTGGCTGATCCGGCCCGCGACGGGCATCGCGACCGACGCGCCGAGCGCGGGGAAGGCGAGGGCGAGCCCCAACTGCCCGGCGCTGACCGAGGCGTGGTCCTGGACCCAGGGAACCCGGGTGGCGAACGAGCCGGCGACCGCCCCGTGCGCGGTGAACACGGCGGCCACGGCGTACCGGGCGCGCCGCAGGTCCGACGGCGCGCAGGCCACTTCGCTCATTCTCCGTCCCCTCCAGCCGATACCGGTGCCGTCCTCTCCTCGGAGCGCACCGCCGACGTAAACTATCAGGAACCCTGCCTGATAAATAGAGGGCCGCCCGGGGCCACACCCGGCGCCCCGTGGGAGGATTCCGCGCATGCCCGCATCCCCGCGCACCGCCCGGGCCATCAACGACCGGCTCGCCCTGCGGCTGCTGCAGGACCGAGGCCCCCTGACGGCAGGGCAGTTGAAGCAGCTCACCGGCCTGTCCCGGCCGACCGTCGCCGACCTCGTCGAACGCCTCACCACCGCCGGTCTGATCGAGGTCGTCGGCGAGGCCGGCGAGCAGCGCCGCGGCCCCAACGCCAAGCTGTACGGCATCGTCGCCGACCGCGCCCACCTGGTCGCCCTGGACGTGCGCACGGAGGGCGTCGCGGTGCTCGTGTCCGACCTGGTCGGCCGGGTGCTCGCCGAGGCGTCCGTGCCGATCGGCGGCGACACCGGCACGGGCCCCGCCGTCGAGCGGGCGGTGACGCTGGTCGAGCGGGTGGTCAAGGAGGCCGGCGCCGACCGCCTGCACACCGTCGGGATCGGCGCGCCCGGCCTGATCGACCCCGCGAGCGGCGAACTGCGCGACTCCTCCGGCCTGCCGGCCTGGCACCGCCGCCTGGCCGCCGCCCTCCAGGAACGACTGCCCGAGGCCCGGGTCAGCGTCGAGAACGAGACCAACCTCGCCGCCCTCGCCGAACAGCGCGAGGGCGTCGCCCGGGACCGTGACACCTTCGTCCTGCTGTGGCTCGGCCACGGCACGGGCGCCGCCGTGGTCCTCGACGGCGCTCTGCGCCGCGGGGCCTCCGGCGGCACCGGCGAGATCGGCTTCCTGCCGGTGCCCGGCACGGGCGGACTGCCCTCGGCGACCGACTGCGAGGGCGGCTTCCACTCCCTCGCCGGGTCGGCGGCGATCGTCGCGCTGGCCGCGGAGCACGGACTCGAACCGAGCCCCGAGGGCGACGAACCTCGGGGGGCGGCTGCGGTGCGGGAGGCGGTGCTGACGGTGGGCGGGGGCCGTGGGGTGGAGGCCGGGCGCGGGGACGGCGCGGCGCCGGCGGCGCAGACCGGGGGCGAGGCGGCGTCCGGGCGCGCGGCGGGGCCCAGGACACCGCCCGGGGGCCCGGCGGAGCCGACGCCCGTGGCACCGCGCGAGGCGGACCCCGCACCGGACGCGGCACGGGCCGCCGCCGCCCGTTTCCTCGACGCCCTCGCCGATCGCCTCGCCCTCGGGGCCGCCTCCGTCGTGGCCGTCCTGGACCCCGGGTGCGTGGTGCTCGGGGGCGAGGTCGGGCGGGCCGGCGGGGAGGTGCTCGCGGCACGGGTGGAGGAGCGGCTGCGGCGGATGGCTCCCCCGCCCACGGAGGTACGACCGAGCGGCCTGGGCGGCGCCGCGGTGCTGCGCGGGGCGCTGCTCACGGCCCGCGAATCCGCGCAGGCCCAGCTGTTCGGCACCCCCTGACCGCGCTGCCGAGGACGCCCGACGGCCGCCCCGCACACCCCGGGCCGCGTCGGGCAGGCCCTAGCCGCGGAACCGCCTCGCCAGATACTCCTCGAAGGTCCCCTTGCCGGCCGCGAACTCCGGCGCCAGGTGCCCCCCGGCCCGGAACGCGCGGTAGGCCGCGCCGCCCAGCGGGACGTTCACCACCGCCCGCCGCTTGCCTGCCGCCGTGAGGTACGCGCGGGCCAGCGACTCGAGGGGACGGACCTCGGGTCCGGCCATGTCGTCGACCTGCCCCGCCGGTGCCCCGGCCGCCAGCTCCGCGAGCCGCTCCGCGACCTCCGCCACCTCCACGGGCTGGTCGCTCACCTCCGCCGGCAGCGGCATCACCGGCACCTTCGACAACGCCTCGAACAGCTGGACCAGCAGATCGTGGAACTGGGTCGCGCGCAGTACGGTCCAGCCCAGTCCCGACTCCGCCACGAGCCTCTCGACGGCGAGCTTGGACCGGTAGTAGCCGAACGGCACCCGGTCCACCCCGACGATCGAGATGTACACCAGGTGACCGACACCCGCCGTCCGCGCCGCCTCGATCAGACGCGCGGCGGCCGGCTCGTCACCCCCGCGCGGGGACGTGGCGCAGTGCACGACCGTGTCCACACCCGCCACGGCCGCGTCCAGTCCCGGTCCGCCCTCGCGCAGATCGACGGCGTACGGCTCGGTGTGCCGGCTCAGTACCCGCACCTCGTGCCCGTCCGCGCGCAGCCGCTCGGTGACGGGCCGTCCGAGGGTTCCGGTCCCGCCGGTCACCAGAATCGTGGTCATGCTGGTCAGCCCCTTCGCACGTGGGGCGCGCCGGTCGGAGCGCCCTTCGCCAGTGGAGACCGGGCAGCCCGCGCACACGTGACAGCTGTCCGCGCGAGGCGCTACGCCCGGCCGACCTGACGTCGTAGGAAGTCCAGCTTGTCAGGGTTCAGCACGGCCCATACGTCCGCGGTCGTCGTCTTGGCGTCACCCTGCCGGAACCGCGAGGTGGGAGGCCCGGCGGTGGGCAGGGCACGCGGGGTGGAAGGCCCGGCGGCGGGCAAGGGCCGTCGTCACCGCCGCCGGGCCGGTCTACCGGGTCAGCAGGATCCGAGGTCCTGCCACACCCCCCATTCGCCGGTGGTGCCGGGCTCCTCGCCCTTCGTCCACCACCTGGCCTTCCAGGAGTGCGCCCGGTGGGACACCACGCTGCCGCCGGTGTACTCCGTGGCGGAGTTCCAGGCCGCGGCCGTGCACTGCCCACCGGAAGAGGACGGAGAGGACGAAGGGGTTCCCGAAGGTGTGCCCGAGGGGCTCGCCGACGGGGTGCCCGACGGTGACGGGGTCGCCGTGCCCGGCTCCACCACCGTCACGCCCCGCGCCAGGTCGCCGGCGAGCGCGTACGTCCTCCCGCCGAACGTCACCGTCCAGTTCGACGGCGTCGACACCGGCAGGTAGTAGACGAAGTCCAGCTCCACCGACGCCCCCGGCGCCAGCGTCTGCCAGGCCGGCAGCTTCAGCGAGACCCGGTGGTGGTCGCCCTTGAGTCCGCCGACGTTGTTCCCCGTGTGATCGCTGCGGATCACCGAAGTCCCCCAGCCGGACTGGTCCTTGGCGTTGCCGGGCGCCGACGTGCCGTAGTCGAAGCGGAACTCGGTGCCGCCGGGCAGGGTCGCCGAGGTGTTGTTGGTGATCTTCAGCTTGGGGCTGATGGGGTAGTTGGAGTCGCCGAGCGGGAACTGCGCGAAGTCCACGTCGATCCGCACCGCCTGCGTGGGCAGCTCGACCGTCGACCGCGTCGCGCCGTAGGGGGACGCCGACTTGAACTTCTCGTACATCGCGGAGGTCAGTGTCGACCCCGGCTCGTACTGGCCCTCGGCCGCGTTCCAGCCGTAGTCGCCGGCCAGCTCCCACACCATCGTGCCGCCGATGCCCTGGTCGACGACGTAGTCCGCCTTGGCGTTGACGGACTGCTCGTCCTCGGTCGACAGGAAGACCTTCTTCTCGGCGTTCCACAGCCAGGGAGCGACCAGGGTGGAGTCGTACTTCCGCGTGTAGGTGCCGGTCAGACGGGTGCCGGCCGGGAAGCCGTACGCCGTCACGTAGTCCCCGACGATCCCCTTCTCCAGGTTCTTCGCGTGCCACATCGGGTTGGAACCCGCCGGCGACTCCTTGCCCTCGGTGTCGAGGTCGTGCCACAGGTTGTCGATGCCGACGGCGCCGTCACCGCACTTGGTGAGCCCGGACCCGGCCGGGCAGGTGGTCGAGGGCGCCCTGCCCCACAGCCCGTCGGTGCCGCCGGTGACGTTCCTGAATCCCCGGGTGTAATAGGGGAGTCCGATGTTGATCCGTCCGGCCGGCATCGAGCCACGGAAGTAGTGGTAGGCCCAGTCGGTGTTCAGATAACCGATTCCGCCGTACTGGGACGTGGAGTACACGCCGGCCGCGGCGAGTTCGGCGTCCTTTCCGTCGTCGAAGAGGGAGGCGTTCGGACCGACGTACTCGTTCCAGGCGCCGTGCAGGTCGTAGGACATGATGTTGACGTAGTCCAGGTATTTCTGGACCTGGAAGGTCTCCATGCCGCGCAGCAGATATCCGGACGAGGGCGCCGCCACCGACAGCAGATAGTGCCGGCCGTCCGCCGCGCCCGCCCGGTCGAGCTTCTCGCGGAGCGTCCTCATCAGGGCCGCGTAGCCCTTGACCAGGCCGGACCGACGGGCGTTGGAGAGGGGCCAGTCGAGCGGATGGCCCGCGTCCTTCATGGAGGTCGGGTACTCGTAGTCGATGTCGACGCCGTTGAAGCCGTACTTCCTGATGAAGTCCACCGCGGAATCGGCGAACGTGTCGATGCCCGCCTGGTTGACCGAGCCGTCGGCGTTCGTGGCCATCGAGTAGAAGCCGCCCGAGTTCACGCGCGTGCCGCTGTCGTCGAAGTAACCGCCGGTCTCCGCCCAGCCGCCCACCGAGATCAGCGTCTTGACGTCCGGGTGCCGCTTCTTGAATTTGTTCAGCAGGTTGAAGTGCCCCTTGTAGGGGAAACCCGGGTCCATTTCGGCGCCGGCCACGCCCGGCCAGGTCATCCCGGTCGCCGCGTTGGTGGTGCTGTCGGCGCCGACGGAGATCCGGTTGCTCCCGTCGATGTGCGCGAACGCGTAGTTGAGGTGGGTGACCTTGTCCCACGGGATGTCGGGGGCCAGGTAGGCGGGCGTGCCGTCCCTGCCGGTGCGCCAGCCGGTGAAGTAGCCGATCACGCGCCGCTGGTGGTCGGCGCCCATCCTCTCCCGGCCGGCCGAGTCGTAGACCGAGCAGTAGGGGACGTCGACGCCCGGCGTCGCGTACAGCCCGTCGGGGCGGCAGGAGCCCTGGTCGGCCGCGCGCGAGACGGTGGCCGGCAGGCCGGCGAGCAGCAGGCCCGTGATCGTGGCGGCGGCCGCGACCAGTGCGGATCTCGCCCGGTGTCGTGAAAGGGACAGCACAGTCGGTTCCTCTCCACGGAAGTTGCGCAGACCCTAGAGAGGACTAGACCAGTGCGTCAATAGGTATGGACCATTCTCAAGCGTGCCCCGGCGGCGGGGAGTTGGGCGCCAGAGGCCGGCCCGGCAAGTCCACCCCTACCGTCTGTGAGCCACCCCACACTCTTCGCCCGTATGGACGACGATCGGCCGTGGCACACTGGCCCTGTACCTAAAGCAGCGCACTCCGGGGTCGGTGAAAGTCCGAACCGGCGGTTACAGTCCGCGACCCGGTCGCTTCCAGCGGCCGGTTGACCAGGTGAAATTCCTGGACCGACGGTTAAAGTCCGGATGGGAGGCAGTGCGCGCGGGCGGGCATTCGTGCGCGCCGCCGTATGCGTACTCGTCCGCGGACGAGTCTGTCCGGCGTCGCCCCCGGTGTCCTCGCCCGTACTTTCTGTCGTCATCGACAGGCCCCGGAGTCCGTGCCCTACGAGGCAGGAGGACCCGGGAAGTGTTCACCGGAATCGTCGAAGAGCTGGGCGAGGTCACGGCCGTCGAGAACCTCGGCGACGCCTCCCGCTTCCGGCTGCGCGGACCCGTCGTCACCGAGGGCGCGAAGCACGGCGACTCCATCGCCGTGAACGGGGTCTGTCTCACCGTCGTCGACCACGAGGGCGACGAGTTCACCGCCGACGTCATGGCGGAGACCCTGAACCGCTCCAGCCTCGGCTCCCTCTCCGTCGGCTCCCGCGTCAACCTCGAACGGCCCACGGCCGTCGGCGCCCGCCTCGGCGGTCACATCGTCCAGGGCCACGTGGACGGCACCGGCCAGGTACTCGAACGCACGCCGTCCGAGCACTGGGAGATCGTCAGGATCTCGCTCCCCGCCGGCCTCGCCCGGTACGTCGTCGAGAAGGGCTCCATCACCGTCGACGGCATCAGCCTCACCGTCGTCGACGCCGGCCCCGACCACTTCACCGTCAGCCTCATCCCCACCACCCTCGCGCTGACCACCCTGGGCCTCAAGCAGCCCGGCGACCCGGTCAACCTCGAGGTGGACATCGTCGCCAAGTACGTCGAGCGCCTCCTCACCACGACGACCGCTCAGGGGGCCGCGCAGTGAACGCGCTGAACTCCGAGGCCTTCGTCCTCTTCGACCAGCACATCCTCTGGTCGGACATGATCGGCAACATCTTCGGCCTCGCGGCCCTCGCCCTCGGCTGGCGCCGGTCCATCTGGAGCTGGCCCGTGCAGTTCCTCTCCGGCCTCATCCTCTTCGGCGCGTTCTTCGGTCACCTGACCGGCAGCGCCGGCAAGCAGGCCGTCGTCATGGCCGTCGCGCTGTACGGCTGGTGGCAGTGGAGCCGCGACAAGGGCCGGACCGCGGACGGCCATATCGCACCCAGGTTCGCCACCTGGCCCGAGCGGGCGGCCATGCTCGCCGCCGCGGCCGTCGGCACGGTCGCCGTGGCCCTCCTCTTCAAGGCCTACCCCACCCTGTCCTGGGACCCCTGGCCGGACGCCTACATCTTCGTCGGCACCATCGTCGCCATGTACGCCCAGGCCCGCGGCATGGTCGAGTTCTGGTTCGCCTGGCTCCTCGTCGACCTCGTCGGCGTCCCCCTGAACTTCGCCAACGGCTACGCCTTCTCCGGCTTCGTCTACGTCATCTACGGCGCGCTCGTCCTGTGGGGCATGCGCGACTGGTGGCTGCGTTCCCGCCGGGGCCCGCAGCCCGCTCTGGAAGGAGCGCCGGCATGAGCGCCGCACCCATCCTGTACCGCACCGACGGCATCGAGGACTTCGCGCTCGACCCGGTCGAGCGGGCCATCGCCGACATCGCGGCCGGCCGGCCGGTCGTGGTCGTCGACGACGAGGACCGCGAGAACGAGGGCGACCTCGTCATCGCCGCCGAGAAGGCCACCCCCGAGATCGTCGCCTTCATGATGAGCGAGTGCCGCGGTCTGATCTGCGCCCCCATGGAGGGCGACGAGCTGGACCGGCTCCGGCTCCCGCAGATGGTCGACGACAACACCGAGTCGATGAAGACCGCGTTCACCGTCTCCGTCGACGCATCCGCCGCGCACGGCGTCACCACCGGCATCTCCGCCTCCGACCGCGCCACCACCCTCCAGCTCCTGGCGAGCGGTACCGCCGAGCCGACCGACCTGGTCCGCCCCGGCCACATCTTCCCGCTGCGCGCCAAGCCCGGCGGTGTGCTCGTCCGCGACGGCCACACCGAGGCCGCCGTCGACCTCGCCCGCCTCGCGGGCCTGCGCCCGGCCGGCGCGATCGTCGAGATCGCCGGCGAGGACGGCCGCATGCTGCGCCTGCCCGAACTCATCCCGTTCGCCCGCAAGCACGGCCTGACGATCATCTCCATCAAGGACCTGATCGCCTACCGCCGCACCGCCGAGCCCACCGTCCGCCGCGAGGCCGAGACCCGCCTGCCCACCGTCCACGGCACCTTCACCGCGTACGGCTACCGCTCCAGCGTCGACGGCGTCGAACACGTCGCCCTCGTCCACGGCGAGATCGGCGACGGCGAGGACGTCCTGGTCCGCGTCCACTCCGAATGCCTCACCGGCGACGTCTTCGCCTCCCTGCGCTGCGACTGCGGCCCCCAGCTCGACGCCTCCCTGGAGCGCATCCAGAGCGAGGGCCGGGGCGTGGTCGTCTACCTGCGCGGACACGAGGGCCGCGGCATCGGCCTGCTCTCCAAGCTGCGGGCGTACGAACTCCAGGAGCAGGGCCACGACACGCTCGACGCCAACCTGGAGCTGGGCCTGCCCGCCGACGCCCGGGACTACGCGGCCGGCGCCCAGATCCTCGAGGACCTCGGCGTGCGCAGCGTGCGGCTGATGACCAACAACCCGGAGAAGACCGACGCGCTGATGCGCCACGGCCTCAAGGTCGGCGCACGCGAGCCGATGCCCGTACAGGCGGGCGAGCACAACATCCGCTACCTGCGCACCAAGCGGGACCGGATGGGACACGACCTGCCCTGGCTGGACGCGGCCCCCGTGTCCCCCTGCGGCAACCAGTAAGCACAGTACGACAGCACGAAGGCACGAAGGAGAGACGTGAGCGGCAAGGGCGCACCGGAACTGTCCGTACGCAATGTGGGTGACCTCAGGGTCGCCGTCATCGCGGCCCAGTGGCACGAGAAGGTGATGGACGGTCTGGTCGACGGCGCCCTGCGCGCCCTGCACGACCTGGGCATCGACGAGCCGACCCTGCTGCGGGTCCCCGGCAGCTGGGAGCTCCCGGTCGTCGCCAAGGTCCTCGCCGGACGCGGCTACGACGCGATCGTCGCCCTCGGTGTGGTCATCCGCGGCGGCACCCCCCACTTCGAGTACGTGTGCCAGGGCGTCACCCAGGGCCTCACCCAGGTCTCCGTCGACACCGGTGTCCCTGTCGGCTTCGGCGTCCTCACCTGCGACACCGAGGAGCAGGCCCTGGACCGGGCCGGCATCGAGGGCTCCAGCGAGGACAAGGGCCACGAGGCGGTGACGGCGGCGGTCGCGACCGCGGCCACCCTCCGCTCAGTATCCGAACCGTGGCGTTAGACCGGTCGGCACAACGCGTAAAGTGGGCGCCACCATGTCCAAGAAGACGTTCGAGGAGCTCTTCACCGAGCTCCAGCAGAAGGCCGCCACCGGCGACCCCGCCACTTCCCGCACCGCCGAACTGGTCGAGAAGGGCGTCCATGCCATCGGCAAGAAGGTCGTCGAGGAGGCCGCCGAGGTCTGGATGGCCGCCGAGTACGAGAGCAAGGACGCGGCCGCCGAGGAGATCTCGCAGTTGCTGTACCACGTCCAGGTGATGATGGTCGCCCGCGGGATCTCCCTGGACGACGTCTACGCCCACCTCTGAGCCGCACCGCACCCCCTTTCCGTACGAACGAAGGAAGCTCGCCTCATGCTGCGCATCGCCGTCCCCAACAAGGGTTCACTGTCCGGCCCTGCGGCGGAGATGCTGCATGAGGCCGGCTACCAGCAGCGCCGCGAGTCCAAGGAGCTGCGCATCGTCGACCCGGAGAACGAGGTCGAGTTCTTC
This sequence comes from Streptomyces sp. NPDC051315, assembly GCF_044455165.1. Taxonomy (NCBI): domain Bacteria; kingdom Bacillati; phylum Actinomycetota; class Actinomycetes; order Kitasatosporales; family Streptomycetaceae; genus Streptomyces; species Streptomyces sp. NPDC051315. The sequence goes on from NZ_JBITEN010000019.1 coordinate 104,879, forward strand.
TACCTCCGCCCCCGCGACATCGCGATCTACGTCTCCTCCGGCCGCCTCGACATCGGCATCACCGGCCGCGACCTGCTCATCGACTCCGGCGCCAACGCCGAGGAGATCCTCCCGCTCGGCTTCGCCCGCTCCACCTTCCGCTACGCCACCAAGCCCGGCACGGCGAAGGGCGTGCAGGACCTCAACGGCATGACGGTCGCCACCTCCTACGAGGGAATCGTCGCCAAGCACCTCGCCGACCACGGCATCGACGCCTCCGTCGTCCACCTCGACGGCGCCGTCGAGACCGCCATCGAGCTCGGTGTCGCCGAGGTCATCGCGGACGTCGTCGAGACCGGCACCTCCCTGCGCAACGCGGGCCTGGAGGTCATCGGCGAGCCGATCATGAAGTCCGAGGCCGTCGTCATCCGCCGCACCGGCTCGGACGGCGAGGAACCCAAGGTGCAGCAGTTCCTGCGCCGCCTGCAGGGCGTCCTCGTCGCCCGGACCTACGTGATGATGGACTACGACTGCCGCGTCGAGCAGCTGGAGAAGGCCGTCGCGCTCACCCCGGGCCTGGAGTCGCCGACCGTCTCCCCGTTGCACAACGAGGGCTGGGTCGCCGTCCGCGCCATGGTCCCCGCCAAGGAAGCCCAGCGGGTCATGGACGACCTCTACGACATCGGCGCCCGCGCCATCCTGACCACGGCCATCCACGCCTGCCGTCTCTGAGACCGCAGCCGTGTCCGACCGTCTCTGAGAGCCGCAGCCATGTCCGACCTTCCCGCCCTGCCCGTCACGTTCCGGCCGGGCCGCACCCGCGCGGTGCTGCTCACCGCCGGCGTGGTGATCTTCGTCGTCATCTCGGCCATCTCGCTGCTCCTGGAGCTCGGTCCGGGGGAGCGGCTCAGCTTCATCGTGACCGGCGGCCTCATCTTCTGGGTGCTGGCCCGGCTCGCCCGGGTCCGGGTCGTGGCCGACGAATCGGGTGTCACCGTCGTGAACATCGCCGGCAGGAGGCGCCTGGACTGGGCGGAGATCCTCCGGGTGAACCTCCGTCCGGGCGACCCCTGGGTGTTCCTCGACCTCAGTGACGGCACCAGCCTGCCCGCGCTCGGCATCCAGCCGGGCATCGCCAAGGAGCGTGCCATCGCCGACGCGCGCACGCTGCGCACCCTCGTCGAGGCCCGCTCCGTCCGCGACCCCGAGCAAGATCAGGGCTGACTCGGGGCCGTCCACCCTGACGCAGAAGCCCGTGTCTTGATTAATCTGGTGGCGGAGACGTGTCCCTTGCGTCTCCGCCCCTGTCGTGCCGTGCCCGGCGCACAGGGGTTCCTGCTACCCGAGGAGTGACGCTCTCCGGCGATGGACGGATCGTCCTGTAGTACCTGCGCCGCCCCCTGCCGACATGGCGCGGACCGAGACCTCTCGGCCCGCGGCTCTGCGGAGGCGGCGGCATCATGACCACCCCCCTGCTGCTCCTGGCAGCCGCGTTCCTGCTGATTCTCGCCAACGGCTTCTTCGTGGCCGCCGAGTTCGGCCTCGTCACCGTCGAGCGCCCGGACGCCGAGAAGGCCGCCGCCGAGGGCGACAGACGAGCCCGTACGGTCGTCGAGTCGCTCAAGGAGCTGTCCTTCCAGCTCTCCGGCACCCAGCTCGGCATCACCATCACCTCCCTCGTCGTCGGCATGCTCGCCGAACCCGCGCTCGCGGAGCTGCTCCACGGCCCGTTCACCGCGATCGGTATCCCCGAGGGCGCCGTCTCCGGTGTCGCCGTCGCCGTCGGCATGCTGCTGGCCTCCGCCGTGCAGATGGTGATCGGCGAACTCGTCCCCAAGAACTGGGCGGTGTCCAGGCCGATGCAGGTCGCGCGCTTCGTCGCCGGCCCGCAGTACGCCTTCGCCCGCCTGTTCCGGCCGGTCATCGCCGGCCTGAACGCCGTCGCCAACCACCTCGTGCGCGCCCTGGGCGTCGAGCCCACCGAGGAGCTGGCCTCCGCCCGCACCCCCGGCGAACTCGTCTCCCTGGCCCGGCACTCCGCCCAGGCGGGCACCCTCGAACAGGACACGGCCGACCTCTTCGTGCGGACCCTGTCCCTGGCCGAGCTGACCGCGCAGCACGTCATGACCCCGCGTGTGAAGGTCAGCTCCCTGCAGGTGTCCGCCACCGCCGAGGACGTGGTCAACCTGACCCGGGCCACCGGCCTGTCCCGCTTCCCGGTCTACCGCGAGAAGATCGACGAGATCGTCGGCATGGTCCATCTCAAGGACGCCCTCGCCGTCCCCGTCCACGACCGGCTGCGTACCCCGGTCGGCCGTATCGCCCGTCCGGCGCTGCTCGTCCCCGAGACCCTCCCCGTCCAGCCCTTGCTGGCCCGGCTGCGCAGCGAGCAGCCCATCGCCGTCGTCGTCGACGAGTACGGCGGCACGGCCGGCGTGGTGACCCTGGAGGACATCGTCGAGGAGATCGTCGGCGAGGTCCGCGACGAGCACGACGGCCTGGACACCCCCGAACTCGCTGCCGCCCCGCCCGAGGACGGCCGGCCCGCCTGGGACGTCGACGGCCGCTGCCGTGTCGACACCCTGCTGCGCATAGGCCTCGACGTGCCGGAGGGGCCGTACGAGACGGTCGCCGGGCTCGTCGCCGACCTGCTCGGCCGCATCCCGGCCGTCGGTGACCGGGCCGAGCTGCCCGGCTGGCGCCTGTCGGTGCGCCGCGTCGGCCACTACCGGGCCGAACGGGTCCGGCTGGTGCGCACCGGCGCGGTCGTGGAGGTCGCCCGATGAGCGTCCTCCAACTCGCCTTCGCGGCCCTGCTGGTGCTCGCGAACGGCTTCTTCGTCGGCGCGGAGTTCGCCCTGGTCTCGGTGCGCCGCAGCCAGATCGAGCCGCTCGCCACGGCCCGGGCCCGTCAGGTCCTCCACGGTCTGGAACACCTGCCCCAGATGATGGCCGCGGCCCAGTTCGGCATCACCGTCTGCTCCCTCACCCTGGGCGCGGTCGCCGAACCCACGGTCGCGCACCTGCTGGAGCCGGTCTTCGCGTGGATCCACCTGCCGCACGGCATGATCCACCCGCTGGGCTATGTCATCGCGCTGGCGGTCGTGGTCTTCCTCCACCTCGTCATCGGCGAGATGGTCCCGAAGAACCTCGCCATGGCGGCCCCGGAGAAGGCCGCGCTGTGGCTCAGCCCCGGCCTGGTCTACTTCGCCCGCTTCTGCCGTCCGATCACCGTCGCCCTCGGCGCCTGCGCCCAGGGCATCCTGCGCCTCTTCCGCGTCGAGCCGAAGGACGAGGTGGAGGCGGTCTTCACCAGCGAGCAGCTCAACCGGCTGGTGGAGGACTCCGGTCAGGCGGGTCTGCTCGACCCCGAGGAGCAGGAGCGGCTGGAGGACGCGCTGGAGCTGGGCTCCCGCCCGGTGACGGACGTGCTGCTGAGGCGCGAGTCGCTGGTGACGGTGAGTCCCGCGGTCACCCCCGGCGAGATCGTCGGCCTCACGGCCCGCACCGGTTACTCCCGCTTCCCGGTCGCCGCGGAGAACGGCGCCTTCATGGGCTACCTGCATGTGAAGGACGTCCTCGACCTGGAGGACTCCGACCGGGCGGTCCCGCAGCAGGTGTGGCGCCCGATGACGACACTCCGCTCGGAGCTGCCGCTCGACGACGCGCTGACTGTCATGCGCAGGGCGGCAACCCATCTGGCCCAGGTCGCCGACGCCTCGGGCAAGGTGCTGGGCCTGGTCGCGCTGGAGGACGTACTGGAGCTGCTGGTGGGCGAGGTACGGGATCCGGCGCACCGGCAGACGGCGAGCGCCACGACCGAGGTCAGGCTGGCCGAGCCGCAGGTGAGCGGGGCGCCGGAGGAGGTCCTGGCGAGCTAGGCGTCGCTCCGCGCCGGTGCGGGCGGGTGGATTCCGCCCGCCCGCACCGGCGGCCGGCGCCTCACATCGCCGACGGGTCCTGCGGCCCCCGCCCCGACAGCACCTCGCCGTAGGCCTGCATCAGATCCGGCAACCGCAGCGTCGACAGGTCGTCCCGCGACAGCGTCCCCGGGTAGGTCGACAACCGCAGATCCCGGTAGGCGCAGCTCTTCTCGTACAGCGTCCGCAGGAACCGCCCGTTCCCCAACTCGTCGATCCACCCCTGGTCCACCACGTGTCCGGCGATCGACCGCAGCTCGTCCAACGCCTCCTCGTCCCACACGTCGCCGTTCTCCGCTGCGAGCACCTCGCCGATCGAGGTGAGTTCGAGGGGCCGGTACGAGGGGAAGTCGACGCGGGTCGTGAAGCGGGACGACAGTCCGGGGTTCGCGGCGAGCAGGCGGTCCATGCCCTCCGGATAGCCGGCCAGGATCACCACCAGGTGGTCCCGGTTGTCCTCGGCCCGTTTCAGCAGCACTTGCAGGGCCTCGTCGCCGTACGCGTCGCCCTTGCCGTAGCCGGTGTTGGAGAGGGAGTAGGCCTCGTCGACGAAGAGCACGCCGCCCAGTGCGGAGTCGATCAGCTCGTTGGCCTTGACGGCTGTCTGCCCGAGGTACTCGCCGACCAGGTCGGCCCGCTGGGCCTCCACCAGGTGGTCGCCGCCGAGCAGGCCGAGCGCGTAGAAGACGCGGCCGAGGATGCGGGCCACGGTGGTCTTGCCGGTGCCGGACGGGCCGGAGAAGACGAAGTGCCGTTTGGGCGGCTGGACCGGGAGGCCCTGCCCGGCCCGCAGCCGGGCCATGTTGAGCTGGGCCGACAGCGCCTTGACCTGGCGCTTCACCGGCTCCAGACCCACCATGCGCTCCAGTTCGGCGAGCGCTTCCTCCAGCAGGGCGGGGTCGGTGGGCCCGGCGGGCAGCGCCGAGGGCACCAGCGTCTTCGCGCGCACCGCCGGATCGGTCACCGAGGGAAGGGGACCGACGGGCGGCAGGTCGGCGGGCTCGGTGAGCTTCAGGTCCCGCCCTTCCATGCCGAACAGCGGGTCGAGGGCGTCCGCACCGTCCCCGGTGTCCTGGCCGGCGCCGCTGAGCGTGATGGCGGCGAGGTCGGCGGGATCGTCGTAGCCGTCGCCCTCGGCGATCGCGGCGAGCCGGGCGGAGGTGTCCATGAAGGCGGGGTCGACGCGGTGGACGGCCCGGTAGAGGGGGAGGGCGGCCGCGGAACGGCCGGTGCCCTCGTGGGCCCGGGCCAGCCAGTACCGCAGCTCCTTGCGCTGCGGCTGCTCGCTGCGGCAGCGCATGAGCGCCGTCGACAGCAGCGGCTCGGCCTGCCCGTACATCTCCAGCCGCACCCGGGCCATGCCGCCGAACAGACCGGCCTCGATGCCGAGCAGGGGGTCGTCGAGGAGCGGGTCGGTGTGCCGGACGAGCTGTTCCCAGTCCTTGACCAGGTAGGCGCGGCAGGCGTGCAGGAAGCGGACCTGGTGGTCGGTGTCGACGGGCGGGAGCCCGGCGAGCGCCCGGTCCAGCTCGGGTACGTGCCGGCCGTCCAACCAGTGCGAGGCGTGCGCGAGGAGGAGGTCGCGGGGGCTCTCGAGGACCGGTTGCACCCACCAGCCCAGCCAGTACCAGGAGTTGAGGGTGCGCCGGTGCCGGGCGCGCTGTTCGCCGAAGCGGTCACGGTGCCGGAACATCCTGAGCAGCGCGGTCGTCGTGTCGACGCGCAGCGCGTGCAGCCCGAGCCAGCCGTCGGCCATGCCCGGGTCGATCCGCACCGCGGTGCGGAACTCCTCCTCCGCCTGCGGATAGGCGCCCATGGTGTAGGCGTCCACGCCTCGCAGCCAGGCCAGGTCGGCCGGGGCCTCGGGGCCCGGCGTGCCGAAATCCATCACGTCCCCCACAAACCGTGCCCCCGTCGGTATGCCGCGGGGCTGTCGCCCACCGGCTGCCTTGGTCGAACCGCTGTGCCGCGGACCGGAGTTGCAAGGTGCGCGCAGCAGCTGTCCGTAGGTCGCACCGAGGGCATCGTACCCGCGGGGTGTCGCCCGCCGAAGGGTGCCGCACGGGCCGTTTGACGAGGTGGGAGCAGAGGGGGCGCACCGCGCACGGTGACCCTCAGTGAGCGGATCACGTCGCGTCGCGGTCGATGGGGCGCGGAGAGAGGGGCTGCGGGCAGAACGAAGCCCCCGATCACGGGGGAACAACCGGGGGCTTCGCGTCCTGGGGCGGCTTCGATTGCCGCACATTGAGAACGTAAGTCCTGTACGGGCCGCCGGTCAAGCCGAGTTGAGGCACTTGGCGAAGTTCGAACGCAAGGCTCTTCACACGTTCACCACATCGCGGGGGGTTCCTCACCGTGCGTGACACCGTGGTGCGGCCCGCGCGTTTCCATGGGCCCCGGCAGCACCTCGTACCCCTCCGGCAACTGCCGCACCAGAGTGTCGGCGTACGGCCTCGTCGGGTCTTCGGCGAAATGCAGTAGCTCGGCCCGGACCCATCCGTCCCAGAACTCCCTCTGTTCCTCCCCGTCCCGCGCGCGTCCGCGCGCCCAGGCCTCCTCGCGGGGCATCTCCATCCACAGCAGATGGGCGAGGTGCGGCCGCAGGGCACGGCGCCCCGCGCCGACGCCCTCGATCAGGATCACGGGGGCCGGGGGCAGCGGCCGGGGCGGGCCGAAACGCCTGGAGCGCCAGTCGTACGGGGCGTAGTGGGCGGTGGTGCCGTGGCGGAGGGGTTCGATCACCTGGGTCAGCAGCCGTCCGGTCCAGGCGAACAGCTCGTCGTGGCTCGCGAGGTCGTCGAGGTGGAGGACGGGCGGGTCGCCCAGTGCCCCGGCCAGCCGTCCCGCGAACGTCGACTTCCCCGAGCCGGCGTGGCCGTCGACGCCGATCAGACGGACCGGACCACAGGACGGGGGCAGGCGGCGGAGCCGGGTGGCGAGCTGGCGGATGGCGGTTCCTGGGGTGCGCGGGGGTGCGGGGCGCCAGTCTAGTGCGGTGCCTGCCGCCTGCCGCCGCTGGTCATGTCATTGGTCCACGCCCATGGTTCCCGGGCGTGGCACGGGCGGAGGTGCTGGCGGGGCCGGCCGCCTGCGTCCATAGTGGGCGCACACCGTGCACCGGACCCGCCCCGACTCGGACACCTTGGGGGTCTTCCGCCCATGAGCAGAGCCCGACAGCCGTCCCCCGGAGCCGATCGGCGCCCCGCCGGATCCGATCGGCCCTCCCGCCGGTCCCTCCTCACCGTCGCGGTCGCCGCAACTGTCGCCGGGGGCGCGGGTCCGGCGACCGCCGACGTGACCGGCGGTACGGGCTCCTCGGCGGCCCCGGCCCGGCCGGTCGACCACCGCTCCTGGACCACGTACGCCGACTGGCGCACCGGTACCGCGCGGGGCACCCGGGCCGTCGCGGGCGTCCGCCCGGGCCTGGTCATCGGCGCCCCGGCCGGCACCACCGACTACACCGACCCGCACACCGGCACCACCGCCGCATGGGAGTACGCGACCTGGACGTCCCCGGCCCACCGGCCGGCCGTCCCCTCGACCGAGGCGATCGTCTCCTGGAACGCCCACACCCCGGCCGGCACCTGGCTGCAGATCGAGTTGCGGGGCACCTACTCCGACGGCACGGACACGCCGTGGTACGTGATGGGGCGGTGGGCGGCCGGCGACCAGGACATCCGGCGGACCTCCGTCGACGACCAGTCCGACGGCAGGTCCACCGTCTGGACGGACACCCTCGCGCTGGACGACGCCTCCACCGGCCTGCGCCTCACCTCGTACCGCGTCCGCCTGACCCTCTACCGCAGGCCCGGCACGAAGCGCACGCCGACGGTGTGGCGGGTGGGGGCGATGGGGTCCGACATCCCGGACCGCTTCACGGTTTCGGCCTCCGTGCCCGGCCTCGCCCGGGAACTGAGCGTCCCGCGGTACTCGCAGGAGATCCACCTGGGCCAGTATCCCGAGTACGACAACGGCGGCGAGGCCTGGTGCAGCCCCACCTCCTCGCAGATGGTCATCGAGTACTGGGGCGGCCGCCTCACCCCCGAGCAGCTCGCCTGGGTCGACCCCGCGTACGCCGACCCGCAGGTGTGCCACGCGGCCCGGTACACCTACGACCACCAATACGCGGGCTGTGGGAACTGGCCGTTCAACGCGGCCTACGCGGCCACCTTCGACGATCTCCGGGGCGTGGTGACCCGGCTCACCTCCCTGACCGACCTGGAGACGCTGATCGCGGCCGGCATCCCGGTCATGACGTCACAGTCCTTCCTCGAGGAGGAGCTGACGGGCGCGGGGTACGGCACCTCCGGCCATCTGATGACGGTGATCGGGTTCACCGCGCAGGGGGACGTGATCGCCAACGACCCGTACTCGGCGACCAACGAGGCGGTGCGGCGCGTCTACCCGCGCCGGGAGTTCGAGAACGTCTGGCTGCGCACCAAGCGCCACGACGCGAGCGGCAAGGTCGTCTCCGGCACCGGGGGCGTCTGCTACCTCTACTTCCCGGCGCGTCTGAGCGCGCCCCGGCGCAGGGCGCTCGCGGCGGTGGGGGTGCGCTGAACGCGCGGCGGGAGACCCGGGGCCGCCCGCCGTGTGAGCAAGGTCTCGGCCGCAAAAGCCCTGACCGGTGGCAAGGTGGACAGTCCGGACCCTGTACCCCCGACCTAGCGAGACACCATGACCGCACATGCCGCCACCGCCGCCCGTACCCGCACCGGAGGTCCCCAGGACGACGGTCCGAAGATCTTCGAGCACGTCATGGGCTGGGTCCTCGTCGCGGTCGTCGCCATGCTCGTGACCCAGCTGGGACTGCTCTGACACGGGTGGCCGCGGACGTCCCGCACAGTGAGCTGACTCACCTTTCGACCTGACATACTGACGTCGTCCCGCCGACCGTTGAGACCAGGGTCGAAATTGAACAGCAGTCACCAGCGCGACGCCGTCCGCCCCCGGGCGCGCGGCACCGAGCGCTCGCTGGCCCGTCGCGCCGAACTCATCGCCATCGGGCGGAAGTTGTTCGCCGACACGTCCTACGACGCGCTCTCCATGGACGACATCGCCCGGCAGGCGCACGTCGCCAAGGGGCTGATCTACTACTACTTCCAGTCCAAGCGCGGCTACTACCTGGCGATCATCCAGGACTCCGTCGCCGACCTGGTCTCCTTCGCGGCGAGCGGCCTCGAGCTGCCCCAGGTGGACCGGGTGCACCGCACGATCGACAGCTACCTGCGCTTCGCCGAGCACCACCAGGCCGCCTACCGCACGATCGTCAGCGGCGGGGTCGGCTTCGACGCCGAGGTGCACGCCATCCGGGACGGGGTGCGCGAGGCGATCGTCGCGACCATCGCCGAGGGCGCGTACGGCCGCAGCGACATCCCCTCCGTGCCCCGCATCGCCCTGCTCGCCTGGGTGTGCGGTGTGGAGGGCGCCACCCTCGACTGGATCGACCGCCCCGACCTCACCCGCGAGACCGTGGGCGACCTCCTGGTGAAGACCCTGGGCGGCACGATGCGCGCCATTGAGGAGCTGGACCCCGCGTTCCCGGCGCCGAAGCCGGCCCGCCGGGACGACGGCTGACGCAGGACGGGTGAAGGGCCCCGTGCCGTGCACCCCGAGGCCCCTGACGCGCGCTGCCTGACGGCGGTGACCAGCTCACCGTCCGCGGTGTCGCCGCTCAGCTCCCAGAAGATCCTTCCGCCCCCGCGTAGTCCTCGTTACCGTCCTCCCACGTCTCCGGCGCCGGCCCGGTGGCCGTGCCGCCCGGCTTCGCCCGGGTGACGCCGCCCACGCGGGAGGAGGAACAGATCACTCGCTCAATGGCGCGGACCGACCCGGCGCTGCCCGCCCGTGCGGCAAGGGCGTCACGCGGGCATACTCACAGCGCCGAGCCGCCGGGCCGAGCCAGGGAGGAGATGGCCGCCATGCCCGATCCCGCCCCGCCACCGGTCGACCGCCTGCTGCCCACGGACGAGGCCCGCGACCTGCTCGACCTCGTCCGGGACATCGCCCGGCGAGAGATCGCCCCGACGGCCGCCGAGGAGGAGGCCGCCGGCCGCTTCCCGCGCGGGCTGTTCACCCTCCTGTCGGAGTCGGGACTGCTGGGCCTGCCCTACGACTCCGCGCACGGCGGCGGGGACCAGCCCTACGAGGTGTATCTCCAGGTCCTCGAGGAGCTCGCCGCCGCCCGCCTCACCGTCGGGCTCGGCGTCAGCGTCCACACCCTCGCCTGCTCCACGCTCGCCGTCCACGGCACCGAGGAGCAGCGGGCCGCGCACCTGCCGGGGATGCTCGGCGGCGGGCAACTCGGCGCGTACTGCCTCTCCGAGCCCACCTCCGGCTCGGACGCCGCCTCGCTGCGCACGCGGGCGGTGCGGGAGGGCGACCACTGGGTGATCACCGGCACGAAGGCCTGGATCACACACGGCGGCATCGCCGACTTCTACACGGTCATGGCACGCACCGGCGGCGAGGGACCGCGCGGGATCACGGCCTTCCTCGTGCCCGGTGACGCGGAGGGCGTCAGCGCCGCGCCGCCCGAGCGGAAGATGGGGCTGAAGGGCTCACCGACCGCCCAGGTCCACTTCGACGGCGTGCGGATCCCGGACGCGCGGCGCATCGGCGACGAGGGCGAGGGCTTCGCGATCGCCCTGACCGCGCTGGACTCCGGCCGGCTCGGGATCGCGGCCTGCGCCGTCGGCCTCGCCCAGGCCGCTCTGGACGAGGCGGTCGCCTACGCGAGACAGCGGCGGCAGTTCGGGCGGCCGATCGCCGACTTCCAGGGGCTGCGCTTCCTGCTCGCCGACATGGCGACCCGGATCGAGGCGGGCCGGGCCCTGTACCTGGCGGCGGCACGGCTGCGCGACGCCGGCCGGACGTTCGCGCCGCAGGCGGCCATGGCCAAGCTGCACTGCACCGACGCCGCGATGCAGGTCACCACCGACGCAGTCCAGGTCCTCGGCGGCTACGGCTACACCGCCGACTTCCCCGTCGAGCGCTACCTGCGCGAGGCCAAGGTCCTGCAGATCGTCGAGGGCACCAACCAGATCCAGCGGATGGTCATCGCCCGTCACCTAGTGGGTCCGGAGACCCGCTGAACTGCCCCGGCCGCACCAGCGGGGCCACCAGCCGCACCCACTCCGGGTCCTGCCGGCCCGGCAGGGTGCGGCCCCGGTCGGCCCAGGCGCGCATCATGTCGCGGTAGATCGGCGGGTCCTGCGCGCGCGGCGGAGTCGGCGGAACCGATTTTGCGGAGACCGGGACGAAGAGCTGGCGGTGACGCCCGGGCGCCGTCGAGTACGTGGGAGCCATACCGGGGCAACGCGAGCGCGCGAGGTCAGGTCACCGGATCGCGCGGTAGGGCGTGAGTTCGGGATGTGCCCCCGTCTGTGCCCCTGCCCCCGTGCGGGCGGGCAACCCGGCCGCGAACGCGCCGTCGGCCGACAGCGGGTCCGCCGCGTCCACCGGACCCGGTGTCGGCCGACGCGCCCGCCGCTGGTCATCGGACCTGCCGCCGGCCACGGAACCCGCCGCCGGCCAGGAACCCGCCGCCGCGTCCGCCGGGGCAGCCGTCCGCCGCCGCGTCCGCCGGGGTGGTCCGCCGCCGCACCCGCCCGCCGACGGACCGCCCCGGCGTCACGGCCAAGTGCCCCTACGCAAGGCGGCGATGACCGCTCGGGCGAGGTCGTCGCGCCGGCGTCCGGCCGGGGATCGTGCCGGCCCGCCCGGGCACACCGAGCCCGCACCACGGCAGTCTGCGGGCCGTGGTGCAGGGCAGGTGCGGGAGGTGGGCCGGCTACCGACGGCCCAAGACGCTCAGGCGGCGTGGCGACGCATCGCCGGCACGCGCATCGGGCGCGAGCCCGGGCCGCCGACGTGCGAGAACGGCTGCATACGCCAGTCGAGACCCTGAGGGAGCGTCAGCAGGAGCGCGGTGTCCTGCTCCTGGGGCTCGAAGGACTCGTCCGCGGGGCGCGCCTCGGACGCCGCGCGTCCCGTACCGGCGCAGACCGTGAGCCCGAACGGGTTCCACGGCGAGGCGCACAGCGCGTGCTCCGGCAGGATCTCCTCGTCCGCGAGCAGCGCGATGGGCTGCGCGCAGTCCGGGCAGATCACCCGGTACATCTCGAAGGTGTCGTACGCGTCGAACTCGTCGGCGCCGTCGGTGTATTCGGCGTCGAGGCCGTCGGGTTCGACGCCCTCCGGCTCGGGTTCGACGACGACCGGCTGGAACCGCTTGGGCACGGTGCGACCAGGGCGCTTAAGACTCTGCATGGGATTCTCCCCCTCGGGCTGGGCCGTGAAGGCGCTGCGGCCTCGACCACAGCAAGCACTTCCCTGCCCGTCTCGGCGGTAATCACGAGAACATCACGAAGCCTTGACGTGGCCTGTGGCGTTCGTCACATGCCCTGCGCAGGTGCCTGCCCGGGCCCGCCCGGGTGGGGTCATCCGGACGGTGCGCGGCTGACGCCTGGCCACATCACGAACCGGTATGACCTGGGCTGCATAGGTATACGAAGAGATGGGGCGCCCTGTAAGTTCTTGCGTCATGGAGGAGCTGGACCGGCAAATCGTGCAGCTGCTCGTCAAGGACGGGCGGATGAGTTACACCGACCTGGGCAAGGCCACGGGCCTGTCCACGTCGGCCGTGCACCAGCGGGTGCGCCGGCTGGAACAGCGCGGCGTCATCCGGGGATACGCGGCCGTCGTCGACCCCGAGGCCGTCGGGCTGCCCCTGACCGCTTTCATCTCGGTGAAACCGTTCGACCCCAGCGCACCCGACGACATCGCCGACCGTCTCGCCGGGGTGCCCGAGATCGAGGCCTGCCACAGCGTGGCCGGCGACGAGAACTACATCCTCAAGGTGCGTGTGGCCACCCCGCACGAGCTGGAGGAGCTGCTGGGGCGGCTCCGGGCGCTCGCCGGGGTCTCGACGCGGACGACGGTCGTGCTGTCCACTCCGTACGAGGCCAGACCGCCGCGCATCTGAGGGGTCCGCGTACGCGCCGGCTCCGGCGAGGCGCGAAACTGTTCCCCATGAGTGAGCGCACCCCCGAGCCGAAGACCGTCCTGCTCCGCCGTGGAGAGGTCCACAGCCCCGCCGACCCGTTCGCGACCGCGATGGTCGTCGAGCGCGGTCAGATCGCGTGGGTCGGCTCCGAGGGTGCGGCCGACGCCTTCGCCGACGGCGTCGACGAGGTGGTCGACCTGGACGGTGCCCTGGTCACCCCCGCATTCACCGACGCCCATGTCCACACCACCTCCACGGGCCTCGCCCTGACCGGCCTCGACCTGTCGACCGCGCCCACCCTGGAAGCGGCCCTCGCCGGGGTGCGGGACTTCGCCGCCGCCCGCCCGCAGGACAAGGTGCTGCTCGGGCACGGCTGGGACGCCTCGCGCTGGCCCGGCGGCCGCCCTCCGACGCGCGCGGAGCTGGACGAGGCCACCGGCGGCCGACCTCTCTATCTCTCCCGCATCGACGTCCACTCGGCGGTCGTCACCACCGCCCTGCTGGACCTGACGCCCGGCCTCGGCGCGGCGGACGGTCCGCCGGAGGGCCCGCTCACCGCCGACGCCCACCACGCCGCGCGGGCCGCCGCGTTCGCGGCTGTGACGGACCGGCAGCGCACCGAGGCCCAGCGCGCCGCCCTCGCGCACGCCGCCTCCCTCGGCATCGGCTCGATCCACGAGTGCGCCGGTCCGGAGATCTCCTCCGAGGACGACTTCACCGGCCTGCTGCGGCTCGCCGCCGAACAGCCCGGACCCCGGGTCGTCGGCTACTGGGCCGAGCGGGATGTCGACAAGGCGCGGGAACTCGGCGCCCTCGGCGCGGCGGGTGACCTCTTCGTCGACGGTGCCCTCGGCTCCCACACCGCCTGCCTGCACGAGCCGTACGCCGACGCGGAGCACACCGGCACCGCCTACCTCGGCGCCGCCGAGATCGCCGCACATGTCGTCGCCTGCACCGAGGCCGGACTCCAGGCGGGCTTCCACGCCATCGGCGACGCCGCCGTCACCGCCGTCGTCGACGGCGTGCGCGCCGCCGCCGAGAAGGTCGGCCTGACCCGCGTCCGTGCCGCCCGCCACCGCGTCGAGCACGCCGAGATGCTCACCCCGGAGACGGTCGCCGCATTCGCCGAGCTCGGCCTGACCGCCTCCGTCCAGCCCGCCTTCGACGCCCTGTGGGGCGGTGAGGACGGAATGTACGCCCAGCGTCTCGGCGCCGACCGGGCCCGCGCCCTGAACCCCTTCGCGGCGCTGCTGCGGGCCGGCGTCCCGCTCGCCTTCGGCTCCGACAGCCCCGTCACCCCCCTCGACCCGTGGGGCACGATCCGCGCCGCCGCCTTCCACCGCACCCCGGAGCACCGCGTCTCCGTGCGCGCCGCGTTCACCGCCCACACCCGCGGCGGCTGGCGGGCGGTCGGGCGGGACGACGCGGGTGTCCTGGTGCCGGGCGCGCCGGCGGACTACGCGGTGTGGCGCACGGACGAGCTGGTCGTCCAGGCGCCGGACGACCGCGTGGCCCGCTGGTCCACCGATCCCCGCTCCGGCACGCCCGGCCTGCCCGACCTGACACCGGGCGCCGACCTGCCCCTATGCCTGCGCACGGTGGTCGGCGGGCGGACGGTGTTCGTACGGCCGGGTGAGTGATGTCCCGGGACGGCGGGCGGAGGATCACCCGTCCGCCCGCCGTCGCGCGAGCGCGCCGCTGACCAGCGCATTGACCGAAGACCCGCAGGTGGAACGGCTGTTGACAGCCGACGGCGGGGGGCCGGTAGGTTCGGCCGAGTCCACCACCGGACGCCCCGCCGGGGAACGTCCGCGCACTCGCCGAGGCGCCGCTGGGTCAGGGACGGTCCGTCGCACCGGCGCACCGCCACTGGGAGCCAGGCGCAGCGCTCGCGCCGCAGCGAGGGATTGTTCCGGCCGGTCGGGGGAGGTGTGACCCGGGTGGGGCCCGGCCGCTCAGTAGACAACGGCTTCGCGTCGATCCGCAGCCAGCGGGTCCCAGGTCGGCCCGAAGGGCGCCGGGCCCCCATCCGCAGGACGGTGTGGGCGCACCCGTGCGCAGTAGCCTCGTACATACGAGCCGAAAAGCGCATACCTACCCCGCTTTTCCGGAAACGACACCACCATACGAACGTCCCGTCACGTCACCGCAGGCGGCGGCCACTATGGTGGTCCCCTGCGTACGGACATGAAGGGGCAGTAGTGAACGACGGCGACGCGACCCTCGCGGCACAGGACCGCGGGAGGCAGTTCGGTCCGCTCGGCAAGGCCTTGGTGATCATTCCGACCTACAACGAGGCGGAGAACATCAAGTCCATCGTCGGCCGGGTGCGCAAGGCTGTCCCCGAGGCCCACGTCCTCGTGGCGGACGACAACAGCCCCGACGGCACGGGCAAGCTCGCCGACGAACTGGCCGCCCAGGACGACCACGTCCAGGTCCTGCACCGCAAGGGCAAGGAAGGGCTCGGCGCCGCCTACCTCGCGGGCTTCCGATGGGGCCTGGAGCACGGCTACGGCGTGCTGATCGAGATGGATGCCGACGGCTCCCACCAGCCCGAGGAACTGCCCCGCCTGCTGACCGCCCTCAAGGGCGCGGACCTCGTCCTCGGCTCCCGCTGGGTGCCGGGCGGCCGCGTCGTGAACTGGCCCAAGTCCCGCGAGGTCATCTCGCGCGGCGGCAGCCTCTACTCCCGCCTCGCCCTGGACCTGCCGCTGCGGGACATCACCGGCGGCTACCGCGCCTTCCGCCGCGAGACCCTCGAGGGCCTCGGCCTCGACGAGGTCGCCTCGCAGGGCTACTGCTTCCAGGTCGACCTCGCCCGCCGCGCGGTCAAGGCCGGCTTCCATGTCGTCGAGGTTCCCATCACCTTCGTCGAGCGCGAACTCGGTGACTCCAAGATGAGCCGCGACATCCTCGTCGAGGCGCTGTGGCGGGTCACCGCGTGGGGCGTGGGGGAGCGGGTCGGCAAGATCGCGGGCAAGGGGGCCGCCCGGCAGGAGTCGCCGCAGTCCCCGGCCTCGCCTCCGGCGGCGCCGCAGGAGTCGCACGGAAACGGTTGATCGTCCCCTTATCCCGCTCTGAGCCGGGTGAAGGCACACTGGGACCATGACGACTGGCGCTGCGACCCCCACCCACCCCGCCCGGCCCCGGCGTTCCCGCCTGCGGACGTTCCTGCCACTGGGCCTCGCCGTGTGGCTGGTGCTGGAGGTCTGGCTGCTGACCGTGGTCGCGGGCGCGGCGGGCGGGCTCACCGTCTTCCTGCTGCTGCTCGCCGGAGCGTTCCTCGGCTCGGTGGTCATCAAGCGCGCCGGCCGCCGTGCCTTCCAGAACCTCAACGAGGCGCTCCAGCGCGGCACCCCGCCCTCCCGGGGCGGTGGCAACGGCCTGATGATGCTCGGCGGCCTGCTGCTGATGATCCCGGGCCTGATCTCCGACGTACTGGGCCTGCTCCTCCTGGTCCCGCCGGTCCAGAAGACGGTCGCCCGCTCCGCGGAGCGCACGATGGACCGCAAGCTGCGCGAGGCGATGCCGGGCTCCCTGGGTGACGCCTTCCAGCAGGCGCGCATGCAGCGCCCCGACGGGAAGGTGGTGCAGGGCGAGGTCATCCGGGACGGCGCGCCGGCCGGCGAGGCGGACCAGGGGCCGCGCCCGCCGCTGACCCGCTGAGCCCCGGTCCCCTGTCGGCGCCGGTCGGCCGTCCCGGCCCGTCCGGCGCCGAGGGCCTTTTCGGGAACACGGTCGGGTTGACGGGGCGCGGGGGGACGCCCCAGGTGCAGGCAGGGCCCTGCTGAGCAGCCGTAGAACGCACAACGACCGCGGGCGCCGTACGTCGACTTCACGTACGGCGCCCGCGGTCATTCACGTGCGCTGATGCCGGCCCTGGCTCCCGCAGGGCTACGCGGACTTGCGGCTGTCCCGGGGATGCACCGCGAGGTTCATCGCCCCGGACCGCAGCACCGCCAGCCGTTCTTCGAGGACCTCTTCGAGTTCCTCACGGGTCCGCCGCTCCATCAGCATGTCCCAGTGCGTACGCGCGGGCTTGGCCTTCTTCTCCTCAGGGCCGTCGCCGTCCACCAGGAGTGCCTGGGCCCCGCAGACCTTGCACTCCCACTCTGGCGGGATCTCCGCCTCGACCGAGAAGGGCATCTCGAATCGGTGCCCCTTCTCGCATGCGTACTCCACGGCCTGGCGCGGGGCCAGGTCGATGCCGCGGTCCGTCTCGTAGCTGGTCACCACGAGGCGCGTGCCGCGAAGAGCTCGCTCACTCATGAATCGTGCCTCCCGGGCTTGTCGCCCACAGGACAGGTGTCGCTGTCGTCGTCATCCGGTCAACGTCCGGGCGGCGGTAAAGATTCCCGTTCCGAGTCCCGTCCCGGGTCATGCGTCGCCGTCGTAGCCGCAGCCTTGTCAACCAGTGCAGTACCCACCGGCGCCCGGTTTGTCACATCTGCAAGGAGATGTCACCCAGCGTTTCGGCATCTTTGACGCGCAGTAACGGTACGCCTGGCAGGCCAAACGCGTACACTACCGCCCTTTCGTCGTGAGCGCTAAATCCTTTCCGGTACCGGGTTCCCCGCGTCGCCGATCGCCCGTCGTACCGGAACCCGCGCGAGCAGCGCGAAGCCCAGGACGAAGAAGATCACCAGGGAGATGATCGCGTCACGGTAGCTCCCGGTCAGCTGGTAGGTGAGACCGAACAGCAGCGGGCCCAGCCAGCTCATCCCGCGGTCGCTCACCTCGTACGCGGAGAAGTACTCGGCCTCCTTGCCGGGCGGGACGAGGTGGGAGAAGAGGGAGCGGGACAGCGCCTGGCTGCCGCCGAGCACCAGGCCGATCGCGGCCGCCAGCAGGAAGAAGCCGACGGGCGCCCCGGCCGGCAGGAAGTACCCGGCGCCCAGCGTCAGCGTCCACGCCACCAGGGAGCCGAGGATCGTGCGCTTCGCGCCGTACCTGCGGGCCAGACGGCCCATCGTCAGCGCGCCCGCGACGGCCAGCACCTGGACCAGCAGGACGGCGCCGATGAGGGTGGACTGGCCGAGCCCGAGTTCCTCGGAGCCGTAGAGGGAGGCCTGGGAGATCACCGTCTGGATGCCGTCGTTGTAGACGAGGTAGGCCAGGAGGAAGGCGAGGGTCAGGGGATGGCGGCGCATGTCGCGGATCGTCGCCGCCAGCTGGCGCAGGCCGGGTGCGGTCGCCGCCTCGCGGGCGGCCGACGGGCGGTCGCGCAGTCTGAGCAGCGGGACGAGGGCGAAACCGCCCCACCACAGGCCGGCCGAGGCCAGACAGATCCGCATGGCCGTGGACTCGGAGAGACCGAGGGAGTCGTGGCCGAGGTACAGGCCGAGGTTCACGACCAGGACCAGTGAGCCCGCCGCGTACCCGAAGGCCCAGCCGCGCGAGGAGACCGCGTCGCGTTCCTCGGGCGGCGCGATCTGGGGCAGGTAGGAGTTGTACAGCATCATCGCCACGGACTGGGCCGCGTTGGCCACCACGAGGAGCAGCCCACCGAGCAGGTAGCGGTCGCCGGAGAGGAAGAACATGCCCGTCGTGGCCGCGGCGCCCACGTACGCGGCGGCTCCCAGGAGGGGCTTCTTGCGGCCCGTGCGGTCGGCCGCCGCACCCACCAGCGGCATCACCAGCACCGCCACGATCACCGACAGCGACACCGAGTACGCGAAGAAGGAGCCCGCCCGGACCGGGATGCCCAGGGGGTGCACATACCCGTCGGCGTCCGCCGCCTCCTCGGCGACCGAGGTCAGGTACGGCCCGAGGAACACGGTGAGCACGCTCGTCGAGTAGACGGAGCACGCCCAGTCGTAGAAGTACCAGCCGCGCTGTTCCCGCCGCCGCCCCGCGGCGTCGTCGGACGCCGCCGTCCGCACGGTATCGGTGCCCACCCGTGCCCTCGCTTCCCCGCTGCAGTCGCCGCGCGCGGTCCGCCGACGGGGCCGGCGCGGCCGACCGGTGTCAGACCCAGGCGCCCCGGTCCTCCATGACCTCGCGCAACGTGTCGATGTGATCGGTCATGATGCCATCGACCCCCAGGTCCAGGAGCCGGTGCATACGATCCCGTTCGTTGACCGTCCACACGTGCACCTGCAGCCCGCGCGCGTGGGCGGCGCGGACGAAGCGGTGGTCCACGACCTGGATGCCCGACTGGGCCTCGGGCACCTGAGCGGCGACCGCCGACCGGCGCAGCGCCGCGGGCACACCCCACGACCGCAGCCGCAGGTTGAGCACGCCCCGGGTGCCGTACGACGTCGCCAGGCGCGGCCCGGCCAGCCGCTGGGCGCGCGTCACGCGGGCCTCGGAGAACGAGCCGACGCAGACGCGGTCCCAGGCGCCCGTGCGGGCGATCAGGTTGAGCAGGGGGTGGAGCGCCGGCTCCGCCTTGAGGTCGACGTTCCAGCGCACCTCGGGGAAGGTCTCCAGGAGCTCCTCGAAGAGCGGGACCGGTTCCTTGCCGCCCACGCGCGCGTGCCGTACGTCCGCCCACGGCAGGTCGGCGATGCGGCCCACGCCGTCGGTCACCCGGTCCAGCGTCGCGTCGTGGAACGCGACGAGCTTGCCGTCCCGCGTGGCGTGCACGTCGGTCTCGATGTAGCGGTACCCCAGGTCGACCGCCCGCCGGAACTGCGCCACGGTGTTCTCCTGACCGCCCGCGGCCCCGCCGCGGTGCGCGAACGCGATGGGCCCGGGATGGTCGAGATACGGGTGGCGTACGAGGGTGGTCACGGACGCAGTATCGCCCCTTGGGGTGACCCGGCGGCAACGACCGTGCTGCCGCCGGATGCCGCGGGGACGGCGAACACCCGCAGGAAGAGCTGGGCCAGCGGGCCGATCGACACCGCGTACAGCAGTGTGCCGAGGCCGATGGTGCCGCCGAGGGCGAAACCCGTGACCACGACCGCCACCTCGACGGCCGTCCGCATCACGCGGATCGAGCGGCCGGTGCGCCGGTGCAGCCCCGTCATCAGCCCGTCGCGTGGCCCCGGCCCGAAACGGGCCGCTATATAGAGGCCGGTCGCCGCACCGTTGAGGACGATGCCGGCCACCAGCAGCGGCACGCGCACGGTCAGGGCGTGCGCGTCGGGGACCGCCGCGAGCGTGCCGTCCATGGCCAGGCCCACCACGAAGACGTTGGAGACCGTGCCGAGGCCGGGGCGCTGGCGCAGCGGGATCCACAGGAGCAGCACGACGGCGCCCACCACGATCGACACGACACCGATCGACAGGCCGGTCAGCTCGGCGAGACCCTGGTGCAGCACATTCCACGGCTCCAGGCCCAGGCCGGCCCGTACGAGCAGGGCTGAGCTCGCGCCGTAGAGCGCGAGGCCTGCGTAGAGCTGGACCAGCCGGCGGGGGAGACCGCTCCCGGAGGCGCTGCCTTCGCGTGGGCCGCCTGCCGCCGGGTTGTCTGTCGTCGGGCCGTCCTTAGGTGAGGTGTCTTCAGGTGGGCTGTCGATGGGCGGCGTCGCGGACAAGGAGGTCCCCCCGGTGGTGGTGGTGGCCTGACACGTGACACTCTGTGGCTTGGAAGCAAACGTCATCCATGGCCAATTCCAGGAAGGTGGACTGGTAACCATGGCGCAGTGGACCTCCGCGGTGGGAGCCCCGCAGCTCGCACGGCTGCTCACGTCGCAGCAGGACCGCCCGGCGGGCCCCGGGACGCGCCGGCCGCCCGCCTACCGCGCGCTCGCCGACGGCATCCGGCTGCTCGTCCTGGAGGGCCGGGTCCCCGTCGCCGCCCGGCTGCCAGCCGAGCGGGAACTGGCGCTGTCCCTGTCCGTGAGCCGCACGACCGTCGCGGCCGCGTACGAGGCGCTGCGCGCGGAGGGCTTCCTGGAGTCCCGGCGCGGCGCCGGCAGCTGGACGGCCGTCCCGGCGGGCAACCCGGTCCCAGCGCGCGGCCTGGAACCCCTGCCGCCCGAGGCCCTCGGCTCGATGATCGACCTCGGCTGCGCGGCCCTGCCCGCGCCGGAACCCTGGCTCACCCGCGCCGTGCAGGGCGCGCTGGAGGAGCTGCCGCCGTACGCGCACACGCACGGCGACTACCCGGCGGGCCTGCCCGCCCTGCGCGCGATGATCGCCGAGCGCTACACCGCGCGCGGGATACCGACGATGCCCGAGCAGATCATGGTGACGACGGGCGCGATGGGCGCGATCGACGCCATCTGCCATCTCTTCGGCGGGCGCGGTGAGCGCATCGCCGTCGAGTCGCCGTCCTACGCCAACATCCTCCAGCTCATGCGGGAGGCGGGCGCCCGGCTCGTCCCCGTCGCGATGGCCGAGGGCCTCGCCGGATGGGACATGGACCGCTGGCGGCAGGTCCTGCGCGAGGCCGCGCCGCGGATCGCCTACGTCGTCGCCGACTTCCACAACCCGACCGGCGCGCTCGCCGACGAGGACCAGCGGCGCCGGCTCGTCGAGGCGGCCCGGTCGGCCGGGACCGTGCTCGTCGCGGACGAGACGATGAGCGAGCTGTGGCTCGACGAGGATGTCGAGGGTGGCGCGATGCCGCGTCCCGTGTGCGGCTTCGACCCCGCCGGGTCGACGGTGATCACCGTCGGGTCGGCCAGCAAGGCCTTCTGGGCCGGGATGCGCATCGGCTGGGTCCGGGCGGCTCCGGACGTCATCCGCAGCCTGGTCGCCGCGCGCGCCTACGCCGACCTGGGCACACCGGTGCTGGAGCAGCTGGCGGTGAACTGGCTGTTCAGCACGGGCGGCTGGGAGCAGGCCGTGGAGCTGCGCCGCGGGCAGGCCCGGGAGAACCGGGACGCGCTGGTCGCCGCCGTCCGGAGGCAACTGCCCGACTGGGAGTTCGCGGTGCCCAAGGGCGGGCTGACGCTGTGGGTACGGGCCGGGGGCCTGTCGGGGTCGCGGCTCGCCGAGGCGGGGGAGCGGGTGGGTGTGCGGGTGCCCTCCGGGCCGCGGTTCGGCGTCGACGGCGCCTTCGAGGGGTATGTGCGGCTGCCGTTCACCGTGGGGGGCGCGGTCGCCGAGGAGGCGGCGGTGCGGCTGGCCGCGGCGGCACGGATCGTACAAAGCGGAGGGACCGTGGGGGCGACGGAGGGGCCGCGGACGTTCGTCGCCTGAGGCCGGGTGACGGCGAGCGGGCGGGTGAGGTCACCCGCCCGCGTCTCCGCGCCTGTCACGAGCCTTCGACGGCCAGGGCCTCGGCCGGCACCGGCAGTGACTCCCCGTCCGCCGGGGTCGTGCGCGGCGGCAGCAGATCCAGCACCGCCTGCCGGTGCGCGTCGCTCGTCGCGTCGTCGTACGGATCCGGCGTCGCCGGCACCTGGAGGCGGTGCACCGGTCCGGTGCCCAGCCGGGCGTAGCCGCGCCCCGGTGGGACGTGATCGGGGGCAGTGGTGTGCGGACGGGCGCCCAGGACCGCCTCCAGCAGGGCGGCCGGCGCCTGGCCGAGGACGACACGCGCGCGCGTGTGCTGGCGTACGGCGTCGCTCAGGGCGTCGAGGCTGTCGAACTGTTCGGCCACGACCACCGTGACGTGCGCCGCGCGGCCGTGCCGGAGGGGGACCTGGAGGAGGGACTGCGGGTCCTTGCGGTCGTCCGCGTCCGCGAGGTGGGTGAACGCGGTGGGGCGGTCGAGGAGGATCCACAGCGGGCGCCTGGTGTCGTCCGGCGGGGGGTGGCCCGCCTGCCGGGCCTGGTTCGCGGCGATGAGCCGGCGCTCGGTCTCCTGCGCCGCCCACTCCAGGCTGGCCAGTGCTCCGGCCAGCTCGACCTCGACGCCCAGGACGCCGTCCCGGCCGGTCAGGCAGGCGTACTCGCCCGTGCCGCCGCCGTCGACGACGAGGACGTCGCCGTACTGGAGGGCCTGGAGGGCGATGGAGCGCAGCAGGGTGGAGGTGCCGCTGCTGGGCTGGCCCACCACCAGCAGGTGCGGTTCGGTGGAGCGGATGCCGGTGCGCCAGACGACCGGCGGGACGTCCCGCCGGTCCTCACCGAAGTCGAGGGGAAGCGTGCGCGGGACCTGCGAGGGGTCGGTGAAACCGAGGACCGTCTCGCCGGGCGCGCTCACGAAGCGCTGTGCGGCGATGTCGGTGGGGAGCGGGGCGAGGACGGTCACGGTGAGGGTGCTGTCCTCCTCGTCCCAGTCGAAGTGGTACTCGCGGCCCCGGCCGGACTTGGCCGTCAGCAGGTGCTCGACCCGCGCGCGTGCCTCGGCCTCGCCGTCCGGGAAGTACGCCGGATAGGCGATCTCGAGGTGGGTGATCCGGCCCGAGCCGTCGAACTCGTGGGACGGGAAGGCCTTCTCCCACGCTCCGCCGTGGGCGTAGAGGGGGGAAGGGTCCTCCGCAGTGGAGAAGTACGGGACCAGGGCCTCGTACAGCGCCTGGAGCCGCTGGGCCTGCGACTCGTCGGGGCCTTCGGGAGCCGGTGGGGTGCGGTCCCGGCCCTGCCAGGCCGCCGCCGCCATCAGCGTGATGACGGCGAGCAGCGGGCCGTACGGCACGAGAGCCACGACCAGCACCACCGAGGCCACCAGGAACAGCAGCGGCCCGTGCTTGTCCTTGGGGGTCTCGGCCCACCTGCGCCGCCCGGCCGAGGCCAGCCGGCGCAGACCGCGGGTGATCGTGATCAGCGGGTGGAGGACGTCCGTGGCGCTGTCGGCCGCCGTCCGGGCCAGCTCCCGGCTCCGGGCGATCTGCGCGCTGCCTGTGCTCAGGATGCGGGGGAGGGGGCGCCGAACCACTGCTGTCTCCTGGAGGTGCGTACGGGCGGTGGGGATCCCCCGCGGACGGAGCTGTCGTGGTCCTTGGGGGAGGACGGCGGGCTGGGCGGTGTCAGAACTTGATGCCGCCGAGGAGGCTCGCCAGGCTCTCGCCGCCCGCCTTGATGCTCGGCGCGATGGCCGTACTGGCCAGGTAGAAGCCGAACAGGGCGCAGATGCAGGCGTGCGACCCCTTCAGCCCGTCCTTGCGGAAGAAGAGGAAGACGATGATGCCGAGCAGGACCACGCCTGAGATGGACAGGATCATGTGAGTTCTCCTGGTTCGCGGGGACAGTCACCATGAGTACTTCCAGGATCACAGGATGAATCCATACGATTAAAGGTGCAACTGGGTGAAATTCGGTGCAATTCCCCCTGGTGGCGGTAGTCCTGACGGGCCTCCTGAGCAGCGGAGTTGCGTCGAACGGGTCTGGTGGTGATCTTTGCCTCCGACGGCTCCCGCCATGTGTCCGTCGAGCCAGTACCCTGGCGATTCACCTGAACGGCTGCAACGAGAGGCGGTCCCGCCGATGAGCGAAGCCCCCGACCCCGAGGTCGTGGAGCTGGCGACCAAGATCTTCGATCTGGCCCGCCGGGGACGGACCGACGAGCTCGTGGCGTACGTCGACGCGGGCGTTCCGGCCAACCTCACCAACGACCGCGGCGACTCGCTCGTGATGCTCGCCGCCTACCACGGTCACGCCGACGCCGTCCGGGCCCTGCTCGCCCGCGGCGCCGACGCCGACCGGATCAACGACCGAGGCCAGACACCGCTGGCCGGCGCCGCCTTCAAGGGCGAGACGGAGGTCGTCAGGGCCCTCCTGGAAGCCGGCGCCGACCCGGCCGCCGGCACCCCCTCGGCCGTCGACACGGCCCGGATGTTCGCCCGGGCCGAACTGCTCGAGCTGTTCGGCACGCAGTGACACCGACGGGCCTGAGCGGGTAGAACGAGAGTCCTGAGCAGGTAAATCGACCACCACGGGGGAGGCGGTACGGGGCCGCCGGAAATTTCGGTCGCGGCGGGCTGAGCTGCCGAGTCATCATGACGTCGTGATTCACGGACGCGATGGCTGGGCAGGTGTTGCCGCACCGCGCGGGCCGTGATGCGGTCCGCATGGGCCACCGACGAGAGGCAGAGGAAGATGGTCTACAGCAAGCAGGAAACGGCGGGCGCCCCGACGTGTTGTCACGCGGCCAGGTAATGCACGTCCCCGGTTGCGTCGACGCTTGATGTGAGGCTGTTTCCCATGTTCGATCCGGTCATAGCGCCCAGCGGTACGCTGCTCGGCCTGCTCCAGCGGGGCCGCGGCGACGGCACACTGCACGCGCTCACCGCTCCCCGCCCCGAGGCACTCGCCGCACTGAACCACTGTGTGCTGCGCGACCCTCGCCACGACTGGCAGGTGGAGAACCGCTCCCTCTACTACGCCCGTCTCTACCTCGACCTGAACGGCGGGCTGGACGAGATCGAGGCCCACCTCTTCGACGTCGAGGACGTCTTCGACACCGAGGAGTCCCGCACCGGCCTCGCCCTGGCCGTCCTGGGCCACCTCGCCTCCTACGGCAGACGGGACGCCCTCGACCTGCTGCGCCGGTACGCTGCCTCGGGGTCCAACTGGGCCTGGGCCCTGGACGAGCTCGCCCTGCGCGACGACGACGCCGGCCTGCGCGCCCTGGCCGCACCCGTGCTGGCCCGGTTCGGGACCGACGCCGAGGGCGAGGCCGAGCTGGCCGCCGCCGTGCGGGACGCGTTCGAGCCACGGCCCTGGCGGCTGTGGGCCGAGGATCCCCGCGAGTACATCTCCACGCGCGTGCGTGCCGCTCAGGAGACCGGCTGTTTCGACCGCTGGCAACGGCAGATGAGCCCGACCGGGCCCCGCCCCGGCTGGAGCGTGCAGGCCGTCTTCGAATGGGCCCAGCAGGGCGTCGAACGAGGCGCCGCACTCCATGTCCCCGCCGCCCGCTGCCTCACCGCCGTGGCCGGTCCCGAGGACCGGCCGGAGATCGTGCGGGCCGCCGAGGACGGCACCGAGGGAGCCCGGTGCACCGCCCTGCGCTACCTCGCCGACAGTCACGATCCCGACGCCCTCGACCTGATCGAACGGGCCGTGGCCACCGGCTCGACGCCCGTCGTCGAGGCAGCCGTCGACGCCTTCGAACGCATGCGCAGCGTCGCCGCCGTCGACCGCGCCCGCGGCTGGGCCCACCGGCCCGACGCCCTCGGCGCCGCCGCGGGCCGCATGCTGGCCTGCCGGGGCGGCACCCGGGACAGCGACCTGGTGCTCGGCGCCCTGCGCGAGGCCGTACGCGGCGAAGGCTGTGACGCGCCGACCCTGTGGACCCTGGTCGACGGCGCCGGACGCCTCGGCATCGTCTGCGCGGCCCCCGTCCTGCGCCATATCTACCGCGAGACCGCCTCCTCCCATCTGCGCGGGCGCTGCGCCCGCGCGCTCGCCGCCACCGACCCCTCCTTCGCCACCGGCTTCGCCGTCGAGTGCCTGTGGGACTGCGAGGAGGCCACCCGCGAGATCGCCGCCCGGCACGCCGAGACCGGCGACGCCCGGGTCGTCGAACGGCTGCGCCGGCTCGCCGCCGACCCGGCCGAGGAGGCGGAGGTCCAGACGGCCGTACGCAGCCGGATCGGGACCGGGGGCGCCGGTGACGCGACGGACGCGGCCACCATGTGATCGTCCGGGCAGAGGTCTGCCCGCCAGGTGAACACCGGACGACCTGCGGGTCGGGTGGGCATGGACACCGTCTGACCTGCCAGGGTGCGCGGTGCAACGCTCATGGGACGTTTGTCGTCCGGAAAGATCCACGTTGACGCGGCCACGTCCAGTGCGGCGACAACACCGGTATGCGTGTCGTCATCGTGACCGAATCCTTTCCCCCCGACGTGAACGGCGTGGCCCACTGCGCCTACCAGACCGCCCGGCACCTCGTGGATCGCGGTCACCTCCCGCTCGTCGTCGCGCCGGCCACCGCGGCCGGTACCGGTACCGGGGCCGACGCCCTGGCGCCCTGCCCCGTCGTCCGCGTCCCCTCCCTTCCGCTCCCGGGCTACCCCCAGGTCCGCGTCGCCCTTCCCAGCCGGCGCGTCGGCGTGGCCGTCGCCGACCACCGTGCGGACCTGGTCCACCTGGCCAGTCCCTTCGTCCTCGGTGTCCGCGGCATGGCGGTCGCCGCCCGGCTCGGCATCCCGGCCGTCGCCGTCTACCAGACCGACCTGGCCGGATACGCCCGCACGTACATGGGCGCCGGCGAGGCCGCGGCCTGGCGGCGCATACGGTCCGTCCACGCCGCCGCCGACCTCACCCTCGCCCCCTCCAGCGCCGCCCTGCGCGACCTGCGGACGCACGGGATTCCCCGGACCAGGCTGTGGGCCCGGGGTGTGGACACCGTCCGCTTCCGTCCCGGGCACCGCGACGAGGCACTGCGCCGCGCACTCGCCCCGAACGGCGAGGTGATCGTCGGCTATGTCGGGCGCCTCGCTCCCGAGAAGCAGGTCGAGCTCCTGGCCGGGGCGTGCGGCCTGGAGGGCGTGCGGGTCGTGGTGGTGGGCGACGGGCCCAGCCGGACCCAGCTGACGGAGGCGCTGCCGGGCGCGGTGTTCCTGGGCCGGCGCACCGGCGACGACCTCGCCCGCGTCTTCGCCTCGCTGGACGTCTTCGTGCACACCGGTCCCTTCGAGACGTTCTGCCAGACCGTGCAGGAGGCCATGGCCAGCGGGGTCCCGGTGGTCGCGCCCGCCGCGGGCGGGCCGCTGGACCTGGTCGCCCAGGGCCGCACCGGGCTGCTGGTACCGCCGCGCGACGCCGCCGCCGTGCGGGACGCGGTGCGGTCCCTGGCCACGGATCCCGCGCGGCGGACGGCCTACGGGGCCGCCGGGCGGGCCATGGTGGAGGGGCGCACCTGGGCCGCCGTCGGCGACCAGCTGATCGGCCACTACGCGGACGTGCTCGCCGCGCGCCGTCCGGCGGTGGCGGCATGAGCGCCGGAGCCGGTGGGCCGCTGCGGATCGTCCGGCTCGCCAACTTCGTCGCGCCCGCCTCGGGCGGGCTGCGCACGGCGCTGCGCGAGCTGGGCCGGGGCTATCGCGCCGCAGGCCACGAGCCGGTCCTGATCGTGCCCGGCGAGCGGGCGAGCGACCGCGACACCGAGCAGGGGCGGGTGATCACCCTGCCCGGGCCGCTGCTGCCCGGAACCGGCGGCTACCGCGTCCTCACCGACAAGCGGCGCCTCGCCCGCCTGCTGGAGGAGCTCGGCCCCGACCGTCTGGAGGTCTCGGACCGTACGACGCTGCGGTGGACCGGCAGGTGGGCGCGACGGGCCCGGGTGCCCGCCGTGATGGTCTCCCACGAGACCGCCGACGGTGTGCTGCGCACCTGGGGCGTGCCGGACGCCGCGGCGCGACGGGCCGCCGACGCGCTCAACATCCGTACGGCGCACGCCTACGCGCGCGTGGTGTGCACCACCGAGTTCGCCGAGCGGGAGTTCGTGCGGATCGGGGCGCGGAACGTGGTGCGGGCGCCGCTCGGCGTCGACCTGGCCGAACGGCATCCCGCGCTGCGTGACGCCGGGGTGCGGGCCCGCCACGCGCGCGTGGACGAGGCGCTGCTGGTCACGTGCACCCGGTTGTCCGTCGAGAAACGGCCCGGTACGGCCCTGGACGCCGTGGAGGCCCTCGTGCGGCGCGGCAGGCGTGCGGTGCTGGTCGTCGCCGGGGACGGGCCGTTGCGGGGCCGTCTCGAACAACGGGCGCGCGAGCGCGGGCTGCCCGTCACCTTCCTGGGGCACGTCGCCGACCGGGGTGCGCTGGGCGCCCTCCAGGCGTCAGCGGACGTGTGTCTGGCGCCGGGGCCGGCCGAGACGTTCGGGCTCGCCGCGCTGGAGGCGATGGCGTGCGGGACACCGGTGGTGGTGAGTGCCTCCTCCGCGCTGCCCGAGGTGATCGGGGCCGCGGGGGCCGTCGCCGCCGACACCGGGGAGGCCTTCGCGGACGCGGTGGAGACGCTCCTCGGGCGGTCGGTGGTGGAACGGCGCGAGGGGGCCCGCGCGCGTGCGGAGTGCTTCGGGTGGGGGACGGCGGTGGAGGCGTTCCTCGCGGCGCACGACGCGACGGTGCTGTCCGGCTCTGGCCCGGGTGAGGGGACGGTGGCGTGCGGCTCCCCGGAGGATGAGGTGACGGTGCCGCGCCGTTCCGGGGTGGGCGGGGTGACGGTGCCGCTCCTTTCCGGGGCGGGCGAGAGGGTGGTGCCTTCCCCCTCCTCAGGGAGCGACGGGTCGGTGCTGTCCTCCGTGAGCGACGGGACGGGCACGTCCCCTTCCGGCGAGCTTGACGTCACGGCCGTGTCCCGTGCGGCCGAGCCTGACGTGACGGCGGTCTCCTGTCCGGCCGAGCCTGACGTGACGGCGGTGTCCTGTCCGGTCGAGCGTGACGTGACGGCGGTGTCCCGTCCCTTCGTGTCCGGAGGGCTCGGATGAGACCCGTCCGTTTCGTGGCCCTCGGGGACTCGCTCACCGAAGGAGTCGGGGACCGTGTGGGCGACGGGTGGCGGGGCTGGGCCGCGCTGCTCGCCGGCGGACTCTGCGGGGAGACCGGGGAAGCCGTCGAGTTCACCAACCTCGCGGTCAGCGGGTCGCAGACGCGGGACGTCCTGGAGCGACAGCTCCCGGCCGGGCTCGCGCTGCGGCCCGACCTCGTCTCCGTCGTGGTCGGCGTCAACGACACCCTGCGCTGCACCTTCGACATCCACGCCGTCGCCACCCGGCTCGACACGGTGTACGGCTCCCTCACCCGGCAGGGCGCGGTCCTGCTCACCGCCTGCCTGCCCGACCCGGGCGCGATACTGGGCCTGCCCGGTGCCCTCGCCCGACCGCTCGCCCGGCGGCAGCAGGCGATCAACACCGTCGTCCACGCGCTCTCCACCCGGTACGGGGCCGTCCACCTCCACGCGTCCGAGGGCGCGTGGCTGACGGACCGCGCCCTGTGGAGCGCGGACCGGCTGCACCCCGGCGAGCGGGGCCACCGGCAGCTGGCGGCGCGCTTCCACGCGCTGCTGGCACAGTCGGGCCTGGCGACCGGCGCCCCGCCCTCGGTCGAGCCGGAGTTCCCGGCGCCCTCCAAGGCGGCCGGCCTGTGGTGGCTGGCCACCGCGGGCACCGGCTGGGTGGCCCGGCGGTGCACCGACCTGCTGCCGCAACTGCTCGCGCTCGCCGCCGACGAGATGCGGCACCGCGCGCGTGGAACGAGCGCCCGGCTCGACCTGCGGGCCGCCGCGGCGGTGTCGGCGGCGCTGGCCGCGGTGTCGGTGGCGGAACGGCAGCCGGGCGCGGCGTAGGGCGGCGGCTGCGGGCGGCGGTGGTGGGCTGTGATCGGCGTGAAGGTGAGCGCCGCGGTCGCGCGCGACCGCGGGGTGCCGACGGGCGAGACGGTGAAGGAGTCCGGGTCCGCCGGCTTCCAGTCCGCCGCCCACGACTGCGACGGCCCGGCCGGCAGGGCGCCCGGCCGGGCCTTGCTGGCACCGGCATGTCCGCGGCTGAACGGCGGCGTACGGGCCTGCTGCCACCGGCGTGGATGCGGCTGAACAGCGGCGTACCCGCTCCCACCGGCGCGTCTGCGGCTCAGCGTCGGCGTACGGCCGTGAAGCGGACCGGTGTTCCCGGTACCGCCTGGGCGGCGGCCGGGAGGTCGGCCGGGCGGACCACCCCGATCACCGGGTAGCCCCCGGTGGTCGGGTGGTCGGCCAGGAAGACGACCGGCCTGCCGTCCGGGGGGACCTGTACCGCGCCCAGCACCATGCCCTCACTGGGCAGTTCGCCGGGGCGGGCCCGCTCCAGGGCGGGGCCCTCCGTGCGCAGGCCGATGCGGTTGCTCGCGGGCGACACGCGGTACGCGCGCGAGGTGAACGTGCGGAGCGCCGCCGGTGTGAACCAGTCGTCGCGGGGACCCGGGGTCACCCGCAGGACGAGTTCCGCCGGAGGCGCCGGCTGCGGGGCCACGTCCACGCGCGTGTGCGGGACGAGGACGTGTCCCAGGGGCAGCACCGTGCCGTCCGTGAGAGGCGCCGGGCCGAGACCGGAGAGCAGGTCCGTGGAGCGGCTGCCGAGCACGGGTTCGACGGCGATGCCGCCGGTCACGGCCACGTAGCCGCGTACTCCGCGGATCGCCGGCCCGACGTCCAGCAGCGCGCCCGCGGGCACCCGCACCGGCGCGCCCCAGGCGGCCGGCCGGCCGTCGACCGTGACCGGGCAGGGGGCGCCGCCGACGGCCACGGTGACCGCCGCACGCGGGCGTACGGCACAGCCGTTGAGCGTCGTCTCCAGGACGGCCGCGTCGACCGGGTTGCCGACCAGCCGGTTGACGAGCGCCGCCGCGGGCGCGTCCAGGGCACCGGAGCGGGGCACGCCGAGGTGGGCGTGGCCGGGCCGGCCCAGGTCCTGCACGGTGGTGAGGGCGCCGGCGCGGACGACGGAGAGCGCGCGGTCGCTCATGCGGCGCTCTCCGGGACGAACCGCACGCGCGTGCCCGGTGTCAGGAGCGCGGCCGGCACGCGCGCGTGGTCCCACAGCACGGCGTCCGTGCTGCCGATCAGCTGCCAGCCGCCCGGGGACGAGCGCGGGTAGACGCCCGTGTACGGGCCCGCCAGTGCGACGGAACCCGGCGGAACGGCCGTGCGGGGAGTGGCCCGGCGCGGGACGTCGTAGCGCGGCGGCAGGCCCGTGAGGTAGCCGAAGCCGGGGGCGAAGCCACAGAAGGCGACACGGAACTCGGTGGCCGCGTGGATACGGGCCACCTCACGCTCCGGGACGCCCCAGTGGGCGGCGACGTCCGCGAGGTCGGGGCCGTCGTAGCGCACCGGCAGCTCGATCACCTCGCGGGGGGACGGCGGAGCGGGCGGAAGGTCGGCGGTGGAGAATTCGGAAACCCAACGCGCCGGATCGTCCAGACCGTCGAGGAGGACGGTGCGGGCCGCCGGGACGATCTCGCGGACGGTCAGCGAGCCCTCCGCGCGGCGCCGCAGCAGCTCCGCGTGCAGGGCCTGGGCCTCCTCGCCCGAGTCCACCTCGACGAGCAGGGCGTCCTCGCCGACGGGCAGCGCCCTCATGCGAACGCCTCCACCCGTACGCCCGACTCCTCCAGACGCCGGCGGACCCGGCGGGCCAGCTCCACCGCGCCAGGCGTGTCGCCGTGCAGGCACAGGGAACGCGCGCGTACCCCGATGCGCGCGCCCGTGTCGGCGGTGACCGTGCCGGAACGGGCCAGTTCCACCGACCGTTCGACGACGGTGTCCGGGTCGGTGACGACGGCCCCGGTCTGCGTGCGCGGGACGAGCGTGCCCTCCTCGGTGTACGCCCGGTCCGCGAACGCCTCGGTGACGGCCGGCAGCCCTGACGTGGCGGCCAGCTCCAGCAGGCGCGAACCGGGCAGCCCGAGCACCGGCAGTGTGGCGTCGGCGAGGAGCACGCCGTCCACCACCGCACCGGCCTGCTCCTCGTCCCGCACGACGCGGTTGTAGAGCGCGCCGTGCGGCTTGACGTACGCCACGCGCGCGCCCGCCGCCCGCGCGAAGACCTCCAGGGCACCGATCTGGTACGCCACCTCGGCGGCCAGTTCGGCGGACGGCACGTCCATCGCGCGCCGCCCGAACCCCGCGAGGTCGCGGTAGGAGACCTGCGCGCCGATCGTCACGCCCCGTTCGGCCGCCAGCTCGCACACCCGCCGCATGGTGGCCGCGTCCCCGGCGTGGAAGCCGCAGGCCACGTTGGCACTGGTGACGACGGACAGGAGCTGCTCGTCGTCGGTCAGCTGCCAGCGGCCGAAGCCCTCGCCGAGGTCGGCGTTCAGATCGATCGTGGTCATGGCTCCTTCGTGTCTCCTTCTCAGGCCACGCGGTACTGCTCGTCGCGGGCGTCGGTGAGGAACATCTGTCCCGGGGCGTGGGTGAGGGCGAACGGCGGGCGCGAGGCCATCACCGCGGCCTGCGGGGTCACTCCGCAGGCCCAGAACACCGGGATGTCGTCCGGAGCGGCGTCCACCGGATCCCCGAAGTCGGGGGTGCCGAGGTCGTCGATGCCCAGACCCGACGGGTCGCCGCAGTGTACGGGGCTGCCGTGCACCGCCGGGAGCAGACTGCTCTCCCGGATCGCCGCCGCCAGGTGCTGAGGCGGCACCGGACGCATGGACACCACCATCGGACCGTGCAGCCGCCCCGCCGGACGGCACTGACGGCCCGTCACGTACATCGGGACGTTGCGCCCCTGCTCGACGTGGCGGATCGGGACGCCCGCCCCGGTCAGCGCCCACTCGAAGGTGAAGCTGCACCCGATCAGGAAGGTCACCAGGTCCTCGCGCCAGTAGCCGCGCACGTCCGTCGGCTCGTCCACCAGCTCGCCGTCCCGCCACACCCGGTAGCGCGGCAGGTCGGTGCGCAGGTCGGCGCCCTCGGCCAGCACGGTCGTCCAGGAACCGGCGTCGGTGACGTCGAGGACGGGGCAGGGCTTCGGGTTGCGCTGGCAGAACAGGAGCACGTCGTACGCCCAGTCCGCGGGGACCGAGATCAGGTTGACCTGGGTGTGGCCCGCCGCGACCCCGGCCGTGGGGCCCGTCAGCCCCTCCCGGAAGCGGGACCGGGCGGCTCGCGGGCTCCACGCGTGCGCGTGCTCGTCGACGACGGTCACCGGACGGTCTTCCGTGTAGGTCGGACGGTTCACTCCAGTTCCTTCCCGCGTGTCTCCGGCAGCCCCAGCAGCGCCAGGGCCGCGAGGCCGTAGCCGACCGCGCCGAAGACCAGCGCGCCGCCCACGCCCCAGCTGTCGGCGAGGAAGCCGACCGTGGTGGGGAAGACGGCGCCGACGGCG
This sequence comes from Streptomyces sp. NPDC051315, assembly GCF_044455165.1. Classification (NCBI taxonomy): domain Bacteria; kingdom Bacillati; phylum Actinomycetota; class Actinomycetes; order Kitasatosporales; family Streptomycetaceae; genus Streptomyces; species Streptomyces sp. NPDC051315. Next base: position 138,383 of record NZ_JBITEN010000019.1, read on the forward strand.
CGACCGGTGTTGTACGTGAAGCCCTGGCCCGTGCCGCGCACGGCCGTCGGGTACAGCTCGCTCAGGAAGGACCCGAAACCGCTGAAGATCGCCGACATGCAGAACCCGAGCGGGAAGCCGAGCACGAGCAGCAGGGTGTCGGCGCCGCTCGGGATGTTCGCGTACGCCAGGATGCACACCGCCGACAGCAGGGCGAACAGCCAGATGTTGCGGCGCCGGCCCAGACGGTCGGTGAGGTGGCCGCCGGTCAGGTAGCCGAGGAAGGCGCCGGAGATCAGGAACGTCAGGTAGCCGCCCGTGTTGACCACCGACAGGCCGCGCTCCGTCTTGAGGTAGGTCGGCACCCACGTCGCCAGCGTGTAGTAGCCGCCCTGGACGCCGGTCGAGAGCAGGCCCGCGAAGACCGTCGTACACAGCAGGCGGCCCCCGAAGATCGCCCGGAACGAGCCCCTCTCCGCGCTGTGCTCGCGCGCCGCGACCGCCGTCGGCGCGTCCTGCACGCGGCGCCGCATCCACACCACGAGCAACGCGGGCAGCGCGCCGGTCCAGAACATCACGCGCCAGGCCACGTCGTCGCCGAAGACGGAGAACACCAGCGTGTACATGATCGCCGCCAGGCCCCAGCCGACGGCCCACGAACTCTGGATGGCGCCCAGGGTGCGTCCGCGGTGCCTGGCGCTCGCGTACTCGGCGACCAGGATCGCGCCGACCGCCCACTCGCCGCCGAAGCCGAGGCCCTGCAGGGCGCGGAAGAGCAGCAGCGTCTCGTAGGTGGGCGCGAAGCCGCAGGCGACGGTGAAGACGGCGTACGTGACCACCGTGATCATCAGCGCCCTGACCCGGCCGATCCGGTCGGCCAGCACGCCGGCGGCGGCGCCGCCGACCGCTGAGGCGACCAGCGTGACGGTGGTGAACAGCCCGGTCTGGCCGCTGTCCAGGCCGAAGTAGGCCGCCAGCGCGACCATGCTCAGCGGCAGGGTGAAGTAGTCGTAGGAGTCGAGCGCGTAGCCGCCGAACGCGCCCGCGAAGGCGCGGCGGCCGCGCGGGCCGAGGGCGCGCAGCCAGCCGAGCGCGCCGTCGTCGTCGACGTGTTCGGCGGGCGGGGGCTGGGGGTCGGTGGACAGGGCCTGCGGTCGAGGGGTCGTGCTCAAGGGGCACCTCGCAGAGGGATGACGGAGGGTGCTGGGTACTGAGCCGTGCCGTGCGGAAGCGGTGACGCCGCGGTGGGGACGGGGCGGGACCGTGCGCAGAAAGGTAGAGGATCGTTGAACGATCCTTCAATACCCGTGTTGTTTCGTTCTCGTGTCTGCGGTTGAATTCCGGGCATGGCAGAGCAGCTGGCGGGACTGGCCGACGACCGCGCCCTCCTGGGCCGCACCAGCACGGCCGAGCGGGTCTCGGACATCCTCAGAAGCCGTATCGCCGAGGGCTACTTCCCGCCGGGAACACGGCTGTCGGAGGACAGCATCGGCGGTGCGCTCGGCGTCTCCCGCAACACACTGCGCGAGGCGTTCCGGCTGCTCACCCACGAGCGTCTGCTCGTCCACGAGCTCAACAGGGGCGTGTTCGTGCGCGTCCTGACCGTCGAGGACGTCGAGGACATCTACCGCACGCGCGTGCTCGTCGAGTGTGCCGTCGTGCGGGGGCTGGGGGAGCCGCCGTACGCCCTCGACGCACTGCAGGCGGCCGTCACGGAGGGTCAGGTGGCGGCCGTCGACAATGACTGGAAAGGGCTGGGCACCGCCAACATCCACTTCCACCGCGAACTGGTGGCCCTGGCCGGCAGCGCCCGCACCGACGAGCTGATGCGCAGTGTCTTCGCCGAGCTGCGCCTCGCCTTCCACGTGGTCGACGACCCGCGACGGCTGCACGAGCCCTACCTCCTGCGCAACCGCCAGATCCTCCAGGCGCTGCAGGCCGGTGACAAGGGGGAGGCGGAGAAGCTGCTCGTGACCTACCTGCGGGACTCGCTGGAGCGGATCGTCGAGGTGTACCGGCGTCGGGTGGGAGACGAGGGGCGGACCGCGGGCTGAGCACCGGGCGTCCCCCGAGACCGTCTCGCGTGTCTGTGACGACGGTCGCTTCTGTGCCGTTTGGGTCGTTGTCAGACCGAGGACCTAGTCTGTGCACCGTGACTTCGCCTGCATCGACGGACCGTGTTCCGCCCCAGCTCAGCGCGGGGCCGCGCCCCGCTCAGGGTCCGGCCGCCGACGAGGGACTGGCGCGGCGGCTGCGCGCGCTCGCCTGCACCGCGCCGATCCACGACCTCGACGCACGCAAGGCCAACCTGGCCGGCGAGTACTCGGTGTACGGCATGGCGGAGATCGCCCTCGCCGCCATCGACCTCGTCACCCTGAACATGGACTTCGACACCGGCGCCGACCACGACCAGATCGTGGCCCGCCTCGTCCCGCGCATCGCCGCGCAGGCCCCGCAGCGGCCCGCCGAGGAACACGAGCGCGTGGCCCGCTGGGTCCTGGAGAACCTGATCAACGTCGGCAGCGTCGACCGCGGCTTCCGCGCCGTCTACGGCACCTTCGCCCCGGACGGCACCTACGTGCGCCGCGACTACGACTTCAAGCTGGTCGAGGAAATCCCCGGCTACGGCGGCGCGGTCTACCTCCGGACGACGGACGAGGCCGTCAACGTCCTCGTCGGCGCCCTCGACACCGACGTCACCAGCGCGCAGATCGCCGCCGAGGTCAAGCTCGAGGTCCTCATCCGCCGCGGCCGCCTCGCCGACGCCCAGCTCGCCGCCGAACAGGCCCGCTACCGCACCGTGCAGTACTCGGAGACGCTGCGCCGCGCCCTGGACGCGACCCGGCGCAACGTCCGCGCGGTGGACTGGCTCAACGCCGTGCCGGACATGATCGCGGAGGCCCTCGACCACGTGGCCGACCGCTACCGCCACGAGAACGCGATCCTCACCAACATCCGCAAGGCCCGCGACGAGTCCGAGGAGCCCGAGCACAAGCGGCGGGCCGCCGAACTCGTCGACATCGTGAAGGACTGCATCCGCCGGCACACACAGTTGCAGTCCCGGCTGCTGGAGGCCGGCCCGCTCTTCCGGGCCGAGCAGGACCGGCAGGCGTTCGCCACACCCATGACGACCTCGGGCATCGACCTCTACGGGCACCTCGTCGCCCCCGTCCTGCCACTGCCGGTGGAACAGGCGGTCAAGGTCACCGACGCCTTCTTCGCACGCGGGACCGGGCTGCGCACACCGGTGTCCGTCCGGGTCGGCGACCTGGTCGACCTGCTGCTGACGCCGCCGGTGGAGCGGGAGCACCTCGGGGCGGAGATGCCGGAGCCCGACGTCATCGCCACACCGGACGACAGCCGCTTCAGCGAGGAACAGCTGGCGGCGGCCATGGAGTTGCTGGATCTGCCCCCGGACGCGCCCCGCAGGCTGTCGGGACTCCTGGCGCAGGCGCGCCGGTCCGATCCCGACCTGCCGTACCTGGTGGCGCTGCTGGCGGTGCACGCGGCCAGTCCCGCGGTGGGGACCGCCTACCGGCAGGGCGAACAGAAGCTGCTGTTCGCCGTGGACGACGGGACGGAGCTGGACGATCCGGAGTTCGGCGGGGCCGACCTCATCGTCGGGACGGCCCTGCTGGACGCGGCCGGGATGGCCGCCGACCGGACGGAAGCAGCATGAGCCCCACCGAGAACCGACCGTACGAACACCAGCGCACCACCAAGGAGCCGACACCGTGACCGAGCACGTCGAGTGGAGCGAGGCGGAGGCCCCCGCCCCGTCGGCGAACGCCGCCGTCACCCCCGCCGACGCCGCCGACGCGGCGCGGCTCGTCGCCTTCGGGCTCCAGCCCAAGCTGCAGCCCGCGCGGGACCAGGAGTACGCCGAGCTGCTGCGGCGTTACCGCGAGGACCCGGCGTTCGCGCGGCTCGCCGACGCCGTCGCGGCCGGGCTCGGGCTCGTCGTGCTGGAGGTGTCCCCGCGCGCCGGCATGGCCGTGACGGCGGCCGAGGACTCGGTGTTCGCCGTGCGCATGAGCGACTACGCGCGCCGGACGTCGGCCGACGGCGGGGACCGGTTCCTGCACGGTCTCGCGCATCTCGCCGTCGCCGCGATGGCGTTCCCGCGGCCCGAGGACCTGGCCGACGACGCCTACATCGGGCGGGTCAGCGTCAACGGCGTCGACGCCTTCGTGCGCCAGGCCTGCCGTCGGCTGGAGGAGCGGGCGGAGGAGCAGGGCGAGAACACCGACCCGGCCAGCGACGCGCCCGGTCTGGAGGCCGCCTGGCGGATCTGGGCCCGGCGCAGCGCGACCGGCGCCACCAAGGACGCGCGCAGACTGGCCGGTTCGACCACCGGCATCGTCGGCAAGGCCGTCGCGTTCCTCACCGACTCCGGATTCCTCCAGCGCACCGGTGACGACAACGGCGGGACCTACCGCACGACGGCCCGCTACCAGCTCCAGGTGCGGGACATGGCGGGCAGCGCCGCGATGGCCGAACTGCTCGACCTGGGCGTCGTCCCGGTCACCGACGGCACGCCGACGCTGCTGCCCGCCGACGAGACGGACGAGCTCGTGACCGACGCCGGGCTGCCGTTCCACTCCTGACGAACCACCAGATCCCCACCCCCCGATCTGCCGAAGACTTACGAGAGTCCGCCATGTACGAGCTGTCCCGGGTCCGCCTCTACTCCATCGGGCCTGCCGGTGCGCGCTACGCCGACACCGTGCTTGACCTGCGGGGCGTGGGTGACGTCGTGCCCGACCCCGCGCCCACGCAGGCGGAGTTCTTCGAGGAGGAGCCGGTCGGCCCGCCACGCCGGCCCGCGCCCGCCGGCGTGCTCTTCCTGGAGAACGGCGGCGGCAAGTCCGTCCTGCTCAAGCTGATCTTCTCCGTGATGCTGCCGGGTCACCGCAACACCCTCGGCGGCGCCAGTTCGGGTGTGCTGCGCAAGTTCCTGCTCGCCGACGACTGCGGGCATGTCGCGCTGGAGTGGCAGCACGTCCTCACCGGCGAGTGCGTGGTCGTCGGCAAGGTGAGCGAGTGGCGCGGACGACAGGTGTCCAACGACCCGCGGAAGTTCGCGGAGGCCTGGTACTCGTTCCGGCCCGGTCCCGGACTGACCCTGGACAACCTGCCCGTCGCCGAGTCCACCGCCGTACGGCCGCCCGCCGAGGGGCAGTCGGGGGCACAGGGGCGGCGGCGCACCATGAAGGGGTTCCGGGACGCGCTCACCGAGGCGGGCAAGGCGTACCCGCATCTGGAGGTGCACTGGGAGGACATCCACGACCGCTGGATCGAGCACCTCGGCGACCTGGGCCTCGACCCCGAACTCTTCCGCTACCAGCGGGAGATGAACGCCGACGAGGGCGAGGCCGCCGGCCTCTTCGCGGTCAAGAAGGACTCCGACTTCACCGACCTGCTGCTGCGCGCGGTCACCGACACCCGGGACACCGACGGGCTCGCCGACCTCGTCAGCGGCTTCGGCAACAAGCTCGGCCGCCGCGCCGAACTCATCGCCGAACGGGACTTCACGGCCGGCTCCGTGGACCTGCTCGGGCGGATCGTGGAGGCCGCCGACGCCCGGGCACGCGCGCGTGACGTCCACGCCGCTGCCGAGCGGCGCACCCGCACCCTGGCACGGCGGCTGTCCGCGCGGGGCGTGCGGGAGCGGGCCCGGGCCGCGGACCTCGCCCAGCGCGTCACGGCCGCCGCCTACGCCGTGACCCACTCCGAGGGCGCACGCGAGCGCAGCGCGCTGATCGCCGCGGAACTCGCCTTCCGGCATGCCTCACTGGCGCTCGCGGCCGCCGAGAAGTCGGCGGCCGCGCAGAAACGCGAGCTGGCCGACGCCCGCACCCTGCACTCCGCCTGGCAGGCCGCCGAGGCCGTACTGCGCCACCGCGCCGCCGCCGACCGGGTCGCGCGCGTGTCCACCGCGATCCAGGAGGCCGAGCGGGACGCCGCCCCGGCCCTCGCCGCCCGCGCCAAGGCCGCCGTCGACCTCGTCCGGGCCCTGCACGCGGCCGCCGAGAGCGCCGAGACCCTCGCCAACGAGGAGGAGGAACGCTCCGCCGCCCTCCAGGAGGTCAGCGAGGCCGCCTACCGCGACTCCACCTCCGCCGCCACCGAGGCGCAGCGCGCCCGCAGCGAGGCCGGGCACCTGCGCCAGCGTCTCACCGAGGTCGAGCAGGAGACCGCCGAGGCCGTGCGCGCCGGCTGGTTGGACGACAGCGCGCCCGACGCCGATCCCGCGCGTGCCGCCCTCGCCGCCAGCGACGCCGAGAAGACGGCCGTCGCCGCCTGGGACACCGCCCGCGAGGCCTCGCGCCGGGCCACCGAGCACGCCCGGGAAGCGGCCTCGGCCGAGTCCCGTGCCGAGCTGACCGCCGCCCGCGCGGCCGACGCGGCGACGGCCGCGCACCGGTCGTACGAGGCGGAACGGCGGACCGCCGAGGCGCTGGCCGGCGAGGAACGGCTGGCCGAGCTGCTCGGCCTGACCGGCGGCGCCCCGCGCCGGATCATCCCGCAGCCCCGCCAGGAGGGCGAGCCGGCCGACACCAACCTGACCCCCGAGGACCTCGACCGCTACGCCGACGAACTGCGCGAACTCCTCGACGACGCCGTCTCCTCCGCCGAACGGCAGCTCTTCGAGCTGCGCACCGCCGCCGCCGACGACTCCCGCATCCTCGGTGCGCTCGGCGACGGCGGTCTGCTGCCGCCCGGTCCGGACGTACTGGCCACCGTCGAGTTCCTCGGCGAGCACGGCATCCCCGCGCTGCCCGGCTGGCGCTACCTCGCGCAGGCAGTCGACCCCGCCGACCACGCGCGCGTGCTCGCCGCCCGGCCGGAGCTGGTCGACGGCGTGATCATCACCGACCCCGACTCGCACGCACGCGCGCGTGAGGCGCTTGCCGAGGCCGCCCTGCTGCCCCGGTCCGCTGTCGCCGTCGGCACCGCCGCCGCCCTGCTCGCACCGACCCCGGCACCCGACGCCGACACCGGGGACGTCTTCCTGGTACCGCCGAACCCGGCCATGCACGACGAGCACGCCGCCGACGAGGAGCGGCAGGCGTTGCGCGAGCGGGCCACCGAGCGGGACGAGGAGATCCGGCGGCTCGCCGCCCGGCTCGGCAAGGACCGGGAACTGGCGGCCCGGCTCGCCTCCTGGCGTACGGGCTGTCCGGCGGGACGCCTGGTCGAGCTGGCGGAGGCCGCCCGGGAGGCGCGCTCCTTCGCCGAGGAGGCGGAGGCCGAGCTGGCCGAGGCGCGGACCGTGCGCGCGGAGGCCGACGAGACCGCAGCCGAGGCCGCGCAGGTACGGGACGAACGGCAGGAGGCCGCCCAGAAGGCCCGGCGTGCCGCAGACGCCCTCGCCGGACTCGCCTTCCGGCTGCGCGAGCGCGCCGGCTGGCAGGTCAAGCTGCGGGAACTCGCCGACGAGGCCACCGAGTCCGAGGCCCGCGCGCAGGCCTGCCTGGAGCGGGCCCGCGCCGCCGACGAGGACCGCCGCGCCGCCCAGCGCGCCGCCGACGACGCCCGCCGCACCGCGCGTGCGCTGCGCGGCGAGCGCTCCGAGATCGCCGGGGCTCCCGACGACGTACCGCAGGACGACGCCGACGCGCCCAAGGCGTCGCTGCCAGCCCTGCGGGAGGCCTACCGGGCCGCCTCCCAGGTGTACGAGAAGGTCGGCGTCGGCGCCGACCTGCGGGCCGAGCAGGCGCGGGCGGAGAGCGACGAGAGCGCGGCACGGGCCGAGCTGGACCGGCTCAGCAACAAGGTCCGCACGCGCGCGGAGCAGTTGCTCCAGTCGCCCGACGGCTCCGACGGGCCGTCCCGGCAGGCCGCCGCCGCGCGCGCGGAGGAGCTGGTGCAGCTCCTGGAGACCCGCATGTCCAGCGCGAGCGAGCAGCTCGGCCGGCTCCGCGGCGAGGCCGAGCGGCACGCCCCCGAGGACGGGGACGCCCACACCGGACTTCCCGAGGAGCTCGTCCCGCGCGACGCGGAGCACGCCCAGGTGCTGCTGCGCACCGCCACGGCCGAACTCGCCGCCCGCACCGAGGCGTTGAGCCAGGCCCGCGAGGCGCACGCCGAACTGCTGGAAGCACATCGGGCCGCAGAGGACGGGGCCGGCGGCTTCGACGAGATCGCGGCCATGCTGCGCGACCTGCTGCGCGAGCACACCCCCGACGAGGACCAGGAGCAGCCGGAGCCCTACCCCGGCACCTTGGAGGAGGCACGCCAGTCCGCCGCCGAGGCCCGCCGTTCGCTGCGCGGCTGCGCCGCCGACCTGTCGGCCGCCGAGGCAGCCGTCCGCGAGGCGAGCGACGTGCTCGTCCGGCACGCCAACTCCACCCGCTACGAGCAGGTCCGCACGCCCGCCCGGCAGCAGATCCGTGAGCTGCCCGCCTCCGCGCTGCCCGAGCACGCCCAGAAGTGGGCGGACGCCTTCGCGCCCCGGCTGCGAGTGCTGACGGACGAGCTGGCGCAGCTGGAACGCAACCGCGACTCGATCGTGGACCGCCTCAGAGGGCTCGTGGAGTCGGCACTGGCGACCCTGCGGTCCGCCCAGCGGCTGTCCCGTCTGCCCGAGGGGCTCGGCGAGTGGTCCGGGCAGGAGTTCCTGCGCATCCGCTTCGAGGAACCCGACCAGGCCACCCTCGTCGAGCGGCTCGGCGAGGTCATCGACGAGGCGACCCGGGCGGCGGTGAAGATGAACTCCGACCTGCGGCGCGACGGCATGTCCCTGCTGCTGCGGGGCGTGGCGGCCGCGCTCCAGCCCAAGGGTGTCGCCGTGGAGATCCTCAAGCCGGACGCCGTCCTGCGCGCGGAGCGGGTGCCCGTCGGACAGATGGGCGACGTCTTCTCCGGCGGCCAGCTGCTCACCGCGGCCATCGCCCTGTACTGCACGATGGCGGCCCTGCGGAGCAACGACCGGGGACGGGACAAGCACCGCCACGCCGGCACGCTCTTCCTCGACAACCCCATCGGCCGCGCCAACGCCACCTACCTGCTGGAACTCCAGCGGGCCGTGTCCGACGCGCTCGGTGTCCAGCTGCTCTACACCACCGGCCTGTTCGACACGACGGCACTGGCGGAGTTCCCGCTGGTCATCCGGTTGCGCAACGACGCCGACCTCAGGGCGGGCCTGAAGTACATCAGCGTCGAGGAACATCTCCGCCCGGGCTTGCCGCAGGCTTCCGCCGGGGAGGCGGGGCACAGCGAGATCACGGCGACGCGGATGTTCAGGCGCCCGGCGCCGAGCGCTCCCTAGCCGTACGGCGGTGGGGGACTGCCGGCCGGGCCCGTCGTGGCCTGCCGCGCGGTTCCCCGCCTCGCCTCGGCGACGGTGCGCCGGCCGGCGGCGGTTTCCTCGCCGTCCACGAACGCGAAGGCCGCATGACAGCGGTGCTCCGCGTCGACCGACCACGCCCGTTCATGCGGGCAGGACGTCAACTGGCGCGGGCGGAGGGGCGAGTGGGGATGGGGGCGGCGTGACCGATGGAACGCCGGCCCACTGGGCGCCCGTGCGCCTCGGCAGGCGACCTCAGGAGTGGGACAACTGCCCGGCGCCGCCCTGCCGGCGTATCCGCTCCTGGGTGCGCTCGGCGGCGCGCGCCTGCCGGCGTGCGCGTCGTCGCTCGCGTCGCAACGCACGCGCCGTGCTGCTCGGCGTCGACACGACACCGTGCCGCTGGTTCCACACCTGCCGGGTCACCCAGACGTCCAGCGCACCCCATGTGGCCACCACCGTGCTGAGCACGCTGCTGATGACCATGGGGACGGCCAGCCAGGACCCGGCCAGGGTGCACAGGAAGGCGACCATGGCCTGAAGCAGCGTCACCGCGATGATGATCACTGCGCGCACCGCCGCGGTACGCACCGGGTCGGGAAGCCGACGCCGACGCGCGGGCTCCTCGACCCACAACGGCCGGTAGGCCACTCGCTCCTCTGCCACGCGGCTGCCCGCACCACCGCTGTCGCCCGCGCCCGCTCGCCCGATGCCCTCGGACTTGTCACCGGCGGTCCCCGCGGCCGCCGGGCGACCGCGCCCGTCCTCACCTCCGCGCCCGTTCGCCGGTATGTCGCGATCCGGTGCCGCGGGTGTCTCACGCTCCCGCAGCGCCGTACCGCGCGCTGCCGTGCCGTCCTCGGGCGCCTCGCGCCGCTCCGCCGTGCCCATCAACGTGTCACTCCCCACCGCCGGCAGACCGCTTGCCTCCGGCTCGAAGAACCGGTTCCCCAGTGGCTGCCCGGCTTGCGCTCTTTTACGCCGCCCAGGTGCGGCATGCGGCTCCTGTGGCCGATTCCGCCCCCAACTCCCAATGACTAGGACGAACAACACACCTCGAAGATTCCCTGTTTTCGAAAAATTCTGGCCAACTCGCCCATGACTGCGACCCGGTGCGGCAGCCTCCGGGAGTACGATTCCGGGGAGGCAATCTCCCGCAATGACCGGACAACTCCCCCCGTACCGAAGCCGATACGGACCGTCTGCTTCCAGACGCCTCTTCGAGTTAACTTTTCGTCGGTAGTAGGCTCGCGACGTTTGTTGACGCACATGCGTACCCCCTGCCGGTGGGGGTTCGAGCTGGGGGAGGCCATGCGCTTTCGCGGGAAGTCGATCCGCCGGAAGATCGTGGCGCTGCTTCTCGTGCCGCTGGTGTCCCTGACCGCCATCTGGGGCTTCGCCACGGTGCTCACGGGGCGTGAGGCGAACCGCCTGTTCACCGTGTCGCACCTCGTGGAGAAGATCGGCTACCCCATAGAGGACACCGTCCGCGTCGTCCAGCAGGAACGCCGCCAGACCCTGGTCTACCTCGCCGACCCCCGCGCCTCCGACGCGCTCTCCGCGCTGGGCCGCACCCGGACCGCCACGGACGAGGCCCTCGCGGAGATCCGCAGGAACGCCAAGGACCCCGACGTACGCGACGTACTGGACTTGGACGACGGCGAGGGCCTGACCGCGGTGCTCGACGCCTTCGACGGCCTCGACTCCCTGCGCCGCAGCGTCGAGGAAGGCACCGTGACCCGGGCGCAGGCCCTGGACCTCTACAACCGGCTGATCGAGCCCTGCTACACCCTGCTGGCCAAGCTGGACGTGGTCGACAGCGTGGAGATGGACAAGCAGTACCGGGCCCTCGTCAGCGTCGCCCGCGCCCGCGAACTCCTCTCCCAGGAGGACGCCCTGCTCGGATCCGCCCTGGTCGTGGGCCGGCTCAGCCGCGAGGAGATACGCGACGTCTCCGACCTCGAGGCGCAGCGGGAAGTGGTTTACGACATCAGCCTCGCCCAACTGCCCGTCGCGGAGCGTGAACGCTACGAGAGCTTTTGGAAGAACGCCACCACCGCCCCCCTGCGCACGGCCGAGCAGGCCGTCGTCTCCACCACGCCCGGTGACATGCCTCGCGGTGTCACCGCCCGGACCTGGGACACCACGGCCGCGAACGTCCTCGACGAACTCGGCACCCTCGACGAGCAGGCGAATGACCGTTACCAGGACCGTGTCCGTCCGGTGGCGGTCGAGGTCATCGTCAAGGCGGTCGTCGCCGGTGTGCTCGGACTGATCGCGCTGCTCGTCTCCCTCGTCCTGTCCGTGCGCATCGGCCGCGGCCTCATCCGGGACCTGCGCCAGCTGCGACTGGAGGCCCACGAGGCGTCCGGCGTCCGGCTCCCCAGCGTGATGCGCCGCCTCTCCGCGGGCGAGCAGGTCGACGTCGAGACCGAGGTCCCGCGCCTCGAGTACGACAAGAACGAGATCGGCGAGGTCGGCCAGGCCCTCAACACCCTCCAGCGCGCCGCCGTCGAGGCCGCCGTCAAACAGGCCGAACTGCGCGCCGGCGTCTCCGAGGTCTTCGTCAACCTCGCCCGCCGCAGCCAGGTGCTGCTGCACAAGCAGCTCACCCTGCTGGACACCATGGAGCGTCGCACCGAGGACACCGAGGAACTCGCCGACCTCTTCCGGCTCGACCACCTCACCACCCGTATGCGCCGGCACGCCGAGGGCCTGGTGATCCTCTCCGGTGCCGCACCCTCCCGGCAGTGGCGCAAGCCCATCCAGCTCATGGACATCGTCCGTGCCGCCGTCGCCGAAGTGGAGGACTACGAGCGCATAGAGGTCCGCCGCCTGCCGCGCGTCGCCGTCACCGGACCGGCCGTCGCCGACCTCACCCACCTCGTGGCCGAGCTCCTGGAGAACGCCACGGTGTTCTCCCCGCCGCACACCGCCGTCCAGGTCCTGGGCGACCGGGTCGCCAACGGGTTCACCCTGGAGATCCACGACCGCGGCCTCGGCATGGCACCCGAAGCGCTCCTCGACGCCAACCTCCGGCTCGCCGAGACCCCCGAGTTCGAGCTGTCCGACACCGACCGGCTCGGGCTGTTCGTGGTCAGCCGGCTCGCCCAACGGCAGAACGTCCGGGTCTCCCTGCAACCGTCCCCCTACGGGGGTACGACCGCCGTCATCTTCATCCCCGACGCGCTGCTCACCGACGATGTCCCCGACACGAACGGCATCGGCTTCCGCCTCGACCGCCCCCGTCCCGCAAAGGAGAGCGATCCCGCGGAGAACCGCAGGTCCGCGCTCTCCCACAGCCCGGCGCAACTCCCCGGAGTCCCCGCCGCACTGCTGGACGGACCAATCGAGCTGGACGCCCCCGTCGACCTGGACGCGCTCGGCGACTTCCCGGCCCCGCTGGAGGACGAGGACGACGACCGAGGCGGTCTGTTCCGCCCTCGCCGCTCGCTCACCCGTGCGGAGGAGGAGCCGGCCGCCCGTACCGTCGAGCCGCACCGCCGGCTCCCCGACCCCCGCGGCGAACGGGACCGGGCCGCCCCCGGCGACCCGACGGCCCCCGTGCCCCTGCCAGGCCGCCGGACCCCCAAACTGGTCAGTTCCCACGGCCGCCCGGTGACCGATCAGCGGACCCGCCACACGTCCGGCGACGACTTCCCGTCGCGGCACGGGGCACGCCGGGCGGACGACGACACCCCGGCGCCCCTGCCGTCCCGCAGGCGAGGCGCGACGGCCCACATCCCGCGGAACACCGGCGCGGCCGAGTACCCCGGCCGCGGCACGGACGAGCCGTCCCAGCCACCCGCCCTTCCCCGGCGGTCCCGGTCGGCCGCGGCCCTGCCGACCGGCCCGGACGAGTCGGCCGAGCGCCCGGCCCACGCGCCCCACCGCCCCGCGGACGCGGCTCCGGGCAGCCCCCGGGACTCCGCCCGGAACCCCGGAACCGAGCCTCATGACCCGGGCTCCGGCACAGGCCCCCTGCCCCGGCGCGTACGGCAGGCGAACCTGGCCCCGCAACTACGGCAGGGCCCGGAACCGCGCAGGGAGGACCACACGGACCCGGCCGACCGGGACGCCGACGAAGTCCGCAGCCGCATGGCCTCGCTCCAGCGTGGCTGGCAGCGCGGCCGCGCGGAGAACGCCGCGGGCGAAGACGCCCACCGCGGCACAGCACCACAAGGAACGAATAAGGGGGACGGTCGATGACCGCACCGAAGGCGATCGGCCACACCACGACCGACAACGGCGAACTGAACTGGCTCCTCGACGAACTCGTCGACCGCGTTGCCAGCATCCGCAAGGCCGTCGTGCTCTCCGGCGACGGCCTGCCCACGGGAGTCTCCAAGGACCTGACCCGGGAGGACAGCGAGCACCTGGCCGCCGTCGCCTCCGGCTTCCACAGCCTCGCCAAGGGCGTCGGCCGCCACTTCGAGGCCGGCAGCGTCCGCCAGACCGTCGTCGAACTCGACGAGGCCTTCCTGTTCGTCACCGCCGCCGGTGACGGCAGCTGCCTCGCCGTCCTCGCGGACGCCGACTCGGACGTCGGACAGGTGGCGTACGAGATGACGCTCCTCGTGAAGCGGGTCGGCGTGCATCTGGCCACCGCGCCGCGCACCGATCTGCCGTCCGGCGGGTAGTGGGATGGCATGAGCACAGAGGGTCAGGCAAGCAGCCACTGGTTCGACGACGAGGCCGGACCGGTGGTCCGTCCGTACGCCATGACGCGCGGTCGTACGACCAGCGCGGTCCAGCACCGTCTCGACCTGATCGCGGTGGTCGTCGCCGAGCCCCACGCGGAGGACCCGGAAACCGACGCCTCGCTGTCCCCGGAACACGTGATCATCGTGGACCTGTGCAGTGACGCGCCGCAGTCGGTCGCCGAGCTGGCAGCCGAACTCGATCTGCCCATCGGCGTGGTCCGGGTCCTCGTCGGAGATCTGGTGGACGCGCGATTCGTCCATGTGAACCGGCCCGTACCCCCGGCCGAACTGCCGGACGAGAGTATTCTGCGCGACGTGATCAACGGCCTCCGGGCGCTGTGAGCAGCGCGGAAGCGGGGTGAGGACGTGAGCGGCTGGCAGTTCTGGGTGGACCGGGGCGGTACCTTCACCGACATCGTCGCGCGCCGTCCCGACGGTCGGCTGCTCACCCACAAGCTGCTGTCCGACAACCCGGCGCGGTACGCCGACGCGGCCGTCGCCGGCGTCCGCGCCCTGCTGGGAGACGCCCAGGACCCCGTCGAGTCCGTCCGCATGGGCACGACCGTGGCCACCAACGCCCTTCTGGAGCGCGAGGGCGAGCGCACCCTCCTCGTCATCACCCGCGGCTTCCGCGACGCCCTGCGCATCGCCTACCAGAACCGCCCCCACATCTTCGCCCGCCGCATCGACCTCCCCGAGCTGCTGTACGAGCGGGTCGTGGAGGTCGACGAGCGCATCGCCGCCGACGGCACCGTCCTGCGCGCCCCCGACCTCGCCGGCCTCACCGGGCCGCTGCGGCAGGCGTACGACGACGGCATCCGTGCCGTGGCTGTCGTCTGCCTCCACAGCCACCTCCACCCCGCCCACGAACAGCAGGTGGGCCGGCTGGCCGCCCGCATCGGCTTCCCGCAGATCTCGCTGTCCAGTGAGGTCAGCCCGCTCATGAAACTCGTACCGCGCGGGGACACCGCCGTCATCGACGCCTACCTGTCGCCCGTGTTGCACCGCTACGTCCGGCAGGTCGCCGACGAGCTCCACGGCGTACGGCTCATGTTCATGCAGTCCAACGGAGGACTCGCCGAGGCGCACCAGTTCCGCGGGAAGGACGCCATCCTGTCCGGGCCCGCGGGCGGCATCGTGGGCATGGCCCGTATGTCCCAGCTCGCCGGCTTCGACCGCGTCATCGGCTTCGACATGGGCGGCACGTCCACCGACGTCTCCCACTTCGCGGGCGCGTACGAACGCGTCTTCACCAGCCTGGTCGCGGGCGTCCGCCTGCGCGCCCCGATGCTGGACATCCACACCGTGGCCGCGGGGGGAGGCTCCGTCCTCCACTTCGACGGCTCCCGCTACCGCGTGGGACCGGACTCGGCCGGCGCGGACCCCGGACCGGCCTGCTACCGAGGCGGCGGCCCGCTCGCCGTCACCGACGCGAACGTGATGCTCGGGCGCATCCAGCCAGCCCACTTCCCCCCGGTCTTCGGCCCGCACGGCGACCAACCCCTCGACGACACCCTCGTCCGTGACCGCTTCACGGCCCTCGCGCGCGAGATCGGCGAGAGGACCGGCGACGACCGCACGCCGGAGCAGGTCGCCGAGGGATTCCTCCAGATCGCCGTGGCCAACATCGCCAACGCCGTGAAGCGGATCTCCGTCCAGAAGGGCCACGACGTCACCCGCTACGCCCTCACCACCTTCGGCGGCGCCGGCGGGCAGCACGCGTGCATGGTCGCCGACTCGCTCGGTATCCGCACCGTCCTCGTACCTCCCATGGCCGGCGTCCTGTCCGCGCTCGGCATCGGCCTCGCCGACACCACGGCCATGCGCGAACAGTCCGTCGAGGCTCCGCTGGAAGCCGCCTCCATGGCCGGGATCCGCAAGACGGCGGACGACCTCGAGGCGGCGGCCCGCGCCGAACTCCTCGCCGAGGACATCGCCGACGACCGCATCCAGGTCACGCGCCGCGCCCAGCTCCGCTACGACGGCACCGACACCCCCCTCACCGTCGAGCTGACCGAGCCCGCCGCGATGAGACACGCCTTCGAAGAACGTCATCGCTCCACGTACTCCTTCGTCCTCGACCGCCCGATCGTCGTCGAAGCACTCTCCGTCCAAGCCACCGGCATCACCGAACCCCCCGATCTCTCCGCCCTCGCCCCGTACGAAGGCCGCACCGCCGCCCCGCGCACTGTCCGCCTCCACACCGGCGGCACCTGGCGCGACGTCCCCCTGCACCGCCGGGAGGACCTGCCTCCCGGCGAAACCGTCACCGGCCCCGCGATCATCACCGAGGCCGGCACGACGACCGTCGTCGACGACGGCTGGCGGGCCGCGACGACCCACGACGGGCATCTGCTCATGGAACGCGCGGCGATTACGCAGAGTTCCGATCTCGACACGAAAGCCGACCCCGTTCTCCTCGAGGTCTTCAACAACCTCTTCATGTCCATCGCCGAACAGATGGGCGCCCGGCTGGAGTCGACGGCCCAGTCGGTCAACATCAAGGAGCGCCTCGACTTCTCCTGCGCCCTCTTCGATCCCGACGGAAACCTGGTGGCCAACGCCCCGCACATCCCCGTCCACCTGGGCTCCATGGGAACCAGCGTCAAAGAGGTCATCCGTCGCCGCGGCTCCGGGATGCGGCCCGGCGACACGTACGCCGTCAACGACCCGTACCACGGCGGCACCCACCTCCCGGACGTCACCGTGATCACCCCGGTCTTCGACACCGAGGACCCGGCAGACACGAAGAGTGACCGGGGCGTCCTCTTCTACGTCGCCTCCCGAGGCCACCACGCGGAGATCGGAGGCATCGCCCCCGGCTCCATGCCGGCGAACAGCCGCACCATCGACGAGGAGGGCGTCCTCTTCGACAACTGGCTCCTCGCCGAGAACGGCCGCTTCCGCGACGAGGAGACCCTCCGCCTGCTCACCGAGGCGCCGCACCCCTCCCGCAACCCGCGGACCAACCTCGCCGACCTGCGCGCCCAGATCGCCGCCAACCAGAAGGGCGTCGACGAAGTCACCCGCATGATCGACGACTTCGGGCTCGACGTCGTACAGGCCTACATGAGGCACGTCCAGGACAACGCCGAGGAGGCCGTGCGCCGCGTCATCGACGCCCTCGACGACGGCGAGTACGCCTACGAGACCGACGCGGGCGCCGTCATCCGGGTACGCGTGCGCGTGGACCGCGACAACCGCTCCGCGGCCATCGACTTCACCGGCACCTCGCCCCAACTGGCGACGAACTTCAACGCCCCCTACGCCGTCGTCAACGCGGCCGTCCTCTACGTCTTCCGCACTCTGGTCGCCGACGACATCCCGCTCAACGACGGCTGCCTGCGCCCCTTGAGGATCATCGTGCCGCGCGGCTCCCTGCTCGCCCCCGAACCACCCGCCGCCGTCGTCGCCGGCAACGTCGAGACCTCCCAGGCGATCACCGGCGCCCTCTACGCGGCACTCGGCGTCCAGGCCGAGGGCTCCGGCACGATGAACAACGTGACCTTCGGCAACGAACGCCACCAGTACTACGAAACCGTCGCCTCAGGATCCGGTGCCGGCGACGGCCATCCCGGCGCGAGCGTCGTCCAGACCCACATGACCAACTCCCGTCTGACGGACCCCGAGGTCCTGGAGTGGCGGCTGCCCGTGCGGCTCGAGGAGTTCGCCGTCCGGCACGGCAGCGGCGGAGCCGGACGGTGGCGCGGCGGCGACGGCGCGGTGCGCCGCATCCGGTTCCTGGAACCCATGACCGTCTCCACGCTGTCCCAGCACCGCAGAGTGCCCCCGTACGGCATGGCCGGCGGCGCACCCGGCGCGCTGGGCGCCAACCGGGTGGAACGCGCGGACGGCACCGTCGTCGAACTCGGCGGCAGCGACTCCGTGGACGTCGGCCCCGGCGACGTCCTCGTCATCGAAACCCCCGGCGGCGGAGGCTACGGCCCACCGCCCCACGAGCCCCCATCTAGCAGGAGAAGTGATCGATGATCTTCGGGCGTTCTGAGCGCGGCAAGCCCCCGGTCGAGCCCGTCACGCTCAAGATCCTGGTGGCCGGCGGCTTCGGCGTGGGCAAGACCACCCTCGTCGGTGCCGTCAGTGAGATCAGGCCGCTGCGTACCGAGGAGTTCCTCACCGAGGCGGGCCGCCCGGTCGACGACACCACCGGCGTCGAACGCAAGCACACCACGACCGTCGCCATGGACTTCGGGCGCATCACCCTGCGCGAGGACCTGGTGCTGTACCTGTTCGGGACGCCCGGTCAGGAGCGGTTCTGGTTCATGTGGGACGAGCTGTCGGAGGGTGCGCTGGGCGCCGTCGTGCTCGCCGACACCCGCCGCCTGGAGGACTGCTTCGCCGCCGTCGACTACTTCGAGCGCCGCTCCATACCCTTCCTCGTCGGCGTCAACTGCTTCGAGGGCGCGGCCCGTTACCCGGCGGAGGACGTCCGCCGGGCGCTCGACCTCGACGACGACGTACCCGTGCTGCTGTGCGACGCCCGCGACCGCGGCTCGGTCAAGGAGGTCCTGGTGGGCGTCGTCCAGCACGCGATGGAGTACGGCGCCGACCGTCGCCGGACCGTCACCACCTGAGACACGGGCACGGCCCGTACCCCCGCCGACAGGGGTACGGGCCGCGGCTCACCGAGGACGCACGCGCGTGTTACTGGCCCTCGCCGTCCTCCGTCCACCCGAAGCTCTTCTCCACGGCCCTGCGCCAGTTGCGGTACTCACGGTCCCGTACCGACGCCTCCATCGACGGCGTCCACTCGGCGTCCTTGCGCCAGTGCGCCTTCAGCTCGTCGAGGCCGTTCCACACGCCGGTGGCCAGTCCCGCCGCGTACGCCGCGCCCAGGCAGGTCGTCTCCGAGACCCGGGGCCGGATCACGGGTACCCCCAGGACATCGGCCTGGTGCTGCATGAGGAGGTTGTTCCTCGTCATGCCGCCGTCCACCTTCAGGGTCGTGATCCGCACCCCCGAGTCCTGGTACATGGCGTCCACGACCTCCCGTGTCTGCCAGCTCGTCGCCTCCAGCACCGCCCGGGCGAGATGCGCCTTGGTGACGTACCGGGTGAGCCCGGTGACGACACCGCGCGCGTCGGACCGCCAGTAGGGCGCGAACAGCCCGGAGAAGGCGGGCACGATGTACGCGCCGCCGTTGTCGTCGACACCGGCCGCCAGGGTCTCGATCTCGTCAGCCGTACGGATGATGCCGAGCTGGTCCCGGAACCACTGCACGAGCGCGCCCGTTACGGCGATCGAACCCTCCAGGCAGTAGACCGGTGCCTCCCCGCCGAGCTTGTAGCCCATCGTCGTCAGCAGTCCGCTCTTCGACGGCACCGGCCGGTCACCGGTGTTCAGCAGCAGGAAGCTGCCCGTCCCGTACGTGTTCTTCGCCGTCCCCACGTCGTAGCAGGCCTGACCGAACACCGCCGCCTGCTGGTCGCCCAGCGCCGAGGCGACCGGTACTCCCGACAGCCGGCCCACCGCGGTGCCGTACACCTCGGCGCAGGACCTGATCTCCGGCAGCACGGCCTCGGGCACGTTCATCGCGGACAGGATGGACGCGTCCCACTGGAGTGTCTCCAGGTTCATCAGCATGGTGCGCGCGGCGTTGGTCACGTCGGTCACGTGACGGCCGCCGTCGACACCACCTGTGAGGTTCCAGATGAGCCAGGAGTCGATGGTGCCGAAGGCGATCTCCCCGCGCTCGGCACGGTCCCTGAGCCCGGGCACGTTGTCGAGCAGCCAGGCCGCCTTGGGCCCGGAGAAGTAGCTGGCCAGCGGCAGCCCGGTCTGCTCGCGGAAACGGTCCTGGCCGTCGGCGCCGCCCAGTTCGTTGCAGAGCGCTGCCGTGCGGGTGTCCTGCCACACGATCGCGTTGTGCACGGGTTTGCCCGTGGCGCGGTCCCACAGCACGGTCGTCTCACGCTGGTTGGTGATGCCCAGCGCGCTGATCTGCTCCGCGCGCAGCCCGGCCTTGGCCATCGCCCCGGCGACCACCGCCTGCACCTTGGACCAGATCTCCGTGGCGTCGTGCTCCACCCAGCCGGGCTTGGGAAAGATCTGGCGGTGCTCACGCTGGTCGACGGCGACGATCGCGCCGCCCCGGTCGAAGATGATGCAGCGGCTCGAGGTGGTGCCCTGGTCGATCGCGGCGACGTACTTCTCGGAGTTGTCCGTCATGGCTACCCCTTGGGCTGGGTTCAGAAGGCTGCTCGGATGCTGCGCTGCTCTGACGCTGCTCAGAACGCCGCGTTGTAGAGGAGGCCGGCGAGTACTCCGCCGATCAGCGGGCCGACGACCGGGATCCAGGCGTAACCCCAGTCGGAGGTTCCCTTGTTCGGGATGGGCAGGAGGGTGTGGACGATGCGTGGCCCGAGGTCACGCGCCGGGTTGATGGCGTACCCGGTGGGCCCGCCGAGGGAGAGGCCGATGCCGACGACGAGCAGGGACACGATCAGCACGAGCGTGCCGGACTGCCCGAGCCCCCTGGTCAGTCCGAAGGCGAGGATCGGCAGGACGAGCGCGACGGTCGCGATGATCTCCGTGATCAGGTTGGCGACCGGGTTCCGGATCTCGGGGATGGTGGAGAAGATGCCGAGGGTCGGCGTCGGTTCCTCGGCCGTTCCGTCCGTTGTGCCCCTCTCGCGTACGTTCGCCTGGAACTGCGCGAGGTACACCAGGTACGCGAGGACGGCGCCGAGCATCGCGCCGATGAACTGGCCCAGCAGATAGACCCAGACCTTGCCCCACGCGCCCGTGTCGACGGCGATCCCGAGCGTGACCGCCGGATTGAGATGCCCACCGGACAGCGGGGCGGCGGTGTACGCCCCCGCCAGCACCCCGAACCCCCACCCGAAGGCGATCACGATCCACCCCGACGCCCGCGCCTTGGAGTACCTGAGGGTGACGGCGGCGCAGACGCCCGCGCCGAACAGGATGAGGATCGCGGTTCCGATGACCTCGCCGACGAATACATCTCCGTTGCTCATGGCGGCTCCTAGGCCGGGCCCGGGGCGATCGGCCCCGGTGCTCCGTGCGGGTGCGGTTCCCATGGCTGCTTCGGCCAAGGCAGGGAGGTCCCGCGCCCCGCCCTGCGTCCGTGACGAGCGTGCCGTCGTAGCCGAATCGCCCGTGGGGGAGTGGGCCTTGGAACGGGGAGCCCATGCGGCGCCGTGCCTGGTACGCCGCGAATCTGCGGCGATGTCGGCTGACACCGGGAAGTGTTCACCGGCGTCCAGGGAGCGTCAAGGAGGAGGACGGCAACCGTTGGGGAAGGCGGGGCGGGCCGGCGGGGTGGTCGGCGTCCGCACGGGGGTCCCCGGGGCCGGCGCGCCGACCCCTCAGCCCACCCCCGGCTCCACCCCCACCACTCCCGGCCCCGCAGCCCCCACCGGAAGCGACCCCCGCCGTACCTCGTGCCCCGGCAGACCCGCTCGCCCCAGCACCCAACTGGCCCCGTGCAAGGCCTTCGCGGCCTTCTTCAGCGGCGCCAGGCAGGCCGCCGCCTGGCGATGGTCCGTCACGCTGCCCGGCGGGCACAGGACCGTCGCCAGCGACAGTGTGACCGGGCGTCCGCCCGCCGACCACGGTGCGTCCAGCATCGCGGCGGCCAGCTGTTCCAGGCCTTCCGGATCGGCCAGGACCAGGAAGTCGTCCCCGCCGATGTGCCCCACGTAGGTGCTCCCCGACGCCGCGGTCCGCAACGCTCGTCCCACCGAGCGGATCAGCTCGTCCCCGGCCGCGAAGCCGGCCCCGTCGTTGACCTGCTTGAAGTGATCGACGTCCAGCCAGCTCAGCGCGAACGTCCGCGCGTCCGCGATCCGCCGGTCCACCTCGCCGGTGATCGCGTCGGAACCGGGCAGCCGCGTCAGCGGATTGAGCCCCGCCGCCTCCTCGATCCGCGTCTCGGCCAGCGCCCGCACCAGGTCGCCGAGCCGGACGACACCCACGCACCGCCCGTGGTGGTCGACGACGGCCACGTCGTCGGAGGTACGGCTCCGGCCGCCGACGGCGACCACGTCCAGCACCTCCCACGCCGTCGCGTCGACGCCCACCGTCCGCGGCGGATCACCGAGTTTTGCGGCCGGCCGGTCGGCGTACAGGGCGTGTCCGTAACGTCCCGACATCGACAGCAGGAACCGCGAGCGGTGCACGGACCGGACGGGAACGCCCGCCCGGTCCACCAGCAGTACCCCGGACACGTCCGGCGACCCGGTCAGCAGCGCCCGCACCTGACCGGCGGAGGCACCGGCCGGCAGCAGCGCGGCCGGCCGGACGAACTCCCGCACCGAGGGCCCCGACCGGGGCGCCGACACCGTCCCGGGGGAACGCGGCGGCACGTACACGTCGGCCGCGGGCAGCCGGGCCGGGGGTGCGAACAGCTGCCCCTGGGCGAGCTGCGCACCCGCCGACCGCGCCGCAGCGCACTGCAGTTCGGTCTCCACACCCTCGACCGCCAGCAGGGCTCCCAGTTCGTCGCACAGCGTCCGCATCGCCCGTACCGCCGCCGGTCGCGCCAGCAGGGACGCGTCGAGCTTCACCAGGTCCGGCGCGATGTCCGTGAGCAGCCGCAGCGGTACGTCCCCGTCCCCGACGCCGTCCGCACTGATCCGGAAGCCCTGCTCCCGCAGCGCGGCCAGCGCCTCCAGCAGCGCGCGGTGCGGCACGTGGGTGTACGGCGGGACGACGTCGAGCGTCACCTCCCACGGCAGCCGCCCCGCCTCCCGCACGGCGTCGTGCAGCGGGGTCAGACCGCCGAGGTCGGCCAGGGTCCCGGCGAACACGTTCACGTGCAGGGGCAGCAGCGTCTCCCTGCGCGCGGCGGCCCGCACCGCCAACACAGCCAGCCGACCGTCGAGTTCGGCATCCCGCCGGGCCTGCGCCAGCACGTCGCCGGTTTCCGGTCGGGCGAGTAACTCCAGTCCTGCCACACCTCCGGTGGCCAGGTTGACCACCGGCTGGAAGGCGAAGCGGAGAGTATCCGTCCAGGAGTGCACGGGAGCATGATGGCGCCGCGGGCGTGCGCCCAGGCGCAGTTCATGAGACGTTCACGCAGGATTCCCGAGTGATCACAGAGCGTCAGAAGGTCCTGGTGGGCGGGCGGTCGGCCGCGAGCGGCGTCTGTGTGAGGTGCCCACGTGTTTCGGGGCCTCCCGTCTCTCCCTCACCGCACGGCGACCACCGCCGAACCATGCCCGAAGAGTCCCTGGTTCGCCGTGAGGCCCACGCGCGCGCCGCTGACCTGACGGTCGCCCGCCTGCCCCCTCAGCTGCCACGTCACCTCGCAGACCTGGGCGATCGCCTGGGCCGGCACCGCCTCGCCGAACGAGGCCAGCCCACCGCTCGGGTTCACCGGTATGCGGCCGCCCGGCGCCGTCACGCCGTCCCGCAACAGCTTGGCCCCCTCGCCCTCGCCGCACAGCGCCAGGTCCTCGTACCACTGCAACTCCAGTGCCGTGGACAGGTCGTAGACCTCGGCCAGGGACAGATCCTCGGGTCCGACGCCCGCCTCCTCGTAGGCGGCCGCGGCGATCGACGCCCTGAAGGTCTCGTCGGCCGGCTCCACCGCCCTCGCCGAGTCGGTCGCGATGTCCGGCAGGTCCAGCACCGTACGGGGGTAACGGGGCGTGACGGTGGCCACCGCCCGGATCCGTACCGGATCCGCTGCCCCGTGGCGCCGCGCGAACTCCATGCTGGACAGCACCACCGCCGCCCCGCCGTCCGAGGTGGCGCAGATGTCCAGCAGCCGCAGCGGATCGGCCACCACCGCGGACGCGGCGACCTCGTCGGCGGTGACCCGCGCGCGGTAGCGCGCGTTCGGATTGAGCGCCCCCATCGCGGCGTTCTTCACCTTGACCCGGGCGAAGTCGTCCGGCGTGTCCCCGTGCACCGCCATGCGCCGACGCGCGTACAGCCCGAAGTACGCCGGATTGGTCGCGCCGAGCACCCGGAACCGCAGCCAGTCGGGGTCGTCCGGCCGGTCCCCACCGGCGGGGCGGAAGAAACCCTTGGGCGCGGCGTCGGCCCCCACCACCAGCACCACGTCCGACAGTCCCGCGAGAATCTGCGTCCGCGCCGCGTCGATCGCCTGGGCCCCCGACGCGCACGCCGCGTACACACTCGTCACCCTGGCCCCCTGCCAGCCCAGCGCCTTCGCGAACGTCGCCCCGGCCACATACCCCGGATAGCCGCCACGCACCGTGTCCGCGCCGACGACCGCACCGACCTCCCGCCAGTCCACACCGGCGTCGGCCAGCGCCGCACGCGCCGCCGCCACGCCGTACTCGACGAAGCCGCGCCCCCACTTGCCCCAGGGGTGCATCCCCACGCCGAGCACCGCCACGTCCGCCGTCATCCCCTCACCCCCGTCGGCCGCCAGTGCCAGGTCGTCCAGGTCGCCTCCGCGTCCTCGTGGAGCACTCCGGGGACGACCTCCACCTCCATGCCCACCGTCAGATCGGCGACGGTGACCCCGGGAACCGCCTGTCCCAGCACCACCATCCGCTCGGACTCCAGCTCCACAGCGATCAACGCGTACGGCTGCCACGGAAGTTCCGGGTCGCTCACGTAGGGTGACGGAGGCCGGTACCGGGTGTCCGTGTACGACCACACGCGCCCCCGACGCGAGAGCGGGACCTCCACCAAATCGCCGCTTCCGCAGTCCGGACGGCGGCAGCGCGTGTCCTCGCGGGGGAAGAAGACCGATCCGCAGGCCGAGCAGCGCGTCCCGAGCAGCCTGAAGTCGTCCCCGTCCCCGGTGAACCACCCGGCGACCACGGGTATGCGTGTATGTGACACGGGCCCTCCTCGGCAGCGATATCTGACGGAGCGTCAGAAGTGTGTCACGCGTACGGCAAAAGGGGCAGGCGCCGCGTACCAGGTCCGGATCGCATGCGATCGCTTCCCCCACGGAACCCCGCCCTGATAGACGCAGGAGACATGACACGACTCTCCAGCGCTGTACGCGGTGCCGTCACCGTGATCGCCGCCCTGCTGACCGTGACCGCCGCCTCCACCACCGCGCGGGCCCACACCGACCCCGAGGCCCCGGCGGACTTCGTCGCCCTGAGGACCGTGGACCCGACGATCCTCCAGGAGATGCGCTACTTCACCCCGCACAACTTCGTCGGCACCCGCATCGACGGCTACCGCCGGCCGCTGTGCATCCTCACGCGCCCGGCCGCCGAAGCCCTCCACAAGGCGCAGACGAAGCTCTTGCGCCAGGGATACACGCTCAAGGTGTACGACTGCTACCGGCCGCAGCGCGCCGTGAACCACTTCGTCCGCTGGGCGCAGGATCTCGACGACGAGGCGATGAAAGGCGAGTTCTACCCCGACGTCGACAAGTCCCGTCTGTTCGCGGATGGTTACATCGCCGAGAAATCCGGTCACAGCCGCGGCTCGACCCTCGACCTCACGCTTGTGAGGCTCCCGGCACGACCGAGCAGGCCCTACGTCCCCGGTGAAGTGCTCGTGCCGTGCTACGCGCCGCAGGATGAACGATTCCCGGACAACTCCGTCGACATGGGCACCGGTTTCGACTGCTTCGACACCCTCAGCCACACCCTCGACCCGCGCGTCCAGGGCGAGCAACGCGCCAACCGGCTGCTCCTCAAGGACACCCTCGAGGAGTTCGGCTTCGTCAACCTCGCCGAGGAGTGGTGGCACTACACCTTCAAGCCCGAGCCGTACCCGGACACCTACTTCGACTTCCCCGTCTCCGCCAAGTCGCTCGCGAAGGCGTCGCGGACACCCACGCGCGACGCCCTCATATGATCGGATACAGTCCGCCGCGTGTCCGAAACTCATCACTCCACTTCCAACTCCCCGCGCGGCTCCCACTGTTCGAGCTGCGGAGCGCCCTACGGGGAGGGCGTCACCGGCTGGCCCCGCACCTGCCCGGCCTGCGCCACCGTGGCCTACCGCAACCCGCTGCCGGTCGCGATCGCGCTCCAGCCCGTGTACGACACGAAGGGCACCGCCCTGGTCGTCATCACCCGAACCATCGGCCCCGCGCGCGGGGGCATCGCCCTGCCCGGCGGGTACATCGACGACCGTGAGGACTGGCGCCAGGCCGTCGTCCGTGAACTCAAGGAGGAGACGGGCATCGACGCCGCGAGCCGCGACGTACGCCTCGCGGACGCCATGAGCTCCCCCGACGGCCACCTCCTCCTCTTCGGTCTCCTGCCGGAACGCCCCGCGGAGCAGCTGCCGGCGTCCGCCACCACGGACGAGACCGAGGGCTGGCACCTTCTGCGCAGGCCGGAGGAGCTGGCCTTCCCGCTGCACACGCTCGCCGTGCGGGCGTTCTTCGAGGGCCGCTACGTCTGAGAGGGCCCACCGAGCCCGCGCACGCGGACAGGGTGGGACGGCTCGCGCACGCCGTCCTCACCCTCCCGCTCGACGACGACCCTCCGACCGCCCTTCCAACGGACGACGTACCGCTCGATCTCCGGCTCGTCCCAGCCGTCACCGGCGTCCTGCACCACCAGGCCGCCCCCGGTCCGTCCCCGGGCCGGCGCCCACACCTCCAGTTCCAGCCCGCCGTCCTCCCCTCGCACCGGTATGACGGCACCCGCGCGCGCGAGCACCGGAATGCGCGCCAGCGGAGCGTCGACGAGAACCTGCCCCGGCCCCTCGTAGGCCTTCCCCGTCGCCGTGTCGTACCAGAGCCCCCTCGGCAACTGCACCGCCCGCCGGTCCGCGCCCGGGTCGAGCACCGGCGCCACCAGAAGACAGTCACCCAGCAGAAAAGCGTCCTCACAGTCCCGCAGCGCCCGGTCCTCGGGCGCTCCCCACCACACCGGACGCACATAGGGAGCCCCCGTACGCCGGGCCAGATGCGCCAGTGTCATGAAGTACGGCAGCAGCCGCCTGCGTTCGACGAGCGCCACACGCGCGTGCTCCAGCACCTCGGTCCCGAACTCCCACGGCTCCCTGCGTCCCGCCCGCGGACCCGCGTGCGTCCGGAACAGCGGCAGATACGCACCCAGCTGGAACCACCGCAGATACAGCTCGGGAGAGGGACTGCCGTCGAAACCGCCCACGTCCGGTCCCGAGTACGGCACCCCGCACAACCCGAGCCCCAGGACCAGCGACAGCGACGCCCGCAGACCGGGCCAGCCCGTGGCGACGTCGCCGGACCACGCGCCGCCATACCGTTGAAGGCCGACCCAGCCCGAGCGGGAGAAGACGAACGGCCGCTCCTCCGGCAACAGGTTCCTCAGCCCCTCATGACCGGCCTGCGCCATGCACAGCCCGTAGACGTTGTGCGCCTCGCGGTGATCGCCGCCCCGCCCGTCCAGGGCGTGCCGGGCCGACCGGGGGAGCGTCGACTCCCCGAAGGCGGTGAACGACGTCGGCTCGTTCATGTCGTGCCAGAACCCGGAGAACCCCTGGGCGAGCCGCTCCGCGTAGAGGCCTCCCCACCAGGTCCGCACGCGCGCGTCGGTGAAGTCCGGGTAGACCGCCTCGCCGGGCCGGACCACGCCCTCGACGACCCGCCCGGACGCGTCCCGCACGAAGACGTCCTCGGCGACCCCGCTGTCGTAGACCGCGTTGCCCGGCGCGGCCTTCACCCCCGGATCGACGATCGACACCAGACGGATCCCGTCCCGCCGCAGCTCGTCGGCGAACACCGGCAGCTTGGGAAAGCGCTCCTGATCGACGGTGAACACCTGGTGGCCGTCGAGGTGGTCGATGTCCAGATGGACCGCGTCGAGCGGCAGAGCGCGCTCCTGGTAGCCCGCCACGACGCGCCGCACCTCCTGCTCGCTCCCGAAGCCCCAGCGCGCGTGGTGATGACCGAGCGCCCACCCGGGCGGCAGTGCCGGCGCCCCGGTGAGCGAGGCCCACGCGAGCAGCACGCGCGCGGGAGTGCCCACCATCACCCAGCAGCGCAGGGAGCCACCGTCCATCCGCAGCGTCGACGTCCCGGCCCGGTCGTGCCCGGAACCGGCCCCCTCCTCACCCTCCCGCAGGGTCACCGTGCCGTCCCAGGTGGTGTCGTGGAACACCAGGTGCGTGGTCGCGTCGGCCACCACCACCTGCACCGGCATCGTCAGGTACAGAGGATCGTCCCCACGGCCGAACGGGCGCCCCGGATCCGTGTTCCACAGCCGGTACGTCCCGTCACGCAGACGCGGCCCCGACGCCCGCCCGCCGAGCCCGAAGAAACGGGCGTCCGCCGCCACCTCCGACCGCTGCATCCAGCGCCCCGGGCCGCCGCCCTGCGGCTCCCACCACCGGGGCGGCTGCTCACGCCGCACCGTCACGCCTCCCGGCGTGCGCACCTCGATCGCCCCGTGCCGCGAGACCACGACCGTCACCCGCTCGGCGACGACCCGCCACCCACCGTCCTTGTCCGGCTCCAGCACCGCCCGCGGATCCGCCTCCGGACAGCGCCCGGCCAGCGCGTACGACGGCTCGGGCCCGGCCCCGTCCCAGCCCCAGAACACCGCTCCGTTCACGGCGACCTGGATCCGCAGCTCCGAGCGGCTGAACCGGACCGTCCCCCCACCGGGCCCCGGCTCCACCTCCTGCATCTGCCCCGGCACCCGCGCCCGCTCGCCGCCCCGCGCCGGCAGCCCGGTGGCGTCGGCGCGCCGCCTGCGCCACGCGGCCCGTACGGTACGCAACCCCTGGGCCGCCCCCGCAGAACCGACCACTCTCATCGAACGCACCAGGTCACGACCGTCCATGCTGCTCACCCTGCCACTGACCGCCTCACGCGCGCGTGTCGTTCAACTGCCGTTCACCCGTGGCGGGACCACATCTTCACGACATGGACTGTGTGGGGCACACCCTGGTGTACAAGTCGATCACATGGCATCGTCCGTGTCAGCCGCGTCACGCGCACAACCCAGCACGTGCGCGGACGACGCACACGACGCGCACAGTCCGGGAGCCGCCCCATGTCGACCGTGAACCCCGAGCCGCTCTGGCGGCCCGACCCCCAGCGCATCGCCCAGGCCCAGGTCACCAGGTTCCACTCCTGGGCGGCCGAACACCACGGAGCCCCGTCCGAAGGCGGCTATCCGGCCCTGCACCGCTGGTCCGTCGACGAACTGGAGACGTTCTGGAAAGCCGTCACCGAGTGGTTCGACGTACGGTTCTCCACGCCCTACGCGCGCGTGCTGGGCGACCGCTCCATGCCCGGCGCCCAGTGGTTCCCCGAGGCGACGCTCAACTACGCCGAGCACGCCCTGCGCGCCAGTGCCACCCGCGCGGACGAACCGGCCCTCCTGTATGTCGACGAGACCCAGGAACCGCGCCCGGTGACCTGGTCCGAGCTGCGCCGCCAGGTCGGCTCCCTCGCCACCGAGCTGCGCGCCCTCGGCGTCCGCCCCGGTGACCGGGTCAGCGGCTACCTCCCGAACATCCCGCAGTCCGTCGTCGCTCTCCTGGCCACCGCGGCCGTGGGCGGCGTCTGGACCTCCTGCGCCCCCGACTTCGGTGCCCGCAGCGTCCTCGACCGCTTCCAGCAGGTCGAACCCGTCGTCCTGTTCACCGTCGACGGCTACCGCTACGGCGGCAAGGAGCACGACCGCCGCGACGTCGTCGCCGAACTGCGCCGGGAGCTGCCCACCCTGCGCGCGGTGGTCCACATCCCCCTCCTGGACACCGAGGCGCCCGAAGGGGCCCTGGAGTGGTCGGCCCTGACGGCCGCGGACGAGGACCCCGTCTTCGAGCAGGTGCCCTTCGACCACCCCCTGTGGGTGCTCTACTCCTCCGGCACGACGGGCCTGCCCAAGGCCATCGTCCAGTCCCAGGGCGGCATCCTGGTCGAACACCTCAAGCAGCTGGGGCTGCACTGCGACCTGGGCCCCGAGGATCGTTTCTTCTGGTACACCTCGACCGGCTGGATGATGTGGAACTTCCTCGTCTCCGGCCTCCTGACCGGCACCACCGTCGTTCTCTACGACGGCAGCCCCGGATACCCCGACACGGCCGCCCAGTGGCGCGTCGCCGAACGCACCGGGGCCACCCTCTACGGCACCTCCGCGGCCTACGTCATGGCCTGCCGCAAGGCCGACGTCCACCCCTCCCGCGACTTCGACCTCTCCACGGTGCGGTGCGTCGCGACCACCGGCTCCCCGCTCCCGCCCGACGGGTTCCGCTGGCTGCACGACGAGGTCCGGGACGACCTGTGGATCGCCTCCGTCAGCGGCGGCACGGACGTGTGCTCCTGCTTCGCCGGAGCCGTCCCGACCCTTCCCGTGTACACCGGCGAGCTCCAGGCCCCCTGCCTCGGCACCGACCTGCAGTCCTGGGACCCCGCCGGCCGTCCCGTCATCGACGAGGTCGGCGAACTGGTCGTCATCAACCCCATGCCGTCCATGCCGGTCCACTTCTGGAACGACCCCGACGGCAGCCGCTACCACGACAGCTACTTCGACACCTACCCCGGCGTCTGGCGCCACGGCGACTGGATCACCGTCACCTCGCGCGGCTCCGTCGTCATCCACGGCCGCTCCGACTCGACGCTCAACCGCCAGGGCGTACGCATGGGCTCGGCCGACATCTACGAAGCCGTCGAGCGACTCCCCGAAATCAAGGAATCCCTGGTCATCGGCATCGAACAGCCCGACGGCGGCTACTGGATGCCCCTCTTCGTCCACCTCGCACCGGGAGCCGCTCTCGACGAGGCGCTCCTCAACCGCATCAAACAGACCATCCGCGAACAGCTCTCCCCCCGCCACGTCCCCGACGAGATCATCGAGGTGCCCGGAGTCCCGCACACCCTCACCGGGAAACGCATCGAGGTCCCGGTCAAACGCCTCCTGCAGGGCACTCCCCTGGAGAAGGCGGTCAACCCCGGCTCCATCGACAACCTCGACCTCCTGCACTTCTACGAGGACCTCGCGCGCAAGCGGGCCTGACGACGCCACTCGCCGTCACGGCGACGATCACCATTGCATCCCGCGGAGGGCCGGCCGCGACGAAACCACCGTCCTGACCTGTGCGTTTCGCCCATCATCCGGTGTGGGACCGGCCCGCCCGGGACCCGCTGTCAGTGCCGTCGATTACTGTGAGTGAGCATTGATCGACTGTGCACACAGGGGGAACCATGGCACACACCGACCCCCAGACCATGCGACGCGTTCTGCGCCGTGAAATCGCCGGCACCATCGGCCTGCTCACCGACGAACACGACTTCCGTGCCATGCGGCGCTACCGCAGCTTCACCTTCGATGACCACGCCACCTACCTCCAACAGGTCGAGGACCTCCTCAAGACCCGCGCCCTCCAGGGCATCCACACGACGGTGGCCCTGTTCGATCCCCAGGAGTACGCCGAGTTCTGCACCGCCAAGGGCCTCGACCCCGACGTCCCGGCCCATCGCACCCGCTTCACCGCGGAACTCGCGACGACCGGCCCCACCCTTCCCTACGAGGGCCAGCCGCTGGCCGACCTCGTCCCCGCCCTCGTCGACGAAGCCGTCCGGCAGGCGACCTGGGAGTACGCGGCCACTCTCCTGGCCCGCCTCGGCGCCTGCGCGACCTGCGGAGAGGACCTTGGCCGCGCCGCCTTCGCACGCGCCTCGGACCTCCTCCTCCGCATCCTCGACACCGCGCCACCGGGCAACCGGCACCTCGTCTGCAGCGTCACGGGGACACCGGAAACCCTCGTCGCCGTCCTCCACGCCGACCAGGCGCCGAACGGCACCACTCCACTCGACGAGGCCGAGGCCCTCGAGTTCACCACCGTCCTCGCACTCGGCCTCGCCACCCAGAGCCCGGGCGGCCTGGTCATGCGCACCAGCGCCCCAGGCGCCCCCGACCGGATCTACGGATGGCGGCTGCGCGGTGACGGCCTCGAACCCCTGACGGCCGGCGAGGTCTTCGACGCCTACTGCACCGACGTCGAGTCCGGAGACCTGATCTCACCCGAGTCCAACGTCGACTACTGCGCGCCCCCCGACCTGGGCCAGGAAGAACGGCAAGGTCCGACGCCGGGCCACCACCACTGAACTGACCACTGACCACGACAAGGGGCGCCCCACCCGAAGGCGGAGCGCCCCTGTTCACCAGCCGAACGCCGACTCGGCCCGACTCCCCCTACTCACCGGACAGCACGGCCTGCGCCGCGCTCCGCGCTTCCTCGGCACTGTCAGTCGCGCGCGCGGCCGCAGCCGCCCGCTCGCACTGCGCCAACGTGTACTTCGCCAGCGTCGCCCGGACGTAGGGAATCGACGCCGAACCCATGGACAGGGAGGTGACCCCCAGACCGGTCAGCACACACGCGAGCAGCGGGTCGGACGCAGCCTCGCCACACACACCACAGCTCTTGCCCTCGGCCTTCGCCGCCTCGGCGGACAACGCCACCAGGTCGAGCAGCGCGGGCTGCCACGGATCCTGCAGGCGGGACACCGCACCCACCTGACGGTCGGCGGCGAAGGTGTACTGCGCGAGGTCGTTCGTGCCCAGCGAAAGGAACTCGACCTCCTGCAGGATCGAGCGGGCCCGCAGCGCGGCCGACGGGATCTCGACCATCGCCCCGAACTTCGCCCGCAGCCCCGCCGCCCTGCATGCGTCCGCGAACGCCCTGGCATCGGCGCGGTCGGCCACCATCGGGGCCATCACCTCGAGGTAGACCGGCAGGCCCTCGGCCGCCTTCGCCAGCGCCGTCAGCTGGGTGCGCAGAATCTCCGGGTGGTCCAGCAGCGTCCGCAGACCACGCACGCCCAGCGCCGGGTTCGGCTCGTCGGAGGGGGTCAGGAAGTCCAGCGGTTTGTCCGCACCCGCGTCCAGCACGCGCACGACGACCCGCCCCTCGGGGAACGCCTCGAGCACCTGCCGATAGGCCTCGACCTGCTTCTCCTCGGACGGCGCGTTCCTGCTGTCGTCGAGGAAGAGGAACTCGGTACGGAACAGACCGACACCCTCGGCGCCCGCCTCGACGGCGGCCGGCACGTCGGTGGGCCCGCCGACGTTCGCCAGCAGCGGCACCTTGTGACCGTCGGCGGTGACGCCCGGCCCGGTCGAGGCGGCGAGCGCCGCTTTGCGCTCCGCGGCCGCGGCCTCGAGCTGTGCCTTCTTGTCGTCGCTCGGGTTGACGAAGATCTCGCCGGTGCTGCCGTCCACGGCGATCACGGTGCCCTCGACGAGCTCACCGGCACCGGGCAGCGCCACGACGGCCGGCACACCCAGCGCCCGCGCCAGAATCGCGCTGTGGCTCGTCGGCCCGCCTTCCTCGGTGACGAACCCGAGCACGAGCGTCGGATCCAGCAGAGCGGTGTCGGCCGGAGCCAGGTCCCGGGCGACGAGCACGTACGGCTCGTCACTGTCCGGGACACCCGGCATCGGAACGCCCAGCAGACGGGCGACGATACGATTCCGCACATCGTCGAGGTCGGCCACGCGACCCGCGAGGTACTCCCCGGCACCTGCGAGCAGCTCGCGGTAGGCGGCAAACGCGTCGTACACGGCACGCTCGGCCGTGCTCCCCACGGCGATACGCCGGTCCACGTCCGCCATCAGCTCAGGGTCCTGAGCCATCATGGCCTGCGCCTCGAGCACCGCCTGGGCTTCGCCGCCGGCCAGATTGCCGCGCGCGGTCAGGTCGGCTGCCACAGCATCCACGGCCTTGCGGGCGCGCCCCTGCTCACGCTCCGCGTCCTCGGCCGGGATCTGCTTGGCGGGCGGTTCGAGCACCGCCGTCCCCATGTGTCGAACCTCGCCGATCGCCACCCCGTGGCTTACGCCGACGCCTCGCAGCGTTGTCTCCATCTCACCCGTCTCCGGTAGTGCGGCGGGTCCCGCCGCCGCGGTGGTTGTGCTGAGTGCCGCCCCGTGGCGACTTTGGCTCAGTGCCAGGAAAAGAGGACGTCGCCCGTCTTGACGTCGCCGTCTTCGCGCAGCTCGGCGAGGGCGTCGGCGGTGGCTTCCAGAGCGACGACCGGGCAGATCGCCGATTTGCCGGCTTCTTCCACCGCTACCGGGTTCCAGCGCACGATGCCCTGTCCTCGCGTCACGGTGTCGCCCTTGTTGACGAGGAGCTCGAAGCCCTCGCCGTTGAGCTGCACGGTGTCGATACCGAGGTGCGTGAGCACCCCATGGCCATGGGCGTCGACCACCACGAAGGCGTGGGGATGGAGGGAGACGATGACTCCGTCCACAGGTGCGACAGCCTCGGAAGGCTCACGCACCGGGTCGATCGCCGTACCCGGGCCGACCATGGCCCCGGAGAAGACCGGATCCGGCACTGAGGCCAGTCCGATGGCGCGTCCTGCCAGCGGGGACGTCACGGTGGTCATGGGAAGCCTCCCAGGGGTGGAGATGTATATGGGCCGTCACTGCCAGTCCCGGACGGCGCACTGTGCAGCAGGGTATGTCAGATGAAGTGCCGGTTCCGCACGAGAGTCCGTCCGTGGTCTAGACCACTACCCTAAGGGATTTGCACCGGCTCCGCGCCCCGGTGTACAGTCGTACTCCTGCTTGAGGGTGAGCGACGCGACGAGCGCGCTTGACCAAGCGGCAACCAACTCACCGGATCCTAATCTTTGGATCATCTTCTGCATGTCTGCGGGAGGGTGGTCAGAGGGACGGAAAATCCCTGGTAGGGTTGGAAACGCAAGACCGAAGGGAAGCGCCCGGAGGAAAGCCGCGAGAGAGTCTCTCGGGTGAGTACAAAGGAAGCGTCCGTTCCTTGAGAACTCAACAGCGTGCCAAAAG